>CADEGF010000016.1 GCA_902826815.1 uncultured Mycobacteriaceae bacterium
AGCGATGAGGCCGGTCACCGTCGAGGTCGACCCCGAAAAGGCTACGCAGGACTAGTAGTTCCGTCACGCTCGCCGGATCGCGGCCCGAGGCCACACGCTCGTCACCTTCTACGAGGCGTGCTTGTTCGACTTTGCGTGACGCGGCCCTTCCGACGCATCCTTCGCAATGCTTCGCGCCGCCTGAGAAACTTTGGACGCGACGTTGCGCAGTGGGTGTGAGCTGTTCGTCTCGGGTTTGGCGGCGTGTTTGGCCGTGCTAGTCGACCGACGAGCAGGATTCGCGAACGGAAGGACTGACGTCCTTGCGGTAGAGGGCTTTACGCTTTGCACGACTGCTCTTCGACTTGACGACTGCGTCGCCGCGTTACGAATGTCGGAGGCTGCGGTGACCACGGACTTCGCCACCACGTTGACCGCGGCGTTCACCGACCCGGCCGCGCTGTTGACCCCGGCAGCCGCTGCCCGTACCGGATCGCCGGTGGCCGCCAGTTCCTGCGCCGCGGCGTCAGGGACTCCAACGGCGGCTTGCAGGACGTCGTTGAATGCCGGGAAGACGACGGCTTCGCCCACCCTGATCGCACCCAACGCCGCGACCTGCACCACTCCGTTCGGCATCACCGTTGGCCCGGTAACCGGGATCGGCAAGTTGAGCGCCTCGAAGGTTTGTTCGCGGAAAGCCTCGAGGGCTGCGCCGACGGCGGGCAGACCGCCCGCAGTTGCGGGAACGAGATTGAGCAGGCCGATCACACCGACCTCGAACGTGTTCGACGCCTTGGGGACCGCAACCGTGGTGTCCGCGTCGCTGGCTGCAGCCAGCGCGGCGTTGGTCGGCCCAGTCACCGATGCGGCCGTAGTGCCGATCGCCTTCAACAAGTCGCCCGACTGCACTGCCGCGAGGAACGTCACCGGTGTCCGCAGCGTCGTCGCGGCGGCCGTCACCCCGGTATTGACCAGTGGCGGGCAGATGGCCGCGCAGTAGACCACCTGATTTCCCAGAAAGCTGGTGAGCAGTCCGCCGAGTGGAACGTCGTCAGCGGACAACCTGACATCGCGCGTTGCCGATTGTGTCTGCGGTGCCGGAGCCAGCGGTGTTGCGGCCATGGCTGCGATTCCCGCCACGGCAACCCCGGTGGCTGCCAGGCCGGCATGTGAGCGCGTTCGGACATGCATGCTATCCCCCTTGATCGACGGTGATACTGTTCGCACGAGTTGGGGGCGCGGTGGGTTCAATCCTGTGAGGCAGCGCCGACGGTTCCTAGGTCAGCCACCTCGGCGGATGCCGCTCTGCCCATGGCGCTTTCGCTTCGAGTTGGGCGGCCAGTTGCAGCAGCACCGTCTCGTCCGGCGCCATCAGCTGGACACCGATCGGCAGGCCGTCGGCGGTCGTGGAAAGCGGCAGCGAGATGGCGGCCCAGCCGGTGACATTCGCCAGCGAGGTCCAACCCGTAGTGGCGAATTCGACATCGAAGAACGCCCTTGTGGTGCCGCGTGGCTGGTCGAGCAGCGCGTACGGGGGCGGGGTCGTCAGCAGTGTCGGAACCAGGAGTACGTCGTGCCCAGCCATGCCGGCGGCGAAGCGCCGCGTCTGGGCGTGCACATCAGCGATCGCGCCTGCGTACTGCGCGCCGGTGGTGGTGAAGCCATCGCGGACCATCACCCAGGTGCTCGGCTCGAATTCGTCTTCCGCCGGTTCGCGGCCAAGGTGGCAGGTGGCGAGCGCGTGTAGTTCAACGTTGCTGACCGTGTGAAGCGTTGCGATCGCATCGGCGACGACATCGGGATCGATTGTGGGAGCACCTGGTTCGACGGTGTGGCCCAATTCGGCGAGCAGTTTTCCGGTTGCCTCGACGGCCGCCACGATTGCCGGATCGGTCGGTGAGCCAGGAAACGGAGAGGCCGTTGCCAGCAGGATGCGCTGCGCCGCAGGCTCATTGGCGATCGCGGCCTGATAGGTGGTCGTCGGCGGTGCAGCGTAGTACGGGTCTCCTGGGGCGGTGCCTGCGATGGTGTCGAGCAGCGCGGCACTGTCCCGCACGGTGCGGGTGAGCGCGTTCGCAACGGCCAACCCCTCCAGCGAATGTCCCGCGTCAGGCGCGAACGAGCTGCGCCCGCGGCGCGGCTTGAGACCGACGAGCCCGCAGCACGAGGCGGGCACGCGGATGGAACCCGTGCCGTCGCCGCCCGACGCAGCGGGAACCACGCCTGCGGCCACCGCCGAAGCCGATCCACCGCTCGATCCGCCAGGGGTGACCGACGGCGACCACGGATTGACTGTCGGGCCGAACAGGGACGGCTCAGTGGTGCAGTGGTTGCCCCACTCGGGGGTGTTGGTCTTGCCGAAGACCACCAACCCTGCCGACAGGTAGCGGTCCACGACCCAGGCCGTCTCCGTCGCGACCTGAGTGCGCAGAGCCCGCGAACCCATCGCCTCCGGTGTACCGGCCAGGGACATGCCGAGGTCCTTCAGCAGGAACGGCACCCCTGCCAGCGGGCCGGATTCACCGTTGCGCGCGCGGCCCGAGGCATCCAGTTCGGCAGCCTGCTCACGCCCGCGGTCGAAGAGATCGCAGATGACGGCATTGAGGTCTCGAGCCGTCTCGAGCCGGAGGATTGCTGCGTCGAGCAGCTCAACTGCGGACATCTCACCCCCAGCGACGAGCTCGCCCTGCCCGATTGCGTCGATATCGGCCAGTTCGAAAGCCTGCACGGAGTCCACGATTCGGAATCTAAGCGCCTGGACGCCCGAGGGGCAATTCTGCACAAACCTTAGTGCACGCCTTCCATCTCGCGGCTGATCCAGGGCGAGAGGGCGAAGACGACCACGCCTGCGACGATCGCGACCGCGCCGATGATCCCGAAATAGGCGAACTCCCGGCTCGCGTCGTAGTACTTGGCGAGCACTCCCGACATCGACGTGCCGAGGCCGACCGAGAAGAAGTACAGCGCCATCATCTGCGCGCGGAACGCTTCCGGCGCAAGCTTTGTCGTCACCGACAGTCCGATCGGTGACAGCAGCAGCTCTGAGATCGCGAACACGGCCAGAACCGCTGCGACGTACAGAGCCGGGACCGTCTGGCCCTCCGTGCCCGCCATCGGCAGGAACAGCAGGAACGCCACACCCATGCCGATCACACCGTATGAGAACTTGCGCGGCGTCGTCGGTGCGCGGTTGCCTAGTTTCGTCCACATGATCGCGAACACCGGCGACAGCAGGATGATCCACACCGGCTCGATGGAGCCGATCCAGTTCGACGGCGCCGTCCACCCGAAGATCGACCAGTTCATCCGCTCGTCGGAGTACACGGCGAGGACGGTGAAGATCTGCTGGAACAGCGACCAGAACACCGCATTGGCGATGAAGAGCGGAATGAAAGCGCGCACCCGGGTCTTTTCAACGGCTTCGACCTTCGAGCTGGTGAGCATTACCGTGAAGTAGGCGATCGACGCCACGATGATCACGCCGGTGGTGACCTGCGACAGGTTCGCCAGCTTGACCAGGCCGGTGACGAAGGCGACGGCGATGACGGCGATCACCAAGATGGCCGCAGCCACCATGAACTTGATACCGCTGCGCGGCAACGGGTTCGGCACATTCCGGCCGTGGTCGCCGAGGTTCTTGCGGAAGAAGACGTACTGGGCGAGGCCGAGCGCCATTCCGACCGCGGCGGCGCCGAAGCCCCAATGGAAGCCGATCCGCGTCTGCAGCAGACCGGTGATCAGCGGGCCGATGAACGCGCCGAGGTTGATGCCGAGATAGAACAGCGTGAACCCGCCGTCGCAGCGCGCGTCACCCTTCTCGTAGAGGGTGCCCAACAGCGACGACGCATTCGCCTTCAGTGCGCCCGAGCCGAGGGCGACCAGCACGAGACCGACGGCGACGCCGGACAGACCCGGGAGGATCGCGAGCGCGATGTGGCCGAACATGACCACAACGCCTCCGTAGAAGACGGTGCGTTCCATGCCGAGTACCCGGTCGGCGATCCAGCCGCCCAGCACTGTGGAGAGGTAGACCAAGCCGCCGTAGGCGCCGACGATGCCTGTCGCGGTGGCTTTCGGGAGCTCGAGGCCGCCCTCGGTGACGGTGTAATAGAGGTAGTAGCCGAGGATCGTGAGCATCCCGTAGAACGAGAACCGCTCCCATAACTCGACGCCGAAGAGGTTGGCCAGCCCTATCGGGTGTCCGAACATGGTGCGTCCGGTCGGCGTTTCGTCCGTCTCTCCCACTGTTGTCATGTGGGCCAGCTTTACCACTCTCGTTCGCGCACTGGAAGGGCCTTCGGAGCAGTCGCAGGTAGGCCGTCCGGCGCCGTCACCCTGTCGTGGAAAACTGGCCGCCATGGCGTTCAAGGTGCGTTTCAGCGGGCAGGCACAACCGCAGGACTTCGGTGACGATGACGGCTTCGAGTTCCTGGAAGGCGGCGTGCTCGCCATCCACTTCGGCGACGAGGAGACGTGGGCTCAGTACCACCCACCCACGAAGTGGGAGCAGATCACCGCGGACCCGGACCACCTGGCCGGGCTGAATACCCCCTACGTCGACGAAGAGGACGAGGACGAGGATTACGACGACGAATTTGAGGACGAAGACTACGACGACGAGACCGACTACGAAGACGACGAGGCCGAAGAGGCCTAAGGCCTAGGTGGACCGTCGCTTCCGCCGCGTGCGGTGGCTGGCGACGAACTCGGCGTCATAGAAGGGTGACGACGTCGGAGCCTCGCGTTGCCTTCGCTTCTCGGTGCGGCGCTGCAGCAGTTCGATCAGCTCGACCGGCTTGACCCAGTCCGTCGGCTCCGCCGGAGAGACCGACTGATGCTCATCCGGCGTCGGGTCCTGCTCGCGTGCATTGGTCATGCCCGTCGGCCCCAAGCGGCTCGCGCGCAAACCAGCACAGCACTGTCCGCGATTGCCGCAGATACCTTGATCATCGCAAACTTCCTGCTCAGCGCACTGTATGAAAGCCGTCGGCAAAACGGCTAGCTAAGCATAATTGACACCTGCGAAGATTTTCAATTCACCGCGGGTACCTCAGTACGAGTCGTGCAACCGCATCCATTCGTACGGCGGCTGCTGCGGCCGGCCCGGCGGCGAATCCTCCCAGCTCTCCTGCCGCCCGTACGGGGTGATGTCGAGCAGATCGAACACCAACATGAACGGCTCCTCGCCGCGGGCGAACGTCGACCAGGTGTGAAAGATGCGCCCGCCGTCCCGAAGGAACACGCTGATCGCTTGCCGCTCTTCTCCGTCGACCGTCGCGTGGAAGTCCTCGTTGAACGTCGTCGACGCCGAGGACACCCAGGGAAGTGCCCAGCCCATGCGATCCCGGAAAGCCAGCAGTTTGGCCAGCGGTGCACGCGAAATCAGCACGAAAGACGTGTCTTTCGCATTGAGGTGGGACAGCGGAGGAATGGAATCGGCCATCATCGAACAGCCGTCGCATCCTTCCGTCCAGTCAGGCCCGAACATGAAGTGCTGAACGATCAGCTGCTTGCGGCCATCGAAGAGATCGAGCAGCGACCTGGGCCCGGCCTCGGAGTCGAACGTGTACGACTCGGCGATCTCCACCATCGGCAACCGTCGCCGCGCCGCACTGACCGCGTCCCTGTGCCGGGTGAGCTCCTTCTCCTTGACGAGCAGTTCAGCGCGCGCCTTCTCCCAATCGAGGCGCGACACGACGGGTGGCATCGCATTTCCGTCAGTCATGCCTGCAGCCTGCCACCGCGCCGACCAGCTGATACGTTCGGGCCGTGCGCACCACGTTCGAATTCGACTTCGTGACGACCTCAACGCCCGAGCAGGTGATCGAGCTGATGACCGACTTCACATCCGACCGGGCACGCCGCTGGCCCGCGTCCTCCGAAGCAGCGTTCGAGATCTACCACCTCGGTGAAACCGACGCCGAAATCCGCGAGGGCCAGGACTTCCCGAAACTGTGGGCGCGATGGCGCTACGACTGGTCTACGCCAGGCACGGTGACGCTGACGGTGGTGCAGGCCGACGCGCTCAACCCGGGCGGGTTCATGTCGTTGACGGCGACGCCACGGGCCGGGGGCGGCAGCGCGGTGCACGCGGTTTGGGACCAGTCGTCGAAGAACTTGACCGGGCTGGTGGCGGTGACTGTGATGCGGTTCATCGGCCCGAAGTCCCTGACGTCGTACTACAAGAAGGTGTACGACAACTACACGCCGCCTACCCGAAATCCCTGACGACGTCGGCGACCCTGCGCACCTGTTCGACATCCGAGCTGGTCGGGATGAGATGGACCTCGTCGGTGCCGATATCGCCGAATCGTTTGAGCACGCTTAACAATTCGTCCTCGGTGCCTGCCCAGCCGGTGCTGGGTGCCATCGCGTCGACGTACTCTGCAGGTATCCAGTTCATATAGCGGCGCAGATGCCGGTGCACCTGCGCGCGCGCTTCGTCGCCGTCGCCGAGCGCGAACCAAAACGAAGTGGCGAGAAGCGGTTTGGGCTTTCCGGCCTGAGCCCACGCCGTCCGCGCGACGTCATACAGCTCGTTCTGCTTGGTGGTGTCGAGGTCCAGCGTGGTGCCCGCCAGGCCGTCGGCCCATGCGGCGGCGGACCGCACCGTCTTGGGGCCCATCGTTCCGACCAGTAGCTGTGGGCCGCCCTTCTGCACAGGTGCAGGCCCAACAGGGACGACGGAGTCGGTCACGTTCTCACCGGCCCATATCCGCTTCATCACCGCGACCCGCTCGGCCATCCCCCGCATCGTCTGCGTCGCGGGGTCGGCGCCGACTGCGTCGTAGTCCTCGCGCCGTCCGCCGACTCCGAGGCCGACGGTGAGCCTTCCGCCGCTGAGCATGTCACCGGTCGCCAATGATTTGGCGAGCATCACGGGGTCATGTAGCTGAGGCACCACCACGGTTGTCACCAGCCGCACGCGGTCCGTCCATGCCGCCAGCGCGCCGAGCAGCGTGATCGCCTCTGGATTGTCGAACGCGATCCGCTCACCCCAGCACAGCGACGAGAACGGCCCGTCGTCGATGGTCCTGGCCCAAGTCTCGAGGATCGTCGCATCGAGGTCCGGTTCCATCACCGGCATCGTCATCCCTACCTGCACGACGGCGATTGTGGCACGCCGCCGTCGCAAGGCCGGGCGCCGGTCATTGGCCGGGCTCCCGCAGCAGTTCCGGCGGCTTGGGTCCTACTTCGTAGAGATTTCCAGGGGTGGCGATGGACGTCATTTCATACGCGATCTGGCCCGCCGAATGCAGTTCGGGAATATCGGAATTCACGAACACCACCAGGCTGGCGTCCTGTTCCGGCAGGTATACAACGACGGTCGCATACCCGGGGATGTCTCCGTTGTGGCCGACCCACTTGTGCACGTCGAAGATGGCGAAGTCGTAGTTAACGCCAGGCGCAGCGGAGAACCCGTCGCTGACGCGTTGCGCCTGAGTGGCGGGTTGCAGCAATGTGCCCCTGCCCAACGCCGACGCCCAGAGCTTCATGTCGGCGAGGTTGGAGACGATCTTGCCCGCGGCGTCACCCCAGGACGGATTCCACAGGGCGGCGTCGAAGATTTCACCCTCCGGGGACTTGTTGTAACCGTGCGCATACGGCGTCGGCATGAGTCCGTTCGGCGGATAGCTGGTGTGAGTCAAGCCGAGTGGGTCGAAGATGTTCTGCTGGAAGTAATCTCCGAGGGAGAGACCGGTCACCTTGGTGATCACCATGCCGAGCAGCACGGTATTGGTGTTGCTGTACTTCCACTGGGTGCCCGGCGGGAATTCCAGCGGCTGCGCGAACGCCGCATCCACGAGCTCCCGCGGTGTGGTGGCGAATGCGTCGGGGCCGGTGGGCAGCTCGCTGTAGACCCGGGGCAGAAAGGCGTCGATCTCCGTGTAGTCGGGCAGACCGGTGCGCATCCGGCCAAGCAGGTCCAGCGTGATCACGTCGCCGGACGGCACACCGTCGACGTACTTGGAGATCGGATCGCTCAACCGGATCCTGCCCTGGTCGACGAGTTGCAGGATCGCGGTACCGGTGAAGGTTTTGGTGACGCTGCCGATTCGGGTGAAGTCGTCGATGAGCATCGGCGCGCCGGTAGCGGTGTCGGCGACGCCGAACGTCTTGTCGTAGGAGATCCGGCCGGGGATGTTCAGGCTGACAATGGCGCCAGGAACACCCATCGCGGCGATTCTGGCTTCGATCGCGGCATCGAGCTGCGCGGCGAGATCGTCTTCGGGGTCGGCGAGCGCAGGTCCGATGCCAATGCTTGCGCCTGTCACGAGCGCCGCGATGATGGCCAAGATCCTCCGGATTGCGCCCACGAGTCGGCCTTTCGGTCTCTCCGATCCCGCCCTGACCGACCCTATCGTGGATCCTTGCAGCATGGAGGTCATGGCTATAAATACGACGTCCATCCACCGGTTGAACGGCAGAGACGAGCTGCACGCCGCCGCAGCACATCTCGACCATCTCGGCATCGCACATGGACCGATCAAAGGTATCGGCATCTCACACATTCTCGAGTTTGGCGATCCCGACAACATCGCGCTCGAGCTCATCGCTGCCAGCTCAACGAGCTCGTCTCGGTCGCCCACCGCCGTCACATGGCTGGATCCACAACGAGTTGCGCCGGATCTGCGGCGGCACACCCATCACTGCCGGCGAATCCGCAAACCGGCCTAGTCAAAACAGTGGAGCTAGGGGGATTCGAACCCCTGACCCCCACACTGCCAGGGTGATACGGGGTCTGCTGGCCCGTATTCGAGAGTCCACCGCGTGCCGAATCATCCACGTCGACAGGCCGATTCCGTACACATCTGTCAAGTGCGTATTTGCCCGCGGTCGAGAGTCAAAGGACACCGCTGGGTCACGACGAACAGGTGTCCGGGAAATGTCGCAGCTGCCGGGCGCAATCGCCGTCATACCCGAGACGCTCACACCACCCCAGCCGCTCTTCTGGACGGCCCCGGGACCCTGCGGCCGGGCACCCCGACAGCGTCGATCGGGGCGCCGGATCGAAATCCAGGTAGTCGATCGGGGCGTCGGATCGAAATCCAGGTAGTGCGCTACGGGGTGGGCTGATCCTCGCGTGCACCAGACTCGACGCTGGCGACTGGAATGACGTCGTTGCGATGAGGACAGCTCATGGCCAATTCAGTCGGATAAGGGAGGTTGGGCGCTATGGCCATTGGACGAGTGCGACCTGGAACCGATACCGCCGGCGTGCCTTTCAATCTCACTCCGGTGGGCTAGATCGATCAATGAATCATCAACGGACACAACTATTCAGGAGCCCTTATGTATGACAGCGCGCAGCCGATGAGCCGATACCGCGTGTTCTCATTGATTGCCGGGGCTGTCGTTGCCGCAGTCGCCCTCAGTCCGTCGGCGTACGCCGACGACGATCTGTTCACCCCCACCGAGCCGTCCATCGTCGTCGGCGGAACCGTGCACCCCCCGGGAACCATCGTGGTCGATCCCGAAACACCCACTGCCGCAACGGGACCAATCGACCCGAAACAACCCATCGCCGTAGACCCACGAGTCAGGCCCGCTTCCCCTTTCTGCTGCGCCTACATCAACAACGTGCCGATCCCGCAATGGCATTCAAACGCCGTCCCGCCAGTTCTTCCGGCCGACTACCGGCCCGTTGACGACAATCGAACGGCCTACCTCGACAACCACGGGCGGTACTGGGTCCTGAACCGCGCCACCCTGACACTGGAGCAGGTCGGCGGATGGCCGGCGCCGGGGCCTAACCAGAACCCAACGGGTCAGCCTGGGTCGCCGCATGGCGGCACATACGGTACTTCGCCGTGAGATCACGTGTCGTCACGCTGACAAATCTGCGGCCGCGAAGGGGTCAGGCATGAAGATGTTCGGCGTTGCCGTTGCCGTCGTCGCGTGTTTGCAGCGGGTTGCTCCGGCGGTGAGAAGGGGCCGCCCGTGACCGTGACCAAAACCACGACCTCGTCGGCGGTCTCGTCCACGCCAACTCCACCCCCTACCAACACGACCGGTGCGCCGGCGTCGTCTGGTTCTCCCGCGACATCCGCCTCGCTGATTCCGCGCGGGCACTGCCCGGCGCCACGGTAGTCGCAGCCTTACCGCAGGTCGCGTCCCTTGGTAACAAAGTTGCGCATCTTACAGAATGACTCGGCTGTGAGGTAGCTGGGGCATTAGCATTCTGCCCATGGCAGATAGCTGGCCGCTGATGAGTCGCTCGGAGGAACTCGGCTTCATCGGCGAGGCGCTCGACGATGGCGAGCACAAGGGTGTCGTCGTTGCCGGAACGGCCGGGGTCGGTAAGACCCGATTGGCTCGTGAGGCCGCCGAAGTGGCGGCACGCTCGGGATGGTCGGTGCGCCGGGTGGCCGGTACCGCGACGGGTCGGGCGGTGATGCTCGGAGCGTTCGCGCGGTGGGCCGATGACTCGGACTCCTCGTCGTCGGCATTGGTGCGCAAAGTGTTCGCGGGGTTGACCGAAGGTACAGCCGGTGGGCGTTTGCTGGTGCTGGTCGACGATGCTCATCTACTCGACGATCTATCGGCGCTGATCGTGCACCAACTGGTGCTGCAGGAGGTGGCGAGTGTGGTCGCCACCATCCGCACTGGCGAGTCCACACCAGACGCCGTGACGGCGCTCTGGAAGGACGGACTGCTGCCCAGGCTGGAGTTACAGCCGCTGTCCCGCGACGAGACCCGAGGTCTGCTGCACCGTGTTCTCGATGGTCCGATGCTCACCAGCAGCGCCGACGGGCTGTGGGAGCTCAGCCGTGGGAACGTCCTGTTCCTGCGGCACATTGTCCAGGATGAACAGCGGTCAGGCCGTCTTTCACGTGTCGGCGGCGAATGGTGTTGGACCGGAGCGCCATCGGCGTCACCGTCACTTGTCGAACTCGTCGAACAGCAGATCGGCGCGGTGCCCGAGGACGTCCAAGAGGTCGTGGACCTAGTGGCGATCGCCGAACCGATCGACCGGCAGATCCTAGCGGGTCTCGCCGAACCGGAGTCGATTGAATTTGCCGAGCGGCGTGGTTTGATCGCGGCGGCTCTCACCGGAAATGGCGTTTCTGTCGGCCACCCCCTATACGGCGAGATTCGGCTGGCAAACTGCGGACCGTTACGGCTGAAGAGGTTACGTGGACGCGTCGCAAAAGCCATGGCGGATACGCCCGGAGCTGACCTGCTTCGGCTCGGCCTGCTGTGGCTGGAGTCCGACCTGCCCACTGATGTGAAGATCTTCAGCCCGGCGGTGAAGATCGCCGGGTGCCGACTTGATATAGGCCTCGCAGAGCGACTCGCGCGCGCCGCGGTGCTCGCACACGCGGGTCCCGAAACGAAGATCCCGCTGGCCTGGGTCCTGTACCTGCAGGAGAAGGGCAGCGAAGCCGAGGAAATCCTCGACACGCTCGATGCGTCGGAACTGGCCGTGGACGGCTTCTTCGACGGATCGATCCTGCGCGCTGCGAACCTGTTCTGGCCGTTGCGGAGACCCGATGAGGCACTCACCGTGATCGGGAATGCGATAAGCCTCGGCGATGACGCCCGAAACCATTCGCTGCGCACGTTCCGCGCCGCGATGGAAGTGGTGGCCGCCGAACCGACCGCAGCGATCAGGACGCTTGCCACCGTCGATCGCGGTCAGCTCAATGACCACAACCGCGTCATCGGCTATGCCGCCGAAACGATTGCTCTTGGCGACGTCGGTCGTGTGACCGACGCAGGTGTGCAGGCCAAGATGGGTTACCGCGTGCTTGAAGAGTCACCGCAGGAAGAGTCTTTCCACGGCTCGGGCCTGGCCGAATTCCACGCCTACGCGCTGCTGGCGGCAGGCTACGTCGACGAGGCGGTTGCCGTGACCGACGAACAGTATCGTCGGTATGCCGATCTGCCGGGGATGTCACGGTCGATGGCAATTGCCGCGCGGGGCATGACCGCCCTCGGTAAAGGCGACCTGGCGGCCTGCCAGCGATTTTTCCGTTCGGCGGCGCAGAGTTTCGGAGGATACGGCGAGATTTCGGGTCTGTTCTACCGATTCAGGATTCTGCAGACCGAAGCGCTGGCGCGGTCCGGCGACATCGATGCCGCCCTTTCCTTGATGGAGAAATTGGACCGAAGCCGACATCCCGCGTACGAGTACGTGGAATCGGGATACCTACTCGCGGCGGCTTGGGTGAATGCGGCGCAGGGACGAACCACAATTGCCCTCGAGAACGCCTCGCGCGCAACAGCATTTGCCAAAAGCCACAACCAGTTGGCGCGCGAGGTTCTTTGTTTGCAAACCAGCGTGCAGTTCGGCGACGCCGGTGTGGTCGGCCGACTGGAAGAGCTTGTCGAACAGGTGGAGGGACCCCGGGCGCCGCTGTCGGCCCGATATGCACGCGCGCTGGCTGACGACGATGCGCCCAGTCTGGATGACGTCTCAGGTGGCTTTGAAACGATCGGCGACACACTGGCCGCGGCTGACGCCGCGGCACAAGCGGCCGTCTGTCACCGCTCGGCCGGCCGACGCGGTAGCGCACTGACTTCAGGCGCCCGAGCTCAAATGCTGGCCGTGCAGTGCGGAGGCGCGGTCAGTCCAGCACTGGCTGCGAGCAAGGTGGCGTTGCCATTCACCCGGCGAGAGCACGAGATCGCCGCTCTGGTCGCCAAAGGCCTGTCCAATCGGGATATCGCCGAAGCGATGTCATTATCGGTCCGAACCGTCGAGGGGCACGTCTTTCTGGCCAGCAGCAAGGCTGGAGTGTCGTCGCGTGCAGAACTGTCCGCCGTCGTCCAGCAACTCCACGATCTAGGGCAGCCCCCTGGAGGCGCCCTGATCCCGACCTAAGCATCGGTGTTGTCGATGGCGCTGTTCAGTTTGCGCCGCGCCACCTCGAACAAGGTGCTCAGGCTCTCCCGCTCGATGTGCAGGTATCCACAGATGACATCGTCGGCCACACCGGAATCTTGCAGGCGAAGTGCCAGCGAATACGCCTCGGGCACGCTTCGCAGCGCCGCTTCGTACTCGTCGCCCGTTGTCACGAGAAATCCGCCACGCACGGCGACAGCGGTGGGCGCCGAAACTGCCACCGGGGCCTCATTGCCGATTGCCCATCTCGCTCCCCTATGACCTGTAGCGAACTACCTTCGGTTGCATATCCGGCCATCTGGTCTCAAGTGCTTCAGATGAGGCGACTTGACATCATTCTCGTAGATTCGTTGCAGCCGCGGGAATACCGGAACCCAAGGTAGACCCGATATCCCTTGCTAACAACAGCTTTCGGCGATCGAACCGAAAGACAGGTAGTTGTGCGCGCCATCGACGTGAAATCCACGTAGTCCGCTATGGCACACCCGCAGGGACAGAACGCCTATGTTTCCGCCTCGTCACCGGAACCCGTCGCCAGGAAGGAGATCGATGGTTGGCGCGACCCCGCAGCATCAAGTGCGCTCATGGCAGGTCCGGTGCTCATTCACGCAAACGTAATCCGTTGCCACAGCTGAAGACGACGGCGCGACGGTCCGCCTCGCAGAACTCTGACCTCGCGGTTCCGTTGCCGCCTCCGTTCCGTGACGACATCGCGAACTCTGTCAGCTGATTCGTCGAGCACAGCAGTTTTACGGGTCCAGGTAGTCGCTGCAGAAACCAGGTAGTCCTGGTCGCAGCCGCCCTCAAATACAGGTAGGGCAGCACGGGGCGCGGAACCCTTCGCTGCGCCCAAGATTGCACGAGAACGACCCGAGCTGCAACGAACCACCTCGCCGCTGGACATCAGTTCCACCTGAAAACGAGCATGGCGCCGACCGTGACCGTCGCAGATCACACGATCGAGAAGAGGAAAGATCATGTCAATCATCGGCTTTCGAGCGCCCATCGCAATCTCCGCAGCGGGTATCGCCGCGGCGGGCGCCGCCCTCGTCGCCTTGAGCCCGATCGCACACGCCGACGATCAATGGGCCGCGTGTGCGGCGCCGGCCAGCGCCACAAGCACCGGGAACACGGTCTGTTTGGGAACGCCGTATCCCGACCAGGCCTCGGCCGAATCACGCGCGCTGGCCATGTGCAACTACCTGAAGAACCGGGGATGCACCGTGGTGGTCAGCTACACGGACTGCGGCGCGATCGCTGGAAACGGGAGCCAGTGGGCGGGCGGCAGGGGCCCCACGCAAGGAGACGCAGAACAAGACGCCCTGAGAAATATTGACAACGGCACCATCGCCAAGTCGACGTGCCTCCTGCCAGGCTGATCGCCGCCTCGGATTCGAATTCGCGCACAGAAGAGCCCCGAACCTGATGCCGGTTCGGGGCTCTCCTTGTGTCGGAGTTCGACGACGTCGATCGGGTCGTCGGATCGAATTCCAGGTAGTCGATCGGGGTGCCGGATCGAAATCCAGGTAGTGCGCTACGGGGTGGGCTGATCCTCGCGTGCACCAGACTTGATGCTGGCCGATGGGGTGATGTCGCTGCGATGAGGGGCCGCTCATGGCCAATGCAGTCGGGTAAGGGAGGTTGGGCGCTATGGCCTATGCACGGGTGGGTGCCACGATCACCGTGTTCGCCGCGATCGCGCTGGGCGCCAGCGCCCCGGCCTGGGCCGCCGACATGAGCGGGTCTTATTGGGCTACCGAGATCGGCGATCCCGCGCAGGTATGGACCTTTACCCCGTGTGGCAACGGATGCGCCGAGGTCGTGTTCGCCGACGGTCGAACGGCGCAGGCCAGAGTTGACCGTGGCCAGTGGAGAGTCGACGACGTCGGCAACTCCACCGCGATCAAGTGCACCGCCGATGGCACCCAGAGCCCAGGATCTGCCCATTACTCGTGGGATCCCACCACGTTGGCGGGCCAAGTGTGGGCCACCGACGACACCGGAGCGTGCGGGGTGCTGCCGGGAACCGACACCGCCGGCGTGCCTTTCAATCTCACTCCGGTGGGCTAGATCGATCAATGAATCATCAACGGACACAACTATTCAGGAGCCCTTATGTATGACAGCGCGCAGCCGATGAGCCGATACCGCGTGTTCTCATTGATTGCCGGGGCTGTCGTTGCCGCAGTCGCCCTCAGTCCGTCGGCGTACGCCGACGACGATCTGTTCACCCCCACCGAGCCGTCCATCGTCGTCGGCGGAACCGTGCACCCACCAGGAACCATCGTGGTGGATCCCGAAACACCCGCTGCGGCAACGGGACCGGGACCGATCGACGCGTCGAAACCCATCGAGGTAGACCCACGAGTCAGGGTGGCTCCGCCTGCTCCGCCTATATGCTGCGGACGCACGGGCGGTGCCACGGTCCTGATATGGCCTGGTCGTGGCGCAAACCCGCCGGTTTTTCAGGTTGAGAATAGGTTCGATGGCAATCTAGACGCCTACCTCGACAACCACGGGCGGTACTGGCTCTTCAACCACCAAGCCGTGACATTGGAGCAGGTCGGTGGATGGCCCGAGCCGCCGCCGGGACCGAAAATTCTAGACCCACTCCCTCGGGGATATATAGATTGATCACCTCTCCCGGTGCCACCCACTCTTCGACACACCGCTTTGACGAAGCCCATAGGGATTGCCTTCAGGCCGCGAAGGAGTCAATCATGAAGAAGTTCGGCATTGCCGTTGCCGTCGTCGCACTGTTGGCCGCAGGCTGCTCCGGAGGTGAGAAAGAGGCGCCGGTGACCGTGACCAAAACCACGACCCCGTCGGCGGTCTCGTCCACGCGCACCGCAAGTCCCACTCCGAAGACCGGTGCGCCGCCGTCGTCTGGTTCCAAGGCTCCGGCGACATCCGCCTCGCCGGCTCCAGCACCTGGCGCACCGTCGAACACCGACTTCGGCGGTACCTGCGAGGGCCTGGAACACTGCCCGACCGTACAAGGGGTTCCGCCAGGAAACACCGACTTCGGCGGCACCTGCGAGGGCCTGGAACATTGCCCCACTGTTCCCGCCGCACCGCCTGCACCCGCACCACAGCACGAGACCGACTTCAGCGGGACCTGCGAAGGCCAGGAGCACTGCCCGGCGGGCGGATAACCGACGGCCTTGGCATCGGACCTACAGGTAGTCGCAGCAGAAAACCACGTAGTGCTGGTCGCAGCCGCCCTCAAATACAGGTAGGGAAGCACGGGGCACGGAACCCTTCGCTGCGCCCAAGATTGCACGAGAACGACCCGCGTGACCGGTCGCAGACCACACGGTCGAGAAAAGGGAAAGATCATGTCAATCATCAGCTTTCGAGCACCCATCGCCATCTCCGCAGCGGGTATCGCCGCGGCGGGCGCCGTCATCGTCGCCGTGAGCCCCGTCGCACACGCCGACGGTCAATGGGGGGCGTGCGCGGCGCCGGCCGACACCACACTGACCCAGGTCGCGATCTGTTCGGGTGATTACGGGGACCCCGACCAAGCCACGGCAGAAAGAGTCGCGCTGCAAGCATGTAACAACCCGGCTCGATCGGACCGGCGATGCACCGTGGTGGTCAGCTTCACGGACTGCGGCGCGATCGCTGCAAACGGGAGCCAGTGGGCCGGGGGCAGAGGTCCCACGCAAGGAGACGCGGAACAGGACGCCCTGAGAAATCTGGCCAACGGCAGCATCACGAAATCGGCGTGCGTCTGGCCAGGCCCGGCGCCGGCACCTGCACCAGGCTGATCGCCGAAGATCGCACGAAAACGACCGAGCTGCAACGAGCCGCCACGCCGACCACACGATCGAAAAAGGAAAGATCATGTCAATCATCAGCTTTCGAGCACCCATCGCAATCTCCGCAGCGGGTATCGCCGCAGCGGGCACCGTCATCGTCGCCCTGAGCCCCATCGCACACGCCGACGAGCAATGGGGGGCCTGTGCGGCGCCGGCCAGCACCGGCCAGAGGGCGATCTGTTCGAGCAACCCGCACGCCGACCAGGCCACGGCCGAAAGATTTGCGCTGTCCGAGTGCAACTACCCGTCGCAAGAGTACCGGCGATGCAGCCTGGTGATCAGCTACACGGACTGCGGCGCGCTCGCTCACAACGGAAGTCAGTGGGTGGGGGGCCGGGGCCCAACGCAAGATGACGCGGATCGAGACGCCCTGAGCCAGCTGGCCAACGCCGTTGTCGTAAAGTCCGTGTGCGTGCCAGGCTGACCGCCCTCGGCGGCGATACCTGCATGTACGTGATCGGGATGGATCTGACGCCGGGCCGCAAGTTCGGGCGGCTGGCAGCATGAGGGTCATGGCAATAAATACGACGTCCGTCCACCACGTGAGGCTGACCGTCACCGACATCGCGCGGTCGCGGGAGTTCTACGACAGCGTCTTCGGCTGGCCGGTCATGCTGGAAGTGCCCGAGGATTCCGACGCCGAGACGCGGGAAAAGCTGTGGTTCCTCTTCGGTGGCGTCATCTACCGCACCGGCGACCTGTTGGTCGGCCTGCGGCCGGTTGCCGAGGACATATTCGACGAGGACCGCGCCGGCCTCGACCGTGTGGCCTTCCGGTTGAGCAGCAGAGACGAGTTGGATGCCGCCGCAGCACATCTCGACCATCTCGGCATCGCGCATGGACCGATCAAAGACATCGGCATCTCACACATTCTCGAGTTCCGCGATCCCGACAACATCGCGCTCGAACTCATCGCCCTGAAATAGCGATTTCGGCGCGTTTCGCCACCCCTGAGCGTCGCAAAGCGCGCCCAATTCACACGTGTGTGGGGGTTTTCCCCCGCGAGGGTCTCGGGAAAACGCCATGTTGCCCGGCCCGCGATCACCCTAGGTTGAAGACATGGTCGCAGTCACCTCCACTCCCGCACCACCAACCACGGTCGACGTGCCTGACACCGCCGTCACCGAACCCAGCCCTGCTCGACACATCGGCCTGGTTCCGACCGCATCGATGATCACCGGCGGAGCGATCGCCGTGGTGTGGCTGTGGATCCCCATGACAATCATGGTCGTTGGCATCTCGTCCATTCCGTCTGTCATCGGCTTCGCGATCGCTGTCGTCGTATTCGTCTATCTGATGCGCGGGGTGGAGTGGCTGGAACGGCTCCGCAGCGAAGCCGTTTTCGGCATGGGTATTTCCGTACCGCCACGCAACATCTCGCGCTATGTGGGCTTCCAGCGATGGCTGCACCAGCTTTGGCTGGACATCAGCAGCGCGAGGTTCTGGAAGGGCGCGGCACACCACCTCGTCCGCGGGATCTACGACGCAGCTGCCACCGCTCTGGCGTTCGCGCTGGTGGTTTTCGCGTTCATCGGACCCGCCGCGGCCATCGCGATCCGGCAGAGCGACGACGACGCCGGGTTGACGTTCCTGTCGCCGCCGCTCGCCTTCGTGCTCGCGGTGATTGCGCTGCTGGCCGCGGCGGCGATCCTGGTCCTCGCGCCCGCTCTCGACGTCGCCATCGACCGCTGGCTGCTGTCCCCGTCCCCGACGGCGGCTCTCAAATTCCAGGTCAACGCTCTTTCCGAAGCGCGCGAGGGCGCGGTGTCGTCGGCATACACCGAGCGACATCGCATCGAGCGGGATCTGCACGACAGCGTGCAACCCCGGCTGGTGTCGCTGGCGATGACCATCGGCCTCGCACAGACCAAGCTCGACAGCGACCTACCGCAGGCCAAGAAGCTGATCGGCGAGGCGCACGAGGACGCCAAGAGCGCGCTCGTCGAGCTGCGCAACGTGGTGCGCGGCATCGCCCCCACCATCCTGGCCGACCGCGGGCTCGACGCGGCGCTGTCGTCGGTGGTCCAGCGAGCCGAAAACGTCGGGGTGCCTGCGTCACTCGATGTCTACCTGCCGCGGCGGTTGCCCGACGAGACCGAGTCGGTCGCCTACTTCGTGGTCGCGGAGGCGTTGACGAACGTCGCCAGGCACGCGCAGGCCACCCAGGCCGTCGTCACCATGCGACTCGACGAGGCGACCAACCAACTGCACGTGTCGGTGTTCGACAACGGTCGCGGCGGCGCTGCGATCACCACAAGCGAGGACGCCACCGGCCTGCGCGGCCTCGAGGAACGGGTGCGCGCCGCCCGCGGAACCTTCACCGTCTCGAGTCCCGCGACCGGCCCCACCATCGTTACGGCGGTCCTGCCATGCGCATCGTGATCGCCGAGGACTCCGCGCTGCTGCGCGCAGGCATCGAGCGCATTCTCACCGACGCAGGCCATGACGTGATCGCGGGTGTGCCCGACGCGACCAACCTGCTCCGGCTGGTCAACGACAGCCGGCCGGATCTCGCGATCGTCGATGTGCGGATGCCTCCGACGTTCACCGACGAAGGCATCCGGGCCGCCGCCCTGCTGCGCACCCAGAACCCCGAGTCAGCGGTGCTCGTGCTCTCGCACTATGTCGAGGAACGCTATGCGGCCGATCTGATCGCCTCGGACACAAGAGGATTCGGGTACCTCCTCAAAGATCGGGTCGCCGACGTACCCGCATTCCTCGATGCGGTCGAAGTCGTCGGCGGCGGCGGCACCGTCCTCGATCCCGAAGTGGTGTCACAGATCCTGGTGCGCTCGCACCGTCGTGCCGTCCTCGATCAGCTCACGCCGCGCGAGCGTGAGGTGCTGCAACTGATGGCGGAGGGCAAGACCAACTCCGCGATCGCCGCGACCTTGCACATCTCGACCGGGTCCGCCGAGAAGCACATCGCGTCGATCTTCACCAAGTTGGACCTCGCTCCCGACGAGAGCGAGAACCGCCGCGTCCTCGCGGTTCTGCGCTACCTCGAGTCCTGATCTACCGAAAGGCCTTTCATCGTGACGACTATCGCCCCGCCCCCTCCCGCTCCGCCGGTCTCCCCGCCGCCGGCGCCACCTGCGTCACCGCCGCCCCTGACTCCCGGCGGGCGCACGGCGATTCGGGTGTTGCTCATCGGGGCGGCCGCTGTCCTCGTGCTTGGCAGCCTCGGCACGCTGGGAGTTGCGGCGTGGGGGCTGTCGACCGTCCGGGTGATCACCGACAGCAAGCCCCTTCCCTCAGCGATGCGCTCGTTGGTGGTAGACACCGGCGGCCTTCCCGTTGCAGTCCGCATCACCTCCGACCGCGCCGCCACCGAGCCCCGCGCCGATATGCGCATGATCAACTCGACGCGGGCGGGTTCGCAGCCGCTGACAGTGACCAATGACGCTGACGGCACTCGCGTCGCGATCAGCGGCGAAGCCTCGCCGTACCTGCAATGGGGTCGGGCCGGTGAAATCAAGATCGTGCTACCTCCGGAGTTGGCGCGACGGCTCTCCGTCACCAGCCAGCAGGAGAACGGGGTGCTGATGGCCCAGGCGGACCTCGACCAGCTGAGCGCGAACATGAACAACGGCGCAATACTTCTCAGCGGGTCGGCCCGGCGCATCGAGGCGCATACCGAGAACGGCGACGTGATCAGCCGCGCGGCGATCTCGGTCACCGATTCGTTCAGCGCGACGACCAACAACGGCGACGTCGAGGTCGATTTCAAGGACGCCGCTCCGCGCACCGTGGACGTGACCACCGATAACGGCGACATCCGCATCGCGTTGCCGCCGCGCGGACCCTACGTGGTCAACGCCGACGGAAAAAACCGCGGATCGACAGCCGTCCGGGTGCCGCGCACAACGAACTCCGAGGCCGCGGCGGCGGTGGTCACAGCGCGATCCGACAACGGCGACATCGTCATCGACGACCTACGCTGAACCGGTATCAGAGGCTCTGAGCTGGACGCATATGAGCCTTCTATGAGACAGCCGGTCAGCCCCGGCGACCTCGAACTCGACAGCGCGAGCCGCGAGGTGAGCAGCCTAGGCAAGACCGCCCATGATGTCGGCGACAGATCCGGTCCGGATCGACTTGAAGCCAGTACCCGCCCACACGTTGGTTCCGTGCGGATCGCCCGCGCGGACCGAGCCGGCGCGCAGGGGCCCGGTGAGGTAGTGGATCTCGGGATAGCCGAACGGTGCCTGCGCCTCGTGGTCGTCGATGAAGCGGTTGTGCAGCCCACGTGCGTAGCGACCCGAGAAGGACTTCGTCACAAACGTTTCGGTGAATTGCGGGTCCTGCAGCGCCTTGCGGTGGACCGGGCTGCTGCCCGCCTCGTCGGCGAGCAGGAAGGCGGTCCCGAGCTGCGCCGCAACCGCACCTGCGTTGATCACCCCGCCGACGTCGTCGGCGCCCATCAGGCCGCCGGCCGCGATGACGGGAATGTCGACCTGCCTGACGGCAGCGGCGAGTAATTCGTTCAGCGGCTGCGGATTCGGCTCCGCCACCGGATCGAAGGTGCCGCGATGTCCGCCCGCCGCGGGGCCCTGCACCGCAATCGCGTGCACGCCACAGTCGGCTGCCGCGCTCGCTTCGTCGACCGATGTCACGGTCCCAACCGTCGCGACGCCAGCGTCGCGCAGCCTCTTGCACTCCTCGACACTCGGCAGGCCGAACGTGAATGACGCCACCTCGGGCCGCAGGTCGAGCAGAACGTCGACCTTGGCCGCCCAGTCGTCGTCGGTGAAGACGGGATCGCCCAGCTTTGCCCCGTAACGCTCGGCGTCAGGGGCGAGTTCAGCGGCGTAGGTCTCGATTGCCTCGGGGGTCGCCGGGCTGGGTTGCGGGACGAACAGGTTCACGCCCAGCGGCCCTGTCGTCAGGGTGCGCGCGGCGACAATGCGTTCGGCGAGCGCTTCGGCGCTCAGGTAGCCGGCCGCGACGAACCCCAGTCCCCCGGCGTTGGTGCCTGCGGCGGCGAGTTCGGGCGTCGACGGGCCACCTGCCATCGGCGCGACGATCACCGGAACAGCAAGGCCCCGAAAATCAAAACCGCTCGGCATCATCGCCTCCCATCGGTTCAATCGCTCATTCGTACCACGTGACCCTGGATAGCCTGAGCTCGGCATGTTCTCCGAAAGCAATGGCTACGAACGCTTCATGGGACGGTGGAGTCGCAGGCTGGCCCCGTCGTTCATCGAATTCGCCGGTGTCAGCGAAGGCGATCACGTATTGGACGTCGGCTGCGGGACCGGCGCGCTTTCATTCGCCGCCGCGGCAGTCAACGGCGTCGAGGTCGTCGGTGTCGACCGGTCTCCGGAATTCGTGCAGGCCGCCGGGCGCGCGGGCGTCGACCGGGCGACTTTCCAGGTCGGCGACGCCTGCGCGCTGCCGATGCCCGATGGAGAGTTCGACCGGTCGCTGTCCATGCTGGTGGTGAACTTCTTGCCGGACGCGGCAGCGGGTGTGCGAGAAATGAACAGGGTCACCAGGTTCAACGGTGTTGTGGCCGGGGCGGTTTGGGACTATGGCGATGGTATGCAGATGCTGCGGGCATTCTGGGATGGCGCCGTCGCGCTCGACCCCGCGGCCGCCAGCAGGGACGAACGACATATGTCATTGTGCCGCCGCGGAGAGTTGTCGGCGCTGTGGCGGGATGTGGCACTGGGCGATGTCGACGAGGCCGCGTTGACCATCGAGATGGAGTTCGCCTCATTCGACGACTACTGGCAGCCTTTCCTGGCCGGTCAGGGGCCGGCGGGTGCCTACGTCTCGACGTTGGCGCAGTCCGGCCGGGACCGGCTGCGCGCACGGCTGCATGACCGGCTGACGGATAGCTCGAATACAGGTTTCACACTTTCGGCCCGCGCATGGGCGGTCCGGGGCGTGGTCACCTGACGGCCTTGCCGAACTGCAGGACATCCTGCGGCTCCTGGCCGATGTTGGGAAAGACGGTGTGCCGCACCAGCCGTCCTTCGAGCGTCAGCCCGGCCCGCTCCAGCACACGCGCCGATCGCGTGTTGTCGACATGGCAGACGGCCGAGATCCGGCGCACCTTCGGATCGCTTTCCATCTCGGCGACCAGCAGGTCGACCGCCTCCGCGATCAGCCGCCGCCCCCACCACCGCCTGCCGAGCACATAACCGAATTCCCGGACGTGCGGTTGGGCCAACTGGAAGCCACACGTACCGATAATCTCCCCGGTCTCCTGCAGTTCGACCAACCATGTCCGTTCCTTACCCACATTGAACAGCTCGGTGATCACCCGACGCGTCTCGTCGACGTCGGGATGCGGCGCCCACGTCACATAGCGCGTGACCTCAGGATCGGAGGCGACCGTGGCGAACAGTTCGTCGGCGTCGTCGAGCCGAGGCGCCCGCAGGACAACCCGGGGGCCGTTCATCACTCTGACATCGACCATGCCGCCGATCCTCCCCGACATCGCCGGTCGAACGAAAGTGGTTTACTGGCAATACATGAGCATCATGTTGAACCACACGATCGTCGCCGCAACAGACAAGAGGGTGTCGGCCGCCTTCCTGACGGAGCTGTTCGGACTTCCCGATGCAGAACCTTTCGGCCCCTTCCTGGCAGTGAACGTCGCCAACGACGTCAGCCTCGACTTCGCCGACGTGCCCGACGGTGACGAGATCCGTCCACAGCACTATGCGTTCCTGGTGTCCGAGGAGGAGTTCGACTCGATCTACGGCAAGATCCGCGAACGCGATATTGCGCACTGGGCTGATCCGAGACAAAGCAGACCGGGCGAGATCAACCGCAACGACGGCGGCCGCGGCGTCTACTTCCAGGATCCGGCCGGCCACTACCTCGAGATCATCACCCGGCCGTACGGGTCGGGTGACTGAGCCTGTACTCGAGTGCGGCCACGCCGTCGCCACGCAGACGTGGAAGCACCTCCGGCCGGTTGCCGAGGGCGGACACCAACTCAGCTGCGCGCCCTTCCACGGCGGGGCCACGATCGCCGTGACACCACGCGACGTCGCTCGCCCGCAACCGCAAACCCCTGGAGTTGCGATATGCGGGCACGAACGGATTCGGCATGCTCACTTGAGTGTTCAGCACCGCAACAAGGGCTTCTGCAGAAATGTTCGGCTCCCGATCAAGTGCGAAGACGATGTCGAGTTCGTGTGTGACGTGGTCGCCGAGGAAGAGACGTGATGGGAAGTAGCGGCCCATCCCGCGCGGCTTCCGGCTCAACCGCTCGAATTCGTCGAGCAGCTCAGCGGGTGAGCGCTCCGTCGCGAGCGCCGTCGCCATCTCTGCATTAGCGCTGTCGAACGCGCCGCGATGGCGAAGCAAAGCTGCTGCGATGGACTGCGGTGACGCGCCGAGCCCGACCACCACATGGGCGAGCACCTGGTGATTGGTCCACCGGTCACACAGGCTTGGGCGGGACCAGTCGTCGGCACCGAACCTGCGCGCGACCCCGCGAAATCTCTCGTCGTTGTGTCGAAGCAGTTCACGCACGGACATCGAGATTCTCCCGTAGGAAGGCGGTCTGGTCGTCGAGTGCCTGCCCGACGAGCGGCGGATGGTAGATCTCGAAATGATCGGAGTCGTAGTGGCGGGCAGTGCCGCGTGGCGCCCGCTGCGCCGTCAGCTCAACGTATTTGGGGTCGATGAGGGTTTCGCGGTCGCAGACGCACACCAGCAGCGGTGCGCTGATCTCGCGTGCATGCCGAAGCGCGGACGTGTTCACGAGCCCGAGAACGTCCGCCGCGGCAACCCGGTTGTCGAAGTCGCCGCCCGGCGGCACGGTCGATCTCCAGCCCTCTTCGGCACCGGCGGTCGTGACCATCGCCGTACTGCCCGGCGGTCCGACGATCGGCACATACTGCCTGCCCCGACGCAGTGCCGCGCGCACCGCGTCGGCGGCGATGAACGGCGCGAGGCGGAGTGCATGCGTAACGCCCAGCCTGCGGACGGCCGCAGGACCGTGGACCATGGGACATTGGACGACCACCGCCGCAAGATCGGCGCTGCCCGCGGCAACTTGAAGGACGTTCATACCGCCGAGGCTGGTCCCCCACAGTCCGATGCGATCCGCATCGATTGACGGATGGGTGCTGACAAAGGCCAGTGCCGCCGCTATATCTGCGCGCTGCGCCCGCAGCGAGATGTGCTGTCGCGGCTCACCGTCGGACGCTCCGGTGTTTCGGTAGTCAAAGGCCAGGGTCGCGATGCCCGCGGCGGCGAAATGTTGTTCGTACTGCGGAAGCATCATCTCGTGCGTCGCCCCGAAACCGTGCGCCAGCACGACCGCAGGGTGTGGCCCCTCACCTGTGGGCAAGGTGAGCCAGGCCGCGCATCGGACACCGCCCGATTGAAAATCGACGCGATGAGTCGGGATGGTTGACGGCATGTCGAACTCCTTTATAAGTACGATGTACGTATAGCTACACTCGTTTACGTACGCCGTACTTGTCAAGGGGAGTCAGATGCGGGCACGGTTCACCACCGGCGAAATCGCCGTCGCCGCACTGCGCATCGTCGACGAGTCGGGGGTCGGCGCATTGAGCATGCGGTCGCTGGCGGCAGCATTGGGCACCGGACCGATGACGCTCTACAACTACGTCGCCGACAAGGAAGGACTCGAGGAACTCGTCGTCGCGGCGATCGTCGCCGAAGTACGACCGCCCCAGCCGACCGATGACTGGCAGCACGACACACACGCCATCGCACGCGCCATGTGGCAGGGCATCCGCGCCCATCCCGCCGCCATTCCGCTGGTGCTGACCCGTCGCATGTCGTCGTCGACCGGCTTCGTGGCGGCCGACGCGCTGATCGCCGCATTGGCCCGGGCGGGTCTGGCCGATCAGGACCGGCTCGCCGCCTTCCATGCCCTGCTGGGTCTGGTGACCGGTTCGGCGCAGCCCGAGCTGGCAGGCCCGCTGGTCGCTGCCCGGATCGGTACGGTGGCAGGCGCCGACTATCCCAATGTGGAGGCGTTGTCCAAGGTCGCTGCCGAATCGACCGTCGAAGATGACTTCGACCGAGGACTTTCAATGTTGCTCGACGGCATCGCATCTCGACGCCGGACGCGTCGCCGCCGCTAACCGACCGTACGCGGCTCGATGTCGCCGGCCTTCCGGCTCCGGTGGCCCCGGTCCTCCTCCTGGCCGCGGTAGTCATTGGCCATACCGGCGACATGGGGCGGAAGCGACCCGCCGGCGACGTCAGCCAGGCTGGTCTCCTCCAGTACGGATCGCATGCTTGCCCGCAGGGCCCGCCAGACATCCGTCAACGACGAGGTCGGCCCCGAATAGGGCAGGTCGCCAAGGCCGATGTCCCGCACGCTGGCCAGCGGCCCGTCGATGCACCGCAACACGTCGGCGATACTGATCTCGGATGCAGGCCGAGCCAGCTCATAGCCGCCCTCGCGGCCGCGGCGGCTGCGCACCAGCCGATCGGTACGCAGAGCCGACAAGATGTCCACGAGGAACTGCGGCGGTATCGACTGCGCCTTGGCCAGGTCGTCGGTCTTGACCACCGAACCCTCGTCGGCGGCGGCCAGTTGGACCATCGCCCGGACGGCGTACTCCGCCTTGGCCGACATCCGCATGAATTGAATTCTGCCACCGCCATGGGTGCAATCCGGTCACCAATGCACCACGATCGACGTATGACCACCCGTGTCGCCTGCGCCCAAATCCCGCTGTCCGTCGGAGATACCGCGGGAAACCGCACGACCTGCAGAACCGCGGTCGAATCGGCCGCCCGCGACGGCGCGCAGATCATCGTGCTGCCCGAGCTGGCGTCGTCGGGTTACGTGTTCGCCGACCGCGGCGAACTGTCTTCGGCGGCCGAGACCCGCGACGGGGCGACCATCACGGAATGGGCTGATCTCGCCGAGGCGTTCAGGCTCACCATCGTCGGCGGATTCCCCGAAGCCGCGGACGAGGCGATCTACAACAGCGCCGCCGTCGTGGACCCGACCGGACTGCGCGCCGTCTACCGCAAAGCGCACCTGTGGGACAGCGAGAACGCCGTGTTCGACCGCGGCGACGATCTGCCAGTCGTGGTGGATACCGTTCACGGCCGCATCGGCGTGATGATCTGCTATGACGTCGAGTTCCCGGAATGGGTTCGCGCCGTTGCGCTTTCCGGCGCCGACCTACTGTGCGCCCCAGTGAACTGGCCACTGCTGCCGCGTCCGGATGGCGAGCGTCCGACCGAGATGGTGCGGGCGTTGGCCGGCGCAGGAATGAACCGGATGCCGATCGCGGTGTGCGACCGCGTCGGCACCGAACGCGGTCAGGACTGGATCGGCGGCAGCGTGATCACCGACGCCGACGGTTATCCGCTCGCAATGGCCGAATTCGGAAAGGCGGACGTGGTCATCGCCGACGTCGACCTCGCCGAGTCGCGGATCAAGCGCATCAATACCCACAACGACGTGCACGCAGACCGTCGCACGGACCTCTACCGCCGCTCGGCGTTACTGGACTGAGGGCGGCGCACGCCGGTCTGCCTTCACTCTGGCGGCAAGCGCAACGATCTGAAGCGGGTGCTGTGGACCAGAAGCGGGTGCTGTGGACCAGGTGAACGGCTCCTGTAAGTTTTGTTATGAGTGCCTGGGCGGCTGGTGGTTGATTCCCACTCGCGTCCTGTGAGTGCTGGTCAGCAACGACAGCGAATTTTCACAGAGAGGTTATCGTGCGCCTGGCTAAGTACCCGCGCAGGAAAATCGATGCGCAGCGGGTCGAGCGGGAGCTTGTCTACCTGATCGCACCTGGTGGCGCTCCGAACTATGGCGACGAGTACATACTCCGTGCATGGCTGCGACATCTCGCACGGACACGGCCGGACGCCACCGTCGTTGTCGACTGCCACACCCCGGGTCAAGCCGCGATACTGCTCAGCGGCTGCCATCCGCGGGCGATGTTCGTTGACACTGTCTGGCGAATATGCGACCAAACCTCAGCGCTTCCTCCGAAGGAGGCGATAGCGCTCGCGGGCGACGTCGTCGGCAACCCGGGCAGGATGCCCAAACTCGTGACGGGAGTCGAGTTACTCGCCCGCGCCGATGTGGTGCATCTGGTTGGTGGTGGCTACATAAACATGGTGTGGTCACACCACCTGGCATTGCTGGCCACCGCAGCGGCTGCAGGCGTGGTGTCCGGCGGTCGGGTAGTAGCGACTGGACTCGGGCTACTACCGGTCGGCGACGACGAGCGATTGTCCCTATTGCGTGGTCTGCAGGCGAGCTTCGCGATCTTCGACGTACGCGACGCCCTCTCCTATCGGGCCATCGCCGGATCCGGCGGCACCATCTCATTCACCGGCGATGACGCCTGGCTGGGTATCGCAGATGACGACGTCTACAACACCGAGTCGGAGGCAGCGCGCCGCCCCTATGTCTTGTGTCTGCAATCCGATCTCATGGAGGACTTCGGCGGGGGTCTGGGGACGGACGGCTTGACGACGGCCATCACTGCGCTCATCGAGCAGTGGAAGATCAGCGGTGAGGAGGTGGCGGCCGTCGAGGGCATCCCGGGATCCGATCGAGTCATCTTCGACCGCATAGCCCACCTCCTTCCCGGTGCCGCCTTCGCCACCTTTACTGACATCTGGCGCCACGGATTACCTGCGCGGTCGGGTCAAACGTGGGTGAGCACGCGATTCCATCCTCACCTGCTCGCCGCCGCAACGGGCGCGAGCGGTCTCGCCCTTGTCGGCCGCCGCGACTACTACCCGATCAAGCACCAGTCCCTGATCGATAGCGGATCCCACTGGCAGGTAGCGGATTCGCTCGCAAGCCTGCCGCCGGAACCGGTTCGTGACGGCGGATTCACCCCCGATGATGTCGACGTGTTTCGTCGGCGAAAGTCGACGCTGGCCGCTCAGATTTACCCGCCCATACCTTCCGCCGCCTCCTCGCCAAGGGCGTTCCCTTTCTACCGCCGCACGGCGTTACAGGACTGAGGGCGGCGCGCTCGTCATCGCCAGGATCGACTCGGGCACCGGGATGCCGGACCGCAGATCGGGCGCAGGCAGCGGCGCACCGTAGGCGACCGACATCGGCACGACGCCGGCCCAGGCATCGCCCGCGATGTCCTCATCAGGGTCTTCCGGCCACCCTGCACTGACCTTCAGCGACCAGTTGTCGGCACCGATCGCCAGTCGCAGTGGCAGGGTCGCCGCGACTTCCTTGCGGGTGCTTCCGCGCAGTTCGGCGGTCCGGCCCGGGATGAACGCCTCGGTCAGCCGGTCCAGGTAGTGCCCCTTGTCGGCATCGGGTATCGGCTCGAAGACCCCGAAGACGACGGCGCTGCGATAGCGGAACGAGGATTCGAACCCGCTGCGCGCCACTACGATTCCATCCAACCCAGTGACCGATACCGCCGCGGACGCACCCTCTGCCAGCGCACGCATCCACGGGGACCCGGTCGACCCGTGGATCACGAGTTCGTCGTCGACCCTGGCGAAGCCGGTGGGGAAAATCACCGGATGGCCGTCGCGGATCAGCGCGACGGTGGCGAGCGGTGTGCTGTCGAGTAGCGCGTTGAGCTCGGTCCGCGATGTGGTCTGCTTCTCGCTGATCCGGCTGACCTTGGTCGAAGGTGTCGTCATGGCTTCTTCCGCTCAGTCCGGGATTTCCGAGGCATCGGGCACGACGACGGCGAACAGGTCGGCGATCGCGGCCAGGCTCGCCGAGTGCAGCACCGGGGCGGGTACCGGATCGCCGCCGACGCCGGGCAGGGCTCTGGTAGCGGTCGCGGCGGCCACCACGGTCGGCGCATATCCCAGGTTGAACGCACCGCGGGCGGTGGAGTTCACGCACATATGCGTCATGAAACCGACCAGTACGAGGTTCGACGCGTTCGCGGCTTTCAATCGCTCATCGAGATCGGTCTGCACGAACGAATTCGGGTAGTTCTTCACCACCACCGCTTCACCTTCGCGCGGCGCGACGCGGTCGACGATCGCCCCGCTCTCGCCGTCGATGTCGTAGAGCGAACCGGGACCGTCGGAGTGCTGGATGTGGATGATCGGGATGCCTGCGGATCGGGCGCGGTCCAACAGGGCGGCCGCCTCGTCGAGCGCGGCCTGCACTCCTTCGAGTTCCATCACACCGCGGGTGTAAGTGTTCTGGCAGTCGATCATGACGAGCGTCGAGGAGGACAGGCCTGCGGGCGACTGGGGCAGGCCGGCTAGGGTGCGGAGGGTCTGAGAGGCGGGCACGCCCGCGAGCGTATCCGGGTCAGGGCTCCTGTTGTACGGGAAACGAATTGCGCGTCCGGTATGCACTGCGAATCAGTAGGACCGCGGCCAGCAGCGCACTACCGCCTGCGATGAAAAAGCCTGTCCGTGCGCCCCACAACTCGCACAGCCAGCCGACAAGCGGACCGCCGATCGGCGTGGACCCGAGAAAGACCTGCCCGTGGATCGCCATGATCCTGCCGTGCATCTCGGGCTCTGCGTTGAGCAGCAACACCGTCCTTGCCAGCGTGTTGAAGATGATGTTGGTGATACCGACGCCGAACATCACGGCCAGCGCCATCGCGATCGTCGGGCTGAACGCCGCCACGATGTTGACCCCGCCGAAAGCCACCGTGGTCAGCAGGACCGACCAGGAGGTGGGGATGTGCACACCGGCGCTGACGAACGCCCCGACCAACGCTCCCAAGCCGATCGCCGAGGTGAGCCAACCGTAGGTGGATGCGTCGCCGTGGTACAGCTCGGTGGCGGCCAACGGCAAGACCACACGGAAGTTCTGGCCGAACACCGCCACCACGGCCACCAGAAGGATGGTCATCCGCAGTTGCGGTGAGTTCCACATGTATCGGACGCCCTCACGCACCTGCCCCTTCTTGCGCGGTATGCGCGGCGACGGACGGAGCCGATCGACCTTGAGCACTGCGAGGCTGATGAGGACCGCGACGAAGGACGCGGCGTTGACGATGAACGCCGCTCCAACACCGGCGGCGGCGATCAGCACACCGGCGAGGGCGGGTCCGATCAGCCGGCCGGAGTTGTTGACGCTTGACGCGAGCGCCTGCGCGTTGGCGTAGTCGGCCGGCTCGACCATCGATGCGATGAAAGCCTGCCGCGCAGGCACGTCCAGCACGGTGACCAGCCCCAATCCGAGCCCCAGCAGCAGCACGGACCACAACTGCACGACATCGAGGAGTGTGATGGCGGCGAGCGCCACTGCGAGCAATCCGCTGACGGCTTGCGTCGCGACGATCGTGCGGCGCCTGTCGAGACGGTCGACCAGGAGGCCTCCGTACGGGCCAAGCACCAACATCGGGACGAACTGCGCCGCCACCGAAATGCCAAGCGCCGCACCGTTATGGGTGATCTCGAGAACCAACCAGTCCTGCGCGACCCGCTGAACCCACGTTCCGATCACGCTGATGCAGTGGCCGGTGAGATAGATCCGGAGGTTGGGCGAATGGCGCAGCGACCGGAACAACCCGCCTCGGCGCCTCTCGGTCACATCGCCCCGTCCCTTCGCCGAACGAAATCGGTCGCGCGACCGGCCTGACACGGCCGCGTTGGGGCAATCCTGCGGAAACGCTTGACCGCCGCAAGCACCTATCCTACTGTTTGTATCTAATATCCAGGATATTGGTTCTCAGATAAGACATCTAGAGCCTGTTCCGCGGGCCTTCCAGAGGACGGAGGACGGATAATTACAAGCCGGGTTTGGGATGCGTTCCTGACCGATCAGGACAAGGCGCACCTCGCTGCATCCGCACCGACGCGCCGACGCGGCTTCGGTCGCAATCCAGCCGTTCTATCGGTCGACAACTACCGGAAGGTATTGGGCGACAAGCCAGAACCTTTACTCGACGCGATCAGCACCTGGCCCGCGAGCACCGGGCTGGCGGGTTGGGCGGCCGCCGATCGGATCGCCGAACTGCTCGCCGTCGCCCGCGCGGCCGACATTCCCGTCATCCACCTGACCGGTCTTGCCGAGGAGGAATCCGGCATTTCGGCATGGGCCGCGAAACTCGGTGGCCGTCACGGGCTCAACGGCCAGGCGGCCGACCAACTCGACCGGCACCACCGCCGCTTCGATTTCATCGACCAGGCTGCGCCTCTCGCCGGCGAGGTCGTGCTGAAGAAGACGGCGCCGAGCGGCTTCTTCGGAACACCGCTGCTCGCACACCTCATCGCCCAGGGGATTGACACCCTCATCGTCTGTGGCGAAAGCGTGAGCGGATGCGTGCGCGCCACCGTCACCGACGGCTGCGCCTACCGCCTGCACATGGTCGTGGTCGAAGAGTGCGTCTACGACCGGCACGAGGCGACCCGCGCCATCAATCTGTTCGACATCGATCAGAAATACGGCGATGTGATCTCGCAGGCTGAGGTCACCGAATGGATCGCCGGGCGCCGGAACGCCTTGATCGCCGGCGACGGTGACCCGTCGCCGCACCACGCAGATTCACCGCTGTAACCACCGCCCCTTGATCACTATCGCTCGACAACTCTCAACAGCACAGGAGCAGCTGATGCCAAGCTCGGTTCACACGCCGCGGGGATTGATCATCGGGTTGGCGTCGGCCGCCCTTCTCATCGCGTCGTGCTCGGCGCCTGGCGGCGAGTCGGAGTCGGCAGACTCGACCGCTGCCGCCGACAAGTGCGCCGACAGCGCGGTCGTGCAATTGCAGGACGAACTGAAAGGCAAGCCCGCCGAGGAGCGCGACAAGACGCTCCTCGAGAAGGCCAAGAGCACCAACGACGGAACGATCAACCTCTATACCGAGGTCAACGACCCGACCGTCATCACCGACCCGTTCGAGAAGAAGTACGACGGACTGCACGTCAGCGTGTACCGCGCAGGCAGCGAACAGATCCGCGAACGCGTGCTACAGGAGTCGCAGGCCAACTTCGCGGGTGCCGACATCGTCGAACTCGACTCACTGGAGATGGCGATACTCGATCAGAACCACTTGCTGTCCCCCGCCGATTCGCCGTACCTCGCCGACGTGACCGACAGCGGCAAGTTCGCCAACTTCACCGGAGACCGGCTCAGCTACATCGTTCCGGTCTGGAACACGACGATCATCCCCAACGACGCCGCGCCGAAATCACTTGAGGACCTTAAGGATTCGCGGTTCAAGGGCAAGCTTGCCCTCGAGGGAAGCGACGTCTTCTGGTTTGCGTCGCTGGTGAACTACCTGCAGACCCAAGGCAAGTCCAAGGACGAGGCGGTCCAGCTCTTCAAGGACATCGCCGCCAACTCCGCGATCACCGACGGCCACACCACCACCACCGACCTGGTGGTGGCGGGCCAGTACGGCATCGCGGCCAACAACTACATCCACCGCATCCGCGAGTTGCAAGGCAAGGGTGCGCCGCTCGAGTTCACGCCGGTGAAAGTGCCCGTGGTGGCCGAGGTGACCGGAATCTCCGTGCCGTGCGCATCGGCGAATCCCGCAGGCGCACTTCTGTTGCAGGACTTCGTCCTCGGCCCAGAAGGTCAGCAGGCGTTCATCGACGACGACCGCACGCCGAGCAACGAAACGATGGCCGAGAAGACTTTCGGTGGAGTAGACATCGAACCGATCAAGACCGACGTGGAATCGATCTCGAAGGAGTATTCGGACTGGTCGGACCTGTGGCAGAGCGTCGTTCACAGTAGCGGCAACCAGGGATGACCCAACTTCTCGAGACACGGCCTGAACCCCGGGAGCAGAGGTTGGCTCCAGGGGGCACGGGCCGACGGCCGTGGGCCATGTGGATCATGGGCGGCGCCGTCATCGTGGTTCTCGGGTACCTGGTTCTGTCTCCTCTGATCTATCTCGTCTGGCGCGGTCTGACCACGGGACGCGGCTTCGGGCTTTCCAATATCGCCGACGCGTACAGCGTGCCCGGCACGACGGACATGCTGCTCAATTCCGTGTTGTTCGCCTGCGGTTCGGCGGCGGTGAGCGTCGTGACCGGTACCGCGCTGGCATTCTTCTGCGTTCGGTCGAACGCGCCGCTCAAGCCGTTGCTCTACGCAGCCTCGATCGTTCCACTGATCGTCCCCGGCATCCTGTACACGATTTCGTGGGTGTACCTCATCGGCGGCAACGTCGGCGTATTCAAGAAGATGTTCTCGAACATCGGTCTGGGATTCCTCATCCCCGACGCCTTTTCACTCCCGGGAATGATCCTGATCGACGGGCTTCACCTGTCACCTCTTGTGTTCCTGCTGATGTACGCCGCGTTCAAGTCCACCGATCCGTCGCTCGAGGAATCCGCGATGATGAGCGGGGCCACGGTGCCGCAGACGGTGCTACGTGTCACGCTCCCGCTGGTACGGCCCGCGCTGCTCGGCGCGATTCTGATCATGGTGGTGCGCGGACTCGAATCTTTCGAGACTCCGGCTGTCCTCGGAATGCCCTCCGGCACCTGGGTTTTCACGTCGCGCATCTACGACGCGTTGCATACCTACCCGATCAAGTACGACCAGGCATCGATCTATTCACTGACCCTCCTGCTGATCACCGCGTTCGGTCTGCTGCTCGTGCAGTACATGAACCGTCGAAGCGAACGATTCCAGACGGTGACCGGCAAGGGATTTCGTCCCCGCACCCTCGACCTCGGCAAGTGGCGCTGGCCGGTGTCCATCGGTTTCACGCTCTACTTCGTGATCGCCGTGGTAGCGCCGATGCTCATCCTGCTGTGGATGTCGCTGTTGCCCTTCTATCAAACTCCCGGCATCCAGCCGTTGAGCTCGCTGACCGTGAGCAACTACGCGGAATTGTTCGAGACTCGCGGCGTGACGGATTCTGTGAAGAACTCCGCGATCTTGGGCGTCACCAGCGCCACCGCCGTCATGCTCTTCACCGCGGTCATCTCATGGATGGTGCTGAAGTCGAAGTTCAAGGGCCGCAGGCTGCTCGACCTCCTCGCGAGCTTCCCCCTTGCGATGCCCGGTCTTGTGCTCGGCGTCGCCCTGATCTTCATCTACCTGCGCTCGCCCCTGCCGATCTACGGGACCCTGGTGATCCTGTTCATCGCCTACGTCACCCGCTACCTGCCGTACGGAATGAGGTACTCGGCGTCGTCGTTGGGGCAGGTCGGCGCCGAGTTGGAGGAGTCGGCGAAGATGAGCGGAGCGACGTGGCGGGACACTTTCCGCCGCATCGTATTACCGCTCATGGGGCCGGGGCTGGTGGCGGGCTGGATCTATGTCGTCGTCGTATCGGTACGCGAGCTTTCCAGCTCGATCCTGCTGTACTCACAAAACACCCGCGTCATGTCGGTGACCATCTGGGAGTTCTGGCAGAACGGCCAAACCGGTGTGCTGGCGTCGCTCGGCGTATGCATGGTCGTCGTCCTCATGGCTCTTGTCGCGGTGGCTTACAAACTGGGCGCCAAGATCGGCGTACGGGAGGCGTAGCGCACCAAATGCCAGCGATGACTTTGACACGGCTTCAGAACCGACGACCGCAGGTGGGTGACTGACCAATGCTCGAAGTAACGGCTTTGTGCAAGGGATTCAAGGACGAGTCGCAGCAGGGCCGCGTCAAGGCCGTCGACGAGGTGAGCTTCACCGTGCATGAGGGCGACTTCTTCACGATGCTCGGCCCGAGCGGCTGCGGCAAGACCACGACGCTGCGCTGCATCGCAGGTTTGGAGAAGCCCGACAGCGGCAGCATCTCTGTCAACGGCAAGGTTCTGTTCTCCGACGCCAAAGGCATCTCGGTGGCGGCGAACCTGCGCAATCTCGGCATGGTGTTCCAGAGCTACGCGATCTGGCCGCATATGAATGTCTATGACAACGTGGCCTTTCCGCTCTGCGTAGGCACCAGGCGGCGCACCCCCAAGAGCGAGGTAAAGCGCCGGGTCGAGCGCGCCCTTGACGTCGTCGGCCTCGGTCACCTGGCCGGTCGATACGCCACCAAGCTGTCCGGCGGCCAGCAGCAACGGCTGGCGCTGGCGCGCGCGCTGGTGATCGAGCCGGCCGTCCTCCTGCTCGACGAACCGCTGTCCAATCTCGACGCGAAACTCCGCGAATCACTGCGGTTCGAGCTCAAACGCCTGCAGCGGGAACAAGGCATCACCACCGTCTACGTGACACACGACCAGGCTGAGGCGCTGTCTATGTCGAACGAGATCGCCGTGATGCACGAGGGCCGAATCAGCCAGATCGGCTCCCCCTTCTCGGTGTATCTGGAGCCGGAGAACGATTTCGTCGCCGACTTCATCGGCTTGACCAACTTCATCAAGGGTGTCGTGACGCAACGAACGGGCCGCGGCGGCACCGTCCGGACGGCAAACGGCGAGCTGTACGTCAACAGCATGGTCGACGTCGACGTCGACGACGAGTGCGTGGTGTCCATCCGCCCTGAACAGGTACAGGTGATGGCGGACAGCACACCGACCGGACCCAACATGTTCTCCGGAACCGTCGCCACGCGACTTTTCACCGGCGATTGCATGGACTACCAGATCAGCATCGGCGCCGAGACCCTGCGGTGTCGCACGGCGGCTTCCCAACGGTTCAGCACCGGGAAGCCGATCACGCTCTCCCTGCCATCTGAGCACTGTATTGCCTTACGTCCAAACATGATTGGAGACAGACCGGAGAATTCAGCCACCTCGATCTGACGACGAATCAGCTCACAAGACCGATACGAGTACAGAGGATCCGACATATGACCGAACGACAGACGGAGTCCAAGGCCCACGACCACGGGCACGACAACGGGCACAGCCACGACCATGGGCACGGCCACAGCCATGACGACGGCGGCGACCCCAACTCACCGCGCCGTCGCGGAAAGTTGCACTATCACGAGGACGAGGTCCGCCCCCTTGCCGCGGGCAAGCTGTTGCACAAGCAGCCGCACCTCGACCTGTACGCCGACAGCGACCGCAGGCATCCTGCTCGCGATGTCGATCTGCCGCTGCGAACCATCCAGCTGCACATCTCGGAGTTGAAGCCCGGCCAGGCGACCCGGCTGCACAAGCACCATAACGAGGCCGCCATCTACATCATGAAGGGCAAGGGCCACAGCGAGGTTCAGGGCGAGGTCGTCGAATGGGAGCAGGGCGATTTTATGTACATCCCGTCGATGCAGTGGCACACCCACGTCAACTCCGGCGACGGCCCGGTGCTGTATCTGGGCATCACCAACAAGCGGATGCTGGACTGGCTCGGCCTGGACCGGAAGGTCGAGGCGGGCAAGCACGTCCCGATGGAGGAGGTGCAGAAGGAGATCGAGGCGAAGAGCTATTCGCCGTACTCCTACTACAGCATCACCCCCGAGGAGGGTGTCCGGTTCGGCCCGGAGGGCTTCATCACCCACAACGACTGATCGGCTCGCCACGGCGACGCCGGGGTTGCCGACCCCGCCCGCTCCACCATGGAGGGATCGGCAACCCCCTTCGAACCCGTGATCACGTGATTCCCTTCAGCGAGGAAGGGGTGGCCCGATGACCACCCGAAAACAGAAACGACACAACAAGATCGACTTGGCGGCCATCTTGCGCTCGCGCGGAATCGACCGCGAGGAGCACGAGGTCTTGACCTTCGCCGTCAGCTGGCTGCCCTACGACGGACCACCCGACGATGAGATCCTGGTTCGATTCGGGCTGACCAAGGAACGTTACCTGGAACGCCTCCAGCAGATCGTCGACGAACATCGCCAACAGATCCACCCCGAAACCGCCGCACGACTACTCGATCTCTGCGACGGCGCGCATCCAGAGGCGAATGCCCGAAGTCAGGCGTCCCAGGCAGTGCCGCAATCGGCGCATTGATACAGGCTGACGTGCGCGCGTAGCTCTGCAGCAACATGCTTGTCGGCGGGTCCGAGGAGTTCAGCCCGCATCGACCCGCATTCCGGACACGACTGGTTGTAGACGCGCAGCGCGGACTGCCGGTCATAGGTCAGGCCGATCACGATCACGCCGCCGTCGGTCGATTCGACCAGCCGGACCAGTTCCTCGTCGTCATCGTCGACGATGTCATCGCCGCCGATCGAGATGACGAGCTGCTCTCCGGCTGGCAGCCGCTCACGGACCTGCTGCTCGGTGAGCGCGACGACGTCATCTGGTGAATTGCGCAATGCCCGTCCGGCGACGGGCATCCAGAGCGCGGCAGTGGGCGTCGCACCCGACGGTAGAGCATCGGTGACGATCCGCGTTTCCCAGGGTTGACGCGCCGTCTCTGCCATGAAAACTCCTGATCGGAAGCGAAAATGGACGCCCTGTGACGAGTGCGCTCGAGGTCAGTTTAACGTCCGTGATCCTGTTGACCTGAAGATTATATCCATTATCATGTATTGAACCGGCGGCACGCCGGAAGCCCCTGCAGATTGAGGAGAGACAGCCACGATGCCCGAAAAGAGGATTGACTCGATCGAGGAGATCGAGATCCGCGACCAGGCGCTGAGCGAAACCGCGAACAGCGAGATGACCAACCGCGAGCAGTGGAACCAAAAAAATCCTCCGACCGAAGCGGTCATCGTCAAAGACCTGAAGACCACCGAGCTGACACCCCGCGAGTACCGCAACACCAAGGCCCGCTTCTACCGGCTTGGCGGCGATATCCGGCTGCAGCCCCACGTCAGCGAGCTCCCCCCCAAGGGCGAATCCGTCAATCACCGGCACACCACCGAGGCCGTCATCTACATCGTGCGCGGTGTCGGGCACACGATCATCAGCTGGGACGGCGTGAACAAGCAGCGCATCGACTGGGAAGAAGGCGACATGTTCAGCTTCCCCGTCTGGATGTGGCACCAGCACTTCAACGACAGCGAGACCGAGGTCGCCCGGTATCTGGCCGTGCAGGACACGTTCGCCGTGAAAGCACTTGGCCTGCACCAGATCGAGAGGTTTCCGGAAACTCAGTAGCCGAGGGACAGCAGCACGGCAGAGACGAAGGAAATGATGAAACCTACGAGAGCAGGCCGTCCCGGTGTCGTGCTGACTGCCATCGCCATCGTCGCGATCTCCATCGCCGGATGCGGTTCGTCCAACGGGCCCGCGACGTCGTCTGAGGGACCGTTGAGCGTGAGCATGGATGAGGCGTGCGCGGCCGCCGTCGACGAGAGCGGCGACCTCAACTACGTCGCCTCTACCGACCCCGCAGTCTTCGCCAAGGAGATCGAGCCCTTCACGGCCAAACATCCCGACATCTCGATCAAATACACCAACCTCCGCTCCGACGACGCCAGTCAGCGACTCCTTGCCGAGTCCCAGACGCGTCACGACCTGTCGTTCGACGCGCTGTCGGGCGACCTGCCCGGCTTCGACCCACTGTTCCAGCAGAACATGGTGCGCGACGTCGACTGGCCGGCGCTCGGCGTCGCGGACGATCTCGTCATCGAGCAGCAGGACGGCACTGCGTGGCGCAACTACCGCCTCATTACGGGCCTCGGATACAACTCCGACCTGGTGCCCAAGGACCAGCTGCCCAACACGTGGAAGGAGCTCGTCGACAGCAAGTGGGCAGGCAAGGTCATCGTGGACCCACGCGGGTCGTACCTCGGTGGAATCGCCCTCGCGTACGGCGAACAGGAAACGGTCGATTGGTTCAAGGACTTCATGGCCACCGACAAGCCGCTCATCATCCAGGGTGCGACGGCCAGCGCCCAGAAGGTGATTGCGGGCGAGGCGCTGCTCACGACCAGCGCGGCAGACGCCAACATCCGTGAGTCACAGGCGGCGGGCGCGCCCATCGACATCAAATACCTCGATGTGGTGCCGACGAGCGACTACCACACGCTGATCATGAAGGACTCGCCGCGGCCCAACAAGGCGGCGTGCTTCCTCGGCTGGCTGGCAAGCGATGAGGGCGCTGCCCAGAAGGCCAAGTTTGAGTTCCAGCTCAACGACAGCAATCCGCCTGCAGTCCCGGCGACATCGAAGCTTGTGCTCACGGACTCGCCGGAATCGCTCAAGACGTCGACCGACACCTCGACGGCGCTCGCGAAACTGATGGGGAACTGAGCCGCCGCGGCACGGACGAACAGCAGCCCGGGCTCATCTGTCCCCGGCAGCAGCCGGATGCAGCAGAGAGGTAAGCGCATGCCACCGACGGCGGTCGCAACCGTCGCTGAGCCGACCCCCCGCGTGCGCCGCCGACGTCGGTGGCTCACCGGTCGGACGGTCTTCATTTTCGTCACCATCGCAGTGCTCGTTTACCTGGTGGTCGGGCCGCTGCTTGTCCTCGTTCTCGGCAGCCTCCAGGACACGACATTCGGGCTGATTGTCCAGCCGCCGATTCCGTGGACTGGCGAAAACTACGCCGATGCGGTGTTCAACTCGGCGCTCGTCGATGTTCTGTGGACGACGTTTCTCTTCACGGCGGGCAGCCTGCTGTTCGCCTTCGTCGTGAGCTTCAGCCTGTCGATGCTCATTGAGCGGACGGACATGCCCCTCGGGAACCTGATGTTCGTCCTCATCGTGGCGCCATCGGGAATCCCGACCGTGATCCTGGCCATCTCCTGGAGCCTGATGGTCAACCCAACGAACGGCGTGGTCAATGTTGCCTTGCGCGACTTGTTCGGGCTGACCGACTCGACTGGTCCGTTCAACGTTTACACGGTCCCCTGGATGATCCTCATCCAGGGGATGGCCTTGGTGCCGCTGACATTCTTGCTCATCACGGCGTCATTGCGGGGCATGAGCAAAACCTTGGAGGACGCGGGGCGTGCGTCGGGCGCGAAGACTTCGGTGATACTGCGCACCATCACGATCCCGCTGCTCAAACCGGCGATCATCGGCGCTCTCGTGTACCAGTTCGTCACAGTCGTCTCGGTGCTCGACATCCCGCTTATCGTTGGCCGCCCCGGCGGCATCTCCGTGCTGAGCACGGAGATCTATGCCGCGTCGAACCCTGTGGTCGGCCTGCCGAACAACGGTGTAGCGAGCGCCTACGGCGTGCTGCTACTTGTACTCTCGCTCGCGCCGCTGTACGTGTACAACCGCATCATCCGGCAGTCCGACGCCTACGTCACCGTGACGGGCAAGAGCCGGATGCCGACACCGCTAAGGCTCGGCCGGTGGAGGCCGGTCGCTCTTATCGTCGCGTTCGGCTACGTCGCAATATCCTTCCTGCTGCCGCTCGTGGTTCTCGTGTGGTCAAGCCTCCAGCCTTATCTCGGCGCGTTCGACCTCGAAAGCCTGGGCCGCACAACGATAGCGGCGTACCAGAGCATCGGCGACGACCCCCTGTTCCACCGAGGGCTGTGGAACACGTTCGTTCTGGGTGTCTCCGGGTCGGTCATCGCGATGGCGATCTCCACCGCCGTCTCATGGATCCTCGTGCGCACGCGCTCGCGCTACGTGACGCTTCTCGACGTGTTGGCCTTCATGCCGCACGCATTCCCGGGCGTGGTCATCGGCCTCGCGACACTCTTCCTCTACCTGCTGTTGCCGATCCCGGTTTATGGCACCATCTGGATCATCGTCCTGGCAATGGCGACTCAGTTCATCGGCCTCGGAACACGTCTCACGACAGCCGGAATAGCCCAGATCCAGGTCGGACTCGAGGAAGCGTCTTTCATCTCGGGAGGCTCGGGTTGGCAGACGACGCGCCACGTGTTGCTGCCCCTGCTACGCCCCGTGATTTTCAACGGACTGCTCGTCGTGTTCCTCGCCAGCATTCAGAACCTCACCTTGCCGCTCATGCTCGGCACCGGCGATAGCATTGTGATGTCGACGTTGATCTACGGCCGGTGGTTCGACGGTGACGGTCCGGGCACGGCAGCCCTCGGTGTCGTCCTCACGATAGTCACGCTCGTGATGACTCTGTTTCTGCGCCGCTCGTCAGGAACACGGGTATGAGCGGGGTTCAGAGAGCGAGGCCGACGGCGCGGACTGCACAGCAGACGGAACCTCGCAGCAGGCGCTTCGCGACGGCACGACAACGGTCTTGGGGCCCAGCGCCCGCCGTCGCTCCACAGTTGGGAGAAAGTGTGTCATGACCGCGATCCGCGTCAAGGATCTCCATCACCGGTACGGGACCGGCTCCGGCGCCATGACGTCGGTGGACCACATCTCGTTCGACGTCGAGGACGGTGAGTTCTACACACTCCTCGGGCCGAGCGGATGCGGTAAGACCACCACTTTGCGCTGCGTCGCGGGCCTAGAGGATCCGTCGGATGGCGTCATCGAGCTCGACGGCGAAGTCGTGGTCTCGGGTTGCGCTGTGGTTCCCCCGAACAAGCGCGATATCGGCCTAGTCTTCCAGGACTACGCAGTCTGGCCGCACATGACGGTCTTCGAGAACGTCGCCTACCCGCTGCGGGTCTCACGCAAGGCGTCACGTTCGGAGATCCGCTCGCGGGTCGAGGAAGCGCTTAGCCTCGTCGGTCTCGAGCAATTCATGAAGCGTCGGGCCACCCAACTCTCCGGCGGGCAGCAGCAGCGTCTCTCACTCGCACGTGCGCTCGTACGAAAGCCCAAGGTGCTGCTTCTCGACGAGCCGCTCTCCAATCTCGACGCCAAGCTGCGTGAGCAGATGCGCACCGAGCTGCGGTCCATTCAGCGGCGCCTCAAGATCGCGACGCTGTTCGTCACGCACGATCAGGTCGAAGCGTTGTCGATGTCGAACCGGATCGCCGTGATGCGTGACGGGAAGATAGTCCAGGAAGGTACTCCGCGCGAGATCTACCTCAAGCCGAATTGCGAGTTCGTCGCCCGCTTCGTCGGCACGGCGACATTCATCCGCGGAACCGTGACCGCGTACTCCTCACGAGAGGACGAGGCGACACTCACGACGTCCATGGGACCCCTGCGCGCGCGGACGCTGGAAGAGGTCAGGGTGGGCGACACGGCCGAAGTGGTGGTCCGTCCCGAGGCGGTGCTGCTCAACGATGCGAATGCGGCGACCAACCGCTTCGAGGGCGAGGTCGCGCTCGCTCACTTCGTCGGTGACGCGGTCGACTACCGCGTGCGTGTCGGCGACGAGTCAATCCGGCTAAAGGCCGGGGGCCGGACAAACCTGCGGCGCGGGACCAAAGTGCACGTCACCCTGCCGGTCAGCGAGTGCACCGTACTCCGCGACGATGCCGAGTCGACGACCGGCGGAACGGCTGACGCCGACCCGTCGCACAGCCGCAACGATCTGGAGGTCTCCCCGGCCGAGCCCGTCCACCCCTGAACCAGCCAGCGGCCCGCGTTCGGGCACGGCGTCAGAACAGGAGAATCGATGACTTTAGAACAGTGGGGTGCCCAGCCCGGCACAACCGAGCGGGCGCGTGAGTTCTGGGTCGACTCCGACGGGGTGCGGATCCGCGGCCTCGACTGGGGCGGAAACCCGCAGGGCAAGACGGCGATCATGCTCCACGGGGTGGGCAGCACCGCCATGTCCTTCAACATGCTCGCACCCCGTCTCGTCGCCTCAATCGGCGACCGCTACCGGTTCGTCTCCATCGACCAGCGCGGTGGCGGTGACAGCGACAAACCAGCCTCTGGGTATGAACCCGAATTCTTCGGCCGCGACGTCCTGGCCATACAGCAGGCAATGGGCGGCGGGATCGCCACGCTCATCGGGCACTCGCGCGGAGCCTGGCTGGCGCCGTACGTCGTCGGGCGGTGGCCACATGCCGTGGAGCGGATGGTGCTCATCGACCCGGCCCGCATGAGTTATGAGTCCGAGGAAGCGATGGCGGCCTTCTACGGAAAGGTCCGCGACGGTCTCGGACCGTTCGCATCACGAGAGGCGGCGATCGAGAACGCGATGCGCAATGCGCCGGACGCCTATTGGGGGCCGGAGCGGCAGATGTCCGTGCTGTCGTGCTACTACGCCGCTTTCGATGGGTCTGTATTCGGCAAGATGCCGCACTGGGTTCTCGACGAGCTCCAACGCGTCCGCGACGAGGATGTCGTAGGTCCGCTCATCGACTCGATCCGCGTTCCCACGCTGGTGCTCGTCTCGTCCCGCTCGGACGCGCACCGACAGTCGCAGAAGCTCGAATACGCTCAGCGCATCGAGGGCTCACGGGTCGTCATGCTGGACGGCACGCACAACCTGCAACACGACTGCGTGGAACAGGTGGCCACAGAGATCGAAGCGCACCTCTTAGCCGCGCCGGCCGCACGCTGACACAGAGCCAATCGAGCACCCCACCGCGCCCCGCGACGGTGGGTTCAGCCGCTTCGCGGCGGATGACCGCGCCCACCGGTGAGCACGAGCACAGATGCCGGCGAGAGCGCCGTTAGATCACAACTTCGTCTAGCGCTCATCCGTACGCTCGACTATGGTTTCTGCATCATGAATAAAAGATATAGTTCCCGCGTCGTGGCTGCGCCGCCCGCCTTCTGCAAATAACACCGTGATTGCTCCGGCTCACCAGATCGCGGCGACTCTGTGCCCACCGAAGCGAGAAATATGATCGAAATCGAGAACTTGAAGCGCACGTTCGCCGCCCGCGGTGAACGGGTTCACGCGCTCAAGGGCATCAATCTGAGCGTCCCGAACGAGAAGTTCTTCACCCTGCTCGGCCCCAGTGGATGCGGCAAGACCACCACGCTGCGGTCCGTGGCCGGCCTGGAACGACCCGATGGTGGGGAGATCCGCATCGACGGCACGACGGTGTTCTCCAAAACGCGGAATGTGCACATGCCGCCCGAGCGACGCAATCTCGCCATGGTGTTTCAGAGCTACGCCATCTGGCCCCATATGACCTGCGCGCAAAATGTGGCCTTCCCGCTGGAATCTCTGCCGCGGAACACGAAGCCAGGGCGATCGGAGATCAAGCAGCGCGTCAAAGACGCCATGTCGGCGGTGCAGTTGCACGAGCACCTCGATCGCGCCGCCAATGAACTGTCCGGCGGCCAGAAGCAGCGGCTTGCACTTGCCCGCGCTCTCGTCACCGATCCGTCATTGCTGCTCTTGGACGAGCCACTTTCGAACCTCGACGCCGGTCTGCGACAAGCGATGCGCCTCGAGATCCGGTCGTTGCAGCGGCGACTCCGGCTGTCCGTCTTGTACGTGACGCATGACCAGGCAGAAGCCCTGTCGATGTCGAATCTGGTGGCGGTCATGCGAAACGGTGAGGTGATCCAGGTCGGCACGCCGAGACAGATTTACAACGAGCCCGCAACGACTTTCGTGGCGGAATTCGTCGGCAACATCAACAGGGTTTCGGGCACCATCGTCGGAAGCGAACCGGGAGCTCTTGACATCGATACACCGATCGGACGCCTCACCGCCGCCGCTCAGCACGAATTGTCACCGAGAGACAGCTGCGAGGTCATCATTCGTCCCGAGCAGATCGACGTGCTGCCCGCCGCGGCAGCCGATGAGGTTGCCTCGCCGAGTCATTCGCTGATCCGCGGCAGGATCGCCCGGTCGGTCTTCTACGGCCAGTACGTATACACCGAGGTTGACGTGAACGACGTTCTGGTTCGCGGACATGTCCATCCGTCGGCGGAGTTCAAACGCGGCGAGGACGTCGTCCTGCGGATTCCGCACCGGCAGGTCCGGTTGTTCGACTCCTCCGACGACGACGGTACCGACCCGGGGTGGAAGCGGCCCAGTGAGACGAGTTCGGCCGAAATCGACGACTTCGAAGACGAACTCGACGCCGTGCCGACAGCCCGCGCGCGCGTGACCACCGCCAAACGATGAACGAAAGCGAAAGGACCCAAACGAAATGCGGATGAACTGCAAGCGCTTAATGGGCATGGCGTTGGCCACGGCGATGACCGTCAGCCTGGCCGCATGCGGCGGTGGCGGCGGCGCCCCCGGCACGAGCGGTGATGAGCAGGCCGCCTCGGGCGGCGGCAAGAACATCGTCTATTACACGACGCGACCTGAAGACGGCTTGCCGGGGTTGAAGGACGCGTTCGAGAAGGCCAATCCCGGCTACACGCTGGAGGTCATCCGTGGCTCGTCCAGCGACATGGTCGCCCGGTTGATCACCGAAGCGTCCGCCAAGCAGCAGAAGGCCGATCTCGTCGAGATCAACTCGCTGCCGATGTCGGAACTGTCGGAGGCGGGAATCCTCGGCACATTACCGTCATCAATCCTCGACAAACTTCCCGAGAAGGCGAAGTCACCCGACGGTTCGTATGCCGGCACGCGTTACTTCGGGCATCTGACCCCGTACAACAAGGACCTGGTCCCCCAGGCTGAATGGCCAACCAGCTACAAGGATTTCCTCAAGCCGTACTGGAAAGGCCAGTTCATCGTCGGCGCCAACGACGTGGAGTGGGCATACCAGGTCTACGCCTCGATGGGCCCCGAAGAAAGCTTGAAGTTCATGCAACAGATCGCCGCGCAGGAACCGCAAATTCGCGACGAGGGACGCGGTGCGATCGCCGAACTCATTGCCGTCGGTCAGGCCAAGGCCGCGGTGATGACGCTGGCGTACCACGTAACGAACCGGGAAGCCAAAGGTCTGCCGATCGCGGGAGCGCCCTGGGTTCCGCCCCTGCTCAACATCGACTGGATGGCGACGTTCAAGGGCGCCCCCAATCCCGAGGCCACCGACGTGTTCCTGAAGTGGCTGTTCAGCGAACAGGGCATCGCCACGGACGCCGAGCTGGGCTTCAACCGCATCGGCGACGCGGGCACCCAGGAGGCGCTCGCAGATCCCAACCTGCTGATCCTGTCGCCGGCCACCGCTGACGATCAGAAGAAAGCCGCCGACGATTTTGAAAGTGTGTTCGGAACACATTGAGTCAGTTACTGATTGACGAGCCGGACACCCCGACCCGTCAGGAAGCCCCCGAATCTGCTTCGACAACAGCACTGCGCAGACTGCTCCGGCCAGTGGGGTGGGTCAGTGGCGGGGCGTTGGTCGCATTCCTGCTGATCCCGTTGGGGTATCTGCTGTGGAACAGCTTCAGTCAGGGGCTGCTCGCCGGAGACAGCGGGCGCACGCTCGAGAACTACCGCGAAGTGTTCACCTCGGACGGCTTGTGGCCGCTGATCAGGAATTCAGCGGTTTACGGCCTCGGGGTGTGCGTCCTGGCCGTCACGATCGGCGGGTCGCTGGCGTGGGTCGGTGAGCGGACGAATGCTCCGCTGCGCGGCTGGCTGCTGCCGATCGGCCTTATGCCGCTGGCGATCCCGGGCGTGCTGTTCACTTTGAGCGGCATCCTGATGTTCTCCAAGGACACCGGCTTGATCAATCAGTTCGTCGCGACGTTCACCCCGTTCGACAACGTCCTCAACATCTACTCGATGCCGGGAATGATCCTGATCGAAGGGGCGCAGGCTTCTCCGCTGGCCTACTTGATGATCTCCGGGTACCTCAAGTCTGTCGACAGCTCCCTGGAAGAGGCTGCCCGTGTCGCCGGCGCCGGAGTGTCCCGCACACTGCGCAGGATCACCGCTCCCCTTGGCGCGCCGACACTGCTGGGTGTGCTGCTGCTGATCTTCGTGCGGACCATCGAATCGTTCGAGACCCCCGCATTGGTCGGTATCCCGGCCAGAATCCCGGTATTCACCTCACTGATCTATCTGGCTATCCGTGATTCGCCGCCGAACTTTGCGCTGGCGTCCGCCTACAGTGTGTTGCTTGTTGTGCTGACGTCGATCGGCATCTTCTTGTACGCCCGCGTGCTGCGCAGGAGCGGTCAATACGCGACGATCACGGGTAAGGGCGCCGCGAACACGCTGCTCGATCTCGGCGCGTGGCGATGGGTCGTGACAGCCGGAGTGCTCGTCTACGCGTTGTTCGTCGTGGTGTTGCCAATCGTGGTGCTGACGTGGACATCCCTGCTGCCGTCGTTCCAAGTGCCAAGTGCCAAGGCATTTTCCAATATGAATTTAGACAACTACAGCCGTGTCCTCAGCCGGCCGGACTTCCAATCGGCGGTGACCAACACGGCGGTCCTCGCGGTAACCAGCGCTCTGATAGTCAGCGCGGTCGCGCTGGTCATCGCTTGGGTCAGCCTGCGCTCGCGGATGCGGGCAGCCTGGCTCGTCGACACCATCGCGTCGGTACCGCTCGTCGTCCCCGGCATCGTCATGGGCATGGCCTTCCTTTCCCTGGCACTCAATGTGCCGGTCGCCCTCTACGGGACGATGCTGATCCTGATCCTGCTGCACACCACCCGGTTCCTGCCCTACGGCGTTCGCACCGCGACTGCCGGGCTGGCTCAGGTTGACGCTGAGTTGGAGGAAGCCGGCGCGATGTCCGGTGCCGGCTGGTTCCACCGAATGCGCAAAATCGTGTTGCCACTTGTGCTGCCGACGTTGTTCGGCGGCTTCCTGTACGCCGCGCTGTTATCGGTGCGTGAGCTCGCCGGAAGCATCATGGTGTACACGGTCGACACCCGGCTGTTCTCGATCCTCATTTTCGACTACTGGCAGAACGGAGAACTCGGATTGCTGTCCGCCGCCAGTGTCCTCGTGGTGATCGTGCTGATGGCCTTCGTGTTCTTGATGAAAAGACTTGGCGTTCTCGGCCCGGGAGCACGTTAAGTGCGCAAACAGTACGGGTCCGATCTCGTCGTCGAATTGCTTCAATCCTTCGGTATCAGACACGTAGCTTTCAATCCGGGCGCCTCTTTTCGCGGGCTGCACGAATCGTTGGTGACCGCAGGATCGGACGGACCCGAGATCATCGAGGTTCCCCACGAGAAGATCGCCGTAGGGATCGCCCACGGATACGCCAAGACCATCGGTAAGCCGATGGCAGTGGTGATCCATGACTTGGTCGGATTGCTACACGCACCGCTGGGCATCTACTACGCGTACGCCGACCGGGCCCCCATCCTGCTCCTTGGGGGTGCGGGGCCGATCGACGCAGCGGTCCGGCGACCATGGATCGACTGGGTGCATTCCGCGAACATCCAGAACACCGCGGTGCGTGACTACACGAAATGGGACGACTATCCGGCGTCGAATGCCGCGTTGGCCGATTCGATGGCGCGGGCACACACGATTGCGATCACGGAGCCGAAGGGGCCTGTTTACGTCGCGGTCGACTCCGAGTTGCAGGAGCAGGAACTCCCGGAGTGGCCGGCGCTTCCCGAACCCAAGCCGCCAACCAGGTTGGCTGCCGACCCGGCTGCAATCGACCGCATCGCCGACGCGCTCATGGCGGCCGAGCGGCCCATGTTCGTTGCCGGTTCGGTGGGCCGTGACCCGGCGATGTGGGATGTCATGGTCGATCTGGCCGAGACGGTGGGAGCCGGCGTTGTCGATACCGAGCTACGACCCAACTTTCCGACCTGCCATCCGCTGAATCAGACGGGAACCGCGTCGCTCGCGGAGGCGGACGTGGTCGTGCTCTTGGACATCAAGGACGTCGGCCAGCACACGGCCGTTCTCACCAAGCGCGACCGTGGCGGCAGGCCTCGGCTGGCCCAGGGGGCGATGCTGGTCGATATCGGTTTCGCGGATATCGGAATCTCGTCGTGGTCGGCCGATTACGGCAGCTGGTATGAGCCCGATGAACGGGTGGCCGCCGACACGTCGATGGCACTGCCGCAATTACTCGAAGCATGTCGCGGTCGTGGCGCCGACACCGATCGACGAAAGCCATGGCGAACTGTGCTGGCGCACCGCAGTACTGATCAACGCGAGGCGTGGCGGCAAGCCGCCAAGGTCCCAAATCCCGAGGGTGGCATCACTTCGGCGCAACTCGTGGAGGCGGTCGGCGAGTTCATCGCTCCCTACGATTGGGTGTTGACCGCGGGGACCGGTGACGGCTGGGCGCACAAACTCTGGGACTTCGACCGCCCCGACCGCCATCCGGGACGAAGCCTGGGCACCGCCACGCAGATCGGGATCTCGCTAGGAGTTGCGCTGGCGCACAAGGGTACTGGGAAGTTCGTTGTTGACCTGCAGCCAGATGGGGATCTGCTGTTCGACGCCAGCGCCCTTTGGGTCGCGGCGAAGTACGACCTGCCAATGCTGGTCGTCATGGTGAATAACCGCGCATACAACAACGACTGGAATCACCAGCTGACGATGGCCGACCTGAGGTCCACGCCACGCGACGACGCCCGAGTGGCCATCACCATCGAGGACCCCGTCGTCGATTTCGCGACGATGGCACGGTCACTCGGTTGCTACGCCGAGGGCCCGATCACGGAGCTCCACGAGCTTCCGTCCGCATTGAAGCGCGCCGCTGATGTCGTGCTCGACGGGCGTCCGGCACTGGTGGACGTGGTGTGTTGGCCCGAGCGGTCACACTAGCCACGTGCGAATCGAATTGGAGGACCAGCGATGAACATAGAGACGGTCGCGGTGGAGAACCCGATTTCGCCTCCGGACGGTATTGCGGTCGTCGGCCTGGGCAAGATGGGTCTGCCGATGGCCAGACATCTGCGGGACGCCGGCTTTCGGGTGGTCGGTTTCGACCTTTCGCAAGCCTCCCAGGACAAGGCTGCCGAGTTGGGGATCGAAGTCGCGGGCTCCCCCGCCGACGCGGCCGCCAAGACAGCGGCAGCGCTGGTGGTCGTCGGATTCGACAACCAAGCAATCGATGTCATCTCGGGCGCAGACCAATGTCTTCTCGCCGGCGCGTCTGATGGCTACATCATCGCGATGTGCAGCACTGTCGAGATGTCGACGTCCGTGCAGATGGCGGCATCCGCCGAGAAGGTGGGCGCGATCCTGGTGGATGCGACGTTGTGCCTTGGGGAGCCGGCTGCCGAGGACGCGAGCCTGTTGATCATGTGCGGCGGTCCCCCAGCGGCACTGAATCGACTGCAGCCGGTATTGGAGACGGTGGGTCAGAAGATCTATCGGCTGGGCGATGTCGGCGCCGGCCAGGTCGGCAAGATGTTGAACAACTATCTGCTGTGGACCTCGGTCGTGGCCAACTACGAGGCCCTGCGGCTCGGCGGACGGTTAGGACTCGATCTCGACGCGCTGCGCCGCTCTTTAATGCTCAGCAGCGGCAACAACTGGGCGTTGGAAACCTGGCTGCGGTCCCGCCCGATGCCGTGGGCGGAGAAGGACATGCGCATCGTCATGCAGCACGCCGACGAAGCCGGTTTGCCGATGCCGAACGCCGGCTTGGTGCGCGAAGAGATCAAAGAGATCAAACTGGTCAAGAAGACCTGGACCGAGGGCGGCGTGGCGGCGAGCATGGACGAGTTCACCAGGGCCCACCTGTGAGTCGATCAGCGAAACGTCAGGCGTCCCAGGCGGTGGCGCACTCCCTGTGTCAGGAGGTCTGACAATCTCCCAAGTGCCACGGACCGGCGCCGAATCGGAGCCGGCGCCATCTTCCGGTGGCGACCTCGCCGATTACCAACATCCGTTGCGCAACCACCGGTTCGTCACCTACTGGCTGGCCGGGATCATCTCCAATGTCGGCACCTGGCTGCAGGCAGTCACCGCGGCGGTGGTCGTCTACGACCTCACCGGATCCGCGCTGATGGTCGGCGTGCTGGGCTTCGCGAACTTCCTCCCAGTGTTCGTACTGGCCATCCCCGGCGGGTATCTCGCGGACCGCTACGGACCGCGGGCCGTGATCATCGTCGCCCACGCCATGGCATTCGTGATCGGCAGTGCGCTGACCACGCTCGCCTTCGTCGGTCGGGCCGGGCCGGGCGTACTGATCGCCACCGCAGCACTGCTGGGCGTCAGCTATGCGCTCGCCAAACCCGCGCTCAGCTCCATGGTTGCGGCGTTGGTGCCCAAATCGATCCTGCCCAAGGCCACCGCCGTCAACACTCTTCAGTTCATCCTGGGCCAGATCGGCGGATCGCTGCTGTCTGCGGCGATACTCGTCACCGCGGGCGCGCCATGGGCGTTCGCCGTCAACTGCCTGAGCTTCCTCGGACCGATCGTGGCGATGTTCGTCATCGGCCCAATTGGCAAGAGCGCCAAACAACGCCGCGATGATCTCCAAGGCAACGATGGCGGAGCATTCCGGTTGGCCCGGCGCACCCCACCCATGATCACCGCGCTGGTGACGGTCGCGCTTGCCAACGCCGCCGTCGAAGGGTTGCGAACGCTGTCGCCCGCGTTTGTCACACAGGAATTGCACCTCGACGTGTCGCACTCAGGTGTGATGATCGCGTCCAGCAGTGTTGGCGGCCTTTTGGGGCTCATCGTGTTCGGGATCGTGTACGCCCGCATCGGGGGGTTCATGATGCTGCTCTGCGCGTTCGGAACGACGACGGTGGGCGCGCTGATGCTCGCCAGCACCAGCCGATTGCCTGTAGCGGTAGCCGGGGCGGCGTTGATCGGCATCGGGCTGTCGTTCACCATTCCCGTACTGAACTCGACGCTTCTGCTGATGTCGCCCGACGAGTACCGCGGCCGGGTCATGTCCCTGTTCGCGATGGCCCACTTGGGATTTCGGCCCGTGTGGTCGCTGGGCGCAGGCACAGCGGCCAGTCTGCTGGGGCCGCGATGGGCGCTGGGCACCCTCGCCGCCGTCTGCTGTGTCGCCCTTGCGGGCGTGCTGCGGCTGCGTGCCGTTACAGGGCATCCGCCGATGGACGACGCGGCTACTTGAGGTCCTGTCGGACGACATCGCCCGGGCGCCGTTCGAAACCTTCATCGACGGTTACTTCGTTGTCCCGAGAATGCGGGGAGATCACGACTCTTCACGAAAAGGCGATCTCCCCGCAGTTTCGGCATTCAGGGCGAGAGTTAGAAGCCGCAGCTACTACGTCGGAGTCGTTGCACCGCAAGCGAACCTCTTCTCTACAGAACGCCTGCGACCTGGCCCAGATGGATGTAGTGTTCCCAGACCTTGGCAGGCCGGTGCCCGCCACGGCCATAGCTCTCTCCGACGAGCCTGACCTCTTCCGCCGTGAGCGGAAGCAGTTTCCCACCGGCCTGCGTGGCGGCGAGCAGCGTTTTCGCGTTCTCCTCGAGATCAAGGCAGTCCATGAACAGGACGTCAAATCGCTTGGCCACCAGAACAGTTCCGTGCGACCGCAGCAGGCAAGCGTCCGAACGGCCCAGTGTCGCAGCCACCGCATCGCCCTGCTCCCGCGTGGTGATGTGAGTGGGGTCGGGATGGACCGGCAATCCGTCTGGGTGCTTGTAGGCGAAGTGGCGCATCGGTAGCAGCGGGGTGTCGACCATCGTGAACGAGGTCGACAGCGTCGGATGGCCGTGGCACACCATGCCGACATCGGGCCGTGCGCGATAGACACCCGTGTGGATGTCGGTTTCGGCCGGCGGCGGTACCTCGCCGTGGACGAGCTCGCCGTCGAGATCCACCACCAGCAGGTCGTCGGCCGCCAGCGCGGCGCGGCTCATATCCCGTGGTTGGATGAGGACGTGGTCGGTGCCGGGAATCCTGGCACTCACGTGTCCGCTGTAATCCAGGATGCCTGCGAAGACCAGCAGGCGGGTGCAGGTGACCAGGTCCTCGCGAAGCCGGGTGGTGGTGTCGACGGACGTCATGCCGATCCTCTCTGTGGCCGCAACCCTTCAGCTTCGAAGTTGGGGCAGCACTTCGGAACCCAGTAGCTTGATCTGCTCGAAGAACCGATCGAATTTGAAGCGGAAGTCGAAGACCAGATGCTGGGTTCCCAGGTCCTGGAATTTCTTCACCTCGGCAACCGCCTCGTCCGGTGAGCCGACGATCAACTGGCCCTCCAGATCCTCCACCGTCTCGAATGTGCCCGACGGAGGACGCACCGCGAACTTCGCCTTGTTCGCCCACGCCAACAGACCGGGAACGTTGACGTACTTCAACGCTTCCTCGCGGGTCTCTTCGATGCTCGTCGGCGGGATCACCGCGATCGTCGGCACCTCCCTACCCTTCTTCTCCGAAAGGTCCCGCATCGTCTCGATCCGCTTGGCCATGGTGTGCAACGAGATCCGTCCGGGCATCCAGCCGTCGCAGAACTCGACCGCCAACCGAGCCGACCGCGGGGTGGCGCCGCAATACCAAAACGGCACCCGACCCTTGACAGGTTTCGGCTCGATGGTGATGTCGTTGAAGGTGAAGTTGTCGTCGGTGTAGTCGACGTTGTTCTCCGTGAAGACCCGACGCAGGATCTCCGCGTTGGAGCGCACGAGTTCGACACGGTCCCTGTCGCCCCACTCGATGGCCTCGAACTCGTGGTCGAAGGTTCCCGCTCCGAAGCCCAGAATCAGTCGCGGACCGACCAATTGGGTGATCGTGCCCGCCATCAGCGCTGTGATCAACGGATGCCGGAAGGGGATCAGCGATCCCGTGCCCAGTTCGATGCGGTCGGTTACCGCGCCGATGGCGGTCAACGTCGTCAACGCGTCATAGAACGTGCGGTTCGGCTTCTCCATCTCACCGTGCGGTTCGAACACCAGATGGTCGCGCACCCACACCGAGTCGAAGCCGACATCCTCGGCGAGCTTCGAACCTTCGAGCAGCTTGTCCTTGTCCGCGTGTTCACCGAAATGGGGCAGTAGCAATCCGAACTTCATATCAGTTGTTTCCTCCGGAGGCATTGACGGTCGCAAGCCGCTTATCCGATTCGGCGACTGCGGTCGCGAGCCTGCCGTGTCCAGGTTGGCCGACGACGTTTCCGTCGACGAATACTTCTGTGCCCCTGACGAATGTGCGGTCGATGGACGCACTGATTCGACGTCCGTCATAGGGTGTCCACCCACATCGCGACAGCACGCCGTCGTTGGAGATGGTCCAGGATGCCGCCATGTCCGCGACGACGAGATCGGCGTCGGCGCCGACCTGGATGGCGCCCTTTATGCCGGCAAGCCCGAAATGCTCTGCCGGGGCGGTCGCCACCAGTGAGACCACTCGGTCGAGGGTGAGCTTTCCCTGGTTCACCGCATCGAGCAACAGCGGGTAGTAGTACTGGATGCCCGGTGTGCCCGTGTGACAGCTCCACATCTGAGTCCAGCCGATCTCTTTCTCCTCGCGGGTGTGCGGCGCGTGGTCCGACGAGCAGACATCGATCGTGCCGTCGACCATGCCCTCCCAGATCGCCTCGCGCCCCTCGTCGGGCACCCAGTAGGAAAGCGCGTAGGGCCCGAGCCGCTCCACGTCGTCCCACGTCGACAGGAACGGAGCCCAGTGGTTCACCTCGCAGGTGACATCGATACCGGCCGCCTTCGCGCGGCGTACGGCGTCGATCGACCGACGAGTCTGCATGTGCGCGATGTGAATCGGACAACCCGATGCCTCCGCCAATCGCAGGCAGACGTCGATTGCGGTGTCCCAGATGACACCCGATCGCGCGGCGTACGCCGACGCGTAGCCCTGTGGCGTGTTCTCGCCGCGGGCCAGGTACTCGCCCTCGATGTAATCCATCAGCGCCTGGTCGTGCGGATGGATGATGAATCGCTTACCGGTCTTGGCGATCAGATCCATCATCTTCAGCAGGTGTCCGTGATCGTGCATACCGGTGCCCGCCGGATGCGGGTACGTACGACCGGTGTCGACGACCATGTAGATCTTGTAGGCCTGCACACCCATGTCGGCCATCGGTTGGATCTGGTCGTAGTTCGTCGGCGCCGGGTTGTGGTTGTAGTCCACGATCGACGTGCGTCCGTACCTGTCGAACACGTCCGACAGCGTCTCGACATCGTTGGTCGGCGGGTTGAGGTTCGGCATCCCGAAGATCGTGGTCACTCCACCGACCGCCGCCTGCCGAGATGTCGTCTCGATGTCTTCCTTGTGCTCGAAACCGGGCTCGCGCGTGTGCACGTGGACATCGACCATGCCCGGGAGCACCAGCCGGCCCGCGACGTCGACGGTGCGGTCCGCCTCGGCCGCAACGCTGTGGTGCACGAGGCCGACGATCTTCTCGTTGTTGACAAGGACGTCCGCCTCGACGTTGCCCGCGGGCGTCACGACCGTGCCGCCGCTGATCCGCAGATCGATGCTCATGCCTTTGCTCCTGTCGTTTCTTTGATGTGCCCGTTCGGGCTGACTGTGCTGCGCACCGCGAGATCGACTGGCCGAACGTAGGTGTCGAACCACTCGACGATCCGCGGCGTGGTCTGTTCCCAGTACTGGTCGTAGGCCGCGTAGTGGGTGGTGTGACGCTGGATGATGAGTTCCTTGGGACCCGACGCGGCGGCGTAAAGCGCCTCGGCGTGATCGGTCGGCGTCGTCGCGTCACCGTCGACCCCGATGATCAGCAGTGGTGTCGTCATCCCGGCGGCTGCGACCAACGGCTGATAGTTCAGGATCTCGTCCGCACAAGCCAACGGCACGTCAGTCGGGATGCGACCGTCGACGTCGGATTTCACTGTCGTGGTCCGGCGTTCCGCCGACGGCACCATGATCTCTTCGCGGGGATGAACCCTCCGGCCCACCCCTTCGACCACGCGCCGCTTCCGGTCCGCCTCCAATTCGCCGAGGAACGCCAACCATTCCGACTCGGACCGCATTCGGTGTAGCCAGTCCCTGCCGTCCGCCACCGGAACCTGACTCACCGCGGCCTTGATCCGGGTATCTGCCGCGGCAAGGAGTACCGCGTTGCCGCCGCCGGTGCCACCGCTGCCGAAGACGCCGATGGCGTCGGCCACCACGTCGGGACGCGTGGTCAGGTAGGTGACGGCGTTCATCAGATCCTGCAATTGCCAAGTAGGCGAGAGGATCCCGCGGTCTCCTTCTGATTCACCGAAACCGCGATAGTCGAAGATCAGCACACCGAAACCGGCCTCGGTCAGCGCTTCGTGGTACCGCACGTAGAGCTTGGAATCCTTGAGACCCAACCAGCCGGGGCCCTGCACAATGGCGCGATACGGACCTGATGCGCCCTCAGCGGTGCGCCACAGGGCGTCGATCCGCTGACCTTCGCTGTGGAAGGTGACGGGGGTCGTGTGCATGACGCGGCCTCTCTTCTCTACTGCCTAGGCAGGCAACTGTCATCTTATATCCAAAATACAAAATGCAAAAACGGGTCAGTCATCATCAGCGCCAGAAGCGCTCTCTTCAGCGCCATGCTCGCCAGACATCGCGGGTTCCAGTGCACGCTGAGTACCGGCGACACTTCGGGCCACCGCCGCACCGACGACGCCGAGACCGGCGAACACGAAAAACGTCTGCGGGATCGTCAGTACCAATGTCACCGCGCCGAACAGCAACGGCGACGAGAACTTTCCGATGTTCCTGACGGTGCCGGTGAGCCCGATATAGGACATCCGTGCTCCAACCGGGGCCATCTCGTTGGCCAGTACGTTGTGCGCGACACCGTAGATTCCGTCCTGAATGCCGTAAAGCAACAGGCCGATCGCCACGACGACGGCGGTGTTGCCCCATCCGATGAGGACCAGGCTGACGGTGATCAGCAGCATGGCGCCGAGGATCAGCTCCGACGACCGCCAGCGCGACGCGAGCCGCTCCGACAGCAGTGCCGTCACCGCGGAGAGTGCACCGCACGCGCCCACCAGCCAACCGACCGCCGCCGCCGACATCCCGACGTGGTCGACAGCGAGCACGGGGGTATAGGTCAACACCGCGAACTTGAAGATGAAGCGCGCCGCGGCCAGGGTCTGAACGCCGACGACGGCAGGCGCCTGCCAAACCGATTCCTTCGTACCGTCCTTGGCCTTTCGCGGTTCGTCCTGGTGATCTTTGAGCACGAACCACGCGACCACCGCCAAGGGCAGGGTCAGCATCTGCGTGGCAAAGGGCGCGAACCACGAAACCGCCAGCAGCATGCCGCCGATCACCGGGAACACCGATTCCGACGCTGCCATCGCCACGATCCGCCGGCTCTGGTCCCGGTGCGCCGCCCGCCCGGACAGGGCAACCGAGCCGATGATCCCGACGGTCATGGACTGCAGCGAACCGAAGACGATGCCCTGCACGAACCGGACGGCGAGCAAGGTCGGAAGATCATGCGCGAACATGAGGAGAAGGCCGCCCAACCCGAAGATCGTCAGGCCGCCAGCGACGATCTTCCGCGGGCCGATTCGCTCGGTGAGCACCCCGGCAGCGAATGCCGAGAACACCCCCGGGAGCAGGTAGACGCTGGTGATCAGGCCGACCTGGAAATTGTCGAGGCCGAAGTGGTCACGTATCGCGGGTATCGCCGGAACGATGCCCTGCATGCCCGACGTGATGAACCCGGCGGTGAGCGCAGCGACCCAGACCGTTGCGCCAACGCCCGGCTGACGTTGCGCACGCGTGCCAGAGCGCGCCATCACTCCCCTTCCCTCATTCGCCTTCCTTATTCACGACGATGTCCTGCTCGACCTCAGTAGGACACCAAAAGCCCGCCCTCCAGCGGAACATCGAGCAGCGTGTGAAACACCAGATACAAGACGACGCAGGAGATCACGGTCGTCAACACCGTCGTGAGCCAACGCTCACGGGTGACCAGGCGCAGGAACAGCACGAAGATCACGGGAACGGTGATTTCGAGGCCGACCAGGATGATCCCGATCAGCATGCCGACCACGAGTATCAGGCTCATCCGGAGGCGACGCGCCATGCCGTCGGATTCGTCAGCGACAGGTTCGGCAGGTGTGACCTGCTCTGCCGTGCTGAGCTGACCACGCTCGACGACGACACCGTCATCGGCCATCGTCTCGTTCGATCGCCCATGACCGCCGACGGTCGTATCACGCTCAGCGCCAAGTTTTTCGGTGGCATCCTCCTCCAGTTGGGCGACCATCTCCTCCATGCCGCCGCCGTCTGCGATCAGCCCACCCGCCCTGCTCCGGACGGCGGGTACCAAGGCCACCACGAGATACACGGCGACCAGGACCACCAGGGCGCCCGCGGTGATGACGGGGAAGGTGCGGCCCTTGTCGCTGAAGTCAGCGGCCATCGCGAGAGCCACGACGGCAACAAGACCGAACGCCGACATCACTGCCAACGACCATGGCCGCGTGGCAGATTCGATGCCACGTGCGACCTCCGCTGCGTCGCGTTGGCCCGCTCGGCGGGTGGAGATCGCCTCATAGACCAGCACCACGATGGTCAGAATCAGCAGACCGACCGAGATCGGCCGTGTGAAGAACCCGCTGACGCCTCCGTAGGAGGAGAGCGTCTGCAGGTACGACTTCTCCACCAGCGGACCGAGGATGAAGCCGAGGATCACGGGTATGAGCGGCATCCCGATCGACCGCATGGCATACGCGACCAACCCGAAGCCGATCGACGCGATCACATCGGTCGAGCTGAGATTCAGTGCGTAGGCTCCGATCACCGCCAGCATCAGGACGAACGGCGACAAGATGCCCGGTTTGATCCGGGTGATCTGAAGCAGTTGCGGCCCGAAGATCAGGCCGAGTACAGAGGTGAAGAAGCTTGCGGCGCTCAGCACGATGATCGCGATCCAGACGATGTCCGGACTCTCCCTGATCAGGTTGGGTCCAGGGGTCAACCCGTGAATCACCATGGCGCCCATCACGACCGCCCAATCGGAGCTGCCAGGGATACCGAAGGCGAGACTGGGTAGCGCGGATCCGGAATCCTTCGCGTCGTTGGACGCTTCCGGCGCAAGCACGCCGCGGGGGTCGCCGTATCCGAATCGCGGATTCTTGCATGTCCTGGCCGCCTGGAAGTACGCCAGGAACGCCGCCACACTTCCGCCGACGGCGGGTACCAGGCCGATACCGGCACCGATCAGCGAGCTGCGGATCAACAGGAACGGCTGCTTGATCGTGTAGACGACGCCTTCCAAGATCTGCTTGTGGCCGAACTTGAGGTCCGAGACGCCTTTGGCGACGCTCTGGTTCGTTCGCAGTAGTTCGAGCGCCTCGGTGACAGCGAACATGCCGACGAGCACGATCACCACGTCGAAGCCGTTGTAGAGCGAAGGTTGGTCGAATGCGTATCTGACGTCACCGCCGACCGGTGCGAATCCGACGAACGAGAACAGCACGCCGAGCAGACCCGACACCACGCCCTTGAACATCGATCCACGAGATGCCATCGCGATGACCGTCAAGCCGAACACCCCGAGCATGAAGAACTCCGGGAAGGAGAACGACAGCACCAACGGCCGCACGATCGGAATCAAAGCGATCAAGACCGCCGTGCCGATGAACGACCCGAGGAACGAGGACGACGCGGATATGCCGATCGCGAAGCCACCGCGACCCTGCCGCGCCAGCGGGTAACCATCCAAAGTCGTTGCGGCACTGGGTGACGATCCAGGAACGTTCAGGAGGATGGCGGTCACCGAACCGCAGAACGATTGACCTGCCAGTGCGGCGATGAACAACCCCATCGCAGTGTGGGTGTCCATGTTGTAGGTGAACGGGATCATCAGCGCGATCCCGACTGAACCGCCGAGGCCGGGCAGCAGACCGGTGAGCATGCCGTTGGCGCAGCCGACCAGGAATGCGATGAGGAAGGCCCAGTTCGCCATCGAGGACAGCGCGTCGGGCAGCGCGCTCAGGAATCCCATGGCGTGCTCAGCTCGTCAACGTCGGCACGAGCTCCTTCATCTGCTCGATCTGTTTCTTCATCACCTCGGTAGCCGCTTGCCAGTCCCGCGGGATGATCGGCCGCTTGGCGCTCTTCGCCCAGTCCGCGAACTCGGGGCTGCTCATCGTCTTGAAGGTGGCGTCCCGCAGATAGGTGGCCACGCCGTCGGGCAGTTCGGGCGGCGCCACGATCAGACGAAGTTCGGTAACCGCTCCACTGAGGTCGGCGAAGCCCTTCGACTGAGCACTCGGCACTCCCTTCAACCAGGGCAGCGTGGGCGGCCGTTGGTCTTCGGTGCCCAGGAACAGCAGTGGCCGGATGTCGCCGGACTCCACGAAGCCGGTCAGGTCGGTCGATCCGTACACGATGAAATCGGCGTCTCCGCGCAGCAATCCGGTCACCACGTCCGCGGATCCCTCTGCTCCGTAGGTGACGGTGGCGTCGAGCTTGAGTGCCTTGATGGTGGCGAGTCCGGCCAGTGCCGACGAGGAGCCCTCCTCGACGGTCAGGGTGCGCAGTCCCTTCTTGTTGATCAAGTCCTCGATCGTGCGGTACGGCGAATCCGACGCGACATAAACCACATACGCGTTCTCGTCGACGCTGCCGAGCACGGTGAACTTCTCGGTATCCCATTTGGCCAGATCCGGGTCTTGGATCTGCTGCGCGATCGCGGCGGGCATCGGCAGGATTCCGATGGTGTAGCCGTCCGGCTTCGCCGTGTACTGCTCAGTGATGCCCTGCGGCAGCGGCGGCATGTTGCGGATCACCACGCTGGTCCCGTCGGGCAGCTGTGTCTTCTGCATCACTTCGGCGATTCCGCGCGAGTAGACGTCGAATCCCCCGCCCGGGCTGTAAGGAACGATCCAGTCGATGTCCTTCGACGGCGTCCACGCCCCTTGAGAGTCGGTGCCGGAGGACGATTTCGATCCGCAGCCTGCGACGGCGAGCCCTGCGACGAGTCCGACCGCGATAACACGAAAAAGCCGGTTCTTCATGGTGTTGCGTCCCTTCGGATCAGCGATACTTCGGCAGGATTTCGTTCGCCCACAGCTCCATTTGGCGCGTCAACTCGTCCATCGTCGGGTAGATGAATTTGAGCTCGAAATGTGTGACGCCCGCATCGACGAACTCCTCGACGCGGCGCTGCACTGCCGACACCGATCCGAAGATGTGCCGGTCGAGCGCGAACTGGATCTGGTCGACGTCGCGTTCGTATGTCCCCGAACTCGTCTCGACAGTGGGCAGAGCGCGGGCCATCGCGGCGTCTTGGTCGGTGTCGATCACAGTGAGCTTCTCGACCGCGATCGTGATGTCATCCGCGCTTCGGCCGTGTTCCTCGGCCGTCCTTCGCACGATTTCTGTGCCACGGGCCATCTCGCTCGGCGACAGCCAACCGGGCACCCACCCGTCGCCGACTCGACCGGTTCGACGGGCAGCCGCATCGGTCCAGCCCCCGACCCACACGTCGGGACCCTTGTCCTGCAGCGGTTTCGGGAAGATCTCCGCGTCTTTGAACTCGACATAGCGACCCGAGTAGGAGGCCAGCGGCTCGGTCCAGATCGCCCGCATCGCCTCGACGTATTCGTCCGTCATCCGCGCACGTGCCGAGAACGGCACACCGAACACATCGAACTCGCTGGATTCCTTGGAGGCCTTGGAACCCAGTCCGACGCCCGCGATCAGACGTCCGCCCGTCAGGTGGTCGAGAGTGGCCAATTGCTTGGCCGCGTAGATCGGATTGCGTGTCGGCATGATCAGGCAGGCCACCCCGATGCGCACCCTCGAGGTCTTCGCCGCGAGATAACCGATCGTGGTGAGCGATTCGAAGAAGTCGGCGGACTGATCGTCGGCGAGCGCCTCGTGCGCGCCGGAGGAGATGTGGTGGCGGTGCATCGCAGTGCTCCACACCACGTGGTCGTGAAGGAAGATCGAATCGAACCCCATCTGCTCGGCTTCGGTGGCAGCACGGGTGATGTTGTCGACAGACGTCAATGGCCCCGAATTGGGCACCCGCACGCCGAATGAAACCTCCGCCACAGGGCCTCCTCGGACCTCGATTGGTCGATTTCAAATAGATTATCTTGGATACAGAATCCTGCAACCGTTATCTATCGATTGACTAAGCGCCAGCGGGGTGCGTCGAAAGCAGGACACGCGCAGGCGTCAGCCGCGCGCTTGCCGGCGAGCGGGCTGGCAGGTCAGGGCACGAGAGGTCGTTCAGTGCGCGCCCGCAGGCGGGCGTGGCTAGGCCGGCGACTTCTCTTCGTTCGCGACGATGGCCTGCAGTCTTTCCGAGACCTTGTGCAGATGCTTGACCAGCCAGGCGGTCGCGGCCTTGGTGTCGCGCTTGCGCAGATGGTTGATGAGCTCTTCGTGACTGTGCTGTTCGTCGACGCGCTGCAACAGCAGATAGCGTCCGACGGCACCGCGCAGGTTGTTCACCTGAGCCAGCGCCCTTGGCCGATCGGCCCGCAGATAGAGCTGTTCGTACAGCTGGTAGCGCCGATCGAGCCGCTCGCTGAGCTCTTCGGCGTTCTCCAGGTCCTCGACAATCGCCTCGAGGCGGTCGACCAGTTCGTCGTCCATGGCCTGGATCGCGAGCTTCAGCAGATAGGACTCGAGCAGGATACGCAGTTCGTAGATTTCGGCGATCTCATCGGGCCGTAGCACCGAAACGGTGGCGCCGCGATACGGGTGGATCCGAACCAGACCCTCGTTCTCCAATTGGCGGAGGCTGGCGCGCACGGGCATCCGGCTGACGCCGAGCGAGCCAGCTATGGTGTCGAGGTTCAACCGCTGTCCTGGGCGGAAAATGCCTTGGACGATGGCCTCCCGGATGAAGGACTGGGTCATGTCCTCGACGGTCTGGAACGTGCCGCGCACGGACTCCGCAATGTTGCTGAGGACTTTGGCGTCCCGCTCCGACACCTCGACCTCGATACTGCGTGCCATGCTCTCCTAGCCTCATCTCGGGCCTCGTGGCCCATTAGCTGTGTGACTGTAGCTGTTCCTGTGAGTGTTACATATTGGATCGTGAATCCTTAATTCCCGCGTCGGAGCGTTCTACCCCTCTTCCGGCAGATCGTTCATCAGTCGCCATACCCGTTCCGGTGTCAGAGGTAAGCGTGTCGGCCACCGGCCTACCGCCTGCGCGATAGCCGAGGCCACCGCACCGCCGATCGGATTGAGCTGCCCTTCGCCCGCGCCCTTGGCGCCATACGGTCCGACTCCGTCGCGGCGTTCGGCCAGCATCAGGTCGATCCGGCGCGCCAGGTCCCCCGCTCGGGGCACGCGGTAGTCCACCACGTTGGCGTTCGCGAGTTGCGGCCCGTCGTAGACGAGTTCTTCGAACAACGCGGCACCCAATCCCTGGGTGGCGGCGCCAAGGTCCTGCGCCTCGACCGCCTGCGGGTTGATCGCGAAGCCGACGTCGCCGCATGTGACGAGTTGGTCGACGGTCACATAGCCGGTGTCCGGATCGACCTCGACGGCTACGCCGACGGTGCCCGTCTCCCAGAACGGCGGCATCTCCTTCGTCACCCCTTCGCGGCGGACCAGTCCCACGCCGGTCACCTCACCGGCCGACCCGCCGAACCACTTGCGCACGATGGTGCCAAGATCCAGTTGCTTGTCATCGGGACCGCATACGGCACCCGGCGCGTCGCTGACCTCGTCCTGCGCGCACGACCACAACTCGGCCGCCATGGCGCGCAGTTTCTGCCTGGCATCTGCGCATGCGCGTTGCAGGGAAAGACCGGCAAGCGTCGACGTCCGGCTCGCGCCCGTCGTCCGCTCGTAGGCGGAGGCGGCCGTGTCCGACTGCACAACGGAGATCCGCTCCATACCGATGCCGAACTCCTCGGCCGCGATCTGGCTCAGCAGTGACCGGCTGCCCTGGCCCATCTCCGTGCTGCCCGACAGCACGATGACCGATCCGTCCGTCTCGACGCGCACCTGCGCCGTCGAAATCGGGTAGGCGCCTGCGTCGGAAGCTGTTACGCCGAAGCCGATTCCGTAGTGGTCGGTATCTCGGCGACCACGTTCGAGCGATTCGACGACCATGTCGAGGTCGGCGATCAGGTCGGCGTCGATACCGCGGTTGCCTGGCAGAATCTCCTCGCCGTGCCGCACGAGATTGCGGCGGCGGATGTCGGCACGGCTGATGCCCAGCTTGTCGGCGGCCTGGTCGAGGTTGGTCTCACCGGCCAGGTTGCCTTGTGGCGCACCGAATCCCCGGTACGACGAAGCAGGCGACGTATTGGTGTAGACAGATCTGCCGTGCACCCGCAGGTTGGGCACCCGGTACGGACCGAAGCATCGGTTGACGGACTTGGCCAGCACCAGCGGGCTGTTGTCGGCGTAGGCGCCGGAGTCCATGGTGATGTCGAACTCACGCGCCAGGATCCGACCCTCGTCATCGAATGCGCTGCGGACGTCGATCACCGCATCGTCGACTCTGGTCGTGTAGATGGCCTCGTCGACGGAGAGCGTCAGTTTGACTGGCCTGCCGACGATCCACGACGCCACCGCCGCGAGCGGCTCGACCTTTGTGTAGGACTTCGACCCGTAGCCCCCGCCGAGGTAGGGCACCGTGATCCGCACCCGGGCCAAGGGAAGGCCGAATATTCGCGCCAGGTCGTCGCGGACCATGAACGGATGCTGGGCGGTGGTGATCACGGTGAGACCGTCATCGCCGTAGGAGGCGATTGCGTTGTAGGGCTCCATCGCATACGCGTAGAGCATCGGGTAGCGGGTCGTACCCTCGACGACCAGATGGGCGTCGGCGAACGCCGCGTCGACGTCGCCCCAACCGATGTTGACCTCGTGGGCGATGTTCGTCAGATCGGGCGCTGTGTCGTCCTCGGAGTCGGTCAGCTCCTTGAATGTCGTATCCGCCGTTGGGTCGTACGTCGTTTCGTGCACGAGCGCGGCGCCTGGCGCCAATGCCTCGGCCGCAGACATCACCGTCGGCAGATCGTCGTAACTCACCTCGATCAAATCGGCGGCATCGGCGGCGGCGGCGCGGGACTCGGCCACCACGACCGCCACGGGCTCACCGAAGTACCGCACCTTGTCAGTGGCAAGGATGAAGTGGTCGGAGGTGATGTGACCGAACCTCGGGAACAGCTTGTGCAGATCAGGTGCGGTCACCACGGCAACGACCTCAGGCAGTGAAAGAGCTTTCTCACAGGCGATCTCGACGATCTGGGCATGTGCGCGGTCGGCGCGGACGACCTTGGCGTGCAGCATGCCGGGCATCGTCATGTCCACCGCGTACTGAGCACTGCCGAGCACCTTCTCGACCAGATCGCGGCGCCGTACCGACCGCCCGACCGTCTTGTGGTCGTCGGCATGCCGCGAGCGCAACTCGTGCGGGGCGTGCGAGGACGCGGGCAGGTCGATGCTCATGTGCGGCTCGCATCGGAAGGGCTGGACCCGTTGCGGCGTGTCGCACAGGAGTTTCGCTTCGTGGCTGTGGCCGCGACGGCGTCGATGATCGGCTGGTATCCGGTGCAGCGGCAGATGTTTCCTTCGAGGTGTTCGATGATCTCGGCGCGGTCGACGTCGTCGTGCGATTCCAGAAGCGCGGTCGCCATCATCAGAAACCCCGGCGTGCAGAACCCACACTGCAGTGCGTGGTGCGTGATGAACGACTCCTGCAGCTGATTCGGCGAGCCGTCCTCGGCCAAGCCCTCGACGGTGCGTACCCGGCAGCTGTCGGCGTCGACCGCGAGAAAGGTGCACGCGCTCACGGGCCGGTCGTCGACGAGCACCGTGCACACGCCGCAGACCTGCAGTTCGCAGCTGACCTTGGTCCCGGTCAGGCCGAGATCCTCGCGGAGAAAGTCGACGAGCAGTGTCCTCGGCGTGACTGATCGCTGGACGGAAATCCCGTTGACCACGACGCTGATGTCGACGATCGCCAGTTCGGTGGCACTCATGCGGCCTCCGCCAACGCGTGCACCGCTCTGCGGATGTAAGTCGCCGCGACATGTCGCTTGTATTGATCCGACCCGGTGAGGTCCGGAGTCGGATCAAGTTCTGCGGCAACGGCTTCTGCATCGATGTCGGCGGGATCATCGAAGGTGAACAACATCTGCACTTCGCCGACCGCTCCCACGACGAGCCGACACCCGGTGTCGTCGTCGTATGCCAGCGCAACGCCGACCGTCGGGCGTTCGGCGATCTGGTACTTCAGGTAAACCGCCCTGGTCTGCGGCGGCGGAATCGGCACCCTCACCTCGACGAGCAATTCGTCGGGTTCCTTGTCGGCCCAGTACGGACCTGCGACGAAATCCTCGACCGCGATGTCGCGTCGCCGACCGCCCGGGCCGACGAGTGTGACCTTGGCGCGATAGGCGACCAGTGCCGTCGCGACGTCGGACTTCGGTTCGGCGAAGCACAGGTTGCCGCCGATGGACCCCTGGGCGCGCACCCGCGCGTTTCCGACGGCACCCTCGACCTTGGCGAACATCGGCTGGTGTCGGCGCAGCAGCGGGTGCACCGCGAGGTCCATGTGCCGTTCGATCGCGCCGATCACGACGGCATCGCCGTCCTTCCTGACACCTGACAGCTCGGAGATCTTCTTGAGGTCGACGAGCGTTTCCGGCCGGTGCAGTCCGGCCCGCATGGCCAACAGGAGTTCGGTGCCGCCGCAGTAGGGCACCTTCTCGTCACCGATTGCGTCGAGCGCCTCGACGAGGGTGCGTGGTCTTGCGAGTCGGAAGCCCGGCAGCATCAGACCACGCCGAGTTCATCGCTGGCCGCGCCGAAGAACTCGTCCATGATCTTCTGGGCCTTCTTGTTGATTGTCCCCGAGCCCATGCTGGCGACCTTGCCGGTGACCTCGTACACGCCGTCGACCGCGATCGCCGAACCGTGCTCTGTTGGACTGACGTGCAGGTTGGCCAGGATCAGCAGCCTCGAGCCGACCTGCCGGTCCTCGCCCTCGGCGCGGACCTTCAGCGACGAGCCCTCCTGGACGTCGCTCACGGTCACATCCAGATCGGCCCGCAGTTTGAACGGACCGAGACGGTCCATCAGCACGGCCGTGTATTTGCGGAGAGGTTCGAGCTCGACCGCGTCCTCGACAATGGACACCCAGCTCACCAGCCGCGGAACGTCCACCATTGCCGCCCAGGAGTCCTCCGCCGAGGCCTTCACGGGAAGATCGCGATGGAATTCGGTACGCGGCATCTGAGTCCTTTCCACCCCGACCGTCAAAGTAGATACAAAATACAATCTACGGTTGGTGGCAAGCACGCGCAAGATGTTCGCGGGCGGCGCGGAGCAAGCAGTCAGCCCGCGGCGAAGGCCGCGCGCCGACCGGTTTCGCGCGGACGTCTACGGGACGCCGTTGATGCCGGGGTGCTGGCCCGGCGGCACATTCGGCGCCGGGTTGGCCGTGACTCCGGGCGTGAAGAGGTTGCCGCCGGTCGGGTTGACGCCCTTCTCCGTCGGCGTGGGTGCCGCGGCGCTCGACGGCGTCGTGGTCGCAGTCGTGGTCGTTGTCGTCGATGTCGGCGCCTGCTCGCCGCTGGAGCCGCAGGCGGTGGCAAAACCGCCGATTGCGATCAGTGCTGCGCCGCCGGCGATCGCCATCAGCAGCCGACTGTCCTTGCCGGTAATCACAATGTTTGTCCTATTCGTCCCATCGTTCCTAGGTGTCCTAATTGTTCCGGTGAACGCCAGGCGGTTCGGTCGGTGCGGGCGGCGCCTTGATGTTCGGTGTGAACAGGTTGCCGCCGTTGGGGTCGATGCCCTTCTCCGTCGGTGACGGCGGTGCGGGAGTCGACGAGGGCGTTGTCGTGGTTGTCGTGGTGGTGGTTGTCGTTGAGGGCGCCTGCTCGCCGTTGTTGCCGCATCCCGCAAGGAGTGCGCCCATCGCGATCAATGCCCCGCCGCCGACCACTGCCACCAGGCGAGGGGTGAACGGTTTCGAACTCATAGCCTTGAGAATTCGCTATGCGGCTGCTGTCTACAAGCTATGCCACTGAGTTCCAATGTAACTCGCAGCGACCCCGCAGTTTTCTCAAAGCCAAGGTCCGACGGCGGCTTTACCGCGTGACGCTGAGAACGGCCTCCGCGAGTTCCGGCCTGCACACGATGAGGTCGGGCAGCAGCGGGTCGGGTCTGTTGTATTCGAGCGGTGCGCCATCGAGACGCGACGTGTACAGTCCGGCGGCGCGGGCCACCGCGACGGGTGCCGCTGAATCCCATTCGTACTGTCCGCCTGCGTGCACATAGACGTCGGATAGGCCCTGCACCACGGATGCGACTTTGGCTCCCGCCGAACCCATTTCGACGAGTACGCCGTCGAGCGCGTCACGGACCCCGAGCGCGACGGCGGGTGGGCGGGTTCTGGATACGACGATGCGCGGCTTGACAGGCGCCTGCGGTGGCGGGGCGACGTTCGGTGTTGCGAGCGTGATGCCCTGCGCCGGTAGCGCGACCGCGCCGGCGATGAGTTCACCGCTCTGCCACAGCGCCACGTGCACAGCCCAGTCTTCCCGACCGAGTTCGGAGAACTCACGCGTGCCGTCGAGCGGGTCGACGATCCACACCCGCTCGGAGGTCAGCCGAATCGGATCGTCGGCACCTTCCTCTGACAGCACCGCGTCGTCGGGTCGCACTGATGTGAGCGCCTCCATCAGGAAGTCGTGGGACCGCTTGTCCCCCGCCGCCTTCCGTTCTGCTGTGCCAGCTTCGGCGAGCTCCTCACGGACGTCGAGCAGCAGCTTGCCCGCCTCGGTGGCGAGCCTTGCGGCGACCTCGTCGTCGCTGCGGTCGGTCACGGACGGCTCTCGAGCATCTCGATGACGAGGCTGGCGAGCTCGTCGGGCGAGCGGTCCGGGGTGAGCCTGATATCGGGCGTCTTCGGCCGCTGGTACGGGCTGTCGATGCCGGTGAAATGCGTGATCTCACCGGCGCGCGCCTTGGCGTACAACCCCTTCGGATCTCGGCGTTCGCAATCCTCGAGCGGAGTGTCGCAGAACACCTCGAAGAACTCCAGACCAGCGTCGGTGGTGACCTTGCGCGCCAGAGCGCGGTGCTCGTCGAGCGGGCTGATGGCAGGCACAAGGACGATCTGGCCGGACTCCGCCAGAATGGCCGCGATGTGCGCGAGCCTGCGCTGGTTCTCGGCACGGTCGGCCATCGAGAAGCCCAGGTCGGCGTTCAGGCCGTGACGCAAGTTGTCGCCGTCGAGAACATAAGCGGGAACACCCTTTTCGAGCAGCTTCTGCTCGACGAGCATCGCCACCGAAGACTTGCCCGAGCCCGACAGCCCGGTGAACCAAACCGTACGGCCCTTCGACAACCGATCCTCGGTCGTACACAGCGACTCGTGGCGAACCGCGTTGGGACTCGATGTGCGTGCCGTGACGTACGGCAGGATCATGCCCGCCGCCACGGTGCCGTTGGTGTTCGGATCGATCAGGATGAACGAGCCCGTTGCCGCGTTGCGGCCGTACTCGTCGAGCAGCAGCGGCACCTGCGACCGCAACGAGATGCGGCCCAGCTCATTGAGTTTGAGCGCGGTAGCGGTCTTGTCGCGATGCAGCGTGTTGACGTCGAGCCGATAGTCGAGCGCGCTGACCTTGACACGCGTCGTTCGCGTCGTGTGCTTGATGATGTAGTCGCGGCCAGGCTCCAACGAGGCTTCGTCGGCCATCCAGCACACCGTGGCGTCGAAATCCTGCGCGACCCGTGGTTGGTTGTTCGGCCGCGCGAACAGGTCACCGCGCGAGATGTCGATATCGTCGGCGAGGCTCACCGAGACGGCCATCGGCGGAAACGCCTCCTGGACAGGCCCGGTCGGCCCCTCGATCGTGGTGATGCGGCTCGTCTTGCCGGTCGGCAGCACGACGACCTCGTCGCCCGGACGCATGACGCCACTGGCGACCGTGCCCGCGTAGCTGCGATGGTCGTTGTGGTCGTGTGTCTGCGGGCGGATGACGTACTGGACCGGAAAGCGCACGTCTACCAGGTTGCGATCGCCTGCGATATAGACCTCTTCGAGATGGGACAACAGCGACGGCCCGTCGTACCAAGGCGTGTTCTCCGACTTGGTCACCACGTTGTCGCCCTGCAGCGCCGACAGCGGGATCGTGGTCACATCCTGCACATCGAGGCGCGCCGCGAACTCGTGGAAGTCATCGCGGATCTTCTCGAACTGTTCACGGTCCCAGTCGATCAGGTCCATCTTGTTGACGGCGAGTACGACGTGCCGGATGCCGAGCAGCGACGCCAGGAACGCATGCCTGCGGGACTGTTCGAGAAGCCCGTGGCGGGCGTCGACGAGGACGATCGCCAACTGCGCGGTCGACGTGCCCGTCACCATGTTCCGGGTGTACTGAATGTGGCCAGGTGTGTCGGCGATGATGAATTTCCGCTTGGCCGTGGCGAAGTAGCGGTATGCGACGTCGATCGTGATGCCCTGTTCGCGTTCGGCGCGAAGTCCGTCGGTCACCAACGCGAGGTCGGTGTAGTCGTGGCCGCGTTCCTTGGAAGTGCGCTCGACCGCGGCCAACTGGTCTTCCATGACAGCCTTCGAATCGAACAGCAGGCGGCCGATGAGCGTCGACTTGCCGTCGTCCACCGAACCCGCGGTCGCAATGCGGAGCAATGTCGCCATCAGAAATACCCCTCGCGCTTGCGGTCTTCCATGCCTGCCTCGGAAATGCGGTCGTCGGCGCGCGTTGCGCCGCGCTCGGTGAGCCGCGACACCGCGGTCTCGGCGATCACCTCGGAGACGGTGCCTGCCAGCGATTCCACGCAGCCGGTGCAGGTGACGTCGCCGACGGTGCGGAAACGGACCGTCTTCTCGATGACCTTCTCGTCCTTGCGCGGCTGCAGGTACTTGTGCAGGGCCAGCAGCATGCCGTCGCGCTCGAACACCTGGCGCGGGTGTGCGTAGTAGATCGACGGCAGCTTGATCTTCTCGGCACCGATGTAGGACCAGATGTCGAACTCGGTCCAGTTGGACAGCGGGAAGACGCGGATGTGCTCACCCTTGTGGTGGCGGCCGTTGTAGAGGTTCCACAGCTCGGGCCGCTGCGCCTTGGGGTCCCACTGGCCGAACTCGTCGCGGAAACTGAACACCCGCTCCTTGGCGCGCGCCTTCTCCTCGTCTCGGCGGGCTCCGCCGAATGCGGCGTCGAACTTGTTCTCGCGGATGGCACGCAGCAGCGTGAAGGTCTGCATGGGGTTGCGCGACGGGATCGTCTCGACGACGCGGCCCGCATCGATATCGTCCTGCACCTTGGCGACGACCAGCCGGACACCGAATTCCTCGACGAGCTCGTCGCGTGTTTGCAGGACCTCGTCGAAGTTGTGTCCGGTGTCGACGTGCATGACCGGGAACGGCAGCCGGCCAGGGGCGAACGCCTTGATCGCCAGATGCAGCATGACGATGGAGTCCTTGCCGCCGGAGAACAGCAGCACGGGCCGCTCGAATTCAGCGGCCACCTCGCGGATGATGTGGATCGCCTCGGCCTCGAGCGCCCGCAGATGGCTCAGCTCGTAGCGCCCGGCGGCCTGTTTGGGCTCTTGCGCGGTCGTCATCCATTCCTCTTTAGGTTTGATGAGTAAGTTGGTACATTTGACCAGATTTACACGTATAACCTGTTATAAAACCAGCCTTGGCCTGCGATGTCAACGCCCGACGCTGCGCGAGCGTGCGCAAAATGCCAATTGTTTGCGGCGTGGCGTGTGCAGACACGCACCCTCGCGGGGCGAAGTGACCAGTTCGAAGGCCGAGGGGCTACCTGGCGGGTAATTGAAACGCCTCCCGCCTTCGATGACACTCCAAGACATGTCACTTGCAGATGCGCGGACCGGCGCCGACGTCATGGCGCAGTTCATCCCGGCCTGTCCCCTCGCGGCCAAGCTCGGCATCGTCGCCGAGACACTCGAGGGCGACGAGGTGCGGCTGCGGCTGCCGTTCGACACCACCAACGTGACGCTCGGCGACATGGTGCACGGCGGCGCGATCGCGACCCTCGCCGACATGACGGTGATGGCTGCCGCCTGGACGCGCGCCGAGGTCCCCGACTCGTTGCGCGGGGTCACCACATCGCTGTCGATGCAGTTCCTCGCACCCGCACGGGCCACCGACCTGATCGGCGTCGGCAGGGTGCTGCGGCGTGGCAAGACACTGGTCAACTGCGACGTCGACGTCGTAACGCCCGACGGCGAGGCGGTGGCCAAGGCGATCGCCACCTACAAGGTCGGCTGAGCCGCATCCCACCAGTCGAGCACTCGTGTGCCGTAGAGGGTGAGCCACTTCGACGGCTCGCCCGCCGGTGCATCGACTTCGAACCACACCCGGCCGGGTTTGCGGCCCGCCTGCAGCCATGTGCCGTCGGGCTGCCGTGCGGTCCGGATCAGTTCGATCGCCTCACCGATGCGGGGGTCCGGCGTGACGTCGTCCAAGCGCGACGACTCCCGGAAGTAGTCGGCGGCGTTGAGCGCGCTGTAGACCCAATACACCGGATAACCGAAGCGCTCCACCCATGGCCCCACCATGTCGCCCGCCGACAACCGACGACACAGGTTACGGTCGAGCAGGTACTCCTGCCCCGCATGGCGAGCTGCGCGTGTCGCGGTGCTGTCGGTGTCGAGCTCGTAGGCCAGTAATCCCTTGAGCGAGTTGAGCGTTGAGTGAAACGACGATCGCTCGGAGCCATTTACCCACTCGCAGTTCCATCCGCCGTCGGACAGCCGGTGTTCAACGAACCAGTCCGCGATGCCCGTGACATCGGCGCCGAGCCAAACTCCGTTGGCGAGCGTCCACGCGTTGATACAGCAGTCGACCTCGCCGCCCCAGTAGGGCAGGTCGTCGTACTCCCACCGGGCGTTCTCGGCGAGCAACTCGACTGTCCCGCGCTCGCGCAGGACCGCGGCGTCAAGGCCCCACTCCCGCAGTGCGTTGAGTGTCCACGTCGTCGCGGTCCACGGCTGGCCGTCCTCGGCCGCCTCGGACCCCTCGACGTCGAAGTCCGCAGGGAAGAACGCACCGCCCGCCCACTGGCCGTCGGGATCCTGCAGCGCGAGTAGTCGCGCGCCGAACCCTTCGGTGGCGATCCTCGCGCGGGTCGCGTCCCACACGTCGAGCGCCTCGCCAAGGAGGTCACGCTCGACCTGCCAACGCAACGCCGGGTCGGAATCCAGTAGCCAGGCAGTCAGAGACTCGGCGACCATTGGCCCGACTGTAGTCAGCCGTTCGGTGTGATGACGGCGCGTCCCTGAATCTTGCCGTCGTGCAACAAGTCGTAGGCGTGCGCCGCATCATCGAGGGTGAAGTGTTCGACGAGCATCGTGATTTTGCCGGTCTGGGCGAGGCTGATCACCTCGATCAGCTCGGGAATGGTGCCCCAGAACGGCGACGCGACAGAGCATTCCTTCGCCGGGCTGTTGAAGTTCACGGCGAGGGCGGCGTTACCGAGCCCGACGATGGTGAGGTGCCCGAGCACCCGTGACACCGCGGCGGCCATCGTGAGTGTCGGGCTGACCCCGACCAGATCGAGAACGAGTTCGGCGCCCTGCGCCTTCGTGATGTCCTTGATGCGCTTGACCGCATCGTCACCGGAAATCAGAGCTTCGTCGGCGCCGAGAGTCTTCGCGATCTCAAGCTTGTCAGCTGAGGTATCCACGGCGACAACGGTTGTCGCACCGCTCAGCGCTTTGAGCACCTGGATGGCCATCTGCCCTAGACCGCCCGCGCCGATGACGACCGCGGTGGACCCCGGCCCCAGCAGGTGAGCCGACCGCTTCACGGCGTGATAGCTGGTCAGACCCGCGTCGGACAGCGGGGCCGCCTCCCGAGGATCCAAATCACCCAGTGGAATCAGATAGCGGGCTGCGGGGACGAGGAGGTACTCGGCCATCCCGCCGTCCGTGCCACCGAGGCCACCGAGACTGGGGTTACCCGGGGTCTGGCAGTAGTTCTCCAGCCCCTGACGACAGTTCATGCACAGCCCGCAACCCCACGGGCCGTAGACGATGACGGGATCACCCGGCTCGAAACCTGTTGCACCCGGCCCCATCTTCTCCACCCAGCCGGCGTTCTCATGCCCGAGGGTGAACGGCAGCGTGAAAGCCTGTGTCCCAGCGGGTGCTTCCAAGATATGCAGGTCCGAGTGGCAGGCTCCGGCGCCGCCGACCTTGACCAGGACCTCTCCCGGCCCTGGTTCTGGCACCGGCACGTCCCGGAGTTGGCCCGGCTGTTGCCATTCGACGAACTGGAACGCCTTGATTTCGCGACCTCAGTCCTTGATCCGGTCGAACTCGACCTCGAGATGCAGCGGCCCGCGGAACACCTGGTTCTGCCGGTACGGCGGCGGGTCGACGACCAGACGCGGGTTCTCCACGCGGCGCAGGAACGTCTCAAGAGCGATGTTCACCTCAAGGCGCGCCAGTGGTCCACCGACACAGCTGTGCACGCCGCGGCCCCAGCCCACGTGTTGATTATCCGGCCGCAGGATGTCGAACTTCTCAGGGTCGGGGAACCGTTTCGGGTCGCGGTTAGCGGCGCCGTAGAGCAGATGCACCGCGGAGCCGGCCGGGATCACGACGCCGCCGACCTCGACGTCGGCGGTGACGCTGCGACTGGGGAAGAACTGCACGGCCGACTGCAGCCGCAGGACTTCCTCGATCGCCTTGGGGATCAGGTCCGGCTTCTCGCGCAGCAGGTCGAGAGACTCCGGGTTTCGCAGCAGAAGCAGCACACAATGCGCGATGGTGTTGACCGTCGAGTCATGTCCGGCGATCAGCAGCAGCTGCGCATTGGCCGCAGCCTCGGCGGGCGCCATCGCGCCGTCGGGGCCCTCGGTATCGCTCACCAACTTCGACAACACGTTGTCACCGGGCTCTTTCACAAAGCCCTCGATCAGACCGGCCATGTACTGCTTCATTGCCGCCATGCTTTCGCGGCCCTTTTCCAGGCGTGCCTGCCCTTCTTCGGTGGCGGCGTCCGGCCCTAGGTCCGTGCCGGCCATGAAGTCGAAGATCCACTTGTGGAAGGTGGGTTCGTCCTTCACCGGGACACCCAGGATCTGGCAGATCACTGCAACCGGCACCGGATAGGCATAATCGTCGACCACGTCGAAGACGTTGCCGCCCTTGGCTTTCACCTTGTCCAGCGAGTCGTTGCACAAGATCTGGATATCGGCCGCCATGTTGGGGATGACGTCCGGGGAGTGCGGTGGCGCGAAGTGCCGCATCACCTGGCGTCTCGCCCTGTCGTGCTTGGCGGGGTCGGACACGATCAAGCTCGGCTCGCGGCCGTAGGCCTGCATGTGGTCGGCACCGACATCGGGCGCATCGGCCGCGGGCTTGGCCGAGATAGGGCTCTTCGAGATGTCGGAGCTCACGTGCGGGTCGTGCGCGAGCTGCAGTAGCTCGCGGTAGCCGGTGACGACGTAGACCTTGTCGGCGACCTGCACGACCGGTGTCTTCCGAAGCTCGTCGAAGAACCTGTAGGGGTCGTGACGGTTCTCGTACTTCATCGCCTCGGTCCATGCAGTCTCTGCGGTTGTCATGGCGACTTCTTTCCTGGGGCGGGCTAGCGGCTCTTGGCGCGGAACTCGGCGCCGCGGGATGTCGGGTCGTGGCCGGTGAGCACGACGTCGGGAATGCCGGTCGGCGCGCGCGGATCACCGAAGCGGGCCGACATCACCTCCGAGTTCACCGGCTCGTCGTAACCCGGCGGCGGTGGCGGGAACGGCGCCGACTGTTCGATGAGCCTGCCGTAGTACTCCAGCCACTTGCCGTGGTTGAAGGTGATGGCTCCGACGATGCGGCCGTTCTTGCCGAAGGCGGCGGCGAAACGAAGATCCTCGACCGAGCCCTGGGTGAACACGATCTCGTCACCGAACGAGCACACGCCGACGCCCTTGATGTTGACGCCGAACTGGCCGGACCAGAACTGGGGCAGCGGCAGGTGCGGGCGGCGTCCTCTCTCGAGGTTGACCATGTTGTGTGCCGCGGTCTGGGCGCCGAGCACGGCGGCGTCCACGTGCTCGATCGCCATGAACTGGTATTCGTAAAGCACGTGGGGGGCCCGCGCGATGTCGCCAGCGACGAAGATGTTGTCGGTCACCACGCCGTTGACGTCGAAGGCGCGGCACCCGGCGTCGCAGGCCACCCCCCAGAATCCGGCGGCCAGGTCGGCGCCTTCGAGCCATTCGATGTTCCGCACGGACCCCAGCGAAGCCACCACCACATCGACGTCGAGCGTGGTGCCGTCGGAGAGCTTGGCGCGCCTGACATGTCCGTCGGCGTCACCCTCGAGCGCCTCCACAGCCACCCCGGTACGCAGGTCGACTCCGGCGTCGCGTTGCATCTTGGCGGCGATGTCGCCGATGACCCCGCCGAGCGGCCCCACCAGAGGTGCGCTGGAGCGTTCCGCGACCGTCACATCCAGTCCCAGATCGCGGCAGACCGAGGCCATTTCGGAGCCGATGAAGCCCGCGCCGACGATCAGCACCCGCTTGGGCCTGGCCCTGAACGCCGCCTGAATCTCCGCGGCATCATCGCTGGTGCGCAGCGTGTAGAGACCCTTCAGCTTGGCCTCTTCGGGGTTGAACCAGGCGCGGGACCGGACTCCAGTGGCGATCAACAGCCGGTCGTAGGGCACCTTGTCGCCGTTGGCCAGCAGCACTTCCCGGTTGTCGCGGTCCAGTCCGGTCGCCGCCACGCCGAGCCGCCAGTCCGCATCGACGGACCGCATCCGCGGCAGCTTGGTGTTACCCGCAGGCACCCACCCCTTGAGCACCTGCTTGGAAAGCGGCGGCCGGTCGTAGGGCTCGTGGACCTCGTCACCGATGATGGTCAGCGAGCCGGTGAACCCCTCGTCGCGCAACGCCTCCGCGGCACGGAGTCCGGCCAGCGAGGCGCCGACGATCACGATCCGCCCCTCCGCCTTGAAGGTCCTGACGATCTCGTCGATCAGCGGATGCGTGCTCACTTCGTCGTCCTGTCCGAGGGCGGGTCCATCTCCGCGATGATGGCCTGCACCGGACACGACGCAACCGCACGCGCCACCTGCTGGCGTTGCGAATCATCGGGGTTCGGGTCGTACGCGAGCGCCTCCTCGCCCTGCAGTCGAAGGACTTCCGGCGCCAGCGGAACGCACTGCGCGTACCCAAGGCATCGATTCAGATCCACCACAATGCGCATGGCTGTCGGCTCTCTCTCAACCGGCGCTGAGGGCTGGTCAGCGCTGCTCCCGTCTGGCAACGGGAAGGGGCTGACAGTACCGCTTACGCGGCCGCGAATTACGCGATTAGCCCGTTGTGCCACGCCCGGTTCAGGTGGTGACCTCGTTGAGCCTGCCGGTGGCGACGTCGAAGACGAAGCCGCGCAACGACTCGTGCTTGGTGACGAACGGGCTTGCCTCGATCCGGCGGATCGACTGACGCACGTCCTCGTCCGGATCCGGGAACGACTCGGCGGCCCACTCCGGTTTGATGCCGGTGTCCTCCTGGATGGACCGCTTGAAGTCGTCGTCGGTGAACGTCAACATGCCGCAGTCCGTGTGGTGGATGAGGATGATCTCCTTGGTGCCGAGCAGTCGCTGGCTGATCGCCAGCGAGCGGATCTCGTCATCGGTCACCACTCCACCGGCATTGCGGATGACGTGGGCCTCGCCCTCGTTCAGGCCGAGGGCCCGGTATACATCGAGCCTGGCGTCCATGCATGCCACCACGGCGACGTGCTTGCTCGGTGGCAGCGGCAGCGGGCCGGAGAATCTCTTCGCGTACTCCTCGTTGTTCTTCAGGTACTCATCGGTCACGGTCATTTCGACCTCCTTGTCGGCTCGCAAGCGCCCCGACGATAACAACACGGCGCTGTGCCGCCACGAGTCGGAATCACCCCGATTTCTCCCGCGAACGTTCCTTACCGGTCGAAATTTTCGTGATTTCTCGACTGGTACGGAACGTTAGCGCTCGTTAGGTGAGGCGTGCGGTCAGGTCGTAGACCTTGGTCCCGCCGACGTCGGCCGGGGTGAAGTTCTGCTTTACCCAATCGGTGATCTGGCTGGCGGCGCCGGACTCGCGATGGCCTGGCGGGCCGAAGTGCTCACCCTCGACGAAGTACCTCACCTCGTGATCGGCGACATAGCCCTTGAACTGTGCCGGCGTCGGTGAGTTGTCGCTTCCGGTGAATCCACCGATCGCCATGATCGACGCACCGCTCTTGAGCTCGAGACTGCTCGCCCCCATCGAACCGATAGTCGCTGCGGCCCAACGGTTGTCATGGCCCTGCAACAACTCGATCAGCGCGGCGTTCTCAGCCATCCGACCGCCTGGTCCGCCCTGACCGGAGTGTCCGAACGGGTCACCTTTGTTCGGCCCCGATGTGGAGATCGGGCCGTTGTGCGCGGTCGCGACCGTCTCGACCGCGTAGGCGGCTGGCGCCGCCACTCCGAACAAGATCGCCGCTGCCGCCAGCGCTGCGACCGCACGGCCACGTCTGTGTGCGCCCGCCGCCAGCAGAACCGCGATGACGATCGAGCCTGCGAGCACGATCCAGCGCAGTGCAGGCAGCCAGTCGGGCGTGCGATCCAGCAGGACGTACGTCCACACCCCCGTCGCCGCCGACATCGTCGCCAGCACGAGGCGCGACCACAGCCGGTCCCTGATTCGCCACAGCTCTCGCACCGAGATTCCCACCAGCGCCGCGACCGCCGGAGCAAGGGCGACGGTGTAGTACGGGTGAATGGTGCCGTCCATGAAGCTGAACACCGCGGCAGTCACCAGCAGCCACCCACCCCACAACAGCAGGCTGGCACGGAGCCGGTCCGCTCGGGCGGCCTTGCGGGTCATCCACAGCACGGCCACCAAACCGATCAACGCAGCCGGAAGCAGCCACGACGCTTCTGTACCCATCGACTGGCCGAACATCCTGCCGATGCCCGGCTCGCCGCCGAAGAAGATGTTGCCAGCGCGGCCCGGGCCGCCACCGCCGCCTGGTCCGCCGCCGGGAGGACCGTTGCCCGGCCCACCGCCGGGGAAGCCTCCGCCTGCGATGCGGTCAATGCCGTTGTAGCCCAACGCCAGCTGCAACAGGCTATTGGACGTCGAGCCGCCGATATAGGGCCGTGAGCCCGCGGGCCACAGCTCGACGAGAGCCAGGTACCAGCCCGCCGACACAATCATCGCCACACCGCCGGCCATCAGCTTCCACACCCGCTGCCACATCCCGATGGGCGCGGCCACCAGGAACGCCAGTGCCAGCCCCGGTGTGACCAGGAATGCCTGCAGCATCTTCGTCAGGAACGCGAAGCCAAGTGCGGTACCCGCCAACACCATCCACTTGGTGCCGCCCGTCTCGGTCGCGCGCACCACGTAATACGCTGCGACCACCATCAGCAGAACCAGCAGCGCGTCTGGGTTGTTGAACCGGAACATCAGCGCCGCCACCGGCGTCAGCGCGAGCGCCGCTCCCGCGATCAAAGCCGCACCGGATCCGCTGCAGCGACGCACCGCGGCGTACAACACGGCGACCGCGCCGACACCCATCAGCGCCTGCGGCAACAACATGGTGAACGCGCTGAAGCCGAATAGCCTGCCGGACAACACCATCACCCAAAGCGCGGCCGGCGGTTTGTCGACGGTGATGGCATTGCCCGCGTCGTGCGATCCGAACAGCCAGGCCGTCAGGTTCTGGGTGCCCGCCTGCGCGGCGGCCGCGTAGTAGTCGTTGGCCCAGCCGGACGAGCCAAGCCCCCACAGATACAGCACCGCCGTGGCCACCAGCAGACCGAGCAGCGCAGGCGTTTCCCAGCGCGGCCGTCCCGCAGGCGCTTCAGGTGTCACCAACACCGGGACATGTGGGTCAGCGGTCAGCGTCATCGATTGCATTCCTTCGTCTTTCGGGTGAGTCATCGGTTGCGACGGGGGTGGAACACCCAGCCTCGAAGCAAGACGAATCGCGCGGCGGTGGCGAGTAGGTTCGCCACGACCAGAACGATCGCGTCGACGTACCGCCCCGGCTCGGGGACGAGTGTGTGCAGCAGAGCCAGTGAACCGCTGGTGATCGCGAGCGCGATGGCGAACACGATCAGCCCTTCGAAGTGGTGCCGCGCTACCCGTTTGCTTCCCGCCACCCCGAAAGTGAACCGGCGGTTGGCGGCGGTGTTACCGATCGCGGTGACGAGAAGTGCGATCAGGTTCGCCGCCTGTGCGCCGAGCATTCCGTGCAGCAGCATGAACAGCAGCAGGTAGGCCGCCGTTGACGCGATCCCGACGCTCGCGAACCGCACGGTTTGCCGCAGCAGCGAGCCCGGTGCCGCGGAATCCCGTGAGCCGAGTTGCGCGGCAAGAATCTGCACAGGGATGGAACCCCTCGCGAAGCCGCGCAGGAGCCGTGCGATGCCCTTCAGGTCGGCGGTCGCGGTGGACACGATGTCGACCCGGCTGTCGGTGTCGTCAACCCAGTCCACCGGCACCTCGTGGATACGCAGCCCCGTGCGTTCAGCCAGCACCAGCAATTCGGTGTCGAAGAACCATCCCGTATCGGTGATGTGCGGAAGCAGACGCTGCGCGACGTCGGCGCGGACGGCCTTGAAACCGCACTGCGCGTCGGAGAAGCCCGCAGCGAGGGTCGATTTCAGGATCAGGTTGTAGCAGCGCGAGATGATCTCGCGCTTGGGGCCACGCACCACCCGGGCGCCACGGCCGAGCCGGGTACCGATGGCGAGATCCGAGTGACCCGAAATCAGCGGCGCGACAAGCGGAGCCAACGCCGCGAGGTCCGTCGACAGGTCGACATCCATGTAGGCGAGTACCGGGGCGTCGGACGTCGACCATGCCGCGTGCAGTGCGCGACCGCGACCCTTCTCCTCGAGCCGCACGACCCTTACCTCGGACAGCTCGGCGGCCAGCTCCTCGGCGACGCGAAGCGTGTCGTCGACGCTCGCGTTGTCGGCGATGGTGATGCGCGCCGGAAAGGGAAACTGCTCGCGCAGGTGGCTGTGCAGCCGATGCACCGAATCCGCCAACGCGGCCTGCTCGTTGTATACCGGAATCACCACGTCGAGGACGGGTACGCCAGCGGCCCGGGCCACGATGGCCGCGTTCGGCCGTGGCTCGAAGCGAGCTTGTCTGCCGGGACTTGTGTCGGGTTGCAGGGCGATGTCCGTCATGGCCTCCATGGTTGAGGAGCTGGCTGTCGACTCCGTTGGGCGAAGCTATGTCTGAGCTATGTGTTCTTCTGCGGCTGGGTCAGGTCGTAGACGATGGCGCGGTCGATCGTCGTCGGGGCGAAATGGGTCTCCACCCACTCCGCGATGTCAGCGGCTTCACGGCTGCCCGACGAGGTGGCTCCGCCCCACTGGCCGAATATCAACCGTCCGCGAATGAAGTAGTGGATCTTCTTCTGGGCGACGAAGGCCTGGAACTCCTTCAGCGTGGGCGCGGGATCGGTTCCGTTGAAACCGCCGACGGCCATGACCGGTGCCCCAGAGGCCAATTGGTAGCCCGCCGCGTTATTCGACCCCATCGCCGCGGCGACCCATGTGAAGTCATCGGCGTCGGCGGAGAGCGCCGCTGTCAGACCGGCTCCCGGCGTCGGTGCGGTCAGCAGACCGCCGGATCCCATCTGCCCGAAGCCGCGGCCGGACGGACCCACCGATGGGATGGCTCCTGTGTGCGGAGTCGCCGCCGTCGCAACGGAATAGGCGAACGGAGCGGCCAGCGACGCGATGATGGCCAAACCTGCCACCGACCGCGCTGCCGTCACACTGAGCCGGCCCACCACGACGAGCAGCGTCGCCGCCGCCACTCCCCCGACCGCGACGACAGCCCGCAGCCAGGGCAGCCACCCGTCGGTACGGGTCAGCAGCACGCACGCCAGCACCGATGTGACGAGAACGGTGCCCGAAAGCGCTGTGGCGGCAGCAGGTTCAGATCGGTTCTGCCACAGCAAGGTCGCGCCGATTCCCACCAATGCGGCGATGGCGGGTGCGAGCGCGACCGTGTAGTACGGGTGCACGATTCCGTTCATGAAGCTGAACACCACCGCCGTCACCACAAGCCAGCCGCCCCAGATCAAACCAGCGGCGCGCAGCGGATCGGTACGGGGTGCCCGTCTCGCGAACACCACGACGGCGCCGAGGCAGATGACGGCGGCGGGCAGCAGCCACGCGACGTCGGCGCCCATCGCGTGGCCGAACAGCCGACCCCAGCCGACGTCGAAGTTCAGGTTGCCGAGCCCGCCGGGCTCGTTGCCGGTGAGTCTGCCGATTCCGTTGTAGCCCAACGCCAATTCGACGATGCTGTCGTTCTGCGATCCGCCGATGTACGGTCGGGCTTCGGACGGCCACAGCTCGACGAGGGCCGGGTACCACCCCGCCGAGACCACCATCGCCGCGAGCATGGCCGCCACATCGAGAAGCCGACGACCAAGCGAGCGATGTCCGGCCGCCGCGTAGGCCGCGATGAAGCCAGGCAGAACCAGGAACGCCTGCAGCATCTTGGCGAGGAAGCCGAGCCCGACCGCTGTGCCCGCGGCAACCAACCACCAACGGCTGCTGTCCTTTTCCCATGCCCGCTGTGTGCAGTATGCGCCGGCGACCAGGGCCAGCACCAGTAGCGCGTCGGGGTTGTTGAAGCGGAAGATCAATGCGGCGACCGGCGTCAACGCCATCACCGAACCGGCCAGCAGCGCGGCGCCGGGTCCTTTCACCCGTCGCACCGTCGCGTAGAGCAGAGCCACTGCGGCCACGCCTGCGAGGGCCTGCGGCGCGAGCACGCTCCAGGAGTTCAGCCCGAAGATGCGCACCGAGATGTCCATGATCCACAGCGACCCAGGTGTCTTGTCGACGGTGATCGCGTTGGCCGCATCGCTTGAGCCGAACAGCATCGCCTTCCAGTTGTCCGCGCCCGCCTGTGCGGCGGCCGAGTAGAAACTGTTCGCCCACCCGCTTGCCGACAGGTTCCACAGGTACATCAGGGCTGTGCCGACCAACAGCGCCGCCAGTCCTACGCGCGAGCAGACGGAAAAGTCCCGTATTGCGCGGCGTGTCGCGGACTTTTGCGTTCCCCGACTGACGTGTGGGCCCAGCTCGGCAAGAGAAGGCTCGGCAGGACGGACGAGGGTCACCTCGCCGATCTTCAACTATCAGGCTAGGCCTGGGTTTTGGCGTCGCTGTGGCTTGACTGTGAATCGACCGGCAGTTTCACCACGAACTCGGTCTTACCGGGCACGCTGTGCACGTCGATGGTGCCGTGGTGGGCCCTGACCACGGCGGCGACGATCGCAAGGCCGAGTCCGGTGCTGCCCTCCCGACGCGATCGCGACGAGTCACCGCGGGCGAACCGCGTGAAGACCTCGGGCTGTAACCACACCGGGATCCCCGGACCGTCGTCGATCACGGTGAGCACCGCATGATCGCCGTCGACGGCCAATGCGGTGGTCACCGATGTGCCCGCCGGGGTATGGGTGCGCGCGTTGGCGAGCAGATTCGCCAGCACCTGATGAAGCCGCGCCTCGTCGCCCCGCACCACGACCGGTTCCTCGGGCAGATCCAGCGACCACCGGTGTTCGGGGCCCGCGATGTGGGCGTCGCTGGCGGCGTCGACCACAAGGCGGGACAGATCCACCTGTTCGCGCTGCAACGGCCGCCCAGTGTCGAGGCGTGCGAGCAACAACATGTCCTCGACGAGGTGGGTCATCCGGTCGGTCTCGGACTCCACCCGGCTCATCGCGTGCGCGACGTCGTCGGGCAGGACGTCCTGCTTGCGTTGCGCCAGTTCGGTGTAGCCGCGTATCGCCGCGAGTGGTGTGCGCAGCTCATGGCTGGCGTCGGCGACGAACTGCCGAACCCGCATCTCGCTCTCATGCCGCGCTGAGAGCGCTCCGGCGATGCGGTCGACCATGCGGTTCAGCGCCGAACCGAGTTGGCCGATCTCGGTATGCGCACCCGCGGGATCGACCTTGACAATGGGACTGGGCAGGCGAACCTCTCCGCGGTCGAGCTCGAGATCTGCTACCTGCCGGGCAGCCGCGGAAACCGTTGACAGTGGCCGGAATTGACGCCTGGTGATCAGGATGCCCGCGGTCGCTGCGGCGAGCAGCGCGACTGCGCCGACGATGCAGAACATCACCAGCACCCATAGCAGCGTGTCGTCGACATCGGAGGTCGGCAGACCGACGACGATCGTTTCCTCCGGGCCGCGGGAGTGGTTGCCCACTACCCGGTAGCGGCCGAGGCCGTCCAGATCCACCGTTGTCGGATGGCGGCTCGACGCGATCTGCGCTAGTTGTTCCGTTGCCCCCGAGCTGATCTCGGCCCGCGCGCCGTCGGCGGTGATCACGCCCGCATCGACCGAAACACCCTGGGAGATGACCGCCCCGACCATGCGGGCGGCCTGTCCCGGGGCGTTCAGGAATTCTGGACCCGGCCCGTCGTCCTCGCGGATGATGATGCGCCGAGGGTGATCCAGCGGCAGCCCCGGTGGCACCGCGAAGGGCGGCGGCCCCGGCGGCATTCCCTGCCGCATTCCCGGCATCGGCCGCTGCGGCCCGAATCCCGGCGGGGGCGGCGGCCCGAATTCGAAGATGGCCGCCGAGCGGCGACCGGCCTCGATCAGCTGCTGGTCCAGCTGGTGGGTCAGAAAGCGCTGCAGCGCGAACTCTGTCGCGATGCCGATACCGGCGCACACCACCGCCAGCAGGGCCACCTGGGTGACGAGCAGCCGTGCCCGCAGTGACCATGTTCGGGGAGACCGGATCCGGGTCAGCAGCCCCGGCGGGTCAACGCGCGGGCTTGAGGACATACCCGGCCCCCCGCAGCGTGTGGATCATCGGCTCGCGTCCACTGTCGATCTTCTTGCGGAGGTAGGACACGTACAGCTCGACGATGTTGGACCGACCACCGAAGTCGTAGCTCCACACGCGGTCCAGGATCTGTGCCTTGGACAGCACCCGTTTCGAGTTCCTCATCATGAAGCGCAGCAGTTCGAACTCGGTCGCGGTCAGCGATATCGGCTCGCCGTCGCGCGTCACCTCGTGGCTGTCCTCGTCGAGGACCAGGTCCCCGACGATGATCTTGGCGCCGCCCGCCTGGCTCGTCACCCCGGTGCGTCGCAGCAGCGCCCGCAACCGAAGCACCACCTCTTCGAGGCTGAACGGTTTGGTCACGTAGTCGTCGCCGCCCGCGGTCAGCCCGGCGATCCGGTCCTCCACCGAATCCTTCGCCGTCAGCAGGAGCAGGGGCAGATGCGGAATTCGTTCGCGCAGCTTGCGCAGCACGTCAAGGCCGCTCATATCCGGCAGCATCACGTCGAGCACGACGACGTCGGGTGGATTCTCTTTGGCCAGCGCGATCGCGGTCGCCCCGTCGCCGGCCGTCTGGATGTCCCAGCCCTCGTACCGCAGAGCCATCGACACCAACTCGGCGAGGACGGGCTCGTCGTCGACGACCAGCACATTGATCGGCTTGCCGTCGGCTCTGCGCATCACGACGCGTTCGGGTTCGTTCGCGCTCACACAGTTCCGTTCCAGGTACGCACGCCGTCATTATTCGCCCAGGTCGTTAGCGCGCGCTGTGCCATCTCTGTGTGCGGGCTGTGAGGGTCGCGTCACTCATGCGTTGCCGATCGCGCTCACAGCCGAAGCACAAGTGTCCGCGGCATTGTGGACAGGTGACGTCCGAGAATGCAGAACAGCAGCGCTCGCAGCGTTGGAGTATGCGTCAGACGCTGGCGGCAGCCGCCGTGGCCGTGGTGATCGGTGGGCTTGGCGGCGCCGCGATCTACGCCGCCACCCAGGGCTCACCGCATGCGATGGCGGGCGCTATGCGCGGTCAGATGCACGGACCACCGCCCGGGCCTGGGGCTCCGCCACTGCCTGCGCAGGCACCAGCAGATACCCAGGGGGTCCTGCACAGCGAATACGTGGTCTCCGACGGCCACGGTGGCTTCACGACGAAGTTGACCCAGACGGGCACCGTCGACGAGGTCACCCTGTCTCAGATCGTGGTGCGAAGTGACGACGGATACACCCAGATCTATGTGTTCCCGTCAGCCGCGGCCGTGCCGGACAAATCCGTTGCCGCCAACGACACCGTGACCGTCGAGGCGACAAGGGCCGGCACGACGTTGACCCTCAACCGCATCGGAGAGGGCCACCCGCCGCCCGGCAATTAGCAGGCGTCAGTTGAGATTACGGCCCGAAGCCGTCGGGTACCTCGACCGTCACCTCGGGAACCGCGAGCGATGTCTCGACCTCAGTGGCGGCCTTTTCGATCGTGCTCGTCTCGCCCAACGTCATCTCCGGGTCTGACACCACGGTCGTTTCGCTGCTATCGGTGCTGAGCCCCATTGTCAAAGCGCCCATGGCTACCACCGCGCTCGCCCCGACGGTGGCCGAAACGAGTTTGAGCTTGCGGGAATTCATGATTTCAGTACTCCGATTCCTCGTCAGTGAGTTTCACCCGGCACACCTGCGGTAGACGGCGCCGTAGTGGTCGGCGGTACCACGATCGATGTCGGCGGTCCCTCCTGTTCCACAGAGTCGGTTGCCGTCGCGCCGGTGGTTATCTCCGACGTCGTCACAGGACCGGGGGGCGCGGGCGTTGGTTCCTCAGCGGCGCTCACATCGCTGAACGCCACCCCGAACGCACCCATGGCGATGACGGCACCGGCGCCAGCCGCTGCAGACGCCACTCTGAATTTGTTCGATTTCACCTCTGACCACTCCAATTCGGTTTCTCGTCAGCCGCCCCATGCAATTCGGACGGCTGGTCGAACCGTGCATCGGGGGGTCTCCGACGACCCCTCCGGCAAGTTGGGTAGCCGGAGAGGTCGGAGGTGAAACGTCAGTGGGTGTTTATGCCGGTTACTCGGCGGCCTGCTCTTCTGCAGGCAGCTTCGCCGGCCCCTTGATGACAGGCACGGCCATCGACGTCGCCTCGACGGTGTCGTCCTTGCCGGATGCAGTCGTCGTCGCCGCCATGGACATCTTGCCCGCGGCCACGTTCTCGGTGCCGCTTGGTTGCTGGTGAATGCTCATCGTCAGGACGCCCATGGTCACAACCGCGCTGCCGCCGATCATCGCGCCTAGCAGCTTTACCTTGTTGTTCGGGTTGTTTGAATCCATTGTCGGTCTCCACTTCATGCTCGTTGCCGACTCGCCCCTGCGCCGCGGCGAACCGTGAAACTGCAGGTAGGAACCAGTGAACTCGCGGATTCTGTAGCGAGGCTTAGGACCGGGTAGGAATTGGCTAGCCGCGCCGCCGCCGGGTTCTCGGCCTCACAGCCCGCCATCTCCTACCCTGTGCGCATGCCTGCTGCGGAACCTCGCCGATGACGCGGTTCCTTGCGCGACGCCTGCTCAACTACGGCGTACTGCTGATTCTGGCGTCGTTTCTGACCTTCACGCTGACCTCGGTGTCGTTCAAGCCGCTGGACAGCCTCGAGTCGCGCAACCCGAGGCCGCCGCAGGCGGTCATCGACGCCAAGGCCGCCGAACTCAACCTGGACAAGCCGATCCCGGTCCGGTATGCCCGCTGGGCCTCGGGCGCGGTGGCGGGCGACTTCGGCACGACGATCACGGGTCAGCCGATCTCCAACGAACTCGGGCGGCGACTCGGGGTCAGCCTTCGACTCCTCGTCATCGGCGCGTTGCTCGGCACGGTGATCGGTGTCGTGGTCGGCGCATGGGGGGCCATCCGGCAGTACCACCTGAGCGATCGGGTGATCACCGCCCTATCGCTGCTGCTGTTGAGCACGCCCGTATTCGTCACCGCCTACTTGCTGATTCTTGTTGCCAACCGGGCGAATTCGGTTCTTGGCGTGCAGCTGTTCGAATACATCGGCGAGACATCGCCGGATCCCGTCACCGGCGGGTGGGACCAGTTCGCCGACCGACTACAGCACCTGGTTCTGCCGACGTTCACGCTCGCACTGCTTGGCACCGCGGGCTACAGCCGCTACCAGCGCAATGCGATGCTCGACGTCCTGGGGCAGGACTTCATTCGCACGGCACGGGCGAAAGGCTTGACTAGACGGCAGGCGTTGTTCAAGCACGGTCTGCGGACTGCGCTCATTCCGATGGCGACGCTGTTCGCCTATGGCATAGGCGGTTTGGTGACAGGCGCGGTGTTCACCGAGAAGATCTTCGGCTGGCACGGCATGGGCGAATGGATGGTGCAGGGCATTGCGACACAGGACACCAACATCATCGCCGCGGTGACGGTCTTCACCGGTGCCGCTGTGCTATTCGCCGGCCTGCTGTCAGACGTCATCTACGCCGCGCTTGACCCAAGGGTGCGTGTGACATGACCGAACCGGTGACGACCGAGACCGCGGTGACCGCCAAGTCCGGCATCGACACACATGAATTCGCATCCCGCCGGACCCTCGTGTGGCGCAGGTTCTTACGCAACAAGCCGGCCGTCGTATCCCTGGTCCTGCTCGTGGTGTTCTTCGTCGGCTGTTATGCGCTGCCCTCGCTGCTGCCTTACAGCTACACGGATCTGGACTACTACGCGCTGCAGCAGCCGCCAAGCCCCGACCACTGGTTCGGCACCAATGCACTCGGCCAGGATCTGTTGGCGCTGACCCTTCGCGGTATGCAAAAGTCGATGCTGATCGGTGTCTGCGTGGCCTTCATCTCGACGATCCTGGCCGCGACGGTCGGCGCGATCGCCGGCTACTTCGGCGGCTGGCGCGATCGCCGGCTGATGTGGCTGGTCGACCTTTTGCTCGTGGTGCCCAGCTTCATCGTGATCGCCATCGTCACACCGCGACTCGGCTCATCCGATCGGGTCTTCTGGTTGATCCTCTTGTTCTCGGTGTTCGGCTGGATGATCAGTTCGCGCATCGTGCGCGGTATGACGATGAGCCTCCGCGATCGCGAGTTCGTCGTGGCTGCCCGCTATATGGGCGTGTCCAACTGGCGGATCATCGTCCGCCACATCCTGCCCAACGTCGCATCGTTGCTCATCATCGACACCACGCTCAATGTCGGCACCGCGATCATCGGCGAAACCGGGTTGAGCTTCCTCGGTTTCGGCATCCAGCCGCCCGATGTGTCGCTGGGCACGCTTATCGCAGACGGCACCGGTTCGGCCACGATATTTCCGTGGGTGTTCCTCTTTCCCGCCGGAGTGCTGGTGCTGATCGTGCTGTGCACCAACCTCATTGGTGACGGTTTACGTGACGCACTCGATCCGAGTGCGCGGCCACTGCGGGGCAGACGCAAATGAGTCTCCTCGAGGTGCGTGACCTCAGCGTCGCCTTCACGACAGAGGCCGAACGGGTCGCGGCCGTGCGCGGGATGAACTATCAGGTGGATGCGGGCGAAGTCGTCGCACTGGTCGGCGAATCCGGAGCAGGCAAGTCGGCCAGCGCGATGGCCGTGGTCGGCCTGCTGCCGGAGTACGCCGAGGTGACGGGTTCGGTTCGGCTGCACGGTGAGGAACTGATCGGGCTGTCCGACCAACGGATGTCGCGGGTCCGGGGTAAGTCCATCGGGACCGTGTTCCAAGATCCGATGTCGGCGCTGACACCCGTCTACACCATCGGCGACCAGATCGCCGAGGCCATCGAGATACACAACAAGGACACCACCGGCAAGGCGGCGCGCGCCCGCGCAGTCGAACTACTGGAACTCGTCGGCATATCGCAGCCCCACCAGCGTGCCCGTGCCTTCCCGCATGAATTGTCCGGCGGCGAACGTCAACGGGTAGTCATCGCCATCGCCATCGCCAACGATCCCGACCTCTTGATCTGCGACGAGCCGACCACCGCCCTCGACGTCACCGTGCAGGCGCAGATCCTCGATGTACTGAAGACCGCGCGGGACGTCACGGGCGCAGGCGTCCTGATCATCACCCACGACCTGGGTGTGGTAGCCGAGTTCGCCGATCGCGCGCTGGTCATGTACGCCGGACGTACCGTCGAGATGGCGTCGGTGGATGCGCTCTACCGCGACCGCCGGATGCCCTACACCGCAGGGCTTCTCGGATCTGTGCCGCGCCTCGACGCGCCGCAGGGAGCGCGCCTGGTGCCGATTCCCGGTGCTCCCCCGTCGCTGGCGTCGCTGCCCCCTGGGTGCACGTTCGCACCGCGTTGTCCGCTGGCCATCGACGAATGCCGCACCGCCGAACCGGACCTGATCACTGTCGGCCCCGGCCACGCCGCCGCGTGTATCCGGACCGAGCAGGTCGCCGGCCGCGGCGCCGCCGACATCTACGGCGTCTCCACCGCACCCAGCAAAGTCGACCAGGCAGAGTCCGACGCCCCGGTCGTCTTACGCGTCGAAAACCTCGCCAAGACATACAAACTCACCAAGGGCGTGGTGCTGCGCCGCACCATCGGCGAAGTACGCGCGGTCGACGGCGTCAGCTTCGAGCTGCAGCAGGGCCGCACGCTTGGCATCGTCGGCGAGTCGGGATCGGGAAAGTCGACGACACTGCACCAGATCCTCGACCTGACCGCCCCACAGGCGGGCTCCATCGAGGTACTCGGCGCCGACGTCGCTTCGCTGGAATCGAAGGCCCGTCGTGCGCTGCGCGGCGACCTGCAGGTGGTGTTCCAGGACCCGGTCGCCTCGCTGGACCCGCGACTGCCGGTGTTCGAGGTACTGGCGGAACCGTTGGCCGCCAACGGCTTCGACAAGAAGCGAATCGACGAGCGGGTTTCCGAACTGCTGGAGATCGTGGGGATGCGAAGGCCCGACGCCAACCGTTATCCGGCTGAGTTCTCCGGCGGCCAGAAGCAGCGCATCGGCATCGCCCGCGCATTGGCGTTGCAACCGAAGATCCTCGCCCTCGACGAACCGGTGTCGGCACTCGACGTGTCCATCCAGGCCGGGATCATCAACCTGCTGCTCGATCTGCAGGACCGGTTCGGGCTCGCCTACCTGTTCGTCTCCCACGACCTGTCGGTGGTGAAACACCTCGCCCACCGGGTTGCGGTGATGTTCAAGGGCAAGATCGTCGAGCAAGGCGACGGTGACCAGGTGTTCACCAACCCGAGCCACGAATACACCCGCAAATTGCTTGCCGCAGTCCCTCAACCGGAGCCTGACCGCGGCTAGAGTCGGTCGGATGATGCTCCGACGCTTAGCTGCGGCCATGATGGTCGCCGGCCTCACCATCACAGGCTGCTCGGGCGGCGACAAGGAAGCGCCGCCTGCCGGCGGGAACGCGGAGGTCGGCAAGACCAGCGACATCAACCCGCAGGACCCGGCGACGTTGCGCACGGGCGGCAATCTGCGGTTGGCGTTGACCGGGTACCCGTCGAACTTCAACTCGTTGCACATCGACGGCAACGAAGCCGATGCCGGGGCCATGCTGCGGACGACACTTCCTCGCGCGTTTCGGGTCGGCTCGGACGGGTCGACGACGGTGAACACCGACTACTTCACCGATATCCAGTTGACCAGCGAGAGCCCCCAGGTCGTCACCTACACCATCAACCCGAAGGCGGTCTGGAGCGACGGCACGCCGATCACCTGGGAAGACATCGCTTCTCAGATCAACGCCACCAGCGGGAAGAACAAGGACTTCCGCATCGCAAGCCCGAACGGCGCCGACCGCGTCGAGAAGGTGACGCGGGGCGTCGACGACCGCCAGGCCGTCATCACCTTCGCCCAGCCGTTCTCGGACTGGCGTGGGATGTTCTCAGGCAACACCATGCTGCTGCCGAAGAGCTCGACGTCGGACCCTGAGGTGTTCAACAAAGGACAACTCGACCGTCCCGGGCCATCCGCGGGACCTTTCATCATCACCGACCTGGACCGCACCGCACAGCGAATCACGTTGACGCGCAACCCGAAATGGTGGGGCACCCGGCCACTGCTGGACAGCATCACCTATCTGGTACTCGACCAGAAGGCATTCATCCCGGCGCTGCAGAACAACACCATCGACGCCACCGGCGTCGTGTCGCTGTCCGAGTTGACCACCGCGCGCAACACCAAGGGCATTTCGATCCGGCGTGCACCCGGCGCCAGCTGGTACCACTTCACGTTCAACGGGGCACCCGGGTCGATCCTCGCCGACAAGGACCTGCGGCTGGCGATCGCGAAGGGCATCGACAGGCAGGCGATCGTCAACGTCAGCCAGCGCGGCCTTGTCGACAAACCGGTCCCGTTGAACAACCACATCTTCGTAGCGGGCCAGGAGGGCTACCAGGACAACAGTGCCGCGGTCGCTTTCGACCCGGAGAAGGCCAAACAGGAACTCGACGCGCTGGGCTGGCGGCTCAACGGCCAGTTCCGGGAGAAGGACGGCCGCCAGTTGGTGATCCGCGACGTGCTCTTCGATGCGGATTCGACGAAGCAGATCGCCCAGATCGCGCAGAACAGCCTCGCCCAGATAGGTGTGAAGCTCGAGATCGACACCAAGGGCGGTACCGGCTTCTTCTCCGACTACATCATTCCCGGCGACTTCGACATGGCGCAGTTCAGCTGGGTCGGCGACGCGTTCTCGCTGTGCTGTCTCAATCAGATCTATACCACCAACGCGGAGAGCAACTTCGGCAAGATCAGCAGCCCGGAGATCGACGCGAAGGCCGAGGAGACGTTCGACGAGCTCGACCCGGCCAAGGCGCGCGAGCTGGCCAACGAATTCGACAAGATGGTCTTCGACATCGGCTTCAGCCTCCCGCTGTTCCAGTCGGCGGGCAACCTCGCGGTACGAAGCAACTTGGCGAACTTCGGTCCGGCGGGCATCGGAGACCTCGACTACACCAAGGTCGGCTTCATGAAGTAGCCCGTCGCGGGATTACCTCAATTCGACTGCGAGCCCAGCGCGCGGGCGCGCTGCACCCACGGGTCGGCCAGCATCGCCGTGAAGAAGTTCACGATTTCGGAATGGGGACTGCGGTGCGTATCCAGGCGCCGCACAACAGTCTCGATGCGTTGCAGAAATCCGCGGAACGCGTCCGCAGCGTCCTCCGCGTAAGCTGCGGCCTCTTCGTTGTCGGTCACGAGGGCTGTGCCGCCCTGCGATTCGTTGCACAGGTAGATCGCGTGCTCGTGCACCTCCCGCGCCAGCGTCTGCATCAGGTCGATGTCGACGTGGATGTCTCCGTCGCCGTCATCGGCCATACCGAGTTCCAGCATGTAGTCGATCTGGTGTAGCGCGTTGAGTGCATTCTCGATATGCGCTGTCTGCGAGCGGAATTCGAGCGGAGGAACCGGCATCGACAAGGTCCGTGTGGCGCGTGCCTTCGCTGCGCGGACTGCATCGTCGGCCGCGGCGTATGCGCGCGCCACTTGAGCCTCCGCAGCACCGCGCACGGACGCCGCCTCGCCGGCGGCCCACCCACGAGCCGCCGCGACTTCGGCGTCGGTCTCGGCGCGAACGCGCTCGATCTCACCGCGGAGCTGCTGAGCAGTCTGCTCGGCGGCCTCCGTTGTCGCTGTTCGCTCCGCGGCCCGCTGCTGGGCGCGGGTGTCCGCTGCGGTCGCCCGCTCACGCGCCGCTGTGACCACGGCCTCGGAATCGGCGCGGACCTGTTCGAGCTCGTCACGAACCTGTTGCACCGTCCGCTCTGCGGCCTCGGTCGCCGCAGTTCGCTCAGCGGCCCGCTGCTCGGCGCGAGCCTCTGCCGCGGTCGCCCGCTCACGGGCCGCAGCGATCTCGGTTTCGGCGTCGGCGCGGACCTTTTCAAGCTCGGCGCGTATCTGCTGCAGGCCGCGTTCGTGCGCTTCCGCGGCGGCCGCACGCTCGGCCGTTCGTTCCATGTCCTTTTCGGCGACGTGCTGCTGCGCGGTGCGCAGCTGTGCGCGCGCCGCAGAGGCCGTTCGCGATGACTCGTCGGCTTCGACTCGGGCCGCGGCCGCAGCCGCCTCGGCGTCCAGCTTGTCTTGATGCGCGCTCTGTGCACTGCTTTCGGCGATGCGGCGCAGATGATCGGCCTCCACCAGCGCCATGACCGGCGAAAGTCGTTGTCTGGCCGGTCCATTCCGTGCGCGACGGTCGACGAGCTGACGTTCGGTCATCGCCGCCACCGCGACCAGCTCCGTCGGTGGCTTCTTCCCGCGCCGCTTGGCCGCCTCCACCGCTTCTGCGGCAGCGCGACGGGTCAGCGAGGCCCACTCGTCTGCGCCGAGATCCTCGATGTGCCCCTGCAGGGACGTCATCGTCGGTGTCGCCGTCCGTCGCCCGCCATTTCGGTTGCCGACTCCGGGCTTTCCTCGGGCGCGGGCTTCTCGGGTTTGCCTTCCGAGGCCTTGGTGGGCGGCTCCTTCGGGGCCGCCTGTGGCTGCGGCTTTCCTTCAGCCGCTGGAGGTGGCGGCGGTGGTGCGCCTCCTGCGAGCTCGGAAAGCGGGCCGCCCTGCTGCGCCAGTACCAGCGCGAATTGACTCTGATAGGCGGTCACGGCGTCGGCGAGCGTTTCGTCTTTTAGCCGCTCCGCGTCGCGGAGCAGGCCCCGCAGCGTCGCCATGGCCAGTTCCGGCCCGAGGCCCAGCGTTGCGCCCTCACTGGCCGCCGGTTCCACTCCTGCGGTGTCCACCACCCATTTGAGCGTCTGCCAACACTGCTGTGAGGCCAGGCCCTGCTGCTCGGCGTCGCGAACCTCTTGGTGGTGGCGTTCGCGCTGCTCGAGCTCCTGATCAAGTCGTTTGCCCGCCCGCCGAACCGCGTAGAGCACGGCCCCGAGCACGATGAGCGCGGCGACCACTGCCGCCACGCCGACGAAGCCTGGCGAGACGACGAACTCACGCAGCGGCACCTTGGCCTCCCATCCCCTGCCGAATACCGGTCATCGGCACCATTCTGCCGCATATGCGACCTCGGCGACTGCACGATCTGGTTACGAAGTAGCCCGTCGCACTGCACGCGGAATCGCAGCGGGCAATGCGGATTCGACGACGGCGGCGGCGCCGAGACCCGCTACCAACAGCCGAATTCCCAAACTTGCGGGAACTGCGTCAAGTTCGCGCCCCCGCGCGGTGAGCGAAGAGATATCGCCGTCGTAGAGCGCGTCGACGATGTCGAGGGCAGTGCGTTCACGCACGTCGATCACGCTGTGGCCTGCGGTGGCGAGGTCGACGAGAACGGAATCCGGAATCAGGGACACGATCTCCTCGGCTACCGCTCGCGGCGTGATCAGGTCACGTCCGCCTGAGATGACGACCGTCGGCCAACCGAATTTCGGCATCTCTGCGGTGAGGTCGTACGGCTCGGCGTCGAAATCCAACGGTTGTGGCGCTAATTCGCGGAAGGCGACGGCCGGGTCGAGCGGCTTTCCGTCCGGTACCGCGCCATAGTTCAGTTCTCGAAATCCGATGCGCCCGACCAGATCCGGCTCGTGCCGATACGGCGCCTTGCGTTCGAACAAGTAGCGCGATGCCTGGTCGAGCACGCTCCACAGGCCGTTTCTGCCCTGTAGCAGAAGGTCGAGTTGCCGGGTCAGGACCGCAGGACCGGCGAAGCCGTACACCGCTGCCGTGAGCTGCTCTGCCGCGGGGGTCAGCACTCCGTCGTCGACAAGTTTTCGCACCTTCGGCGCCAGCTCGGCGGCATCGGGATCGTCACCGTCCCAGAGCACCCGGCGAGTTTCGTCGCGAACGGCGTCGATGTCGTCGGCGGACAACAACGCCGAATCCAGAACCATGCCGTGCACCCGATCCGGGTGGCGGACACCAACTCCCGCAGCCACATACGTGCCGTACGACGTGCCGTAGATGACGGCCTTGTCGACGTGGGCGTCGTCGAGAACCGCAGCGACATCGTTGACGGCCTGATCAATGGTGAGCGCCTCGGGCGGCAGGTCGGCACCCTGATCGTCGTGTCGGGACATACCGACACCTCGGTGGTCGACCATGATCACATCGAGTCCCCTTGCCGCCGCGTGCCTGCGAAGACCGCGGTACAGCGCGATCGACGCGGCACCCGGCCCGCCGGGGATGAAGACCAGCGGATTCGTCGACTTCTTGCCGGTACGGACGTAAAAGAGGTCGAATTGCTCATCACTGTCGGGCGTCACCGGCCGCCGCACGGGACGCACGCCTGGCAACGCCGCCAGCTTGTCGTGCGCACGCCGGCGTTTGGCGTTCATCGTCATCGCCAACCATTCTGCCTCCGGCGAGAATCCGGCGGTAATAGAGTCGCTGAACAGATCGACGACGGGACGCGAGTGAACTTGGAACAGTTCTTCGAACGGGCCACACAGGCGTTCGAGGTCTTGGGCGTCTCCGCGATGGTGCTCGGCACCGGCTACGCCATCGGCCTGGCCCTTGCGGCGTGGCGGCGAACCGACGGCGCATGGGCGTTCAAGACGCTGCGCAATGCGATCGGCGGCGCGATACTCCTCGGCCTTGAACTGCTCGTTGCCGCCGACATCGTCAAGACCGTCACGTCCAAACCGTCGCTCGAGGATGCCGCCATCCTGGGATTGATCGTGCTCATCCGCACGGTGCTCAGTTTCACCATCGAGGTCGAGATCGACGGCGTGGCGCCGTGGCGGAAGGCGCTGATGACCGGTCCAGAAGTCCTGGCGAAGACGACGCGCGGCGCGCGATCTCAGCCCGCTGACCAGTCGCGGGGTTTCTAGCCGGCGCGGATGAGGTCGGAGGCCTTCTCCCCGATCAGCACACTCGGGGCGTGCGTGTGTCCACGGACGATCGCAGGCATCACCGAAGCGTCCGCCACCCGCAGCCCGTCGACGCCGCGCACCCGCAGCTGCGGATCCACCACGCTCGCGTCGTCACTGCCCATCCGGCAGGTGCCGACTGGGTGATACAGCGTCTGCGAGCACTCGTTGATCGCCCGTTCGAAGGTTTCGTCGTCGAGGGCCCTCGCCCCGAGCGGCCGCGCGATCCTACCGAACACCCCGCTCAGAGCGGGTGATTGCGCGATTCGCGCGCTCATCTGCAATCCCGCGATCAACGCGGCCCGGTCCACCCCCGCGTCGTCGCTGAGGTACCGCGGGTCGATGACGGGCTTGTCCAGCGGGTCGGCCGACCTCAAGGTGATCTGACCGCGGCTGAGTGGCTTCACAAGGATCGCCGCCATCGTTACCGCATGCCGGTCGTAGGGGTCGCCGATGCCCTCCTCGAAGAACGGGCCTGGCACGAAGATCAACTCGAGGTCCGGCACATCCAATTCCGGTCCGCTGCGGACGAATCCGTACGCCTCGCCGATGTTCGATGTGAGCATGCCCCGGCGACGGAGCAGGTATTTCAGTAACTCCGACGGCTTCTCGGCGCCGAGCAGTGAATCGCCCGCCACGTCGAAGCCGAGGAGCGCCGCGAAGTGGTCGGTCATGTTCTGCCCCACCTCCGGCAGATCGGCGACCACGTCGATACCGTGACGGGCGAGTTGCGCGCGGTCGCCGATACCCGACAACATCAGCAGCTGCGGGCTGTTCACTGCGCCGCCTGCGAGCACCACCTCCCGGCGTGCCCGCACCACGCGGCGCTGACCGAGCTGTTGGAACTCGACGCCAACCGCACGCCCGCCGTCGAAGACCACCTTGGTGGCAGTGGCCCCGGTCTGCAGTGTCAGATTCGGTCTGCGCAGGGCGGGCCTGAGGTAGGCGTCCGCGGTGCTCCATCGCGCGCCCTTGCGCTGGGTGACTACCGTCTCGCAGAAGCCTTCCGGTGCATCGCAATTGGGATTGTCGATGTCATACCCGCATTCCCGCACGGCCTTCAGGAACGCGCCCGTCGAACTCCGCGGGCTGCGCTGCGCCGAGATGACGAGCGGCCCTTCTTCGATCTTTGCGAAGTACTTCGACACGTGGGCGAAGTCCCAGTCCTCGCCCGCGAGGGCACCCCATTCGTCGTAGTCGGCCGCGAAGCCGCGCACCCACATCATCGCGTTCATCGACGAGCAGCCGCCAAGCATTCTGCCGCGCGGCCAGTAGATCTCGCGCCCGCCGAGCTGTTTCTGCGGCTCCGTTCGGTAGTCCCAGTCGAACTCGGTGCGGAACAGCTGTGAGAACGCAGCGGGAATGTGAACGAATTTGTTGTTGTCCTTCGGGCCCGCCTCGAGTACCACGACCGAAGCGGTCGAGTCGGCGCTGAGCCGATTGGCCAGCACCGCCCCGGCCGAGCCTGTACCCACGACGATGTAGTCGGCTTCCACCCGCCGGAGTTTAGGAGGTGGCGCCGTCCTATGCGGACAGTTCGATGTGGTGCGCAGCGCCAACGCTTTCGTAGCGTTTCGGACTGCAGGTCAGCACGATGACCTGACCGCCACCGCCGACCGCATCGAACACCGCCCCCATCTTGACCAAGCGGTCGGGGTCGGTGAAGCCCAGGGCGTCGTCGATGACGACAGGGACGCTGTCCTCCTTGGCGACCAGCGCCGCGCCCGCCAGCCGCGCCACAATGCCCAACTGCTCCTTCGCACCGCTGGACAGCGATTCGTAGGGCACCGTGCGCCCGGACAGCGTGCGGCTGCAGATCCGCAGTGCACTGTCGATCTCGACCTCGAAGGTGTCCCCGAACACGATGCGGCCCAGGCGCTCAACCTGGCCACGGAACGGGTCGACGTAGCGAAGCCGGGTGGCGTCTCGGTGACGGGCCATCACCGAGCGCAGCAGTTCCGCCGCCCGCGCCCGGCGGTGCACCCGCAGGTACTCGGCCTCCGCGTGTTCACGTTCGGTTTCGGCGTCATCGAGTTGGCACTTGCGCCCCTCGGTGCCGTAAACCTTCAGCTGCGCCGTCACCAGGCGCAGCGCATCGGCGGTCTCGTCGTGACGATCGCTCAAGGCGTCCACGCGCCGCAGCGCCTCGTCGAGTGCGGCGGCGACGGTACCTGGGGCGCAGCGCGCGAGCTCACCGCCCAGATCCGCGACGAGTCCGGTGGCTCGGCGCGTCTTGTCCATATCGGCTTCGGCCTTGACGAGTAGCTCGTCGTCGGTCGCGGTCGCCCGCTGTTGGGCAAGACGTTCCCGCCCGACGGTCAGCTCGGCGAGGAACGCCGTCAGCTTCTCCTGTGCAACGCTGGACTGCGTCGCCTTCTCCCCCAGTCGTTTCGCCGCAGCCTCGGCGACCTTGCGATGCGTCTCGGATTCCGCGATGGCGTTCTGCTGTGCGGCGGTGGCGTCGGCGAGTTCGGCACGGGCGCTCGTCGGGTCGGAAGGGCCCGTCAGGTCGTCGCCATCTGGCATTGCGATGTCGTGTAGGTCGGCGAGTCGCGCACGGAGCGCGTCGACATCGTCGTCGCCGGTCAGGCCGTTGATGGTCGCCGTCGACCTGTCGCGGACAGCGACCAGCTCCCTGCGCCGCTCCTCGAGGACACGGGCCGCAGCGACATCCTCTACCTTCGCCGTCGAGAGCGCCTGCGCGAGAACCCCTTGTGCGGCATCAAGTTTGGCCTGCGTATCGGAGGCGGGAGCGCCGGGCACCACCCGCGCGGTCAAGACACCCGGTACGTCTATGTCGGTGGACACGGTGGCATTCGCCGACCACTCGCCGCCTGCCGCCAGCGAGACGGATTCGCCGCCGGCCCGAAGCTCGATGTCGGTGGCGGCGACGATTTCGATGTGCGCCGATGCCAACTCAGCCTGCCCCGCGGCACGCTCGACCGCGCCTGCCGCCGATTCGATTTCCCGCATCAGCGCGTCTGTCAGCGCAATCGGCGCGAGCTCGCGCTCGGTGCGCGCGAACTCGGCAAGGGCTGCATCGATTTTCGCCAGCCGGCTGGAAAGTCGTTGAGTCTCATCGCGATCGGACTGCTGATCGACGGCGCGGCGGGCCGCGTCGACCCGGTCCTGACTCGTCTGCACGGCGGCGCGCGCCTCTTCGGCTGCCGCCTCCGCGGCCTTCTGTACCTCGTGGGCGGTGAGTTCGTCTTCGTATGCCTGCGCGGCGGCTTTCTCGAGCTCGGCCACCGCCGCCGTGCGCTCGGTGACGTCGGCCTGCAGCCTGCGCCGCTGCGTCAGCGCCGAGACGGACGCCTCGAGCGTGGCATCGGCGGCCGCGGCGACCACCTCGGCCTGCTTGAGTTGTTGGGTCAGCGCGGCCACTTCTTCGGCCGCGGTTCGCGCGGTGGCCAGTCGTTGGGCCGCGCCTGCACGCTCGCCGGAAAGTCTCTCTAGCTCGGCGGTGAGCGTCGTGTGGGTGCGGACCGCATCGTCGACCTCGGCCACCGCGGCAGCACATCGGGCCACTTCGTCGTCGGCGTCGCGCATCCGCTTGTTCGCGGTGGCCCAGTCGCCGGTCGGGCGCCCGGTGGGCGTGAAGTACCGCAGGTACTCGGCGTCGATCCGGTCGATCAGCAGCGGCTCGGCCCCCGACAGCTGGACCGCCTCACCGGCGGCCACGTCGAGCGCTCGCGAGAGCGCATCGCATCCCGACAGGTCCACCGCTGCAGTCGATGTCGACTGCAGCACGCGCTGCGCCCGCCACAGCGCCACGTCGACGGTCTCGTCGAGGATGGCCCGCACCCGCTCGTGGGCTTCGTCCCCGGTCAGCTGTTCACGACGCGGCGCCAGCACCGTCAGCACCGTCTCCGCACGCTTGTGGAATCGCTTCCGGTAGATGAATCGATAAGGGCCCGTGCTGATTTCGGCGGTGATCTCGGCCCCGACATCTGCGTGCGTCGGCTTGACCTGCTTGACTTCCTTCTTCGTCGACCGGTCCTTGGACTCGAGCAGCAGGTCCAGCGCCTCGATCATCGACGATTTGCCGACCTCGTTGGCTCCGCAGACCACGACCACGCCGTGGTCGGGGAACTCGATCTCGCGATGGGTGATGCCACGGTAGTTGGTCAGCACCAGCCGATGCAGCTTCACGCTATTCCCCTGTCGCCCTTGTCGACCAGTCGCAGCAGCAATGACAAAGCCGCCCGTGCGTCGTCGGCCCCCTCGTCGTCGGAGCGGGCCGCAGCTACCAACTCGTCGACGGCGGCCGCCGCAAAGCCGCCGATTCCGAGGTCGTCGAATTCACCGTCGGCCGGGATCACCGCGATCGAAGACTGCCTCTCCCACAGCCCGAGAGCCGCGAACAGGCGCGCGTACTTGTCCAGGCAGACATCCAGCGCGGCCTTGTCGGTGACCGTCAGCGACCCGGTGAGCGCCAACCGAATGACGGTGCGCTCCTTGTCCGACATCAGGTCGAGGTTGATGTCCAGATCGGCGATGTCGCGACTGCTGTCAACGGCGTGGTGCAGGGTCACGAACCGCCAACGACCCAGCCTGCGCGGATCGACGCTGACCCGTCGGCCGGGGTCGGCCTCGTCGACGTCGACGACGAGCACATGTCCTGGGTCGGGTTCGATGTCGTCATAGTTGGTGACTTCTGGCGACCCTGAATACCAGATCCGGCCCGTCGTGCCGACCTTCATGCGAGAGTGCTTGTCGCCCAACGCCACATAGTGCACCGCACCGCGCGCAATCGCCGCCTCGACCGCGGCGAGCTGGATCAGCGAAGGCCTGTCCTTGTCGGGCACGAAGATGTCGACCGCGCCGTGGCCGACCACGATGCGAGTCGTCCCGTCGGCGGGCAGATCGTCGGTCACCTGGGCGACGAGGTCGGTAGTCGGCGCCTTCGACGTCCACGGTGCGGCCACGATCTGCAGGCCGGGGCGCACCTCGTGGACACCGGGCCGGTCGAGGACCGTGACGTTGTCGGGGCATTCGGCGGTGAACAGCGCGCTGGTGTAAACCGACGATGCGTCGAGCGGATCGTGGTTGCCCGGCAGCAGATAGACCGGCACCCCGATGGCGCGCATCGCCTCGAGCGACTGGCCAACGACACGTGGCGTCAGCTGGTTGTGCTCGAACACGTCGCCGGCCACCACGACGAACTCGGCGCCTGCCTCATTCGCCAATGCCCCCAGCCCAGCGACGACGTCGCGCCGCGCGGCCGAATATCGGGGCTGCGCCTCGCCGTTGAGGAAGTACCGGGTCATCCCGAGCTGCCAGTCGGCGGTGTGCACGAATCGCATCTCGATCCCTCCTTCCTTGCCGCATCTTTGCTAGGTGTGGCGAGTGTAGGACCGGTCGCCGACAAGTCGTCGGACCTCGTTCGGCATGTGGGCCGCCAACCGGGTCACGTCGTCATCGCGGCTGCCCTAGCGTGGGAGCGGTGACGAACCAATTCCGGACCTTGCTGTTGATGCGGCATGCGAAGTCGGACTATCCCACCGGGGTGGCCGACCACCAGCGTCCGCTGGCACCGCGGGGGGAGCGAGAGGCCGGGCTGGCAGGAGACTGGCTGCGCGCCCATACGCCCTCCGTCGACGCGGTGCTGTGCTCTACGGCAACCCGCACGCGCGAGACGCTGGAACGGACTCGAATCGGCGCGCCGGTGACCTACGTGGATCGGTTGTACGACGCGATGCCGGGAGCGGTGATCGATGAGATCAACGGCGTCGACCCTGATGTGGCGACGCTCTTGGTGATCGGCCACGAGCCTGCGATGTCGTCGGTGGCGCTCGGCCTTGCCACTCCGGACGGCAGCAATAAGACTGCGGCCGACCACATCTCGACGAAATTCCCGACCTCGGCGATCGCGGTGCTTCGGACCGCCCAGGCGTGGGACCAACTGACGCTGAGCAGCGCCGCACTGGTCACCTTCCACGTGCCCCGCTAAGAGCTGGTGGCCAGCGTCAACTCCATCAGCTTGATCACCATTCCGCACGCATCGATGCCCGGCTGCTGCGGATTGACCCACCAACCGACCACGCCGCCTGCGTCGCTGGCGACGCCGCACGCGCCGTTGGGATCGTTGGGATGCATGACGATGGAAGGAACGCCCGCGATGGCGCGGCTCTCCACCTTGTACTCCAGCTTGTCTGCGGTCTCGCGCTCGTTGTCGAGGCTGCCCTGCTCGAACCAGAAGCGGGTGATGTCGACCAACCCTGCCGGATTGGCCGCCTGCCAGCGGCATACCGCGCCGACGAATGTGCTCTGGATGTCCAGCGGATTGGCCCCGACGGTCTTCGCCAGGATGTCCTCGGTGAGGACCTCGCACTCTTTCAGCAGGTTCGGGTACTGCTTCTCGGAGTTGTCGTTGCGCGGCACGTCGCCAGAGCCTGCCTTGGCGGCGGTGCCGTCGACCGTCCGTGAGCACCCCACCAGCAGCATCACCGCACACAGCACCGCGATGATTCCGGCGCCGACTCGGCGCACTGAGCCGGTCATTTCGCGTTCACAATCGTCTGCCGGGTCAACTCCTTGGCGATGTCACACGGATCCGGGAACGGCTTCTCGGAGAAGCTGATCGACCACTCGATGAAGTCGTCGTCGTACTGAATGCCGATCTCGCAGAGGTTGTTGCCGAGAGTCGGATCTTCGCCGACTGCGATGAAGCCGTCGTGACCCTCGATGTTGATGTCCTCGACGCTGGCGCGTGACAACTCCTCGGTCTTGCGCTCGCGACCGATCGGACTGCCACGGTACAAGGTGATCGAGAAGTGCGGACCGAGGATGCCCCCGCCGGCAAGCCACTGGCATCCGACGGAGTTCTTGGCGGTGTTGACCAGTCCCGCGACCCGGGTCTGGTCGGCCATCGTCTCGTCGGTGACGCCGCCACACTGAGGGAAGAACGGCCCGTGTTTGATGCCCTGCGCGGTCGGCGGGCCCGACGGCTCGCCGGGCGACGTCGAATCGGAGCCCGAGGAACACGCAGCCAACACCGGAATCAGGGCGACCATGGCAACGGCCAGCCGTTTCAGGTTGCTGGGGATCACAGCGCACACTGTAGCGGCAGCCGCCAAGGTGAACCTGAGAGACACGCTGACCTGCCTTTTCATCACCACGAACGCGCATCGGTCAATCCACTGCCGTAGAGGTCGGTATGCGAAAGTAGCGAGATGCTCCTGGCCCTGCTTCGGCGTTATGTGCGGCCGTATCGCGGGCCGCTCGCTGCCGTCGCGGCGCTCCAGGTGGTCAGCAATATGGCTTCGCTGTACCTGCCGACGGTCAACGCGGCGATCATCGACGACGGGGTTGCCAAGGGCGATACCGAAACCATCGTCGAACTCGGCGGGGTGATGCTGGCCGTCACGGCACTGCAGGTGCTGTGCGCCGTCGGCGCGGTGTACTACGGCTCGCGCGCCGCCACGGGGGTCGGTCGCGATCTGCGGTCGGCAATCTTCCACCACGTGACGGGCTTCTCGGCCGCCGAGACGGCGCGGTTCGGGGCCCCGTCGCTGCTCACCCGCACCACCAACGACGTCCAGCAGGTTCAGCTGCTGGTGCAGTTGACCTGCACCATGCTGATCACCGCACCGATCATGTCGATCGGCGGCATCGTCATGGCGATACATCAGGACGCCGGGCTGTCATGGCTGCTGCTCGTCAGCGTGCCTGTGCTCGCATTGGCCAACTATTGGATCGTCCGGCACCTGCTGCCGATATTCCGCAGCATGCAGAAGCTGATCGACGGCATCAACCGGGTGATGCGCGAACAGTTGTCGGGCATCCGGGTGATCCGCGCGTTCGCGCGAGAGCCGTTCGAGCGCAGCCGATTCGCCGAGGCGAACCAGGCCCTGTCGGATACTGCGCTGACGGCGGGCCGCTGGCAGGCGTTGATGCTGCCGGTGACCACGCTGGTGATCAACATCTCCAGCGTCGCGCTGATCTGGTTCGGCGGAATGCGAATCGACGCCGGCCAGATGCAGGTGGGCTCGCTGATCGCGTTCCTTTCCTACTTCATGCAGATTCTGATGGCCGTCCTGCTCGCGACTTTCATCCTGGTTCTCATTCCGCGCGCAACCGCGTGCGCGGAGCGGATCACCGATGTGCTGTCCACCGAGCCGGCGATCACCAGCCCCGTCGAACCGATTCGGCCGGATTCGGTCGACGGCGCGGTCAGCCTGCGCGACGCCACATTCAGCTATCCGGGCGCTGATCGGCCTGTGCTGCAGGATGTTTCGCTGACGGCGCGACCCGGCACCACCACCGCCATTGTCGGATCGACAGGCTCGGGGAAGTCGACGCTGGTATCGCTGATCTGCCGAATGTACGACGTCACATCGGGGGCTGTACAGGTCGACGAGATCGACGTGCGCGACTACGACACCGAGCAGTTGTGGTCGGAGATCGGGCTCGTACCGCAACGGGGATACCTGTTCTCGGGAACCGTCGCCGACAACCTCCGCTATGGCAAGGCCGATGCGACCGACGACGAGATGTGGGAGGCGTTGCGGGTGGCGTCGGCGGACGGCTTCGTCCGCTCCCACGCCGACGGCCTCGACATGCGGGTCGCCCAGGGCGGCATCAACTTCTCGGGCGGTCAGCGGCAACGGCTGGCGATCGCGCGTGCCGTCATCCGCAAACCGGCGATCTACCTGTTCGACGACGCGTTCTCGGCACTGGACGTGCACACGGACACGAAAGTGCGCTCCGCGCTGAGCGAGGTTTCCGCCGATGCGACGGTTATCATCGTGGCCCAACGGATTTCGACGATCGCCAAGGCGGATCAGATCATCGTGATCGACGACGGCAGGGTCGTCGGCACAGGCACGCACGAATCGCTGCTGGCCGACTGCCCCACCTACGCCGAGTTCGCAGACTCGCAGTCGGTGGGCGCAGGGGTTGGGAGTGACGGGTGACTCAGCCACTGGGACGGCCCATCCGCGGCATGGTGCAGGCGCCGACGGAGCGCTCCCGCGACTTCAAGGGCGCCGCGATCCGGTTGGTGAAACGGCTGACCCCGCAGCGCGGTCCGACCGTTGCGGTGATCCTGCTCGGTGTCGGCGGCATCGCGATCGGCGTGATCGGCCCGCGAGTCCTCGGGCACGCAACTGACCTGTTGTTCAACGGGGTCATCGGCCGCGGGCTGCCCGCGGGGCTCACCAAGGACCAGGCGATCGCGGCCGCACGGGCGCGCGGCGACAACACATTCGCCGACCTGCTCTCGGGTATGAACGTCGTTCCTGGCCAAGGAGTGGACTTCGCGGCGGTCGGGCGCACGCTTCTGTTGGCTCTCGGCTTGTACCTGGTTGCCGCGCTGCTGATTTGGATTCAGGCTCGGCTACTGAACGTGGTGGTGCAGCGAACCATGGTCGCAATGCGGTCCGACGTCGAGGACAAGCTGCACCGGCTTCCGCTGGCGTACTTCGATACCAGGCAGCGCGGCGAGGTGCTCAGTCGCGTCACCAACGACATCGATAACGTCTCGACGTCTCTGTCGATGACGATAAGCCAACTGCTGACGTCGCTGCTGACCGTCTTCGCCGTGCTGGTGATGATGTTGACGATTTCGCCGCTGCTGACCCTGCTCACCGTCGTCACCGTGCCGTTGTCGTTGTACGTGACCCGCGAGATCGCGCGCCGATCGCAGCGGCTGTTCGTTGCGCAGTGGACCAACACCGGGCGGCTCAACGCCCATATCGAAGAGACCTACAGCGGCTTCACCCTGGTCAAGACGTTCGGTCACCGCGAACTCGCCGAAGAGCAGTTCCGCGAACGCAACGCCGATGTGTATGACGCCAGCCGCGGCGCGCAGTTCTTCTCCGGGTTGGTCGGGCCTGCCACCACGTTCATCGGCAATCTCAGCTATGTCGCGGTCGCGGTGGTCGGCGGCATCCAGGTGGCAACGGGCCAGATCACCCTCGGCAGCATTCAGGCCTTCATTCAGTACGTGCGACAGTTCAACCAGCCGCTGACCCAGGTCGCGGGCATGTACAACACGCTGCAATCGGGGGTGGCCAGCGCCGAGCGGGTTTTCGATCTGCTCGACGCCGAGGAGGAGTCGCCCAACCTCGCGCGAACGTTCCTTACCAGTCGAGAAAACGCCGAGAATTCGACCGGTACGGAACGTTCGCGTGGTGTCCGCGTGGAGTTCGAGAGCGTGAACTTCGCCTACCAGCCGGATACACCGGTCATCGAGGACCTGTCGCTGGTCGCGGAACCCGGCAGCACGGTGGCGATCGTCGGGCCGACGGGCGCGGGTAAGACCACGCTGGTCAACCTGCTGATGCGGTTCTATGACGTGGACTCGGGGCGGATCCTGGTCGACGGCGTCGATATCGCGACGGTCAGCCGCGAGTCGCTGCGGTCGCGCATCGGCATGGTGTTGCAGGACACCTGGCTCTTCGGCGGCACGATCTTCGACAACATCGCCTACGGCAGGCCCGACGCGCACGAGGACGAGGTCATCGAGGCTGCCAGGGCCGCCTACGTCGACCGGTTCGTGCACACGCTGCCCGACGGTTACGACACGAGGGTGAGCGACGACGGCGGCAACATCAGTGCAGGCGAGAAGCAGCTGATCACCATCGCCCGCGCGTTCCTGGCCCGCCCGCAGCTGTTGATCCTCGACGAGGCGACCAGTTCGGTGGACACCCGAACCGAGTTGCTCATCCAGCATGCGATGGTGGAGCTGCGCCGAGACCGGACCAGCTTCATCATCGCCCACCGGTTGTCGACGATCCGCGACGCCGACCAGATCCTTGTGATGGAGGAGGGCCGGATCGTCGAGCGTGGCAGTCACGCCGAGCTTCTGGCGCGACGGGGCGAATACTGGGCAATGGCGCAGGCGTAGCTCCTTCTGGCGGGAAAAGTAGGCAGTCCGCTTAAGCGTGTCCCCTCCACACGCTGTCGGGCACTATGTCTCTCATGAGTACCAGGACGGTGCACACGTTCTGCCGGTACTGCCTGGCGTCGTGTGGCATCGAGGTCACCGTCGACGGCAATCGCGTCACGAAGATCTCCGCGGACAAGCAGAACCCCCACACCTGGCGGGACTTCTGCGCCAAGGGCCGTACGGCCAACCAACTCGTGGAGCATCCACGCCGCATCCTGAACCCGATGCGCCGCGTCGGCGACACGTATGTCGAGGCCAGCTGGGACGAGGCCATCACCGACATCGCGACTCGCATGAACGCGCTGATCGACGCCGACGGGCCAGACGCGGTCGGCATCTACTACGGGAACCCTGCCGGTTTCTCGTCATCGAACATCATCTTCATGAACGGCTGGCTGGACGCGATCGGCACCCACAGCCGGTATTTCGTGGGCTCTGTCGACCAGAACGCGATGCACGTCGTCGCCACCGCGATGTACGGCTCGATGCTGATGGCGCCGGTTTCCGATATCGACAACTGTGACTACTTCCTGCTGATCGGCACGAATCCCGCTGTCAGCGCGTGGAACTGGCTCGAGACCGTACCCGGCGGATGGCGGCGCGCGCTCGACCGACAGAAGGGCGGCGCGACGATCGTCGTCGTTGACCCGTTGCGGACCGAATCGGCGAAGCACGCCGACGTGTATCTTGCGGTGCGACCGGGACAGGATTGGGCGCTGCTGCTCGCCATGGTCAAGGTGATCCTCGACGAGGGTCTCGAGCACAAGCACGACTGTGCCGAACTCGCCACGGGCGTACCGGAATTGCGCAGGCTCGTCGCCGACGCCGACCTCGACGACCTCGCGTCCCGTTGCGACATCCCGCGGACCGATATCGAGCAGGTGGCCCGCGACTTCGCCCGCGCCAACGCCGCCATGGCCGTCACCCGCACGGGCGTCTCGATGCACCTCGCGGGGACCGTCGCCGAATGGCTCGACCATGTGCTCAACGTCATCACCGGACGGATGGACCGTCCCGGCGGAAGGCGCTACGAACCCGGATACGTCGACGCGATCCGGATGTCGTCCATGATCAAGTCGAACCCGCACAAGAGTCGCGTGCTCGGCCGCGGAATGGTCGCGGGCGCGCACGGCCTTAGCGAATTGCCCGGCGAGATAACCACACCCGGCCCCGGCCAGATCCGGTCGATGGTCATCAACTGCGGCAACCCCGTGGTGTCCGGCCCGGACGGCGCGAAGCTCGACAGCACGCTCGAACAACTGGATCTGTTGGTGGTCATCGACTTCGTGCAGCGCGAGAGCCACCGGCACGCGCACTGGCTTTTGCCCGCCGTGCACTGGCTGGAGCGCGACGATCTGCTGGCGTTCACCAGCAGCATGCACGACGAGCCCTACCTCCAGTACGGCGCGAAGGCCGTCGAGCCTCCGCCAGGCGTGCGTCAGGAGTGGCGCATCTTCGTCGATCTCGCGATCGCCATGCGCAAGCCGCTGTTTGGCGCCAAGGGCGTCAACGGATTCATCAAGGCGACGCGGCGGATGGCCGGGTTGACCCGCAAGCCCGGGTTGGAGTTCGGGCCGCACTGGATGGACCGGCTGGTGATCGCCACCGGCCGAAAGTTCAACGGCCGCAGGATCAAGTGGCGCGATATCAAGGCGCACCCACACGGGTGGGTGCTGGGGCCGCGGGAGTTCGGCCACTTCAGGGACGCGCTGCGAACCGACGACAAGAAAGTCCACGCGGCCCCGCAAGAGTTCGTCGAGCGCGCGCACGAGCTGCTCGCCGAACCGGGTCCTGTTCCGCCGGCCGGCTACCCGTTCCAGTTGGCCAACCGCCGCCACCGTCACTCGATGAATTCGTGGCTCAACGAACTGCCCGGTCTGCATCCGTCTGGTAAGCGCAACGAGGTCCTGATCAATCCGAACGACGCGGCCGACCTCGGCATCGGAGACGGTGACCGAGTGCGGGTGTTCTCGGCTGTCGGGGAGATCGAACTGCCCGCGGCGGTCGACAAGGTGCCGCGGCCCGGAGTGATCGTCGTCGACCACGGCTGGGGCTCAAGGATTTTCGACCCTCGCGGCGGGGAGACGCCGGAATCGTTCGGCGTCAACCGCAACCTGCTCGTCGATGGCGGGCCCGTCGATCCGCTGTCGCAGACCCCCGCGCTGAGCTCGTCCTATGTCGGCATCGAACGCGTCGGCTGAATCAGACCTGCGGGCCCTCTGACCGGAGATCGTCGACATTGCGCATTGCGTCGCGCAGTTTTGTCAGCCACTCTTCGGTGTGCTCGCCGACCAGCTTGACCGACCAGGCGAGCGCATCCGAACGCGACCGCGCGACACCGGCGTCGACGAGGGTGTCGAGCACCTGTCGCTCGGGCTGCCGCAAGCGCGTCATCACCGGAACGGCGATGTGGGTGAACAGGATTCGCTCATATTCATCGGAACCAACCGCTCCGATATCTATACCCCATGAGACCTTGCGGCCGTACTTGTCCTGCGCCTCGTCGGCGATCCGCATCCGCTCGGAACGGGTTTCCTCGCGGAACCGGGACGCGCGGCCCGATGCGCGGGCTTCGCTTTGTTCACCCTCGGGTTCGGGCAGTCGACCGATGACGGTGATCTCCTCGCGGTCGACGACCACCGTGGGATCGCCGTCGAACCAGTCGGGCAGGCGACCGGCGAACCATTCGGCGGCGTCGCCTGCGTCGGGTTGATCGGCCTGCTGCCAGCCGCCTGGACGGCCTGGGCGTCGGCCTGAGCTGTGTGCGTGACGTTGCTTCATGATTACATAATTACACCGTTACAGAGCTGATGGGACGGCTTTCACCCACGGCGAACAGATCACTTCGCACGTTGAGTCTGCGCTGAGGTCGGCATCTACTCGGGCAATGTCAAGTGGTTAGTGCAACATCGGTCAGGCTGCTTCTTTTA
>CADEGF010000017.1:0-43475 GCA_902826815.1 uncultured Mycobacteriaceae bacterium
CTAGACGCACCCGACAGCGGCACCGTGGCGGTGGCAGGCCAGGACGTCTGGGCGATGAGCACCGGTGCGCGCGCGGCGTTCCGTCGGCGCAACCTCGGCTTGGTGTTCCAGTTCTTCAACCTGGTGCCGATGCTGACCGCGGTGCAGAACGTGTCGCTGCCGCTTGTCCTCGACGGTGTTGCTGCCCGCACAGCCGACGCACGTGCCGAAGAGTTACTGGGACGGGTCGGGCTCGGCGACCGCGCGCGGCACCGGCCGGCCGAGCTGTCCGGCGGCCAGATGCAGAGGGTGGCGGTGGCGCGCGCGCTTGTGGCCCGACCGTCCCTGATCCTCGCCGACGAGCCGACCGGAAACCTGGACAGCCATTCGTCGACCGAGGTCCTCGATCTCCTGCGGTCGCTTTCTGACCAAGACGGCGCGGCCGTCGTCGTGGTGACCCACGATCAGGCCGCTGCGCGCTACGGTTCCCGCGAACTGCACCTGGTCGACGGGCGCGCGTGCGCAGACGATGGCGCCGCCCCCGTCGGCGAGCGGTGATGCGCGCGTTGCTCGCCGGCTGGCAGTCGTTCCGGCGAATCCACCTCTCCGCGTTGGTCACCGACTGGCGTCGGACGCTGCTCAGCATGATCGGCGTCGCCGTGGGGGTGACGGTGGTCCTCGGCACGTTGATTCTCAAGTTCGAGCTTGCCCGCCCGTTCGATGCATTCGGCCCGTCGCTCACCCATGCCGCCGATGTCGGGGTCGTCGAGGTCACGCCGAAAGTCAGCGGCCGCCTGTCCATCGAGACGGTCGACCGCCTGCGCGCCGAGGTGACAGGGGCGCAGGCCGTCGTCCCAGTTGTCGCCGGGTTGACGCCCGTGGACGTTGCAAATAAAACCGAAGGATTCTTTCTGCTCGGCGGTTCGTGCCAGATCGAGCTGCTGGTCGGCTCCTTCAACTGCGAGCAGCGCGCCCGCGATCAGCACCCTGCTCCCGGACCCGGTGTGCCGCTGCAGATTCCGGCGGTGATCGCCCAACGGCACGGCCTACAGCTCGGCAATGAGTTGCACATCCCCGGCCTGCCGTCAGGTTCGGCCCACATCGGCTGGACGTTCCAGGAGTTCCACCGCGTCGAAGGCATCAACGGCGGCTACGTGCTGCTGGCCCCATCCGCGGACATCGCCGCGAGCCTGCTCGGCTCGCCCGGCTATGCCACGGCTGCCTTCGTTCTGCCGCGAAAGGGCGCCGTCGTCGCGGAGGACGTCGACCGCGCCATCGCCGGAATTGCAACGGCAGGACCGCCACGCCCACGCCAGCCCGCCGTGTTCGAGAACGCAACACAGAGCTTCAACCTGAATGTGCTGGCCGGCATCCTGATCGGTTTCCTGATCTCGGTGAACACCATCCTCTTGGCCGTCGAGGACCGCCGCGCGGTGATGGGGACGATCGGCGCGATCGGTGCAAAGCCGGTCAGATTGTTCTGCGGCATGCTCGGTGAAGGCGCGGTGGTGGGTGCCCTCGGGGGACTGTTTGGGGTGCCGAGCGGATTCCTGCTCGGGAAGTATCTGGTGGACCGCTTCGGGCAGACCATGCTGGCAGGGTCCGGCGGCACGATTGCTACCCACTTCACGCCGAGCTTGATCGTCATCGGGGTGGCCGCAGGCACCGTCTCCGGAATCCTCGCGCTGACCGGGCCGTCCCTCAAGTTGGTCCGCGACGGGCCATTGGCGTCCATGGCGAGCATCGGCGGGGTGCAGCGCGCAAGGCGAATCCCGCTGTGGCCGCTTGTCGTCGGGGTGGGCCTGCTTGCGGGCGCCGTCGTCGCGTTGAAGATCTTCGAGCACGGGTCGCTGCCGCTCAACGCGGGCATCAACGGGATGGCGGTGGCCTTGTGCGGGCTGGTGTTGGTGACAACGTGGGCCGCCCCGCGTGCGGGTGCGCTGGTGATCGGGTGGCTGACGAACGCGCGTCCGGTGATCGGCAGGCCCCTCGGTGCCGACTTCCGGCGCTACACGCTGTTGTTCGCGCTGTCCGCCGCGCTACTCACCGAAGGCACAAGCGGTGCCATCGGCTCACACAGCATGCAACTGCTCGGCACCGAACAGATCGCCGCGCAGAAGGCGGACCGACTGCCCACCGCATTGTTGATCTCCCCGCAATCGGTGCTCGACCAACGCGACGGCCGGCTTTCCGATTCCACGTTCGAGTTGGTGACCAATGCCGCCGACGGTCGGAGCGTGTCGTCGCACTGGCGGTCGACGATCTCGTCAGGCACATCGTCGCGCCTGGTCGCGGGTGTGACTCCAGGCGACTGGTACAGCCGGGCGCTCTACGAACCGACGAAAGCTGCCGACACGTTCTGGCAGGGGGTGCGCGACGGCGGCATCGGCCTCAGCGAGATCGCCGCCAGCCGGCTCGGCGTCGTAGCCGGCGACACCGTCGAGCTGCCAACCGTCAAGGGGCACAAGACCTACCGGGTGGCCGGAGTGTTTCAACCACGGATGGTCAACGACGCCGCCGTCGGTGACATCGTGGTCGTCTCCGACGAGTTGGCGCGTTCCGACTGGGCGGCGGTGCGCGATCAGGTCGCGGTGAACTATGCGTCGCCCGCCGATGCGGCCGCCCATCGTGGCGATTTCCTCGATCTCGGGGCCGGACTGTCGGTATACGACAACGATCAATGGCGCGCGGAGGCCACCGCCGGGATCACCCGTTTCCTTGAGCCGTTCACCATCGCGGGGTATGTGGTGATGGCAGCCGCGGGCTTGAGCGTGCTGAATGTGTTCGTGTTGGGACTCGTGCAGCGCAAGCGCGAGCGTGCAGCGTTGCGGGCGATCGGCATGACCGCCGGGCAGGAACAGGCCGTGATCGTCGCCAACGCCTGCCTCCTCGGCGTACTCGTCGCAGGTCTCGCCGTGCTCGGTGGATTGGGCTTCACCTATCTCTGGTCGCTTGGTTCACCGGTGTATTACGGCATCAAGATCGAATGGGGGGTGCTACCTGTGGCCTTGCTGACTGCGGTGGAAGCGGTATTCATTCTCGTGCTGGCGACCGCGGTGTATCCGGTCATCCATGCGAGGCGGCTGGAGACAGTCGAGGTGCTCCGGAGCAGCTAGGCGTGGACTTCGCGGTGCAAAAGTGGGATATCGTCGTCCGCGTGCCGAAACCTGCGCAGATGCTCCTGGATCGCGGGGCTCGACATGACCTCGAAATCCCTGGGCGGCAACGTCATTTGAAACACAAGTCCGCGGCCTCCCAGTCCCTCGATCAGGGAGCCGAACCCGGCAACAGGTACCTCCATCACGACCGTGCAGTAGCTGGCGCAGGTGTCCTCGAAGGTGATGCGATGCACGCCGAACCCGCTCACGTTCGTGATCAACGGATTCCATCGGTCAGGGTTGAAACTGGCTGCCACGCAGCGAGCGCCCCGCCATTTACCGGCAGCCTCTAGGAACTCTTGGTTGATGCGCATATCGCAATGTTCGTCGGCGAAGTGGTCGACGTCGTGGCGGATGCGTTCGGCGATCGAACGTGCGGGCTCGCCGCGCCGGATGTCGACGTGCAATGCCGAGAGGATGTTTCCGGCGAGCATCGGATCCAGGCCACACCGCCTCCGCGCGTTCACCGACACGATGAGCGTGCGACGATCCACTGCAAGATTCGCATTCATGAGTGCCTCGGAAATATGCGCGCACACAGCGTCATTCGCAGACAGTCGCATCCGGTTTCCGTAGGTTTCGCGCATGCGGGTGATTTCGCCGTCGGCGAAGTAGAGGCACAGCGTGCGCTGCTTGCGCCCATCTCTTGCCAGGTACAGCAGGCTGCGGGCAGTCTCGGCGAGCCCGAGGCAACGCAGACCAGGCTCGTCGGCGCCGTCGGCGGGGAGGTGCTCGTCGAGGTAGGCAGCGCGGTCCTCGACGATCACCGGTTCGGGAAGCGGCGCGCCGACAGCGGCGGCCGACCACGCGGTCATCAGGAACATCAACGTCTGCATATCGCCGATAACGTGGTGGAACGACACGCCGATCGCGGTCGCGTCGTCCGCAAGATGTGTGACACGCACCGTGCACAACGGACCGAATCCCCATCTGGCCGCGGCGCCGTTCACGGGGTCGACGAGCCAGTCACCGCTGTCCCCCGTCGCGGACCGCATCGCTTCGCGGAGTGTGCGATCGGATGACACAGATGTGAAGGACACGCCTTGCCCCCTGCACCGGATCCCCAATGCGCCACGGGCCAATGTCGTTCGTCCCGCGAAAATCGGGAGATTCGTGAGCGCCTGCCCGAGAGCATCGGCGAGGGCTCGCGAGTCGAGCTGTCGCTCGAAGAAGAAGACGAGGTGGTTCGCCGCGTTCGAGAGCGCAACATCAATAGCCGTACACCGAATGTCGAGTCGTCGTGCATGCGATGGCCTGATCAACTGAGTTGTCATGGTGGGCTACTTCTTTCGGCGGGTGACGACTACTCGGCCACCGCGCTTCGGGGCATGGGCGACTCCCCGGAAGTGCGACTTCTCGTCGGCGGCGGAGTCGGTGTGGATCGCGAAGTTCTGCAGCACAGTCCGCAGCACGATATCGATTTCGTTGATCGCGAAGTCGGCCCCCATGCATCTGCGTGCGCCGTGTCCGAACGCCAGCCATCCTGGCGCCGAATGCTTGTCACGGAAGCGATTCGGATCGAATCTCTGCGGCGCAGGGAAGATCTGCGGATTCTCGTGCAGATCGGCGAGGCTGACGAAAACGTTGTGACCGTGCGGAATCCGCCAGTCGCCGATGTCGAGGTGCGGCGCCTTGACCCACCGGCCGGGTAGGTCGATGACGGGGCGGGCCCGCAGTACCTCCAGAATCGTGGCTCGACGGAAGTCGCTGCCCCCCTTGTCGACCTCGTTGACCAACTCGGCCAGCACATCCGGGTGACGCCGCAATCGTTCGAACGCCCAACACAAGGCCGCTGTCGTGGTCTCGTGTCCGGCACCGATGAGGCCCACCAGTTCGTCGCAGATGTCTTGCCGCGACACCCCGGTCGCGTCGGCCGGCATGCCCCGCAGTAAAACCGCAAGAACGTCCGTCCGCTGATCGAGTTCCGGATCCGCCTCGGCTCGCTCGATCAGAGCGAATATGACCTTGTCGAGGTTCCTGCGGACCTCGTCCATCCTGCGCCAGGGACTGTAGCGGCGGGTCCGCGCGATCGGCAGCGGCATGAATTTCACCATGACCGACCCGATCGACGCGTGCCGCGGGCAGACCTCGCGCAGTTCGGTGAGCTCGGCACCTTCGGCGCCGAAAATGGTCCGCAAGATCACGTTCAAGGTGATCCTGGTCATCGATTCGAGTACCCGAAACTCGTCGTTCTCCGGCCAATTCGCACTTTCGCGCAATGTCTCGTCGACGACGATCGCTTCGTGATGTCGGAGGCACCGACCGTGAAATGCCGGCCCCAGAAGTCGACGCCGATCGTGGTGGCGGCCACCGTCGAGTGCGAATATCGAACCTGGCCCGAAGATCGCACTCACATTCGGCCGATAGTTGGTCAGCAGTTCGGGGCCGGCGGCGAATACCGACCTCACCAGATCCGGGTCGGAAACGGCGATGCAATGACCGAAGAACGGCACGTTGAACTCGAAGACACGTCCGTGCCGCTTGATCCAACGCCGCATCGCCTCGCGGCGGAACGCGGTCAGCACGAGACCGACCACGAGCTTGGGTAGGCGCACCGACGGCGGGTCCAACCGGGTCGACGTCGCCGTTTCACGCAGATCGGCCATGGGAGAATCGTCGGGCGAGTGCGGGTGGATGCACTCAGTAGTGCACTACTGCAATCTCGCCGAGCAGAGGGGGCTCAGCCATGACCGGACGCACCAGCAGGCTGATTGCGGCGCTCGCCGCACTATTGCTCATGACGACGGGCGTGCAGGCATGCGGCCGATCAGGCGAATCGACGACTCAGGGCGCGCCGTCAGGCGACGGCGCGTTCCGGCAGCTGGCGACTGAGATTCTCGAGTTCACCTACGAGAGCGACCCGTCGAACGCGACATATCTGGGGATCCACAAGTACGACAACCGGATCCGCGACTACTCGGCCGCCGGAGTCGAGGCCGACGTCAAGACGGTCAAAGCCTTTCAGGCCCGGCTGAACGAGATCGATGCCGAAACACTTTCCGACGAAGCTCAACTCGACCTCGAACAGACCAAGCACACGCTCGACGGGATGGTGTTACGCGCCGATGTCATCCGGCCGTGGGCCAAGGATCCCGACACCTACAGCAGCGGTATCACCAACGACGCCTATGTGATCATTTCGCGGACGTTCGCGCCGCCCGAAGACCGGCTCAAGTCGCTGATCGCCCGCCTGAAGGCGATGCCGAACGCTCTCGCCGAGGCCAGAAAGAACCTCGACAACCCGCCGCGGATCTACACCGAGATCGCGATCGAGCAGATCGACGGGAACCGCGCCTTCTTCGCGAAGGATGTCCCCGCGGCGTTCACCGATGTGAAGGATCCCGCACTGCTCGCCGAGTTCCGCTCCGCCAACGACGCGGTCATCGCCGCGCTCACCGACTACGGGAACTGGCTGCGCAGCGATCTGCTGAACCGGTCCAACGGGTCGTTCGCGTTCGGTGAGGACACCTACCGAAAGGTGCTCGACGCCGACGAGATGATCACCACCGGTCTGCCCGACTTGTTGGTGGTGGCAGAGGAGGACCTCAAGCGCAACCAGCAGGCGTTCACCGATGCCGCGCGAGCGGTCGATCCGACGAAGTCGCCGACGGATGTGTTCGCCGACATGACCAAGGATCACCCGCAGGCCTCCGAACTACTGGCCGCTACCCAAGGCAACCTCGACAGCCTCGCGCAGTTTGTGCGCGACAAGCAGATCATCGACGTGCCCAACGCGCCACCTGCCACGGTGAAGGAGACGCCACCGTTCATGCAGGCGACGACGTCAGCCGCGATGGACACCCCAGGCCCGTTCGAAACGGTCGCGACCGAGGCCTATTTCTTCATGACGTTGCCCAACCCGTCGTGGCCGAAGGAGGAGCAGGACGACTTCATGTCACAGTGGTACCGGCCGTCGATCAGCAACGTGTCCGTACACGAAGTGTGGCCCGGCCACTACGTCCAGTTCCTCTATGCCAAGGACTATCCGTCCGATGTGCGCAAGGTCTTCGGTGCGGCGAGCAACTTCGAGGGATGGGCGCACTACTGCGAGCAGATGATGCTCGACGAGGGACTGCACGCTGACAACCCGCGTTATCGCCTCGCGGAAGTCCAGGACGCTCTGCTTCGCGATGTGCGGTTCATCGTCGGCATCAAGATGCACACCCAGGGCATGACGATCGAGCAGGCGCAGGACATGTTCGAGAAAGAGGCCTACCAGCCTGCGCCGGTCGCGGAGTCCGAGGCGAAACGCGGCACCTCGGATGCCACCTACGGCTACTACACGATGGGCAAGCTGATGATTCTCAAGTTGCGTCAGGACTACAAGGCCAAGATGGGTGATTCGTATTCGCTCAAGGACTTCCACGATGAGTTCATTCGGCTCGGTCCGCTCCCGCTACCGCTGATCCGCAAGGCGATGCTGGGAGAGACCGGCAATCCGTTCTAGCCCTTGCGCGATTGCCCTCTGCAGATGTCGGTCTACCGACGAGTTTCCCGCTTCGGGACGAACTGAACGAAGCGAACGGATGCCGCTGCGGGGTGACCGCGCTCCTGGATGTCGTTGGCGAGCTTCAGTGCATCCTCACCTTTGCCCGATGTGGGCGCGACGACCAAGCCGTCATCGGTGCTCTCGACGATCTTGTGCGGGAGTGCGCGCGGGTCGGCCAGCACGTCGATCACCGCCTGGCGCTGCTCTGCGGTATCGAACTCGACCCGCACCTCCGGTAACGCCACCATGACGGCCTGATCGTTGCGATACACCGGCTGCAGCGCACCGACGTCACGCAGGCTCGTGAGCATCTTGTCGTCCAGCGCGTCGCGTTCCACCAGAAGGACCCCACCGCCCCCGCGCTGGCTGCCCTTGGTGGCCACCTCCACCTGCGCGTCGAGCCCAGCCTCCTTCGCCACGTCCGAGACAACGGCGACGTAGCTGTGGTCGCGGTCGATCTCCACCTTGCGGCCCCCGGCGTAGTACGACTCGCTCATATGTGAAGCATAGCCCCGACCCTGGCGGCGGCAGTTGCCGCTAAAGTGGCGCTGAACTGCAAGTATAGGCCGATTCCGGTTATCGCTTACCGGCCGCGGTTTTCTTGGCGGCGGCTTTCCTGGCGGCCGCCCTCTTCGCAGGCGCCTTTCTGGCCGGTGCCTTCTTAGCCGCCTTCTTACCCGCGGCCTTTCGGGCCGGCGCCTTCTTAGCCGCCTTCTTGACGCCGGCCGCGGAACTTCCCGCACTCTTGGCCGCTTTCACGGCCTTTTCAACGTCGAGTCGTCCCCATCCGAGTTCCTGCGTCCAGCCGGTCTGACCGGTGAGCTTCCTCGCCGTCTTGGCGAGAATGTCGCGGACTGCACCGGCGCTCAACGCAGGGTTGGCGCTCAACATCAGCGCCGCCGCCCCGGCCACCGCCGGAGTCGCGGACGACGTTCCGTTGAAGGTCTTCGTGAACTTTCCGGGGTCATACCCGGCAGGGCCACCGATGTCGGTAGTCCAGATGAACACACCAGGCGCGAGCAGGGTGATCGTCGCGCCGAAGTTCGAGCCCCACCATGTTTCGCCGTCCGACGACGTGTGCGTCTTGCGCTCGTCGGCCGGGTTCGATGCACCGACGGTGACGTAGCCCGGCAGATCACCGGGGAAGTCGATCAGCGCCTCGTCGTTGCCGGCGGCGATCGCGACGACGGACCCAAGGCCGCCGCGGCCCTGGGTACGGGCGCGGGCGAAGGCTCGACTGATCGCATCGCTCGGAGCGCCGCCACCCCACGAGTTGGACAAGATGGCTGCGCCCTGCCGCCAGCACCAGTCGATGGCGTCCGCGGTGGCGAAATCGTCGAAGACCCAGTGGCCGGTACCATCGTCCATCGCGATCCTGGCCGCGATGAGCGAGCACCGCGGCGCGATTCCGGAGAATGTCCGGTTTCGGGACAAGACGATTCCTGCACATGCCGTGCCGTGGGCATCATCGCCGCTTGGCATCGCCGAGTCGCCGTTGCCGCCGATGAAGTCCCGTTCGGCGACGACCGCAGGCTTCAAGGCCGGATGACTGGTATCGACACCCTCGTCGAGCACAGCCACCTTGATGTCCTTGTGTCCCTTGGTGATCTCCCATGCCTTCGGCACGCCGACCTTCGGGTGAGACCACTCCTTCTCCTGTACCGAGTTTCGGGTGTGAGCGACGCGCCGCAGGAAGTTCGGCGTCACGGAGCCGACCTCGCGCGCTAGAAGCAGATCGACGAGACCGAACATCCGGTCTATCTTGTCGACACGGAGCAGTACCTTTCCGTCGAGTCCCTCCTCGACGACTTTGGCGCCAAATGATTTGGCCGCCTTGAGATCATCCTGCCGCAGGCCTTCAGCGATCACCGTCGGGGTGGCAATCGTCATCGCGGCGTAGGTCGAGATCGGCGACCGCCGACCAGGTCCTGCGCCTGCCGCCGCGCGCCGTGCGGGAACGCTGCCTTGCACGACAGCCAGCTGACCCGGCTCACTGACGCGCGACTGCAGGACCGGAGAGTCGTTGACCATCGCGACGATGGCTTGGGCGTCGGCATTGGGTCGTGCCGCCGCTGGTGCGGCGGCCGCGGTTACCGCCCGTCGTCCGCGCATGGCGCGGGGTGCTGCACTGCTGTCGGCGGCATTCAGTGGCAGCAAATTGATTTCATGCCATTGGCCGAGTGCTTCGTATCCATGCCGTGTGGTCACGATTCCCCCAGATCTCTTGTGGAGTGCCAGAACTGATGGGCAGACAATACGGCGATTCACCGGATGTTCAGGACGAATTTTCACTCTCGATCGGATTCGCCGTAATTCGAGTAGTCGACTACGCACATCGGACCCCGATGTAGCGGGAGGATAAGTGCACACTCAATCGCCGAACAACAGTCCGCGCCTGAGTCGAGGTCACGAGAAAAGGAGGCGATATGCCTGCTCCGCAATTCGAGGATCCCCGCCGGCGAATTATCGAATTCGGGGCTACGGCGGCAGATCTGGGCCCTCGCCAGCCGCCGTCGCCCGGCCCTCTGATCGCCCTTGGTCTGCCTTTTCCTGCCGGCCAGGCCCCACTGCCTCGCCCCTTACAGCACGAGCCCGCGCCCACCGATCCGCTACCGCGCGCCGATGTGTTGGTGGTGACTTGGACTGTCGCCGAACACGATGCGCTGGCCGATGTCCTGACTCCCGGGTTCGGACGCAATTCCTGGTATCGCTATGCCAAGGATTTCCCGACCTATCTACCCGAGATCCGAAAAGGTGCGCCTGCTCGGAATGCGCAACGCCTCGGCAGCTATTTTCCGACCAGTATCGCCGGACGTGACGTTCTGTGCGTCAAGTCCGAACTCCACCTCAATCAAGATGGCGTCCGGACAGGCGACGGAACCGCGACGATGCCAGTCAAACGCTTCTTCCGGCAGATGATCGACGAGGTCAAGCCGTCACTTGTCATCACGGTCGGTACGGCCGGAGCGACCTTTCCGCCGACCGGAACCGTAAAGGTCGCCGGTATCACCTGTCCGGCACATGAATTGGGCGACGTCATGATCACCCGCGCAGCAAAGTTTCGGCTGGCGCAGGAATTCCGCAACGAGGAATTCGCCACCAAGCAGTACCGGTGCACGACATTCGACATCCCAACCGGCCGCTTCGACGCTTCCGCTGACCTTCTCGCCGTACATGCCGCCAAACTCGTCGAACCGAGCTTCGGCGCGCCCACCCGAAAGTACAACCTCCCCGATCTCGTACCGGGATTCACCAACACACCCGACTTCCGCATCGACGGACGCGACTTCCCTGAGTTCCATCCCATGCTGACGACCGACTTCTTCGAGTTCGGCACGTCGACCAATGGGCTGCACAAGAAGGGCTGCGGCGTCGAGATGGGCGATGCGGTGCTCGGGATGGTCGTCGACGAGATGCGCGACGAGGGGCTGACTGCGCCGGACTGGCTGGTGATCCGCAATGCGTCCGATCCCCAGATCAATGGGGAGCTGCCCGCAGGTGACAATCCCGCCGTTCCGCCACAGATGCGTCGCGCACTCAACATGCAGGCCCACTGGGCGGTCTGGTACTACGAGGCCTACGGCTACTGGACGAGCGTCAATAGCGCCATCGCCACATGGGCGATGACCGCCTAGATCAGGCAATTAGGAGGCGTCATGCCCGACCCACTCGTGTCCAAGATGCCGACCGAGGTGGAGCTCGTCCTCGAGGTCATGCCATGTCTGTCGATGCGGCAGACGTATGACTCGGCCACCGAACCCCATCCCTGCTCGTATTTCGGCGAATGGGGCCATTACCACTCATACGACTACGCAAGCGCAGGCCCGCCCGAGCAGCAGCGGATCGACCTGCCGGTCGTTTACGCGGGAAAGCGGCAGGTGGTGCCCGAGCTGTTGTCGGGATGCCGCAAGGCGCCGATCCTCTGTGTCGGTATCAACCCCAATCTGCCCGGCTGGACCGACTCCACGCGCAATGCGATTCACCCGTATTTCGACGACGTCCTTCAGTACGCGCACTACTTCCGTTACCGAACGCGCGACAAACTCCGCATCCCGCTATCCGACTATGAGGGTCTGCTCGGCACCGAAACCGACGAACCCTCTTCACCACGGCCGCTGACCAGTCCCGGCGACGACATTCCCGTAGAACCTGCGCGGGTCCTGATGTACGCGCAATATCAGCGTCTGCTCGACGGACTCGCGCAGCGCCGAGGATGGCAGCCTCACAAGCTCGCCGTCGGCGAAGACATCGCCTACGCGAACATGGTCGCGTGCCCTTCGACGCGCTGGGTGGTTCGTCCCAGCCAAGAAGATCCGGCCATGCCCGTCATGGGCGCCCGACGCAGCAAGGGCATCGTCGGTGAATGCTTCTATGAGCGCAAGTACTTTCTGCGCCAACTAGTTCAGAGCCTCCCTGCGGTCATCATCGTGTTCAGCCAGACGACCGCGCGCGAGTTCATCACCGCGCTTGCTGGCCGGTTCGTCGAGGGGGACCCCGAGCCTGACGAGCCACTTGCCGATCTGTTCGAGCGAACGATCCGGCTCCGATACGGGCAATTGTCCGACGGCACCAACTTGGATGCGCGGGTGGTCTTCATGCCTCACGCGTCCGCACGGCCTGCCGAGTTCGCCGAGATGCTCAACCGCTGCATCGACTGCCTCGACGAGGAAGTGGAGAGCAGTGCCCTGGTATTCCGCCCGCAAACCGGCCATCTTGCGCGTGGCCGAGGCACGTGTGTGTTCTGCTCCAACTCGCTCTACCGCATCGGGCCGTGCGACTACGAGCAGGAGCTGACGCCCATCGCCCCCGGACAGGTCGGGCCGCTGGCAGTGGCACCCGAAGGCCCGGATCCGTTGGTGGACAAGCCCGAGCAGATGCGTCTCCTCGCTGATCTGATGGGTGTCCGCGGTGCAGGGCCGTCACCGGCGGCCGGGCCGCGCCCAGCGGCCGCGTCGACTCGACGACTGATAGTGCGCGGAACGGTGGTCTCCATGGCCGGCGATCCGCAGCCCAACCGCGCCGTCTACATCGCGGATGATCGGATCGCGGCCATCAGCGATGCCGACTCGCCAGTACCGGCGGAGTTCGCGGGAGCGCGCACGGTCGACACGGACGGCGTCATCTATCCGGGCCTGCTCGATCTGCACAATCATCTTCCCTACAACGTGCTTCCGCCGTGGAAACCACCGCGCCGCTTCGACAATCGCGCGCAGTGGCTGCGCCATCCCGAATACTCCCGGCACGTCGGCGAACCGATGGATGTCCTTGTGAACAGCGGTCGCAACGCCATCAAGGCGATCATCCGCTACGTCGAAGTCAAACTGCTGCTCGGCGGGGTGACCTCGACGCAAGGTCTGCGTTCACGATTCGGCGGACAAGGCTTCTACCGCGGTGTGATACGGAATTTTGAGGCGCCCGGTGAACCAGGGCTCGCAGCCGCGGGCTCGCGTGTCATCGACCTTGATCAAGAGGCGACCGCAGACTTGCGGGCCGGACTCGACACCGGCCGCCCGTTGTTCTTCCACCTCGCCGAGGGCATAGACACCAAGGCGCGACAGCAGTTCCTTCTGCTGCAGGACAATTCGCTGCTCCGCAAGAATCTCATCGGAATCCACAGCCTCGGACTGCTTCCCGCGCAGCACCGCGCCATGAAGAAAGCCAAATCCTGGATGGTCTGGTCACCGCTGTCGAACTCACTTCTCTACGGCGAGACGATCGACCCGGCGGTTCTGAAGAAGCAGAAGGCGTTGTTTGCACTGGGATGCGACTGGACGCCCAGCGGCAGCCGCAACCTGTTGATGGAGCTGAAAGTGGCGTGGCTGTGCGCGCAGCAGGTCACTTCGGCGACTGATCGCCTCACCTTCAAAGACCTGGCCGAGGCAGCGACGACGCGCGCCGCAACGGCCGCAGCATGGCATGGGCACGTCGGGACCATCGAGGTGGGCAAGCTCGCCGACCTTCTCGTGCTGGATGCCAAGCACGACGACCCGTACGAGAATCTGGTGCGCGCCACCGAGCGTGAAGTCAGGCTCGTGACAGTCGGCGGTATCCCACGCTGCGGCGATCAGAAGCTGATGAGGGCGGCGGGGCTCCCGGACTCCAAGACCGAGCCGCTCACCGTCGGCGGTCGAAAGAAGCGCCTCCATCTGGACCAGCCGGACTCCCCGCTGGGAACCATTACGTTCGACGCGGCACGCGAGCGACTCATCGCAGTGCTGTCCGATCTGGACAACGCCCGAAGTCATCCCGGAACCTTCGAGCCCCTCGACGGCCAACCCCCGATCGATATCGAACTGGACATGCAGCCGATCGACGTCGAGGGTGGGCCAACACCGCTGGCTCCTCTACCCCCACTGTCCAGCGTGGCGCTCGACGCGCCCACCGTCATCGATGATCCGGCTTTGTTCGACACGCTTGAGGCGTTCGAGCATCTGCCCGACTTCTACAAGGGTCCACACGGACTCCGTCAGTTCTATTCCTAGCGCGGTCATCCCGAGTGGAGAACGGCGAAGCCGCCGTTGTCGTCGACGATGAGAAGCCGGCGAGCGCCTGGTCCACGGAACGCGGTGACGCCTTCTGGCTTCGTCTCAGGCCTCGTCGTCGATTCGCGCCGGAAGGTGACGTCGAGCACGTCCACCGCTGACGCGCTGCCATCCCAGGTGCAAAGCTGAAACGGGGCGTTGCCGCCGCTGATCGAGCGGCCGACGACGACAAGAAACTCCCGGCGGGCATGGTCGTAGTCGATATCGCGGATGCCCTGCGGCTCAACAAAATCCGGCTTCCGGATCGAGAGCACCGGCCCTGCGTCGAGAGCCGCCGTCGTCCATGGCGCGTCGACGTCCAGATGGACGCGCAACACCGGGATCCGGCCTCCTGCGACGGGCGAGCGCACGCCGAACAGCAGGGCACGGCGCGTCGGATCCCAGGCGAGGCCCTCGATATTCAGGCCGTGATTGTCAGGGATCTGTCGGGCAGCTGCGGCGAACGCCGGGTAGCTGGACAGCAGCCAGTCCCGGAATCCTTCCATCGCGATCGCGCGCAGGTCGCCCTTGGGGCGATACCGGATCCGCACCAATCCGTGGTTGGCGTTGACCTTTCCCGGGGTCACGCTGCGGACGCACATCGACGACGCGACGATAAGGTCCATTCCGCCTTCGGTGTCGATGCGTGCAATTCCCTCGGGATCGGATAATGCGCGGTCTGCCAGCCCGGCGAGCGCTCGCCGTTTTATCCCGCCGCGCTGGGTTCCGTCGGCCTTGAGGCTCAGCTCGAACAATGCCGTCGGGTCGAGGTTGTCGACGAAGACGAACCGGGATCGGTTGATCGGGACTACGCCCGAGGCATTGAACGCCCTTCCCGCGTTCGTGTCGGAGAACGGCGTCGACGAGACGGTTACCACGATCTGTTCACCTCGTCTCCTTTGCTCGACCCCGCTGAAAATTCTGGCACCGGACGAATCGTCCATTGCGATTAATCGGATATTCGAATTGGTCTGCCGTTAACGCAGCAATTCGAGTGTTGTTTGCCGCTCCCCACCGCCGCGGTGCCAACTACAAGACTGCGTAGCCGGAAGCCCTGAAATGCAGTAGTCCATTACGCTACGCGGCCCACGCGCGCGGCGAAATAATCGACGAATCGGTCCATTCACACTAGGCGGTTGAAATGACAGCGGCTCTGGAAACATCAAGGCGAACAATTGATTCGGGACAACCGTGCCATTCTCCAACCGGACTTCACCCCGGCTGGCCGTCGATCACATACCAAGGCCTACCCTTGGTCGACGTCATGAACCGACGCCTGACGCCATACCCGACTCACTGATGATGGGTCGGCGTGATGGAAAGTGTCGGCATCTTCATTCGCCTGCTTGGGCCATTTCAGATTCTCAAGATGGGCGAACCCGCATCGCTGCGATCGGGCGGTAAAGCCGAACAGCTGCTCAGCATTCTCGCAATGCGTGCCAGGTCAGGGGTCCACCGCGAAACTCTGGTCGAGAAAATATGGCCCGACGCCGCACCCACTCTGTCAAAACAATGCCTGAACACCCTCGTGCACGGGCTCAAGACACAACTTGCCGACGCGATCGACGGGCAACCACCAATCGTGCACATGCAAAGCCATTACCTGTTGAATCTCGACAGCGGACTCAAGGTCGACGTGCTCGAGTTCGAGGCGGCGGTGGACACCGGACACCGATTGCAGTCGGAGGGTTCCGTCGCGGCGGCCATCGCGGCTTACGAGCGCGCCGTACTCCTGTATCGCGGCGACCTGACGTCCGACCCGGAGATCTCCGGATTGCTGGAGCGTGAGCGGTTGCGGGCGATCTGCCTGAACACCCTTGCGCGGTTGGCCGACGCGCACTTCGAACTCGCCGACTACGAGCAGGCGCTCGCATACGCAGTCCGGCTGCTTGGCGTCGACCCCTGTCGCGAAGACGCCCACCGGATGACCATGCGGTCGTATGTCCGCCTGGGAGCGCGCGCCCAGGCGCTCCGGCAATACAACATCTGCCGTCTGATCCTCGCCGAGGAATTCGACGCCACCCCCGAACCCGCCACCGAACAGCTCTTCGCGCTCGTCCGCACCCAACCCGCCTTGATCTGACTCGATCAGCCACCTCAGCCAAACCTCATCGAGACCTCACCGACGACTCAGCCACCGGTCTCCGAGGCCTCATCCGGTGCTCAGCACCCGCTAGTACAACTGGGCTCAGATCAAGTTGATGAGGTCCACATGACGGAGGGCGACCAGGCGGACAAGCTCTCTGCCAAACGCGAATTCGTCCTCGTGTTGCGCCTTGTCGTCGAAGGGGATGGAAAAGTGACCGGTGAACTCGTGGATCCGGTCTCGGAACGACGGCGTCGATTCACCGAGACCACGGACCTCATCGACGAAGTCCGCAGCTGGATGGACGACGCGATCAGCAAGGTCGTCCGGGATGACCAGTGACGCGCCGACGTACCAGGCGCAACGCATGAATCCGATGGTTCATGCGAATCCCCAACCCCTACGGAGGTTTTCATGCCTGTTCTAGTCGTGCCAGGAGTATCCGTCGAGGCGACATTCGACGTCCTGCCACCGCTGCCCGCAGGGGCCGGCATCGTCGGCATCGTCGGCATCGTCGACCGGCCGCCGGCAGCGACGGCACCGCTGGGTGGCGTCAGTCGTGTCTCCGAACTGCAGGACCTGTTCGGTCCGGGGACCGTCGCCTCCATGCCCGAAGCGGTGGCCGCCCTTTCGACCGGCGCGCGGGAGGTCGTGGTGTCCGCCGTCGACGGCGGCAACGCCGCGACCGCGACGCTGATGAACTCAGAAGAACCCCCTGGCCCGGCGGTTCGGCTGCGGGCCCGGTCTCGCGGCGCTTGGGCGAATCAACTCAAGGCCGACGTCGGAGCCGTCACCAACGCCGCAGGCAAGGTCGTGCGCGTCTCTCTGCGGATCCTGCAGGGCGACCAAGAGGTGGAAAGCTTCAACGACCTCGTCGTCGAGCCGGGCCAGCCGTTGGACCTGTTCAACACGGTCAACTCCCAGTCGACCTACGTCGTCGCGGTCGAGCCCAACTTCGACGGCGAAGACCCCAAGCCGGGCGACTATCCCCTCGGCGCCCAAGGCTCTGTCGAGGTCGAGCAGGCGGGCGCGGCAGGCACGGTGTTGATGGACATCAAGCTGAATCCCGGCGTCACCGATCAAGGCGTGACAGTGCGCATCGCTGGCGCGGGCGACGCGATAACTGTCGAGGTGCTCCGCAACGGTGCACGACAGGAATTCTTCGAGAGCCTGACCATGGACCCGGACTCGAAGTCGCACCTGCCGACGATTCTCGCCGCGTCGAGTCGACTCGTCCGTGCGGTGCCGCGCAGCTCCCTGGCTGCCGCCGCCAGGCTGCCGCGGGCGACACCGGCACCGGTGGCGTTCGCCGGCGGCACGTCACCCAATGTCGCGGCCTATCGCGCCGCCATCGACCGGCTCTCCGACGACTCGCGCATCGACCTGGTGATGGCCAGTTTCGACCCGGCCCTGAGTTCGGCGAACGTGATCCAGATCCATCAGGCGCTTCTCGCGCACGCCCTGACGTCGAGTGACGCCGCCGCGCCACGCATCGCGTTCGGTTCGATCCGCGCGGCCGACGCCGACAACCTCGACGCGATCCGCGATCACGCTGCCGCCGTACGGAACAGACGGTTCGTGCTTGTCGCGCCACCGGGCGCCACCGGCGCCGTGGTAGGCCTCATCGCCCGCATCAACCCGGAGATCTCGCCGACCTTCCAGTCCACCCAGCTGCTCGGCATCCCACCGTCGAGCTACCGAGAGAGCCAACTCAACGTGCTGCTCGGGTCGGCGGTGAACCTGCTCGTCGTGCAACAGCGCGCGGGTCACGGGGTGATCGTGCTCAAGGGCATCAACACCATCGGTGACCAGATCTCGGTCACCCGCGTCGCCGATCGGTGTATTCGCGAGACGAAGGCGATCAGCGAGAACTTCATCGGCCAACTCAATTCCGCGGACGCCCGGGACGCCTTGAAGCAACAGCTTGTCGCGACGTTCACCCGGCTGGAACGCGCCGGCGCACTCGTGCCAAGCACCGACGGCTCCGACCCTGCGTTCCTCGTCGACGTCTACTCGACGGGGCAGGACTTCTCGCAGGGCATCGTCCGGGTCGACATCGCGGTGCGCCCCGTCCGGGCGATCGACTACGTGTACGCGACGATCCGCGTCAAGAACTAGCCGGCCAGGAGGACCACAACCATGCCCACAATTTTCGCCGCCTCGGAGAGCACCGTCCTCATCGACGGAGAGGCCGTCGACGGAGTGCAGGGTATCGACTACCGGACCCGTCGTGACAGGACCAACATCTACGCACTCGGCAGCACCGAACGCGTCGGAGTCGTCTCCGGCGCCTACGAGGTCGAGGGCCGGCTGCGGGTCACCTCGGCAAGCGCGAAGCTCGACGGTCTCGCAGGCGACAAGCTCTTCCAGATCATCGCCAAGCTGCGCAACGGCGACACCGAGGCGACGGTCACCTTCGATGACTGCTACCTGACCGAGAAGGCATTCGATCTGACGGTGAACGGGCAGGGCGCGGCGGTGTACACGTTCAGCGCCACCAGAGTGCGGTAACAGAAGAATGCCCAATCCGCTTGTCGTCGTTGATCTGACAGTCGGCACCGCCCGCATCGCCGACACCACGGTTGCGGTGCAAGGCCAACCAGGCGGCGCGCTGAAGCTGGCCGGCAGGGTGATCCGTCCGCTGAGCTTCGGCGAGCGGTGGCGACTGCTCGACGACGTGGCCTCCAGCGGAAGATCGCTCGGTGCAACGGTTTTGGCCCGCTCCTGCGCTCGCGAATCGGCCACTGAACCGTCGGCAGACGACGCGGTCGCTCAGATCCTGGCCATGCACCTGGCCGGTGCGCGTCCCGAACGACGGGCGCACGCGTTCGAAGCCCAGCTGGCGTGGCTGGTTGCGGAAGGGTGGAAGGCCCACGACGTCTTCCACACCGATGCCGACCTAGTCGACCTCCTCACCGCGGATGCACTCGGCACACCAGCAGAGAATGACTGGACGACCATCCTTCTCGTTCCCGACGCGGCCACCTCGCTGACGGAGGTCTTGCTGACGCTGGAACGGAACCTGTTCGACCGCATGATGTCACCCGATGTCGGCGATGCCGTCATCTGTGGCGATCCCCACCGGGTGGCGCAGGCCGAATTCGATTCCCCTCCGGCTTCATTCGCTCATATCGATCGTCGCAGCCTCGACCACCCGCCGAATGTGAATCACCCCGTCGCGTCATCGGCAGGCGGGCGGCCCTCAACGCGGGCGCTCCCCGCACGGAAGGCATCGTCAGCGTCAACCGCCAACCATGCAGTCGCCGGCCGCGCCGACTCCTTTGTGCCATCCGTCGAAACACGCACCGTCGCAGACGACGGGGACACGGCGGTCGTGATACCGGACGCTCCACGCCCCATCCGAGCCGGATGGCCCGGGCATCCCGCAACGAACGCACGGCCGGACGCGGGCCGTAACAGTGCCCCGACGGCGCGCGCACCACAAGATCCGTCGGCGAGTGCGATGCGCTTCCCCGAATCGGTCCTCTCGCGTGCCGAGACGCCCGCGGTTTCGCAAGGACTCCGACCGCGAAACCGGGCGACTCCCCCCGCGGGCGCGGCATCCACCGTCGTGCACGACGACCCCGTCGCGACGCGGACGTCACCGCTCGCGACCCCGTCACCGGCGGGGCCTGACGCGCTCGAGCTGGCCGATCAGCTGGCTGCGCTGTTGGATGACGAATCCGACCTCCGAGGTCTTCGCCGATGACCTCGCCCGCGCAGCCCGCGTCACCACCGCCGCCGATGCCGCTCGTCGGAGACATCGCGCTGAGCTCCGTACAGCAGATCGATCACGTGATGAGCGCGGGATTTCAGCGGATCGCCGTCCCGGGGCTCGACGGAGACGTTCTGCAGCGCGCGGGCCGCGGATCGCACGGCATCTGGATCCGCGGTGTGCTGTCGGGCGAGACCGCGGTGGCCGACCTCGGCAAGCTCCAGAAACTGGCCGCCGCAGGCACCGAGGTGTCCTTCTCCACCGACATCACCGTCGCGCTCGAACTGGCGCAGGTCGTCGTGGCCGACCTTCGCGCTCAAGCCGTTGCAGGCACCGACAAGCTCGTCGGCTACGAGCTCAGCCTGATCGAAAGCCCGCCGCTGCCACCGCCTGCCGAGGTCAGTGGCTTCGGCGGCCTCGACGACTTCGGCCTCGGCGACCTCGGATTCGATGCCGACATCATCGGCGACGTCATGGGCGATATCGCCGCTGTCGCCGGGGACGTCGCCGCTGCGGTCGATTCGGTGATGGAGGTGGCCGACCAGCTGTCCGCCCTCGCCGCCCTCAGCTCCCTCGACGTCGGCGGACCACTGCAACCGCTGTCCGGTGCCGTCGAGAATGTCACCGCCGCCACGGGCACGTTCAAGGACATCTCCAAGTCGCTCAACGATTTACTAGGCGGCAACTGATGCCCGTGCTGAGCTTCGGCGCGACCGCCACGATCGGCTCGCTGCGCTACACCGGCGGGATCGCCGCGATTCGCATCACCCTGGCGATCGGACCCGGTGTCGGATCGGCTCGCATAAGCCTCCCCCGTGACCTTCGGGCGGACGCAAGACCCGGCGATGACGTCACCATCGCCCTGACCGGGGAGTCGCGCGACGAGGTCACCGCATTCACGGGGTCGGTGTCAGCGGTGCACCGCGCGCTGGATCAGACCGTGGTGCTCTGCGGTGACGCCTGCGCCGCGCTGGCCGCCACCCGGACGGGCAGCACATTCGAGCAGCAGGACGCGCGTGCGATCGCCAATGCCCTTGCGCGCGAGGCAGGTGTGGGCACCGGCACCGTCGACCTCGACCTCGATCTCGCGTGCTACGTCGCCGACCAGGGTCGCACCGCGTTGGAGCACCTCACCGTCCTGGCCGGCTGGAGCGGCGCATTCGTCACCGCTGCGGCAGACGGCAGCGTCGTCGTTCGCAAGTTCCCGTCACCGCCTGCGGACACCGCACTTCGCTACGGACGAGAGATCGCCGAACTAGGACTGACCGCGAACACGCCTGCCGCCGAGGTGATCTGGACCGGCAACGGGCCCGCAGGAGACGGCTCCGACCCGCGCGCGCAGTTGCAGAGCACCGGCACCCTTCCCGACGGCGCGGCGGGCCCTGCTGCGCACACCATCCGGGTCGCGGCGCCTGCGCTGCGCACACCTTCCGCCGCGGCATCGGCCAACCAGGCGTACGCCAGCCACAACGGCGCGGCACGGCTGACAGCGAAGTGCTGGCTCGTGCCGGGACTGCGCGCGGGCACCGCGGTCGAAATCGCCGACGCGCCAACACCGGAGTCGACCGGGCCGTGGTTGTTGACCCGCGTGGTGCACACCGTCGGTCCCGGGCCCGCGGGCCGAACCACCTTCGACGCGGTCAGCATGGCGGCGGCGGCTGGCGGCGGCCTGCTCGACATGATCGCCGGCGCGGTGGGGAGCCTGCTGTGACCACATTGTTCGACTCCGTCGCCCGCATCGCACGGCACGAGGCCGGGGCGCGCTCGATCGCCGGGATCGGCATCGTCGTCGACGTCTTCGACAGCGACAGCGCGCCACCCAATCACGCGGTATCCGTCAAGCTGCGCGACACCGGCACGCTGTTGCCGAAAGTGCCGATCGCAGTGGGTGTTCCAGGGCAAGCAGCGACCCCGCGGGCAGGAGATCTCGTCGTCGTTCTGTTCGCCGACGGTGACATCAACGCACCGGTGGTGATCGGTACGCTCTACCACGCCGACCTCGCCCCGCCCGCACACGGCGACGGCGACGTCGTGTTCGCGTTGCCTGCCGGCGCTTCGCAACCCGGTTTCCGGGTCGTCCTGCGCGGCGACGACCCGAAGCTGACCATGACGATGGGCGACGTCGAGCTCGTCGCCGATGACACCCGAGTACGAATTCGCACCGGCGACGCGCAGGCCATGCTGGAAACCGCGGGCAGCGGCCGGATCGAACTGAAAATCGGCGACGCGAGCATCACGATCACCGGCGGAAGCGACATCGTGCTGAAGACCGGGGGAAAACTCAGTCTGAGCGCCGACCAAGTCGAGATCGCGGGGCAGAGCTCGGTCACCATCTCCGGTGCACAGGTGAAGGTGAACTGATGGGCCAGCCAGCTGCCAACGGAGCCGCCACGGTCGTCGGCGTCGACACCCACATCGTGCTAGTGCCTTCCCCCGGCGGGCCAGTGCCCACCCCACTGCCACATCCGTTCAGCGGGCCACTCAACTGCGGGCTGGTCAACAACGTCCTGATCGCAGGACAGGCCGCCGCGGTGGTCGGGTCGATGGCGACAAACCAGCCTGCACACCTGCCGACCCCACCCGGCGTGTCCTTTCAGGCGCCGCCCGCGAACACGGGCACCGTGCACATGGGCAGCACCGGCGTGCTGATCGGAGGTCAACCGGCCGCCCGCAACGGAGACCCCGTGCGCACCTGCAACGACCCCGTCGAGGCGCCGGTCGGCCAGGTCATCGCCGCCGTCCCGAGCGTGACGATCGGCTGAGGGTTGAGGCGACCATGACCGATTCCTCGCTCCTCGGCACCGATCTTCGTGTCGTGCTCGGCCCGCCAGGGATGGCGGTCGACGACGCGAGAGCGCTCGACGTGCGCAGCCGTCCGACGCCGGTGCAGCGCGCGCAACGCGCCCGCTTCGGCCAACCGGCAATGCCTGAGGCCGGAGCGGATGCCGGTCTGCAAAGGTGGCAGCCCGAACCGGCTGGGGCAGCCGAACTGTTCGACCTCGACACCATTTCCGGTCGGCACAACGTGGCGCAGGCGTTGATACTGAGGCTGCTGACGCCGAAAGGCGCCTTGGCCGACCTCGGACACGCAAGTTACGGATCTCGGCTCGGCGAGCTGATCGGGCAGGGCAAGACGGAAGAGCTGCGCGGGCTGTGCCGCGCTTACATCCTGGAGGCCGTTCGCGAGGAGCCGCGGGTCGAAAACAAGCCCCTGGCAATAGATTTCGACCCAGCTCGCGAGCAGTCCTCGAGCTTTGTGGTGGAGATCGTGGTCCAGCCGGTGTCCACCGGCGACCCGGTCACTGTCGGAGTGGAGGTCGGGCTGTGAGCGACCTTGAATACACACCGCGACCGTACCCGGATATCGTTCGCGACCTTTTGACGACCTTGACCGGCGGGACAGTGCGGGAAGCCGCGATCGCGCCCGCAGACAGTCCGCTTGTGCTGGACCGGCTTTCGAGTCGGCCGATCCGCCGCGTCTCCCACCTCAACGGTGTCGTCGACGTCGGCGGGACACCGGTGCAGGTGCAGTTCACCGACGCCGACTTCTATCTCGCCGACACGAACAACGACGGCCTGCCCGACGCGATCGAGTTCAGGGAGAACGGCCGCAAACCCATTCCTGGCAGCCAACTCACGGTGAACTACTACCCCGTGCAACTCGCGCGGCCTGTGCCACTGACCGATCTCAACATCGGTTCGGTGGTGCGGACCTTGCTGGAGACGGTCGCCCGCGAAGTCGCCCAGGACGAGCAGTACCTCGACATCATCTACCGATCGGCGTTCCTTGCCACCGCTGAGGGCGCCGCCCTGGAAAAGGTGGTCGCGCTCATCGGCGTCAATCGGCTGCCCGCCCGACACCCGCTGGCCAGCATCCGGTTCGGTCGCAACGCGGCCACCGGCGGCAGGATCACCATTCCGGCGGGAACTGTCGTCACCGACGGCGCCACCCCGCCTGCGCGGTACAGCACCGTCACCGACCTCACGCTGGAGGCGGGCGAGCAGTCCCGCAGCGTGCTGGCCGCGGGAGTTTCGGTGGACACCCAGGTCGTCGACGCGGGTGCGCTGGACCGCCCCGAGACAAGCATCGGTGGCGTTTCACTCGTGACCAACCCCGATCCCGCGTTCCGCGACTCGGCGGCCGAGACCGACGATGCGCTACGCAGGCGCGCCCGCGGCGCACTGCACGGCACCGTCCGCGGCACCCTCGACGCGCTGCGCTTCGGCATTCTGTCGGTGCCCGGCGTCAAGGCGGTCGAGCTGACCGAATGGCCGGACGGCCAACCGGGCGTCGTCCGCGCCGACGTCGCGTACGAGACGCCTGACCCGGCGGTCGAGTCGGCAGTGCGCAAGCGGATCGACGAGGTTCGACCGGCAGGCATACGCGTGGACACCGGGGCGGCTACGCGCCGAAAGGTCAGCGCCAGTGTGACATTGGTGCTGTCCGGTACCGGCGTCAGCGGTGCCGAGCTGACCCGGTTGACAAGCGGTGTCGAGGACCGTGTCGCCAAGAAGCTGGCCGATCTGGCGCCGGGCGCACCGATCCGAATGGCGGCGCTGACCGCCGCGACGCTCGAGGACCCGCTGATCGCCGACGCCGAGATCGCACTTGCCGACACCGCCGCCCCACCCGGCACGCCGATCGTGCTGCAGCCCGGTGAAGTGCTCGACGTCGTCCGCCCGTTCACGTTCCCACCGCCGCAGCCGGAGCGTGCCGCGACCGGAGCGGTGGCCACCGCCGCCGACGTCGACCTGGTGCTACCGGTTGCGCTACAGGCAGGCGTGGCGCTGGCCGACGTGATCACGGCAGTCCAGCTCGCCGTCGACCCGCAGCTGGCAGCCGTCGGGCCGACCAACCCGTTGACGCTTTCCGGCTTGGCTTCGGCGCTGCAGGCCAGTCCGCTGTTCGGCCTGGTACGTGAGCAGGCGAGCATCCTGGTCGAGTCCGGCGGCCAGTTCGTCCAATTGCTCGACGACCAAGGCAGTTACACCCCCGCCCCTGGCGAGCGCCTCCGGCGTCGCACCCTCGACGTGCACGAGGCCGCCGGATGACCGCTCGCGCAGAAGCCATGATCGGGCGGTTACCGACCCTCTACTCCGACGGCGACCTCATCCGCGGACTCGCCGCAGTCTGCGGTCTTCAACTCGAGATCGTCGACGAGGAAGCGCGAATAATCCAGCGCGCCCGCTGGTTTGACACCACCGCCGAGCTGGAGGAAGCCGCGGCTCTCGGCGCCCTGCTCGACATCCCGCCCGAGGCATGGCAGGAACTCGGCGAGTACCGGGCCTGGTTCCACGCATTGCGTGACGCCCGGCTGCAACACGGAGCCGTCACCGCGACCGCGCTGACGGCTTTCACCAAGCAATACGCCGACGAGTTCGAGAAGACCAACCGGATCCAGGTGCTGCCGTCGTTCGGCGACTGGCAAGACAAGCCCACCCGCACCGGCCACGCCCTAATCGAAAACTCTCTGCAACACCGAACCCTTCGGCTCGGCGGCCCTGGTGCGATCGAGCCGCTTCACGACCAGGTCTGCAACCAAGGGCTTGACCCCGCACCGCTTTCCGTCCTCCTGACGGGCGGCCAGTACAGCGAGTACGTACCCGTACTCGTCAACCGGACCAGCGGCGAAGCGCTGGCATACCTTGGCGAACTGCAACCGGGCGACCGGCTCTGGCTGCAGGCAGCCGCCGACCGCTCGCTGCGCGCCCGACTCAACCGCGCCGACGTCACCGACAAGCTTGTCGGGATCAGTCAGGTCACTCCTGGTACACCATGGAGCACGGCCGACGTCAGCGCTCCGCCGCAGGCGCTTTCGTTGCGACCCGGACGCAATGACATGTGGTTCCTGCCTGTCGCCCATTTCGACGCGCCAGGGTTGGACCGAGCGATGCTCGCACTCGCCGGGCTCGACATGACCGAGGGACGTTGGGACGAGTCGTTTTTCGATCACGCGCTGTTCTACGCCGACCCGGCCGTCTACCTGGATCTCGCATGGCAGGAAGCACCGCCCGCCACGGTCCTCGTCGATCTCGACGCAGCTACCTTGACCAACGACGCCGGCCGACGCGACGACGCGTTCGAGGCGCGCGAGCAGTTCGCCGGCTCCGTCGAGGGCGGCATCCGTGCGCTCGCCGCCGCAGGGGTGCGCGCCGAAGTACGGATGCGTCCCCTCTATGACAGCCAGCGTCAGCTCGACCATTTGACGTTCGTCAGCGGCATGGCACAGCGCGAGATCGGCACCGTAGGAATCGGCAGGCTGTCGGATTCCGGCGGCGTGTTCGGCATCACGGGATACGACGACAGCGCCTACCAATGAGCGCCCGAGCACGACGGGAAAGGGGAAGGCCGATATGCGAGCCAAGCTGAGGATGGAGCTGCGCGATCGCCGCGGCGCATTGCTACAGACACGGGCGGCACACAACACCGTGCTGCGCACGGGCGGCCGGCTCATCGCCGACCTCTTCAGCGGCACCGGCGGGCCGATCACCCACATGGCAGTCGGCACCAGTGACGCCGACCCCACGTCGGTGGCGGTGGCGGCGCTCGGCAACGACGACGGTGCGGGTCAGCCGGGGATCACCGGCGAGGCCGTCGCCGAGATCCCTTCTGACGCATTCGTCGTCGACGTCGACGAGCCGCGCAGCCGGGTGCTCGTCAAGGTGCGCGCCACGCTCGCCGACGCGGCCGCCGTCGGCACGCTGCGCGAAGCCGCTCTGATGTCGCGGCAGGCAGGCGCCGACGTGCTCTACAACCGCGTCGTCTTCCCGCCCATCGCCAAGGGCGACGACCACGATCTGACGCTGTTCTGGGAGATCGAGTTCCCATTCGGCGACCTGCAATGGCTGGCTCGTTGAGCGCCGGCGCGGACCCCTAAGGAGAAGTAAATGCCTTTCGCCAAGAGCAGCCTCAACATCAAGCTGCAGAACTTTCCACCGGCCAACCGCGACGCGGTGGTCACACTGACCAATCCGCTCACCGGTCAGACGCTGGAGCGCAAACCCTTCCTCGACGGGACGCTGCTGGTTCGTGACCTCGACCCCGGCCAATGGCAGATCGCAGTCAAACACCCGAACGTGATCGGGCCGTTGTTCACCGGGGTGGTGAACACGCTGCCGGTACCGCTGCCCACCTATGTCCCGATCCCGATCCGTCCTGACGACTTTCTCGACACGCCGATCCAGGACCTGCCCGACGCCGACCTCGGTCCGGTGCAGCAGGCTGTGTCCGCGGCCCGTACAACGGCCGTCGCGGTGGGCGGCAAAGCGCCGGGCGAGGCGATCAGAGCCACCGACTGGAACCAGTTGGTCACCGCCGTTTCCGACGTGGCTGGGGCGGTGCTCGAACTGACCTCTCTTGTCAGCCCGCGCGGCCATGACCACCCGGAGATCGCGGCCAAGATCGACGAAGTGCAGGGCAACCTGCGGCGGTTCATCGAGTCGTTCGGCAACAGCGTTCTCGAACTCCGTCGCGACATCGAGAGCCAGAACCTGCGCCGGGTAACGCTGAAGGTGCTCGACGCAGGCGGGGTGATAGGACCCGAACGCGACCGCATCCTGCAGCGCGTGGACGACCTGGAGTTGGCACGGCAGGTCAGCACGTTGGAGTACTCGTCCAAGCTCGCCGATGCCGGCACCGTGCTCAGCTCTGAGGTGCAGAACATCGCGTTGGCCCAGGGGGCGAACGCCGACGCGTTCTTGAACAACGACGACGTCAAGACCATGGTGGGCATCACTGCGGCATTCGCCGCGAGCGGTGGAACGCTCAGTGCCGACCAGGAGCTCGACACGTATCGCCGGACAAGCCTGGTTCAGCGCACCTCCAAGTTCGGCGGGATCTAGACAATGGCCACCGTCGCCGACATCGAACGGCTCAAGGCCCTTGCCGACCGCTTGCTGCCGTTGTCGTCACGGACGCGCGGCGAGGTGATCGCCGCCGACGACTGGAACACGGTGGTCGGCGCGCTGCTGGAAGTCGCGCGCGCCGTCGTTGCCGACAGCGGCGACGGCACCGCAGTGCCCGAGCATGACCACCCGGACCAGGTGGCGCTCGGCTGGCTTGACCCGCGGCTGCGGCAGCTCATCGAACGGGGCCCGCTCGCCGACCCCGCCTCAACATCACGGGTGACGGCCATCGAACGCCAGGCCGTGCTGATCGGACGGCAGCTGGACGAGGTGTCCACCCGCATCCGCGATCTGCGCGTCGTCACCAACCGGCAGGAGACCAACGATCTGAACCGCGCGTCAGCGCTGACGGTGTTGTCGCGGACGGTCTCCGGCTTCAAAGATCCCCGCAACGAGATCTCCGACCTGCGCGCATCGCTCGACGCGATCGGCTCCAACGTGTCCACGGTGAGCGCGTTCGCAGCCGGCCTCGGCGACGTCAGCGCGGCCGCCGTGCTGGACGGACTGAGGAAGGTGGACGAGCTACAGGAACGCCTCACCACTCCGACGGGGACCGTGCTCGACGCCGCAGAGTTCGAGCGTCGGCTCACGGACCTGAGCACCACCCTCGTCACCGAGGACGAGTTGACCGAAGCCATCAAGAGCAGGCCGGCAAGGCTGACCGACGCCGCAAAGGCCAAGCTTCTCGACGAGACGAAAGTTGCCGCGCAGCGGCAGGCGGAGGACAGCGCAACAACGCTCAACGAGGCGTTGCGAAACCAGCTTTCGGCCCGAATCGACGAAGTGGCACAGTCCGCGGTGCAAGCGGCAAGGGAAGCCACGGCGGACTTCCGCGACGAGCTCAAGACCACCATCACCGACCAGCTGACCCAGGTCATCGCTGCCGGTCAGCAAGCAACCGAAGACCGGCTGAACGCAAACGTCGACGCCACCAAAACCGCCCTGCAGTCGGCGGTGGACGAGCGGGTCAACCTGCTTGAAACCTCGCTCGGTGGCCGGGTGGCCAACGCCATCAACAATGCTCGGCCCGACATTCTCGGTGAACTCAACGCGACGCTCGACGACCGACTGCGCGGGATCGACGACCGGTTCACCACTCTGCAGAACGGCATCGGCGAGATCCGAACCGGGCTCGCTTCCGCGACAACCGATCTGGCTGCCATCCGGCAGAGCACCGCAAGCGCGCTCGACAACCAGATCGCCGCGCTTCGCGCCGAGATCGCCGGTGAACACGACCGTGTCGATATCGCCATTGCCGACGTGCGGGGCCAGATTCCTGCCCCCAGCCACGGCATCACCCGGGAAGAGCTCCTCGTGGAGCTGGCGCGCAACAACGACGTGCTGCGCTCCGAAGTCCAGACCACCGTCGTCACCGGCGTTCGGACCCAGCTCGACGAACGCCTCGCAGGCCACTTCCAGTTCGTCGACCCCGGCGGCGGCGGCCCGGTGTTGCATCTCGAGCCGGGGCAACGCCTCGTGCTGCGACCCATCGAACCCGATCAGCCAATCGGATAGGACCCTGTCGACCTCATGCTCGCTGACCTCGAATCCCGCCTCGCCGACGTGCTCGGCAGCCGGTTGACGGGTCCGCTCGCCGGACGAGTGTTCGTCACACCCGGACCCGCAGCGACCGACCGGACCGCGCTGCTGGTCGGCGTGAGCAGGGCCGAAGTGGTCGAGCAGGGCTTCGGCACCGGGCGAAGGCCCGAGGTGGTCCCCGGCGCTTCCGACCCGCGCAGGGTCGTCCGGCTCCGATGCGCCATCAGGATCGAGGTGCGGCCGGGCGACGACGACACAAGGGCACAGACGATGGCCGCGCTTGACGCACTTCTCTACGAGCTGGATCACCCCGAGCTGCGCAGCGCCAGTGCGCTGAGCGCGCCGGGTGACCCCGGTTTCGTGCTGGACGCACAACTTCCCGGCGCGGTGTCGGTCGCTCCCAAAGATGAAGGCGGCGACGGGCTTCCCGCTGTCGAGCTGCGGGCCGAAGGCTGGTTCTGGCCGCCCGATACACCCGGCATCACCGGTGACAAGATCGTCGCCGCTCTGGTGCGGACCGCCACGCTGCCGATCGGCCTCGCACCATGGCCGCTGCTGATGCGGGCGGGTGATCCCGCGGTCCCGTTGACCGTGCTGATAGGCGCCGCCGGTACCGCACGCGTGACCCGAGAAGGCGTGACCGTCAGCCTCTTCGGCGAGCTCGCCGTACGGGTGGTCGACGCCGGCGGCCGGCCGGGAGCAGGATCGCTTTCCGGCGGTGCGGCGGGACCAGACGACAGCCGGTTGATCACCGTCGCCAACGAGGCCGCGGCGATCACCTATCAGCCGCCCGCCGCACCCGCCGTCGATCAGCTGGTGGTTCACGCCGCGCGCGCCGACACCGGCAACGGTCCGGCCATTGGCGCCGAACTCGCCCGTTTCCCGCTGGCGGTGACCGCATGAAAGCCTCTGCTGCGGTGCCGTTTCCAGACGTACTCACGCTGCTCGACCCTGCCCGGCAGGCGGTGCGGCTCGACAGCGTCGCCGTCGTCGCGCCTGCCACCACCTCAGGGTTCGTTGTCGGGATTCAGGCCGCCGCTGTCCGCATTCCGCCGCCGCTCGTCGACGTGCCCGCCGACGGCATTGAGTTCCCCTTCGACTGGGGTCCGGTGCTGCCCGGCACCGATCGCGTCGAACTTGCGCCGGTGGCCGTCGACATGCGGGCAGACCGCGCTTCCGAGTTCGGCGGCTACGCACTCGGTGAACTCGGCACACAGCCCGGCAACAGCGAGGTGAGCGTGACCGTGCCTGGCGGCCGCCGGATCCGCGCGCTGCATCTGACCGGACTGACGTCGGACAACGTCGAGATGCACAGCAAAGACCAGCTAGAAACGGCAGCCCGCCGGCTAACCGTCAGTGTCCCCGACCCGCGAGGCGGGTGGGCCGCACCCACGGTGTCCGTGCCTCCCGTGAAAAGCCGAGGCGCCATCCCGCCGACGCTCACCGGTGCCACCTTCGCGAACAGCGTGCTGCAGCTACCCGATCTGTCCGGACCCGTCAAAATCGCCGTCGTCGACGGTGACACGCCCGACACGTTCAACGCGCACGCGATCACTGTGAAGAAGGTCCTCGGGTGGGCCGCGCCGACCCCGATAGACCTCACCTTGACCGGCCCCGACGGCGCGACCTTGTGGAATTTCGCGGGCGCGCTGCCCGACGGCGCCGAGCAAGCCCCCGATGTGACGGTCGCGGTCTCCAGCGCGGTAGAGGGGCTACGCGCCGCAGGCAAGCCGATCGCCGGAAGCTTGAAACTGACAAGCAAGTTCCCGTGCAAGGTCCGGTTCGCGGTGAGCCCGGTGCAAGGAGACCTTGTCCGCGCGCTCACCGGCACCACGACGATCGAGCTTGCCGGCGAACCGATCTCGCTACCGCTCGACAGCCCTCTGCCTCCTGCGACCCCCAGCACCGTCGTCGCCGATGTGAAGGTGACCTATCGCGGAATGCGGCTGGCCGACATCTCCGATCCGCTCCCGCCGAACGGCGCGCACCGCGGCGTCGTCGTACGCGCCGACCGAGTACTGCGGGCGTTGCCGCCGCAGGCACTGCGCGGTGAGCGCGTCTACCGGATCGGGCTGGTCGGCTACTGTCCGCAGCCCGCCGCACTTCTCGTTCGGCTGGTCCCTGCCGAGGCGACGCCTGAGTCCGCTGCCACGTTGGCGCCGATCGGCATACCGGGCACCGCCCAAGTGGCGGCGGCGGGTTCCGCCGGGGTGATCTGGGTGGACCTACCCGAACCAGTGCTTGTCGATCAGCCGGTTGCGATCGAAGTCAGCGCAGGCTCCGGCGTCCTGCACTGGGTCACCGGATCGGACCCCTTGGTCCGCATCGTGGTGCAGGACCCCGATCCCGGCAGCAGACCGATCGTGCTCGGCGGCGCCACGCTGCTGACCGTTGATCAACCGACGATCGCCGCGTCACGTGCCTCGCTTCCCGCGGCACCGTTCGGCGCCGACACACCGCTACTGGCAAGTGCACTGTTCTGCACCGTCGAGCTGACCGACGGCGAACTGCGCTACCCGCGGGGGGCCTGATGGTCACGTTCGAAGCAGAGATCAACGCGCTCGACTTCGCCGAGATCGACGCCGCACTGGCACGGGCCAGGACCGCGATCGAACAGGCGCAAGGGCTTTCGCTGAACCTGCACCCGTCGGCACTGCTCGGCGAGCTCGGAACCGCAATGAACGCGATCGGCGAGGCCGGGCTGAACCCCGCCGATCTCGGCGATCTGGGAATGCAGGCCGTCGAGGCGCTCGGCGGTCTCATCGAGCTTCCGGACCTGACCGGTATCGAAGAGATCGTCGGCGGCTTCGACACGCTCGCCGATCGGCTTTCGGTGCTCGTCGCGATTTTCAGCGGAGGGGGCGACGGCAAGGACGTGCTCGACCGGGTGTTCGCGACGCTGAGCGGATCGCTTGACCTCGAGGCGCTGCTCGGCGAGATCACCGAGCGCGCCGTGCGGGCATTCGACATCGCGATCCCCGACGAGTACGCCGCACCGATGCGGGCACTCTCCGCACTCGCGGGCAATCCCGAACCGACGCAACTGCTCGACATACTCGGCTCGGTCTTCACCGGTCTCGACGTCGCGGCAGTGGCTGATCTGGTGAACGCGGCAGAAGGAGCGCTGAAACTCGTTGCAGCTGCGGGCGATGCCGCTCCGCTACAAGCCGCGGTCGACGCGGTCCACCTCCGGCTGGATGCCGGATATCGCTTGATGGCTGCGCCGGACATCGACGTGGCGGGCCTGCTGGCCGCGATCAACGCGATCGGAGCCGAGGTCGACCACATCGCCGCCGTGCTGCCACAGTTCGCCACCGGACTCGGTGCGGACCTGCGAACCGCGGCCAACACGCTGTCCGGCCTCGACGTGGCGGGGTCACTCGACAAGCTGATCGACCGACTCCCGCTGCCCGGCGAGGACATCCCGCGCCAGCTCGTCGACTCGCTCGAAGGAATGGCCGACTTCCTCGAGCAGATCGACGGTGCCGCGGTCACCGCGGCGATCGCGGCCATGAAGGACGAGTTGCTCGCCGCCGCGGGCCTCGACCAACTGACCGATCTGCTTTCCGGGATGGACAAGGTGTTCGACGACGCAGGCGCCATGCTCGATCGACTGCCTGCGCGACAGTTGCGGGACGATGCGGTGGCGGCCCTCGTGACCGCCCAGCAGAAGGTGCTGTCCTTCGATGGATTCAGCTTCCTCGACGATGCGATCGCCCCGGTTCGAGCCCTGGAGAACAGGATTCGCACGCTGGACCTGGGCGCCGTGACCGATGCGGTCGACGCGGTCAAGCAGCAGTTGGACGATTTGACGGCCGACGTCGACGTGACCCCGGTCCGCGAAGCCGTCGACGCGGTCGTCGACCCGCTCGGCGAGATCGTCGAGCGGCTCGTGCCGTTCGTCGAAAAGGTGGCTGCGCTGCTCGGCACGCTTGTCGACTCGCTGACGGCAATCGACTTCGACGCCGCGGGAGCGACGACTCTCGACTTGATGCACGGGATCCGTGGCCAAGTCGCCGACGCAGTCGGCGGCGGCGACGTGCCGGAACCGGTCAAGGTCGCCGTCGCGGCAGCGGCGGCCGTCCTGCGCAAGATGGACGTTTCGGTTCAACTCACCAAACCATTCGACGAGTCGATCAAAGTGATAGACATCGCCGGACTGCTCGAGCCGATCGAGGGCACATGGCACATCGCGGGGGATGCATTGGCCAAGGCGACGCCCGCCGCACTGATCGCCGAACTGGACCCGCCATTCGAGAAACTCCTCGACGCACTGGACAAGGTCGGTCTGCAACAGCTGATCGACGAGGTCCAGCGGCTGTTCGACGATGTGGTGGCCCAGCTGCGCAAGCTGGACCCGCGCACACTGGTCTCGCCGCTGGAGACCAGGTTCCAGAGCCTGGTGGCCGAGGTGACCGCGTCGTTGGACCCCGCACCGCTCTTTGCGCCGTGGCGCACGGCGTATCACGCACTGACCGAGCTCCTCGACCAAATCGATGTCACCGCAACGCTTCACAGTGTTCTGAAGGGCCTTGCCGACATGCCCCACCAGATGACCACCCGACTGGGCGACCGGTTGCAGGCGGGTGTGTCCGGTGCGGCTCCCGCCCCGGTCGCCGCAGACGGGTTCCAGCTCGGCGACGTTCTGCGCCCGCTGGCGCTGTTCCTCGGCGAGATACGCGGCAGGCTGTCAGAACTCAGTGCCGAGGTACTCGGCCCGGCACTGGCCGGTCTCGCCGCAGCGACCCGCGGACTGCGGTCACTCACCGACCCCGACACCGGCTTCGCGGTGCAACTCGGCGATGCCGTTGACACCAGGATCGCGTGGCTGGACCCGAACTCCGGCAGCGGGCCACTTGCGCAGCTTCGCACCGACCTCGAGTCGTTCCAGATGGCTGTGCAGGCAATCGATGTCGGCGCCGGTGCACATGCACAGCTGACCGCGTCGGCGGACGGCGTGCAACTCGACGCCAGGGTGCACATCGAGGCCGACGGCGAGGCTGCCCGACACGCGAAAACGATTCGCAGCGCCGCCGATTCGGCGGCCCTCGGCCGAAGCCTGCGGCTGCTGGCACGCGCGCTCGATGCGGTGCTGCCCGCAGAGCTGCTCACCGGTGCGCTCGACCCGGCGGCCGCCACCGACGCGTTCCTCGACGCGGTGTTCGCTCGGGTCGACCCGAGCGAACTTGCCGACCAGTTGGACGCTGTCGGCGGCAGAATCGAAGCCCGGTTCGTCGCACTCGCCGAGCAACTCGGCAATGGGCTGTTCCTCTTGATCGACGCAGTCTTCGCCGGCATCGAGCCGCTCATGCCCGACAGCGTCATCAACAGGCTGCAGAGTGGGATCGACGGCGTGACAGCCCGTTTCACTGTGCTCGATCCCACCCCGATCGAAGACGAGGTACGCGACATCATCAAGGCCGCGATCTCGCTTCTTGCCGTGCACTCACCTGCTGAGCTGGCAGCAGAGCTCGGCGCCGTCTTCGACAGCTGCGTCGACCGGATCAACTCGCTTGCGCCTGCCACGCTATTCGCGGGGGCGGATCCGTTCGTCGCCGTCAAGACGCAGCTGGAGGCGATGAAACCCAGCACGGTGCTGGAACCGCTTGTCAGCAAGACCAAGAAGTTCACTGTCGCGCTGGACACCATCACCAACATCGACCTCGACTTCGCGGTCGGTGTCGTCGGCGAGCTGAAGCAGAATTTCGAGGCCGTGCTCGACGGCGTCGAACGTGAGTGGAATGCCTTGCTGGACGAGCTTTCCCGAGTCTCCGGGGGTGTCTCGGCGAATGTCAGCGTGGGATGAGGCAACGAGATGACGACGACGGATCACGGGCAGGGAACGAGGTTCATCGAGGAAGTTCTCGATGACGCGGTCCGCGGTCGGCGGCGGTTCTGGCGCGACGACGCCGGGCTTACGGTCCGGGTTCAGATGGCAGACGGCGCAACTCTTGAAGTACACCGTGACGACGCCGACGGCGTTTTCGGCGTGACAACCGGCGACGGGTCGCCGTTGCTCACCCTCGCCGCTCCGGTTGCCATCCCCGCCGCCTTACGCGCGATGGGGCTGACCCCCGCACAGGCGGCGGAGATCGATGGCACACACCGATTGGCCGCGACCGACCGCAGCGGCACAACCAGGACCGAGTTGCGCGGGCGGACAATCCGGGTGGAACGCGAAGGCGCGGTCCTGCGGATCGACGCGGACGACGACGGACGGCCCCGGCGAGTGACCACGCCCGGATTCGACGACTTGGTCTGCTGCTGGACTGACGGCCGCTGGCAGATCGGCCTGCTGGACGGCCCCCTCCTGCTGACCATCGCCGAATCGCCGGACCGCACCGACTTCGCAGCCCGGTCGGCGACCGCCGACCTGAGCTGGTCTGAAGCACAACTCGACACCGGCCAACGGTGGTCAGACCGCGACGAAATCCCGCTTGTGGAAACCGATCTGGACATGGCGGGCAAAGTCAGCCATCGCACATGGCACGACGGCCGGTCGATCGGTTACAGCCGCGACGAGCACGGCAGGCTGATCGAATGGGCCGAGACGCTGTCGGGCACCGACACGGCGCGGACGACGGTCCATGCCCGCCAGTACACCGGGAACGAACTCAGCGGAACGCTCAGCAACGGCGTCCGCACGGTTGTGCGTTCCGACGGCGCCGGGCGCATCCGAAAGCTGATCGGGCCGATGCGCACCGTCAGCTATGAGTACGACGCCAACGGCAGGCGAGTTTCTCGCGCATGTCGCGGGCACCTCACGACCTACACTTACGACCCACTCGGCCAGCTCACCTGCGTGACGACGCCGGAGGGCACGGTCGAATACGGGTGGGACGCGCTTGGCAGGCGGATATCGGTCACCGCCCTCGGCACCGAGTACCGCGAGCACCGGGATACGACCGGGCGGCTGTGGTCGGTGACGACCGCGGCGGGTGAGCCGGTCTGCCGCTTCCTGTGGTGGAACGGCAGGGCGGTCGCTCGCTGTGACGCCGACGACGCGATCGACGAGATCTACCTCACCGATCCCTTCGGCACACTTCTCGGCGTGGCGAGCGCGACGACGGATTGGTGCTTCCGTGACGCGATGCAGCCACCCTTCGGCCAGGTCGGTGCCGGTATCGGTTGGCGCCCAACACTGTTCGGTCACATCGCCGACGACTACACGCCGCTGATCTGTTTCGGCGGGCGCGAACTCGACCCGGAGACGGGCAGCTTCCTCACCCCTGACCCCTGGCACGGCGACCCCGATGATCCGCGCCTGCTGGCCGGACATTCGCCGGCATCACTGCCAAAGGAAGTACCGGCCAACGGAATTCACGCGTACGCACTGAGCCAGTACGATCCGCTGGGTCGGCCCGACCGCGACGGCCACTTCGCCGTCTTCAACTTCGTGCTGACCCTGATGCTCGGCCCGACGTGGGGCGCCACCCTCACCTCGCTGTCACTTTTCCTGTTCGCCCCCCTCAATTTCTACGGTGAGGTCATCGGGTTGCTCGGTTATATCGGCGGCAGACACGCGTGGCCTCAGCATTCGATCTTCGGCCTGCGTGCAGTGACGGGCAGCTCGCGGTTGGGCACCATGGGCCTGGCATTGAACGGCTTCGTGCCACGGGGTTTCGCGGGTGTCAACGAAGACCGGTGCATCACCATCGGCTACGTGGCGTGGGAGAGCAGGCATTACTTCCGCCAGCTGGACCGCCCCCGTGTGCTCGAACTCGATGACATCTCGGGCACGCCGAAGCCCGACGGCAAACCCAGTCTCGACGCGCGCCGCTTCTCGTCTAGCGCCGGCGGCTCCATCGTCGCCATCACCGGTACCGACCGCGACCGCCGGAAGCGGGTTTACGCCAGCTGGTGGACGCGTGGACCCGGCAATGCGGTGAGCGTGCGCAGTGGCGCTCAAACATTCGAGGACCAGGTAAAGCCCGGCGACCCGCATGCACGCGGCACGATATTCCTGGCCCAGCCGATGCCGGAGTCGATGCCTGCACCGAGCTCGAACAGCGACACCGAGACGCTGACCGTCGACGAGTACACGGTCACACAGAGCAGCACCGCAGAGTTCGTCCCCGAGGTGTGGTTCGCCGTCGACGTCGAGGCCAACTCCGGCGTCGCGGCGGGCACCGTGCTCGGCGTGTCCGCAGGACCATTGGCTTCGGCCTACGGTGCCGTTCTCACGGTCGTGCCCGGCGCCGAGCCCGTTGCGGTCCTCGACCACGAACTACCGCAGCGGTTCAAGAACCGGCGAGGCCTACGCAACTCCGTCACCCTGCAGAAGCTCACCGTGTCGGCAGTGACGAGCAACGGGTGGACGTCGAGGCCCGGCGCAGCCAAGCCGAACCAGATGATCGACATCGTCGCCCCCCCGCATCCGGTGGCGGTCGGCGACGTATTTCGTTGTGCCCCGACCGGCGGCGCACCAGCAGGACGCCCGGACGCGTACACCGCGGTGGAGTCGGTGTCCCTCGCACTCACCGTGTCACCCACGCTCGGCGCCACCGCGGTGGCCGGGGCCACCCTCTACCGTCTCGCGCCGGACGGCGTCGCGACCAACGCCGCGTACCCGGGCCCGCCGGGCAATCCGGCTCAGCTGACATTCGCCCGCGAGCAGCCATTCGCGGTCGACGAGCTGGTCCAAGTCGTGGCGGGGGCGGTCACTCGGTACGGCCGCGTCACCGCGGTCGCCGAGCCGGTGGCCGCCGGCCCGCCGGGGCCTGGCGGTGCGCCAGGAACACCCGCGACGCCTGCCTCGATCACCCTCGACGAGCCGCTCACCGGGCTGCCCGCCGGTGCTGTGAAGGTGGCCCGCCTCAAGGAGACCAACCGCGACATCGACAAGGGCGCCGGCGTCACCCAAGCCGGCGACGTGCTCACGGTGAAGGTCGCCTCAACCGCCTTGTTCACGGCCAACCAGCCGGTGCTCATCGACAGAGCACCGCGACTGGTGCGCGAGGTCTCGACGATCGGAACGGTCGGCGTCGACACGGTCGACGAGCTGATCGGAACCGGCCCGTTCACCCTGACGAAGTACACGCCCGACGGTTCCACCATCGGCACCAAGATGTCGTCGTCTCGCTTCCTCAAATGGATCAGCGGTCCGGCGCCGGCTTCGTATGGCACCTGGCCAAGCGCGATCATGGGGCTGGTGCCCGCCGCATCCGACCCCGATCGACAGCCCAGCGGCTGGCGCTTCTTCCTCCAGTGCAATCCGCGCCCCGCGGACATGCATCCGGAGTTCGGCGACTACTGGCAACCGGCCACCGTCGCCGGGGTGGACTACTGGCTGCTGTCCAGCGAGCTGAAGATCACCAGGACCGGTAACAATTTCTACTTCGAACCCGACGCCGACGACCACCCGAGGCGCTATCGGCTGAATATCGCGCCGCCGGACCCCATTACCGGTGCCTCCCGCCTGGACGTGAAGGGGTTCCTCAAGACCGCGGTGACCCGCCCCGACGCAGGCGGGGGCCGGGTATTCGCATTCCCCGCCGAGGCGCAGGTGCCCGAGGCGCCACGCGCACGGTGGAGTCTCGGGGACTCGCTGGCCGACCACGAACTCACACACACCCTCCAGAACACATGGTGGGGACCGATTCTGGGCGCACTTCCCCTGCAGGGTGCATTCCGCACAGTCCGAGATGTGCTGGTGGCCAACAATATTGACCTCGACAATGATGCTCCCGAATGGATGATGCACCCGTTCGGGGGAGGTTTCGCGGACATGAATGTGTTCGAGGTCCTCAGCATCGGCGGACTGATGCAGATCATCTGGAGCTTCGTGATCCTCGGGCCCGCCCTGCCGGACGCCGACGCCCGCCGTGCGATCCTGTCGACGAACTTCGACGACTGGTCGAGCGTGTTCAGCCCGGTCAACCACTTGATCATCGACGCCATTCCCAAAGTGCAAGACGATGTGCCCGAGTCGAAGGACTGGAAGGTGGTACTCGGCCGCGCGCTGACGCGGGCCCTCGACATGAAGGCATGGACCCCTTTCATCGGGTTCATCAAGCTGATGCTGCCCGACGGGCCGCGAAACTTCCTCGAACAGCAGGCAAGTCGCAAGAGCGGAAACCTCTACTCCACCCTGCTTTCGGTCGACGACAAGTTCAGCGCCCGGCTGGCGTTGGCGCCGAACATGACCAACGCCAATGTCACCAAGCAGCTGGGCGGCGTCGCGCGGCTGATGTCCTACGCCGACGGCTATCAGAGCCGCACAACGGCATTGGCACGGTGCGACGCCGACGGTTCGCACCTGATGACCTTCAACGACACCTTCGGCTGGGGCGCCGCGGCCGGCATCTTGCAGTTCAAACCCGCCGCCGGTGCGCTGCTGCCAGCTGATCTATACGAACCGGTGGGCGCAGCACCGGTGCCGAGAATAGTGGTGGACGGTCCGACCATCGGAGGCACGCCGACGACGACGGAGCTGCTCGACGTACCGGCGAACACGCTGATGCAGCCGCGTCTGCAGGCGATCGTGCCGATCCCGCCCCGGGTATGGCAGGCGCTCGGCTGCTACCTCGTGCCCGCCGGCCCCGCGGTGTGGTCCGCGACCGCACCCGATGCGTTTCCGCACCCGGCAGCCGATGACGCGCACACCGCCGAGGCGAAGATCACCGTCAAGAGCCGCGTCACCCTCGGGTCCGACGACGTGCCGTGGAGCAACCCGCCGGCGACCGGCGTCGCCCCGACGGGTCCGAAGATCGCCCGCTTCGTCACCGAGAAACAGGCCCTGACCGTGAGCGGACACAAAACCATCGGCTGGGAGGCGGCCGGCGAAAACGGTGTCACGGTGACCCCCCGGCCGGCTGGCGGCGGGTGGGATCTGGCGGTCGACCCGCCGACGCCGGGGGTGGCGCTACCCACCGACGTGCGGGTGCGGATCTGGTCGCCGGTGCGGCGAACGGACGCCACACTTTTCGACCTCGATCATCCCGACGTCCCGACCCTCTCTGGCACGCGCAGCTACCTCGAGAAGGACATCTGGATCCCGGTGCGGGACTTCCTGATCACCGTCACCGACCTGCCTGCGCTGCCGGCAGGCGGGGCGCCGGCGACAATGACGGCGAACGGCTCATACGACCTGGATCTACCGATCAAGGTCGCAGGACCGCCGAGCATCGTCGTCGCAGGCGCGCTGCTGCGCGCCGGCCGCGACAGCGACCTGCCGCCGCGTGGGGAACGCTGGAAGTTCACCGTGAGCGGTGACCGGTTCGTCGAGGCGCCGCAGACCGTGCATGTCGTCGTGCGGTTCGGTCCGGGCGTGGAACGGCCCTTCGATATCACCGTGAACCCGAATTTCACTCTGGACGCCGCCACTTTCGACGTGACACAGGCGGCTCCGCTGGCGCTGACGATCAACGGCGGCGCGGCGCCCTTCACCGTCGTCGATCAGCCACCGGCCGCGTCGCGCGCCACGGTCGCGATCGCAGGTACCACCGCCACCGTCACCATCGCCGCACCGCCGCCTGTGCCTCCCGGCGGCCCCGCACCGGGTCCGGTCGCACCGATCACCTGGAAACTCAAGATTCGCGACGGCGCAGGCAATCTCGGAGCACGCACGATCACGCTGCATCCCTGACGAGATCTTGCTGGACACCGCCGGCTGAGCGGCGATGCTGCACAGCCGCGGGCGCGTTCACCAGAGCGAGACCGCGACGGCCGCCACGGCAAGTCCCGCCGCGACTGGTCGCACCACCCGGCTTGGGGTTCCGGCCTTTTGATACGCGATCACCGCGGCCAAGGGGACCATCAGCCACAGCGCGTGCAAGTGATCGGCTACCAGCATCGGCGCCATGATCGCCCAGCACGCGCCCAGGCAGGACACCGCGTTGCGGACGCCGCGCTTCATGGCGGCCACGTCCGATTTCCATCCGTCAGGCGGAACCGGCCGATGCCGGTGGCACGCACGCAGGAAGCGCAGCTTCCAGGTGGTCAATTCCCAGAGCGCCGCGATCACCAGTGCGGCGACCACCGCCCATCGACCACCAACGGCGGGGCCGATGTACCGCAGAAGTGTCAGTGCGACCACGCCCACCGAAATCCACACCGCCAGATACCCGAGAACGAAGATCGTGGGGCCGCGCTGACGGCGTTTCCACCTACCTGTCAACGCCATCAGCCTGGCGGCAGGCAGCACCGTCGGAAGCATCATCGCGACCACCATCAAGGTCCAGTGAGTGAGCGACATGACGTGGTGCGACTCGGTGCGGACGACGGGTGACCCGTGGTGCTCATGCCCCCCAGGCACCACTGATCCGCCTTGGACGTGAACGGTGGCGAGAAGCGCCATCCAGGCGGCGACGGCGCCGACGGCCAGCGTCCACTCCGGGTGTTCCCAGCGCAGACGGCGCCAAGCGGCACGCAGCTCGCGGCTCGGTGAAGCCGTCTCGGCAGTCGACGAGATCATCGCAGCAGCAAAACTATTGGAAGAACACACTGACCTGTCCGACGTTTACCGTCCCCGGCTCTCGCTCGGTGCCGGGAGCATCGCCGCCCTCCGGTCCGCGTCCCGCACGGCTTGCGCGGCGAACAGGCACCAAACGGACACGTGCGGTGTCTGACCACAACCCGGCGTCCCGCAGCCGCTCGTACAGGTCGGTGATGTCGAAGACCAGTCGCACGCCGGGATGGTCGGTTGTCGAGTCACCTTCCCTCGGAACGCCGAACATCGATGCCGTACCCACGTAGTGAGCGTCTGGCGTGTCATCACTGTCGTCGGGCACGTTGAGATAGACGGAGTAGGAGCCACCCGGCCGCACCTCGTAAGTGAGGTCTTCCAAGCGCAGAAATACCCGCGCGGGCGGCCTGGCCTCCAGCGGGCCCGCCCCAGCGGAGATCGCGAACTTGACGTCGACGGCGTGACCGGTCAGCTGTACCGGTTGCTCCGTTGCGCCAACCAGTTGAGGCGGGTTATCGGGTTCCGGTCGCATCTGCTCTGCTCCTAGCGGCCCCACCGGACCGGAGAGGTCCTCGTACACATAGTTCAGCTGGGTGGCGCTGTCCAGCGTAGCGTCGACGGTCATGCGTGTCTCCGCACCGGAAGCGTCATGGAATCCAAATTGGATTGCGTTGAGCCACAGGTTGTTTGCCGGATTGCGCCGTCCGCCACCCAATCCGAGCCAGACGTCCCAGATCCGATCGATGTTGGCGTGATGAAGCCAGAAAATCGGGTCAAGTGCGGCCGTTTCGAACAGTGCCATATTGCCGCCCACCTCAGTGTGGACGGTACCGTGCGGGCTGCCCTCCAACGGTCCACCGGCGCGATTCGGGTCCTCGGAGCGGTGATTCTCACCGGTTTGCGCACCGCCGAACTCTGTGGCTCCGGTGAATGTGAGGGGCCGCAGCGCAGTTCGATAGTCCTGGTCGATCACATCAGGTAGTGGGACACGGTTGTTGACATCGCTCAGCCGCGACGGATCGAACAGGGGGTTGGGCGCCCCGCCCGGCAGGGTCGTGGAACTGAACGTTATCGGCAGGCGGCGCGATTCCTCGCCCTTGGTGTAGTCCCAGTACGGCAGTGCCCAATTCGCCTTCGTCTCGTCGTCGACGTTGTTGAGTCCTTCGACAACGGATCTGACGATCGACTCGAACTGGTAGACGTACATGCGGTGCCACGGCAGGAAGAACCAACCGAAGTGCTGGCACTTGTTTCTAAAGCCGTCGCCGGGGTCCGGTATCACGCCGTGCACGTGAGCCTGATAAATCCATCCGGTCGGATCATTGATGTTCGCGGCGGAGCGTTGCCGAAGGACATCGACCGCGCTTGCGTACGCCAGAATGATCGGATGCCATGGATCACCGGGATTCTCGGATTGCAGGCTGAATATGCCGCGCCGGGTGCGGACGGTGGCCGCGGGACTCTGACCGAACCCACCCCAGCCCCATTCGGAGATGTTCTTCGGGTAACCCGCATCAACCGTGCCGGGACCGATGGCGCCCCGAGTGACACGAATGTACTCATCGCCAGCAAAAAAGTAGCACTTCGACCCCGAGTACAGGGCAGCGTCAATTCCGTTCTGCCCGAACCCACCCCAGCCCCATTCCGAGATGTTCTTCGGGTAACCCGCATCAACCG
>CADEGF010000017.1:43575-107988 GCA_902826815.1 uncultured Mycobacteriaceae bacterium
CCGAACCCACCCCAGCCCCATTCCGAGATGTTCTTCGGGTAACCCGCATCAACCGACCCGACATCGGCATCGCCCCGCGTCACACGGATGTAGTCATCGCCGGCAAAGAAAAAGCATTTTGAATTCGAGAACAACGCGGCGTCGATGGCCATTTCCCCTCCCGCTGACCTAGGTCGCTGATGCCCTCGACAACCGTCCGGCTGCGAATTATCACGACCGTCAACACGGAGTTTTGCAGCTTCGGCTCGGCGGCACCAGCACTTTCGCCGTCACCAAACGCAATGGGGTAGTGCACTACTCGCGCGAAGAGGACTACGCGACTTGCGGAGGTGAGCTACGGGCTGGAGCTGATGGTCGAGCGCGGAACCGGCTGCGGCCCCTCAGACTGCTGCTCCTCGGACAACCCGATGCAGGCACCGCTGTCGTGACCGGTGCACGGGACGCCGTCGATCTCCGGGATGTCGGGATTGGCCGCGTTCGTGGTGAATCCGCTGTCGTCGGGTGAGTTGGGCACCATGAAGGGGACGCATGTCGTGGTGTAGACGTCCTCTTCCTCACCGCCCGTGCACGCCGCGAGCGGCGTCGAGACAGTCGCGCCTGGCATCGCCATCACAGCCATCGCCGGGCCGCCGAGGACCGCCAAGCCGATTCCTGCAGCGAGGAAAAGCCGTCGAGCCTGAACCTGAATAACCGCCATGGCTACGAATCCTACGTCGACCTCGGGATGAATCGGCAACAGCGCAGCCGTTCTGGGCGGCAGGAAGCTGTATTCGAAGACAAATGGAAGGCACATCATGCGCATCGTCGTCATCGGAGGAACCGGTCTCATCGGGTCAAAGGTGGTGAACGGCTTGACCGAGCACGGTCACGACGCCGTCGCCGCGGCACCGTCAACCGGTGTGAACACCATTACCGGAGAGGGCCTTGCCGAGGTTCTGAAGGGCACATCCGCGGTCATCGACGTGTCGAACTCCCCGACACTCGACGGTGCGGCCAAGGAGTTCTTCAAGATCGCGACCACCAACCTGCTCAATGCCGAGGCCGAAGCGGGCGTCAGCCACCACGTCGCGCTGTCGGTGGTCGGGACCGACGAACTCGCAAAGGAGAGCGGGTACTTCGAGGCCAAGCTGGCGCAGGAGGAGCTGATCAGCGGCGGGCCGATCCCCTACACCATCGTGCACGCGACGCAGTTCTTCGAGTTCATCGGCAGGATCGCGGACTCGGCCGACGTCGAAGGCACGGTGCGTCTACCCAACGCCTTCATCCAGCCGATGGCCTCGGCCGATGTCGCGGAAGCGGTCGCCATCGCCGCGGTCAACGACCCGGTCAACGGCATCATCGAGGTGGGCGGACCGGAGCGGTTCCGCATGCCCGAACTCATCCGCACGGCGCTGGACGCCAGCGGCGACTCCCGCGAGGTCGTCCTCGATCCGAGTGCGGGCTACTGGGGCGTCCAGATCGACGAGACCACCCTGGTTCCGGATGAGGGCGCGACGCTCTTCGGCATCCGCTTCTCCGACTGGGCGCAAGAGGCCGCCGCCAAGGCATAACCAGTTGGCCTCGACATAGGCTGCCACCAGTGCCGACCGGTATGGTCATGGCAAAAATGACGCGGTGGAGCCTATGTCGAGCCAGGATCGGGGGATCAGTCTTCGCGGTCGCGACAGCGAATGCGAGACGCTTCGGGGGCTGATATCGACCGTTCGGGCTGGAAGCTGCCAGGTGTTGGTGCTTCGCGGCGAGGCGGGCGTCGGCAAGACCGCACTGCTGCAATATGTCGCGGAACAGGCGTCGGGATTTCGGTGTATCGACGTGTCAGGCGTTGAGTCCGATATGGAACTCGCCTTCGCCGGCCTCCAGCAACTGTGCGCACCGATACTGAATCACCTCGACGAACTTCCAGAACCCCAGCGCGAAGCGCTCAATGTGGCGTTCGGACGCACGGGTGGAACCGCTCCTGATCGGTTTCTGGTCGGGCTGGCCGTGCTGAGCCTGATGGCCGCCGCCTCGGTCGAACGACCGTTGCTCTGCGTCGTCGACGACGCGCAATGGCTCGACCAGGTGTCAGTGCAGACCCTCGCCTTCGTGGCCCGCCGACTCCTGGCCGAACCGGTTGCGTTGGTCTTCGCGGCACGCGACAGCGGCGCCCAGGCGTTGGCAGGGCTTCCGGAGACAGTCGTCGAAGGGCTCTCCGACGGCGACGCCCGCGATCTCCTGGAATCGGTGATGTTCGGCGGAATCGATCCCCTGGTTCGAGACCGCATCGTCGCCGAGACGCGCGGCGTGCCCCTGGCGATATTGGAGGTTCCGCGAAGCATCACCGCGACCGAGCTGGCCGGTGGATTCTGGATATCCGGGAAACGCTCGTCGACGGCCGCAATCGAGGAACAGTTCGTCCGTCGCATCAGATCGCTTCCGCGGGCAGCCCAGAGACTCCTGCTCATCGCCGCTGCCGAACCAGTCGGTGATGCCGCCCTGTACCTTGGCGCCGCAGCGGAATTGGGCATTCCCACCGATGAACTCGCTCCGGCCGAAGCGGCGGGATTGATCGAGTTCGGCCCGCGGATGCGCTTCGCCCACCCGTTGATGCGGTCGGCCGCGTATCGCGCCGCCGACCTGACCGAACGCCGCGAGATCCATCGCGCACTCGCCGCCGTCACCGATCCGCAGTCGGATCCAGATCGTCGAGCATGGCACGCCGCCAACGCCGCGGCGGGCCCGGACGAAACGGTCGCCGCAGAGCTGGAGGCTTCGGCGGGCCGGGCGCAGAGCAGGGGTGGAGTCGCGGCGGCGGCGGCCTTCCTCGAGCGCGCGGCGATCCTCACGTCGGACCCGGCGGTTCGCGGCGCAAGGGCCATCGCCGCCGCCCATGCCAAACGCGAGGCGGCGGCCCCAGAGGCGGCCTACGAGCTGCTCGCGATCGCCGAACTCGCGCCACTGTCGACGCTGCAACAGGCTCAGGTCGCTCGAATGCGCGCCCAAATGGAGTTCCTTCGCAGCCGTGCCGGTGCGCCCGGCGCCGTGAAGACCGGCGAAGCAGCGGCGCTATTGCTCAGCGCCGCAAAGGGACTGGATGGTCTCGATGACGACATGGCTCGCGAGACGCATCTCGAGGCGCTCGCCGCCGCAATGTACGCGGGCAGGCTTGGCGCCCCGAATCTCTTGGCCGACGTGGCGACGGCCGGTCGCGCCGCGGTCGGCAGGCTGACGCAACCACGTCGACCGGTCGACTATCTGCTGAGCGGCGTGACGAGTCGGATTCTCGACGGACCGGGCGCCGGGTTCGCCCATATGCGGGCGGCGCTGGAGCTTTGGAACGCCCACGAGGAATCAAGCGACGCCAAGGACCGCAACTGGCCATTCCCCGTCGCGCAGGAATCCGCGGCGCACGAGTTGTGGGACGACGCGGTGCTGCAGCAGATCGCCACCGAAACCGTCCGACGCGCCCGCGATGCAGGCGCGCTTGCCGCGTTGCCCCCCGCGCTCGCCTATCGCGCAGGCGTACATGTCTACATGGGCGAATTCAGGTCGGCGGCAAGGCTTCTCGAAGAGGTAGACGCCATCACCGCTTCGATCGGCTACGCGCCGAAGAAGTACCACTCGCTGAACCTGGCCGCGTGGCGGGGCGTTGCGACCGAGGCGGTCGATCTCATCGCCTCTGCCGCCGCCGAGGGCGCCGCAAAGGGCGAAGGCCGGCTGGTCGGACTGACCAAGCTGCTCTCGGCGATCCTGTTCAACGGCCTCGGTCGCTACGACGAGGCGCTGGCAGCCGCGCGCGAGTGCTGCGAATACGAGGATCTCGGGTTTCACAGCTGGTGCCTCTACGAACTCGTCGAAGCCGCAGTCCACGCGGGCGACACCGGATCTGCGGCCTCGGCCCTGCAGCGATTCGAGCAGAGAGCAGGCGTCAGCGGCACCGACTGGGGGCTTGGCATGTTGGCGGCGGCCAAGGCCATGGTCGCCGACGACGAGACAGTGGAAGATTTGTTCGTCGAGGCCGTCGAGAGGCTCGAGCGGGCCAATGTCGCACTCCACGGCGCGCGGGTTCGGCTGTCCTACGGCGAGTGGCTACGGCGGGTGAACCGAAGGCTCGATGCTCGCGGGCACCTCAACACCGCATACGAGCTGTTCACCAAGATCGGCGCAGAGGGCTTCGCCGAAAGGGCGCGACGCGAGCTGGCCGCCACCGGGGAGAAGGTGCGCAAGCAGCCCGTCAAGTCCGGCGAGGAGCTGACGGCTCAGGAGGCACAGATCGCCAGGATGGCCGGGGACGGCCTGACCAACCAGGAGATCGGCGCGCAGCTCTTCATCAGCACCCACACCGTCGAATGGCATCTGCGGAAGGTCTTCGTCAAGCTCGGCATCACCTCACGGAGGCAGCTTCGCTCCGTCTCATGGGCGAGCTGAGTGTCCCGACTACGGACAACGGACTTTGACTACGGGTTTCCAAGGGTTCGCTTTGACCGCGCGGCCGCGAGGCTGAGTTCAGCAGCTCACACCGGGCTCTGAACCACCACGAACGCAACCGCAAAACTGGAGTGTTGATCATGACGATTACGTCCGTACCCAGTACGTCCACGTGCGACCCGAACCTTGCCTCGCGTTTCGCCCGTGAGGCGGAGCCCCTTTTCGACGTCCTTTCGCGGAGGGCGCGCGGGCTGACCCGGTGCGAAGCCGACGCCGACGACCTCCTACAGGATGCGCTGCTGCACGCGTACATGGGCTTCCACACATTTCAGCAAGGCAGCAATCTCAAGGCCTGGCTGTTCCGGATCCTCTACAACCGGTGGGTCAGTACCTACCGTTCCAAGCAGCGCAGGCCCGCCGAAGTCTTCGTCGACCACGTCGCCGACTACGAATCGGCGGACGGTGCCCAACGGCTGCCAACCCGGATCCGCTCCGCCGAGGCCGAGGTGCTTGACGGGATGCCCGACAGCGAAATCAAGGCGGCGCTCATCGCGTTGCCTGCCGGCTTCGCGGCGTCGGTGTACTACGCAGACATCGTCGGCTACACCTACGCGGAGACCGCGGAGATTCTCGAGATCCCGATGGGCACGGTGATGTCGCGGGTGTCACGTGGCCGGGCGCGGCTGCGCATCGCATTGGCCCATCTGAACGTCGAGACCGGCGAGGCAGCGTAATGGAACTGGCATACAAGAACGCGTTGATCACCGGCGGCACCGCGGGGATCGGCCTGGCGTGCGCACGGTTGATGGCCCACGAGGGCGCATCGGTGATCATCACCGGCCGAGACACCGAGCGCGGTGAGGCCGCCGCAGCGAGCATCGACGGCAGCGTGCGGTTCATCGCAGCCGACCTGGCCGATATCGAATCCGTTCGGTCGCTCGTCGAGCAGGCGGGTGCCGTCGACGTCCTTGTCAACAACGCGGCTGGCTTCCCGGCCGCGCTGACCCTCGACCAAGGGCTCGATGCCTTCGAGAAGACGTTCGACACCAACGTCCGCGGTACCTACTTTCTGACCGCCGGTCTGGTGCCGGGAATGCTCGAACGGGGTCACGGCAGCATCGTCAACGTCACCACGATGGTCGCCAACAAGGGCGTGCCAGGCGCTGGTGCCTACAGCGCGTCCAAGGCCGCCGTGGAATCGCTCACCCGCACATGGGCCGCGGAGTTCGGTTCACGCCAGGTCCGGGTCAACAGCGTCGCACCCGGACCCACCAGAACCGAAGGTGTGCAGGCCGAATGGGGGGAGACGAACGAGGAACTGGGCCGCGCACTGCCATTGGGTCGCACCGCGAACCCGGAGGAGATCGCCCAAGCCGTGCTATTCCTGGCGGCACCGCGCTCGACCTTCATCACCGGCTCGGTCTTGCACGTCGACGGCGGCGGAACCGCTGTCTGAATCGCGATAGAAGGAGAATGAAATGTCGAAGAACTACGACAGCTCGTGGGAAGACGCGTTGACGGTCGTCGGAGAGGCGCAGCCGCCGTTCATACCGGAAGGCGCACACGCCATGACGGTCGTGATCGCCTATCCGCCGGGCAGCGCCGGTGCGCCACCGCACCGGCATCCGAGCGGGCCTGCGTTCGGCTACATGCTCGAAGGCGAGATGTTGTTCGAGCTGGAAGGTGAACCGCCGCGGGTCATTCGGGCGGGCGAGGCGTTCTGGGAACCGGGCGGCGACGTCATCCACTACTCCGATGGCAACAACAGAGACGACATGATGTGCCGGTTCACGGTCACGATGCTCTGCGTTCCCGGTAAGCCGATGCTCGAACTCGTCGACGAGAAAGAACTCGAAGAGCGCAAGCACCTGCGCGTGCCTGCCGAATCAGATGGCCAGGAGTGAGCCCGATGTCGAAGATCCTGCTTCAGACAACGATTCCCGAGTCTGCCGATGACTGGGATATCAGCCGCTTCTCGCTGCTCGCCGACGAGTTGCGCGCCGCGGGTCACGACGTGACCGCACGCAACCGCGGGGCGGAAGGATCCGACGACCCCGTTCTGAGCCACCTCGACGAGCTTGACTATGACCAGCTCTGGTTGCTTGCCGTCGATGTCGGTGGCGGACTCAGTTCTGCCGACGCCGCAGCGATAGGGCGGTTCCGCGAGAACGGTGGCGGGGTGCTCACCGCACGTGACCACCAGGACCTCGGCAGGTGCCTGGTCAGGCTCGGCTCGCTGGGAATCGTCAACCAGTTCCACGACGAGACGGTCGATCCGTCCACGATGTGTGACGACCAGGACACACCCACCATCTCGTGGCCGAACTACCACTCCGGCTCCAACGGCGACTACCAACCGGCGCTCGCCTGTCGACCCGTACACGAGTTGCTGCGAACCACCCGCACCCAAAGCGGTCGGATCGAGTACTTCCCTGCGCATCCGCACGAGGGCTGGGTGTCGTCGGATCTGCCCTTCGCGACGGCGATCGCGCAGGGCGCAAGCACCGCAACGGGCAGACGGTTCAACCTTGCCGTCGCACTCGACGGTGAACGCTGCGCCGACGGCCGGGCCATGGGCCGGGCCATCGCCGAGTCGACATTCCATCACTTCGCCGACTACAACTGGGATCTCGACTGCGGGGCGCCGACCTTCGTCACCGAGCGGCCTGGCACTGGAATCAAATCCGACCCGACGCATTTGGCGGTCTTCAAGGATTACGTACGCAATGCCGCGTCGTGGCTGCATCCATCCCAGAAGAAAATCGTTGACTTCGAGGACCAGATGGCCATACATTTTTCGAGAAAGCGTCTAGTCATATAGCTGCCAGAATCGAGCGCGCATGGCCGTCGATACCACCGCACCCAGCGTGTTCGAAGCCGGGCTGCCGAAGCTGCAGTACGACCCGTTCGCGAGTCCGGGCGAGGCGTACGACCACCTTCGGGCCGCGCAGCGGGCCGCGCCGATCGCCATCGGACCGCTCGGACCGGAGGTGCTGTCGTACGAGGCCGCGAGGGCGGTGATGCGCGACACCCGGTTCGCAATCCCGCCCGGCATCAACCTCACGGCAATGGGCGTCACATCGGGTCCGCTGTACGACAAGGTCGTCGGCAGCCTGTTGTGCATGGAAGGCGCCGAACATCAACGGCTGCGCAAACTGGTGTCCAAGGCGTTCACGCCGCGCGCGACGTCGCGGCTGAACGAGACGATCGATGACGTCGTCAACGAGCTGATCGACGGTGTCGCCGCCGACGGCCGCTGTGATGTCGTCGTCGACATCGCGAGGCCGTACCCGATCCCCGTCATCTGCGCTCTGCTCGGCGCTCCGCGCGAAGACTGGCAACGGTTCTCGGTGTGGGCCGAGGACATCTTCAAGGCGTTCAGCTTCAGCCCGAATCTCGCCGACGAAGAACCGGGCGTCATGCGCGCCTGGGGTGAACTCGACGAGTACACCGAGCCGAGGACGACGGCGACAGGCTCACCTCCGAGGAGTTGCGTATGCTCGCGGCCAGCCTGTTGATGGCGGGAACCGATACCACGCGAAACCAATTGGCGGCCTCCATCCAGGTGCTCTGCGACCACCCCGACCAGTGGGCGGTCCTGCACGATCACCCCGAGTTGGCGATGCGGGCCGTCGAGGAGAGCATGCGTCATTCACCCGCCGTCTGCGGGACGCCGCGGACCGTCAACGCCGACATCGAGTTCGGTGGCTACAGCTTTCCCAGGGGCACCTTCATCTTGGTGAATACTTTTGCGGCGAACCGCGATCCCGACGTCTACGACGACGCCGACCGATTCGACATCACCCGTGAGGGTGCACCGGCCATCCTGACCTTCGGCGGCGGTGTGCACTACTGCCTCGGCGCAAACCTGGCACGCTTGGAGCTTGCCGAAGCACTCGGCATCCTTGCGCGACGGATGCCCGACCTGCACAGGGCAGGGCCCGCACCGTGGAAGCCAATGCTTGGCATGACCGGTCCGACCGGCCTTCCCATGGAGTTCGACCCCGCGTCGGTGATCGGGGCTGATGCGTAGCCACGGCTGGTCGGGAAACACCCCGGCGTCCGACGAGGAAGCGATCAACAGGATCCTCGACGCGGCCGACGACATCGTCGCCGAGCGCGGCGCGTCGCTGCGGATAGCCGACGTCGCCCGCACCCTCGGGGTGACTCGACAAACGGTGTATCGCTACTTCCCGACAGCCGAGGCGATTCTCGTCACCAGCACGATGCGCAACGCCGACGGCTTCATCGATCGCGTCGAAGAACACGTGCGCGGACTGACGGATCCAGTCGAGGCGATGGTGGAGAGCGTGGCCTTCGCGGTCGAGAACCTCTGCGGTGACCGGCAATTCGACAATCTGCTCACCCAGGGGGGGCGGGAAGGCGAGATGACGTCACTGACATCCGATACCGCGCTGACGTTCGGCCGTGCCATCCTGCACCGATTCGACGTCGACTGGCAGCTGCACGGGTTCGACGATGCGACGCTCGACGAACTTGCCGAGATAGGCCTGCGCACGTTGCACTCGCTTCTCATCGATCCGGGGGAACACACGCGCGACGGCGTCGCCCTGCGTCGCTTCGTGGCCCGTTGGCTGGCACCGGCGATTCGGGTTAGTGTTTTATCGACAGAACCGTTGGGTAGCCGTGTCTGGCGGAGTGCGAAGAGGCCCCGCCTGACGTTATAAATCCAGTGAGGGCGGTGGGGTCGAGTTGATCGTCATCAGTCGTGTTTTCGCAGCCGGTGGTGTAATCGCAGCTGCTCTGCTCAGTCCGTTCGTCACGATGCCAGCGGCGTCAGCCGCGCCGTGCCCGGACGTCGAGCTGGTCTTCGCGCGTGGCACCTTCGAGCCGCCGGGAGTCGGCGGGACAGGACAGGCGTTCGTCGACTCGCTGCGTTCGAAACTCGGCGACAAGTCCCTCGACGTGTATCCGGTGAACTACCCGGCGTCGCTGGATTTCCAGACGGCCGCCGAAGGTGTCATCGACGCCAGCAACAAGGTGCAGGCCACGGCCGCTGAGTGCCCGAACACGGAGGTCGTTCTCGGCGGCTTCTCGCAGGGCGCCGCCGTCGCCGGATACCTCACCGCTGACTCGGTACCCGCCGGCTTCCAGATGCCCGCGGGCCTGGCCGGGCCGATGCCGCCATCGGTCGCCGACCACGTCGCCGCGGTCGCACTGTTCGGCAAACCCTCGAGCGGGTTCCTGCAGATGATCGCCAACACCGCGCCGCCGATCACCGTCGGACACCTCTACGCGGACAAGACGACGGACCTGTGCATCCCGGAGGACCCGATCTGCTCCCCGGCAGGCGGCGACAGCAATGCGCACAACCTCTACCCCGCGGACGGCCTGACAGATCAGGCGGCGGACTTCGTCGCGCAGAAGGTCGCAGCAGCGCCGAAAGCGCAGGACACCGCTAGGTAGGGTGGCCGCGCGCCCGACTTCAACGAGCCGTCCCTTCGACGATGACGCCTGCCGCGGCCTCGATGGGTTTGACGACGCAGGTGAAGTCGGAGTCCGGGCCCTCGTCGCGCAGAACCGATTCCCACACCCTGCCAACGGCTTCGGTTATCTCGGTCGGCAGGCCCAGTGCCGCGGCCTCCTCGAGGTACAGCCGCACGTCCTTGACCATCAGCCCGGTCGCGAACCCGTAGTCGAAGGTGCGCGGCAACACGGCGCGAGGGAACTTGTCCCGGCTGGCATGGGTGCCGCCAGAGCCCGCGTTGAGGACATCGATCATCACCTGCGCATCGAGTCCGGCCTTGACGCCCATCACAACAGCTTCGGCGGTGGTCGCCAGCGCGGTTGCGGCCAGCATGTTGTTCACCAGCTTCATCGTCTGTGCGGCGCCCGGTTTCTCGCTGACGAAGATCGGCTTGCCGATTGTCTCTAGTACCGGCTTGACGGTGTCGAAGGTGGCGCGCGGCCCTGACACCATCACCGCAAGGGCGCCCTTCTGCGCACCAGCCACCCCGCCGCTCACCGGGCAGTCCAGTGCGGCGATTCCGCGGCGGGCCAGCGCTTCTGACACCGTCGCAGCGGTGCGGCTCCCGACAGTGGAGAGGTCGACGAATCTCTGCACTGCGGCCCCGGCGACAACTCCGTCGGAACCGGTGGCGACGTCGACCGATGCCGCAAGGGAGGGCAAGCTCGCGAGCACCGTATCCACATGGTCTGCAACATCTTTGGGCGATTTCATCGCCCGCGCTCCCAACTCCACCGCGGCGTCGGTGACGTCGGCTCGCGTATCGCAGACGAAGACCTCATATCCGGCGGCAAGCAGCCTGCGAACCATTGGGAAACCCATGCTCCCGAGGCCGACAAAGCCGATCTGCATCGCGTTTCAGCCCTGGTCCAGGTCGGCGAACACCTCACGGGCCGCACGGAAACTGTCCACCGCCGCCGGCGCGCCTGCGTATATCCCGACCTGGAGGAAGATCTCGCGGATCTCCTCACGGGTGACCCCGTTGTTCAGCGCACCCCGCAGATGGGTGCGAAGCTCATGCGGCCGGTTGAGCACGGAGATCATCGCGAGGTTCAGCATGCTTCGCGTCTTGAGCGGCAGACCGTCACGTCCCCAGACGGCGCCCCAGCAGTACTCGGTGAGCAGGTCTTGAAGCGGTTGCGAGAACTCGTCGGCGTTTTGCATCGCCGCGGCCACATACTCCTCGCCGAGCACCGCCGTCCGAACTTCCATGCCCTTGTCGTATGTGCGCTTGTCCATCGCGATTTCCTTTCAGCGAAGGTCGATCAGACGGCGACTGAATTCGGTGAGCGGTGTGCAGCGTGTCATCGTCGATGTCGGGCACGAGCCTGCCGAGTTCACGCTCGGTCACGGCGATGACGATGTCGTCCGGCTATCCAGACCGATTGACGTAGGCGCCGCGCTCAGGCGTTAGAGAAAGTGGGCATTGGATCTGGCGACCGTGTATCCCGCTGAGAAGGTTTTCTCGATCACCTGACACTTGTTGTCGTGCAGACACTCGAGTTCGAGGACGACGCCGCCGCCTGGGATCGGTCTGCTCTCCAGGACCTTGTAGTGCTGGCAACCACCATCGGCGTCGTAGATGGGGTCACCACAACGGACGTTCTCGATAGGCACTCGGTCCCCGTCGGGAGTTGAAGACATATCGACGAGGGTAGGCGGAGCGCGGCGACGTCATGGTGGATTTCGCCTGCAACGCCCTATCTCCGCGACCTATCCCAGCTTGACGACGATCGCCGCAATCCGACGGGCCCTCGTTTCCGCCGCGTTGGCGCCCTGCACGCCGTCGACGTGCGCCTTGCGGTTGCTGAAGGACAGCTTCTCCCAGGCCTCCGCCGCCATTGGCGCCGCGTCAAGCGCCGCCCGCAGATCCACGGGCACCTCGACCGTGCGCGGCGCCGTATCGAGGGTCAGATCGACGTCGATCGCATCGCCCCCCTTGATGCCCGATTCCTGCCTTCTCGCCGCACTGAACGGGATCAGAAATTTGCCACCCATCGGCGCGACCGTCGAGCGGTATTCGAAGCCGTTGACGGTAACCGCCACGGGCGGACGCTTACCCGCGCCGAGGGCTTCCACGACATCGGCCGGAACCTCGATGCCGGTGTTGTTGCCATCCTGGAACATTCGCGTCGAGAACTTCACCCTTCCGGCATAGCACAAAAACCAGTGAAACATTCTCAGCCGCTGTGGGTTTGACTCGACACGTGTCGGGGTGTCGGTCGATGGGCGCATACTCGGCTGATGGCCAAGCACAAACTGTTCTGTGTGCCGGGGACCTGGGAAGCGGTGGCGGCGGCAAACGGCAATCCGGGCGGAATCACGCCAGGCGCCGAGATCGGCATGCTGCGCGGCGTCACCGACCTCCTCAACCGCAACGTGTTCGACATCGTCTATGTGAACTATCCGGCCAGCTTCGGCCCGATCCCCGGTGGCGGGGAGGATCTGCTGACCGCTCTCGGCAATCCGTCGTACCTGAAGTCGCGCGATATGGGTGTCGCCGAGGTGAAGCGTCTGATCTCCGAGCACCGGGGCTCGTTCGGCCTGCTCGGGTACAGCCAGGGTGGCGCGGTGGTCTCGCTGGTCGGACGGGAACTGGTGTCCGGATCACTGACATCGAGACAACGCGACTGCCGATGGCTGCACGCCGTCGCCTCACCGCACCGCGGGCGGGGCAGGACGTTCCATCTCGGAAACCAATTGGCGTACGAGGGCATCCCGGGGACAACATCGTCAACTCCGGAACCATCGACTGGTTCGACTACTGCCTGCCAGGGGACATCTACGGCAACGCGGACATCCGCGGCACCTATCTGAAGCAGGGCTACGACCTCGTCACGCCGCTTTCGCTGATGGACCCCTTCGCGATGATCGCCCAGATCGCGGCGAACCTCGTCCGCTGGCTGGAGTCCGGCGAGCTTGGCCCGCTGTCCATCTTCAGGGCCGTGAAGACGGGATTCGACCTCGGTGCCTTCCTGCGCGACAACCCGCACGACAAGTACGGGGTCGCCGACATCATCCCGGGGTTGACGGCGCTGCGGCACTCCGCGAACCACCTGAACTTCTGGGGCCCGCGGCTTCCCACCACCATCGACGTCTAGGTCGCAACGACTCCACGTAGCCCGTCGGCGCCGAAGATCGGCTCGAGCATCGCCGAGTAGTCCGGGCCGCGCCGCACCAGGACGCCGCCGTCGACGTTGATGACCTGCCCGGTGATGTAACTGGCGGCATCGCTGAGCAGAAAGAGCGCCGCATTGGCGATGTCTTCGACCTCACCCGCCCTCGGCAACGGCGTTATCGCTGCGTAGTCGGCACTCAGCTCGGGCGAATTCAGCACCGGCGCAACAAGTTCGGTTCGGATGAGACCCGGCCGGATGCAGTTGACGCGGACCCAGGACGGGCCGAGTTCGTCAGCGGCCAGCTGCATCAAGTGGTCGATGCCTGCCTTCGACACCCCGTAGGCGCCGAACCATCTGTGCGTATTGCTGGCCGCGATCGACGAGATGCCGATGAAGGATCCCCCTCCGCCGCGGACCATCTCCCGCGCGGAGTGTTTCAGCACGTACATGGTGCCGTTGATGTTCAGGTCGACCGTGCGCCGCCACGCCTCTGAGTCGATCTGGGTGACGGGGCCGATCGTCTCGCTGCCGCCCGCGCAGTGCACGACGCCGTGCAGCTTGCCTGTCCAGGCGGTCGCCGCGTCGACGACCCGGCTGACCTCGTCTTCGTTCGTGACGTCGGCTGGCTCATAGCGCACCCCGCCGCCGTCGCCGACCTGTGGCTTGATCTCCTCGGCGGCCGCGGCGAGCCTGTCGGCGTTGCGTCCGACGAGCATGACCTTTGCGCCAGCCGCGGCGGCCACGGCCGCCACGCCCTTGCCGATGCCACTGCCACCGCCGGTGACCAGGACCGTCTTATCCGCCAACGAGAGCTGCACCGCTACTCCTCACACAAAACTGGAACACGTTCTCGTTATGGAACCACGCACGTCAAGGGGTGTCACGACGCGACGGCGTCGGGGCGCCGAGCGTGCGCCAGTCCGGGACGTCGGGCGGCAGACCGACGGGGTACCTGTTCTCGTTCGCGGCTGCCCAGTGCGCGTGGCCGAGCTCGTGGATGTGAAACGCGTGGCGCAGCGCTTCGGTGAAGCCCATCGCATCGGCGGCCGCGTTCACCGAGTCCTTCACCAGCAGGGCCGCCATCGTCGGTCGCTCGGCGATTCGACGTGCGAACTCCAGAGTCTTGTCCTCCAGCTGGGCGCGTGGAAAGACCTTGGACACCATGCCGAGACGGTATGCCTCGTCGGCATCGATCGAATCACCGGTCAGCAGAAGTTCTTTCGCCTTGCGCGCACCGAATTCCCATGGGTGCGCGTAATACTCGACGCCGGGCATACCCATCCGCACCGCCACTACGTCACTGAACTTCGCATCGTCGGCGGCCACGATCAGATCGCACGCCCAGATCAGCATCAGGCCTGCGGAGATGGCGTTGCCCTGCACCTGCGCGATGGTGATCTTGCGCAGATCGCGCCACCTGCGCGTGTTCTCGAAGAAGTAGTGCCACTCCTGCAGATAGGTTCTCTCGGCGATACTGCTCATGTTCGAACCGTGCGTGCGAAACGTCGGATGCTGGGCGGGGCCCGGCTTGCGCTCGAGAAGCGCCTCCTCCGAACCGAGGTCGTGGCCCGCGGAGAAGTTCTTCCCGCGGCCGGCGAGGATCACCACCCGCACGTTGTCGTCCGCTTCGGCCCGGCCGAACGCCTCGTCCAACTGGACGAGAAGCGTGCGTGACTGCGCATTCTGCGCTCCTGGCCTGTTGAGCCAGATGCGGGCGATGCGGCCCTCGTCCAAGGTCTCGTAGGTCACCTGCGGGGCCGGCTCGTGCGGAACCGATTCGGCGTTGATCTCCTGCGGGCTAGCCACCGTACACACCTCGTTACGTTCGACGCGTCAGATGTAATGCACACTACTTCTCCTGCCCTGGCATTCACCCGGCGGGATCAGCCACGGTTGCCAGCCCCGGCACAGCAACCTACCAGATACCTCACAGATATGGCACGAGCGAACCATATTCGCTCGCTATCAGCCAGTGCTTCTCGGTGGACGAGAGTACGATTTCGATAGCATATGCCCAGTCCGGCGACAACTTCGGACGATGCATAGGCAGGGAATCGGATGACGGCAGTCAGTTGGCTGACAGTCTGAAATCGCTTCTCGGATGACACGGCCAGCAAACTAGAGAAAGCGTGATGATGGCGACCTTCCACCTTCCAATTCGACGACTGATCCTTGCGGGGGGATTCGCTGTCGCGATCGCTGCTGCTCCTGCGGTCGCAATGTTCGCCGTTTCGACCTCCGTCGGCTCGGCGCCGTCGATTTCGGCCTGCGCAGGCGGCGAAACCGAGGACCAATTCACCAATATCTGCGTGCCCGACATCGTGCCGAACTCACCCGATTTCAGCAGTACCGCCCCCGTCGGCGGGCTGCCCGAAGTCAGCGGCATCCCGTGCACCGGCCACAACTCCGGCGAGTGCATCGGGCTGGGCGAGGAAGAGAACGCCGCGGGCCCGATCGCTGTGCCGCATTCGTCGGTCAGCTCTAGCCCGTAGAAAGCACATCTTTGACCGGCTGATCCGCCAAAACGGCGTGCCCCAGCCGGAAAACGCAGGGCCGGACACGTTTCTTCGTGTCCGGCCCTGTGCTTTGCAGCCTTACTTTGTCCGCTTGGCCTGCAGAAATCGCCGTAGTGATATTGACAGGAAACTTTGCGAACGCATGCAGATTCCGTTCAGTTTCCATACAATCGCCCCGACGAGACCTTTTAGGGAATCTACAGAAAGCGTGACGATGGCGACCATGAAGTTCCCAGCACGACGGATGATCATTGCCGGTGGATTCGCCGTCGCAGTAGCGGCAGCCCCGGCGATCGCCTTCGTCGCGACACCTGCACCCGCGGCCACGCCGCTGGCCCAGTGCCCTGGCGGCGAGGAGCACGACCTGTACACGTCCCTCTGCGTTCCGCACCTGGTGCCCAATGCGGGTGCGCCGTATTCGGCGATCGGCGGCAACCCCGACCTGGCCGCGGTGAACCTGCCCGGCGGCGGCGGCGCCATCCCATGCACCGGCCACAACTCGGGCCAGTGCATCGGCCTGTCAGAGGAGCAACAGGTCCCCGTGGTGACGCCTGAGTCGTCAGTCGGCAGCAGCCCGACGGTCACCGGATCCACCGGCACCATCGGCTGATCGGTCCGCCGGGGCCCCGGCGGATATATGGTGGTGTCATGCCTGCAAAATCTGACCCCGCCGAGCTCGGCGACGTCGAGCCCCTAGCCGACAGCACCGCCCGCCAGGCCAGGCGCGTCGTCGCCGCCTACGCGACCGACGCAGACGAATGCCGCGTCTTCCTGTCGATGCTGGGTATTGGACCGGCAAAACAAGAGGCTTAGGTGAGTCCGGGGGTCGGCTCCGGTAATTCTGACTTCGTCGTGGTGGCCAACCGGCTACCCATCGACATGGAGCGGCTGCCCGACGGCACGACGCAGTGGAAGCGCAGTCCGGGCGGGTTGGTCACGGCGCTCGAACCGCTTCTTCGCCGCCGCAAAGGCGCATGGATCGGCTGGCCGGGCGTTCCCGACGCCGACGAAGATCCGATCGTCGAGGAAGATCTGACGCTGTACCCGGTGCGGCTGTCGACCGAAGACGTCGCGATGTACTACGAGGGTTTCTCCAACGCCACGCTGTGGCCGCTGTACCACGACGTCATCGTCAAGCCGATCTACCACCGCGCGTGGTGGGACCGCTATGTCGAGGTGAATCGGCGCTTCGCCGAAGCCACTGCGCGCGCCGCCGCACAAGGCGCGACGGTGTGGGTTCAGGACTACCAACTCCAGCTCGTGCCGAAGATGCTTCGGATGCTGCGGCCGGACCTCACCATCGGATTCTTTCTGCACATTCCGTTTCCACCGGTCGAGCTGTACATGCAGATGCCGTGGCGGACGGAGATCATCGACGGGCTGCTCGGCGCGGACCTGGTCGGATTTCACCTGCCCGGCGGTGCGCAGAACTTCCTCATTCTGGCCCGGCGGCTGGTGGGCGCCAACACATCACGCGCATCCGTCGGGGTGCGATCCCGGTTCGGCGAAGTGCAGACCGGGTTCCGTACCGTCAAGGTGGGCGCGTTTCCGATCTCCATCGACTCGGGAGCACTCGACGCCAAGGCCAGGGACAGAACCGTCCGCCAACGCGCAAAGCAGATCCGCAACGAGCTCGGCAACCCTCGCAAGATCCTGCTCGGCGTCGACCGGCTCGACTACACCAAGGGCATTGACGTTCGGCTGAAAGCCTTTTCGGAGTTACTCACCGAGGGCCGGGTCAAACCGGACGACACCGTGCTTGTCCAGCTCGCCACACCGAGCCGCGAACGCGTCGAGAGCTACAAGGAGATGCGCGAGGACATCGAGCGGCAGGTCGGCCACATCAACGGCGAGTTCGGTGAGATCGGCCACCCGATCGTGCACTACATCCACCGCCCGGTCCCCCGCGACGAGCTGATCGCGTTCTTCGCGGCATCCGACGTCATGCTGGTGACGCCGCTGCGGGACGGTATGAACCTGGTGGCCAAGGAGTATGTCGCGTGCCGCGGCGACCTCGGCGGCGCGCTGGTGCTCAGCGAGTTCACCGGTGCGGCAGCAGAACTCAGCCAGGCCTACCTGACCAACCCGCACCACCTCGACGGTGTCAAGGACGCAATCGAGGAGGCGCTGAATCAGACGCCAGAAGAGGGTAGGCGCAGGATGCGCGCGCTGCGCCGACAGGTGCTCGTGCACGACGTCGATCGCTGGGCGCGGTCATTCCTCGACGCGCTGGCTTCGACAGCGTCCGCGGAGCGGACAATTCAATCCGAGCCGGCGGACTCCGTTAAATCGGGGTGATGTAGTTGATCAGCCACTGGCCGTCGACCTTGACGTAGTCCACTTTCAGCCGACTCCCGTCGTAGACCGGCTGCTTGGACTTGTCGGTCACCGTGCGATTCAGATACACCATCACCGAGCCCGAGTTCCGCTGTGCGGCGAGCACACCCACGCCGACGGTGTTGGCCTGGCTGACCAGCTGCCGCTCCCGCGCCTGCGGAATGATGTCCTTGTTCGCGCGGTCCTCGAACTCCTGGCGGTAGCTCGGCGTCAGAAGCGGGTAGACGTCGTTGAGGCTGCGCTCGACCGTCTGGTAGTCGTAGCCGAAGACCTTGGGAATCTGTTCTGTCGCCTTGTCGGCAAGGACGGCGCGCGCATCCTTCTCACCCTGGATCTCGACCCCGGACCAGTAGTACCAGCCGCCGACGCCTGCCAGCGCGACGAAACCGCACGCCAGCAGGATGGACACCACACCGATCAGCAAGGCCGTTTTCTTCGACATCAGTTTCCCCCGTCGGGGTACTTGAGGTCATAGAACGACATTTTGCCGTTGTCGTCCTCTGCCACCGTGACCCGAAGGCGGTAGGGCTTGGACGGCTGGTTGTTCCCATCGATGTCGGTGACCGTAACCCGCACCGCCACAAGGACGTCGGCCCGATTGGCGAGGTCGTCGAACTTCTCCAGTGCGGCACCGTTGACGACGGCTTCTGCGCTGGCGTTGGTGTCGCGGAACAGCAGCTTGAGGTTCTCCGCGTTCTTACCCTGGCTCATCATGTCGCGCAACGGTCCGCTGGTGCTGTTGACGAACCGGTCGACGTCGGCGTCGATCGTCTCCTGGGTGTAGCTGAACATGTTCACCACGTACTGCGAGGCGGTGTCGACGAACAGTTGGGTCTGCGCGATATCGGCTTCCTCGCTGTCCTGGTGCCTCTGCGTCAGAAGGACGGCCACCCCGAGGGCAGCCACCACGACGACCGCCGTCGCCAACGACACCCATGCGACCAACGCCCGGTGCGGTTGCCGCCGCGGCGGCGGACCCACCGGGTTGGACAACCGGACCTTGACGGTCTTCGGTGCATCGACGGACACGGCCGTCGACGTGCCAACCGCGCCGCTGGACGGCCCCGCCGCCCTCGACGCGCGACGTCGTACCGTCGGCTTCGGCGATTCCGTCGAAGCCCTTTCGTCTGCCATCTACGCCTGCCTTGGAGCCAACATCAGATCTACCCAGTTTTCTGCGGGCGCCAGTGTGTCAGTTCCACCTGCGAACACGCCAGTTCCGCCGGCAGGGTCGATGAACTTGCCGTTCTGGTCGTAGGTCGCGCTTGCCATCGGGGGCGCTTCTGCGGGCAGCGGCGGTGGCGCATCCGCGGGCGGCTGACCAGGCAGCGGCAACGGTTCACCCGCCGGCGGCGGTGGCGGCGTCCTGCCGTACGGCGGCACCACCTGATCGGGCGGTGCGAAGAACGGCGCAGGCGGCGGCAGCGGGCCCGGCTCGTTCGGCGGCACCGGCAGCGGGAACGGCCCGTGCGGCGCGGGACCGGGCCCCGGCTGCACTCCGGGCGGTAGCGCCACCGCCGGCGCGCCCGGATCCGGATCCACCTGCGGCGGAATGAACGGGAACTTGTTCTGCGGCAGGGTCATCCGCGGATCGGTGATCGGCTCGCTGCCGTAGGGGATCGGCGGACCCCGCCAGGGATTGCTGCCGAGCGGCACGTACCCCTTGGGATCGCGGCACAGCTGGATGGTGGGCGCCCGCTTGCCGGGGAACTCCTGGCACGGATAGTTGCGCGCGCCGCGAACGACCGCCGGATCATTCTGCGCGGTCTTGCAGTACAGGTCGGGCGGGATGTCGCGCAGCGTGGTGTCGGCAGGCGACCGGATCTGGGTGGCCGGGATGAAGCCGGTGCTACACGGCGGCGGATCCTGCAGATGGACTTTGAAGTCGAGCTTGCCGCCTTCGTCGGATGGCACGCCACCGGCGACGGTGCCCAGCGCCGCGATCAGCGCGGGGAAGATGACCAGTGCCTGTTCCAGCGACTTGCTGTAGATCACGCCGATACGCCCGAAGTTCGCGAGGTTGGCCGCGAGCACCGGGAAAGACGGCCGAATGCCGGTGAACGTTTCGTTCGCCGCCTCGGTGGCCCCCGGCACGGTCTGCAGCGTCGTCCGCAGCTGCGGGTCGGCGTTGGCGACTTCGCCGGTGAACCGGGCCAGACCGTCGGCGAGCGACTTGATGTCGTCGCCTCCCCGGATCTGCGCGTCGAGGAACGGACCCGCCTGATCGATCAGCTGGGTGGTCTGCCCGTAGTTGCTGTTCGCCTCGTCGACAAGCAGCCTGGACGATTCGATCAACCGCGCCAGTTCGGGCCCGGATCCGTTGAACGCCTTGAACGTTTCGCGAAGCAGGTCCTGCAGCCGGGTGTCGCCGATGCTGGCGACAAGCTTCTCCGACTCGTCGAGCAGACCGGCGATGTCCTGGCCGATAGCCGTGCGGTCCTTGCCGATGTTCGCGCCGTCGCGCAGCTTCTCCGACGACGGGTTATCCGGCGGCACCAGGTCGATGTACTGCTCGCCGACGGCGGAGACGCTCTTCACCGTCGCGGTGACGTTGTCGGGTACCGGCGTGCCGCTGTTGAGCCGCATATGCGCGACGACGCCGTCGTTCGTCAGGCCGACGGACTCAACGCGGCCGACCGTGACGCCGCGGAAGGTCACGTTGGCGTTCTGGTAGATGCCGCCGCCCGCAACGAAATTCGCGTCGACCTTGTAGGCGCCGATGCCAACCGCCGCAGGCAGGTGCAGATAGAAGATCGAAATGGCGCTGACGGTGAGCACCGTGACGACCGCGAAGATCGTCAGCTGCAGGCGAGTCAACCGGTCCAGCATCAGGGTCCCTCGTCGTGTTGTGTCGCGCTACCCGCCGGAATCTTGAATGGATCCGACGCCTGACCCGACAGGTTGGCGAGCGAACCGGTGAGGAAGTCCGGCGGGTTGATGATCTCGCTCATGTGAGCCATGTTGGTGTCCAGGCCCCACGCGGTGGTGAAGACCGACTCCCCGAGGCGACGCAACGTCAGATCGAACGTGGTGTAGACGTTGAGGTAATCGCCCCGAACGGCACGCTTCAGATACTTGTAGTGGAACGGGAACGTCGGCAGGAATTCGAGGTCCTTGATCAGGTAGTCGACGTTGTCGTTCAGCGACTTGATGACAGGGAACAGGTCCTTGAAGTCCGCGGCGAAGTCGTCCTTGGTCTTGGCCAGGATGTTGGACGCGATACCCGCGAACCGCTGCAGTGCGCCGAACGCGTCGACGATGTTGCCGCGGTTCTTGTTCAGCACGTCCAGTGCGGCGGGCAACGTGTCGAGGGTGCGGCCGAGGCTGTCCTTGCTGCTCGCCAGGATTCCGGCGAAGCGGTTCAGCCCTTCGGAGGCCGCAATGATGTCGCCCGTCTGCTGATCCAGCGATGTCGTCAGCTCGGCGAGCCGGGGCACCAGGTCGGTGAAACTGCCCTGGCGGCCGGCCACCGCGTTGTAGGTCTCATCGGTGATGTCCTGCAGCGCACCGAGATTGCCCTTGTTCACCACGACACCGAGGGACGACAGCACTTCCTCGGTGGTCGGGTACCGGCCGGTGCGGTCGAGCGGGATCTGTGAGCCGTTCTTGAGCTGACCGACCGCTTTCTCGTCGACCGGCGCGGAAAGCTCGACATGCTGGGAGCCAAGCAGCGAGGTCTGCGCGACCCTTGCCGTCGCGTTCTCCGGGAGTTTGACGTCCTTGTCCAACGACAGCTGGACGGCCGCATAGAACGTGCCGTCCGAACGCTGAACCGCGTCGATCCCCGACACGCTGCCGACGGTGACATCGTCGACCATCACCGGTGAGTTCTGCGGAAGGGTCGCGACGTCGGGCAGTTGGACCGTGATCTTGTAGGCGCCCGACCCGTGGCCCGCCGTCCCCGGCATGTTCAGAGAGTTCAGCCCGCCGAACGAGCAGCCGGCGAGCAAGGTTGCGCCCGCCGAGATCGCGACCGCGCGCAGGAGATTGCCCATCATCCGCCTCCCCCGGCCGGAGGCGCTTCGACGGGCGGTTCACCCGGTGCCGCGGGCGCATTGGGATCGACCGGCCCGGGCGCGGGGGCCGCCTCGGGGCCGCCTGCATGCGACGTCGACTGCTCCGGTGGCACCATCAGCGAACTCAGATCGGTCGCGGCGGACGGTTTCGGCGGGTTCACACCCGGCGCGGGGTTCCACTGCAGATAGGGCACCGGCGTCTCCGCCTTCGCCTCGGTCTCCGGGGTGTCGTAGATGATCTGGCCCTTGTACGCGGTGATGCTGTTGATGGGGTGCAGCATCAGCGGCGGGAAGTTCATGGTGATACGCCGCAGCACCGGACCCATTCGCTGCCTGCAGATTTCGGCCCGCTTGTAGTTGTCGGTCGAGGTGCCTGCATCGAATACGCCGCCGCAGATGAACTGGACCGGGTTGGCGAAGTTGGGCAGCGTGAGCAGACCGCCGACGGTGCCCTGCGCGGGGTTGTAGATGTTGTAGAAGTTCGCGAGGCCATTGGGCGTGATGTGCAGGATCTGCTCGATGTCATCGCTGTGCTCGGTCAGGATGGAAGTGAAGTCCGTCAGCTTGTTGACCTGTTTGATCAAGGCATCGTTGCTGTCGCTGAGGAAGCCGCGGACGTCGCCGAGGGCCTGGTTCAGGGTGCCGAGCGTGTTGTCGAGATCCGCTGAGCTGTCGGCGAGCACCTGCGATACGGACGCGACATGGTTGGTGAACTGCACGATCTGTTCGTTGCTGTTCGACAGCGCATTGACGAGCACCTGCAGATTCTTCACGGTGCCGAACAGGTCTGTACGCGAGTCGCCGAGCCGGCCCGCGGTCTGCGACAGCTCGCGCAGCGCCTGGCGGAACGAGTCGCCGTTTCCGTCGAAGGTGTCGGCGGCCTGGTTCACGAAGTTGCTCAGCGGGCCCTGCAGCGATCCCTGCTGTGGCCCGAGTTCGCGGCTCAGTGCGGTCAGCTGCTCTTTGACCTCGTCCCATTCGACCGGCACGGCGGTGCGGTCCAACCCGATGCTGGAGTCGTCGGCCAGTGCCGGGCCTCCGGTGTAGGCGGGTGCAAGCTGAATGAACCGGGACGACACCAGGTTCGGCGAGATGATGAGCGCTTTGGCATCGTTGGCGACCTTCACATCGTCGTGGATGGTCATGGTGACCTTGACATCGCTTGCCCTTGGCTCGATCGAGTCGATCGTCCCGACGGGCACGCCGACGATGCGGACGTCGTCACCGGGATACAGGCCCACTGTCGAGGTGAAGTACGCGACGACCTTGTTGCCGGTGCGCGACGGCCACACCAGGTATGCGCTGGCGGCCAGCATCGCGACGAGTGCGGTGGCCAGCGCAATCCGCAGCCAGCGGGTGCGGTCGGGGGCCGGGTTCGAGTTGGTCATGGCGACTTCGGCCTGATGATCAGTCGCTCAGAGATGTATCCCTTGAGCATGTCGGAGAGGCTGTCAGGCAGCTTGCCCGGCTGGAAGTACGTGTCGAACAGCACTTCTGCGATCGGCGCAGGCGGAAGGCCGTACAGGTTGATCTGGAAGCCGGGACCCGAACCGACCACCTCACCAAGCGCCGTGGCGTAGGGCGGCAGCCTCTTGAGCGCCTCACCGATGTGCTCACGCCGCTCGAGAAGGTTGTCCAGCACCAGGTTCAGCTTCTCAAGGGCCGGCTTGAACTCCTTACGGTTGTCGGCCACGAAGCCCGAAAGCTGCTCGCTGACATCGTCGATCCCCGCGATGAGGTTGCTCAGCGCCTGCCTGCGCTCGTCCAGTGCGGCGAAAAGCAGATTGCCATCGAGCACCAGCTGGTTCACCTGGCCCGCGCGTTGAGCCAGCGTGTCCGACACCTTCTTGGCATGTGCCAGAAGTTGATCGAGCGCCTCGTCACGCTTGTTGATGCTCTGCGAAAGCGCCGTGACACCGTCGAGCGCGTTGCGCAGCTGCGGCGTAGCGTCCTTGAGTGAATCCGTGAGCGTCGACAGCGCCTGCTCGAAGCGCGGCTTGTCCAGCTCGCTGGTGTTCTGGCCGAGATCCTGCAGCGCCGTGTTCAGGGTGTACGGAGTCGTGGTGCGGCCCAACGGGATGACGGTCGACTGACCGGCGCCGCGGGGCGTCACGGCCAGCGACTTCTCACCGAGCACAGTGTCGGTCTTGATGGCGACCAGTGACTGGTCGCCGACCTTGACGTCCCGGTTCACGGTGAACGTCACCTTGGCCGAGTCGCCCGCGAGCGCCACCCCGGTGACCTTGCCGACGTTGATCCCTGACACGTTGACGTCGTTGCCGGGCGAGATGCCACCCGCGTCGGTGAAGTACGCCTCGTACGGCTTACCCTGCGGCCAGAACGGCAGGCTGGTGTAGCCGAACGACACCAGCACGAGGCACGCAACCAGGGCGATACCGAATATGCCTGTGCGTAGCGGGTTTCCGCCGTCCGGCCTAGCCATCGTCGCTGCACCTCCCCTTGGACGGATCAGGCGGCCCGCCGAACGGCACGAGAATGTCACTGCCCGCGGGGCCGTTGATCTTCAGCCGCGTCGAGCAGTAGAAGATGTTGAAGAACGAGCCGTACGCACCGAGTGCGTTGAGCCGCAGATAGTTCTCTGCGAGAGGCTCGATGACCTTGTTGATATCGGCCTTGCGCACGTCCATCCGTTGCGCCATGGGACGGATGTTCTCGATCACCCCCTGGACCGGTCGACGCGACAGCTGCAGCATGTCGGTCAGATCGCTCGACGCGGACGCCAACGGCGGGATGGCGCCTGCGATCGGGTCGCGGCCCGCAGCCAGACCGGTGAGCAACTTCTGGAGCTGATCCACACTGGCATTGAACTGGGCGCCCTTGTCGTCGACCGTTCCGAGCACCGTGTTCAGGTTGTTGATCACATCGCCGATCAGTTGGTCACGGGCCGCCAGGTTCTGGGTAAATGCGCTTGTCGTCGAGAGCAGATTGGACAGCGCCCCACCCTGGCCCTGAAGCAACTCCATGACGGCGCTGCTGACCTCGTTGATCTTGGCGCCGTCGAGACCCTTGAGGACGGGGCGCAGTCCGCCGAGCAGCGCATCCAGGTCGAGCGCGAGCTGCGTATTCTCCCGGGGGATGGTGCTGCCTGGCGGAATCTTGCGCAGTTCCCCTGGGCCCGCTGTGATTTCGAGATAGCGGTCGCCGACGAGGTTCTCGTAGCGGACCGCCGCACGCGTCGAGGTGTACAGCTGGTAGCGCTTGTCGACATCGAACGAGACGTCGACGGTGTTGTCCGGATTGAGCGTGACCGCACCGACCGAACCCACCGGAACGCCCGAGATGCGGACGTCCTGTCCGGCCTTCAGCCGCGAGGCGTCGAGGAACGTCGCGTGGTACTTGCTTTCCGACGTGAACCGGAACTCGCCGAAGACCACCACCAGCATGGCCGCCACAAGCAACATCGCGACGGTGAAGATGCCGACGTTCAGCAGGGTCCGATCACCCTTCATCAGTACTCGTCCCTCTCCGCGAAGGCCCCGTTGAAGAGGAACTGCGCAGTCGACGGTGCGTCGAACTGCAACTCGGTGTTCGGCTGGTAGGGGATATAGGCGTTGTCGGTGACCAGGAACGGCGACCGGTACCAGGATCCGCCCAGCTGCTTGGTCGGAATGTCAGGCAGACCACGGCAGTTCGGACCGCCCGACGCATTCACGATCGGCAGGCTCTCCGGGTAGGTGTACGCGGGCGAGCCTGGCAGGAAGTTGGACGAGACGAACAGGCCAGGCCGCGTACCGCCGATGATCGGGGCGAAGAAGTCAACCGCCTTGCCGGTGCCCTCGAGGATGCAGCCGAACTCCGGGGAGTACTCGCCTGCCACCTTCAGCGGTGCCCGAAGCCGATTCACCGCGGCGATGTAGTCGTTCTCCGCCGGTTCAAGAGTGTCGGTTCCGTTGTTGGCCAGACCGGTTGCCGCCAACAGTGTCCGGTTCAAGTTGTCCTGCTCGTCGACGATGGTGTCGCTGATCGCAGGCGCATTGTCGAAGATCTTCGCGAAGTCCGGGCCTGCGTCGCCGTAGATGTTGGCCACCACCGCGGTCTTCTGGAAGTCCTGCTGAAGTGTCGGGAGCTTCGGATTCAGTTGCTGCAGATAGTAGTTCAGGCCGGCAAGCAGCGCTCCGAGGTCATCGCCGTGGCCGCGCAGGCCTTCTGCGAGCGCGCTCAGCGTTGCGTTCAGATGGACCGGGTCGACCTTGTGCAGCACGTCGGTCAACGTCTGGAAGAGCGTGTTCACCTCGAGCTGCACCGACGATGCCTGCACCTGGGCGCCGGGTCGCAGCCCGGTGCCCGACGGGTCGTCGGGCGGGATGAACTCGACGGACTTGGCGCCGAAAACCGTTGTGCTGGCGATGCGCACGATCGCGTTGGACGGGATGAACCGCATCTCGTTGCTGTCGATCGCGAGCGTCAGTTTGGCTTGATCACCCGCGTACTCGATCGAGTCGACCTGGCCGATCTGGATACCGCGGTACTTCACCTTGGCGTCGCGGTCCATCACCAGACCGGCTCTCGGTGAGGTGACCGTGATCTTGTCGGTCGATGTGAAGGCGGCGGTGTACGCGAGGTAGGTGAACACGACGGCGGCGACAAGCAACGCGGTGAGGATCGCCGCGGCGATCCTCACGTGGCTGCGCTTGGCGCGCTCGTCGGACATGGTTCCCCGCCTATCCGGAAAGGTTGAAGTTGCCGGACGCGCCGTATACGGCGAGTGAGATGAACAGGGTGATGGTGACGACCACGATCAGCGAGGTGCGCACGGCCTGACCGACCGCGATGCCGACGCCGACCGGACCGCCGGAAGCGTTGTACCCGTAGTAGGTGTGTACCAGCATCACGGCGATCGCCATGACGATGGCCTGCAGAAACGACCACAACAGGTCGGTGGGCACAAGGAAGGTGTTGAAGTAGTGGTCGTAGAGGCCCGCCGACTGGTTGTTGATGAAGACCGTCGTGAATCGGGCCGCGAAGAACGCGGCGAGCACCGAAAGCGAGTACAGCGGGATGATCGCGATCATCCCGGCGATGAGCCGGGTGGACACCAGGTACGACACCGAGTGCACGGCCATCGATTCGACCGCGTCGATCTCCTCTGCGACCCGCATGGCGCCCAGTTGCGCCGTGGTACCGGCGCCGATGGTCGCGGCCAGCGCGATGCCCGCAATCACCGGCGCGACGATGCGGACGTTGAGGAATGCCGAAAGGAAGCCGGTGAGCGCCTCGATGCCGATGTTGCCAAGCGACGAGTAGCCCTGTACGGCGATCACGCCGCCGGAGGCCAGCGTCAGGAACGCCGCGACGCCGACGGTGCCGCCGATCATCACCAGCGCGCCGGTGCCCATCGTCATCTCGGCGATGTTGCGGATGGTCTCCTTGCGATACCGGGTGAGCGCGTTCGGGATGTAGCGGATCGTCTCGCCGTAGAACAGCGCCTGCTCGCCGATGGTGTCGACGGCCTTCGGCACCCCGCGGAACGCGCGCCGGAAACGGAGGGATAAGTCGTAGCTCATCAGCGCACCAGCACCCGAACCCCGACCGCCGTCATGATCACGTTGATCACGAACAGGCAGATGAAGGCGTAGACGACGGTTTCGTTCACGGCGGTGCCGACGCCCTTGGGCCCCCCCTGCACCGTCAGGCCGCGGTAGCAGCCCACCAGCCCGGCCACTACGCCGAACAGCAAAGCCTTTATGAAGGCGAGTACCAACTCACCGAGGCCGGTGAGCACGGTCAGGCCGTTGATGAAGGCGCCAGGGTTGACGCCCTGGAGGAAGACCGAGAAGACGTAGCCGCCGGCCAGTCCGATCGCACACACGAGGCCGTTGAGCAGAAGCGCCACGAACATCGACGCCAGCACGCGCGGTACGACGAGCCGCTGGATCGGGTCGATGCCCAGCACCCGCATCGCGTCGATCTCCTCGCGGATGGTGCGGGCGCCGAGGTCGGCGCAGATCGCGGTCGCACCGGCACCTGCCACCACCAAAACGGTCACCACCGGACCCAACTGGGTGATCGTGCCGAACGCGGTGCCCGCACCGGACAGGTCGGCGGCACCGATCTCGCGCAGCAGGATGTTCAGCGTGAAGGCGACGAGAACGGTGAACGGAATAGCGACGAGCAGCGTCGGGACCAGCGAGACGCGCGCGATCATCCATGTCTGTTCGAGGAACTCGCGGAACTGGAAAGGCCTGCGGAAGATCTTGACGAACGTGTCGATGGACATCTCGACGAACCCGCCCACGGCCCGCGCCGGGACCGCAAGCTGTTCGATCAACCTCGGCTCCGTTCTCGGGCGGGGCTTCGTGAGTTATCCGCCACGGCGAAGCTCTCGAAACCGCTTGCCGTGGCGACTTTTCCACCCCTGCGTCGCACACAAATCTTAGTGAGCCGGATCATACTAACTAGAACGTGTTCGCACTGTCAAAGGTCACGGATTGAGACAGTAATGCCGTTTATATCCAGGTCAGAAAGGGTGTGACTCAGATCATTCTAGAACGTGTTCTAGCTACCGATGTTATCCGACCTTCAGCCGTCTCTTAGGAATTTCCCATCAGGTTGGTGGCCGAGAATCCGCGCTCGAGGTCACGGCCAGCAAAGAAATCGCGGAGCGTACCGCTGAGCTCTGCGGGCACCCACGCAGCACCGTCGGCGGTGAACTGCTGCTCCACTGTCGGCGCCGCCACCAGCGTCACAGTCGGACCGTACACGATGAACACCTGCCCGCTGACGCCGTCGGATCCCGGCGATGCGAGGAAGCGGACCAACGAGACGACGTGCTCTGGAGAGAGACTGTCGATCTCGCCTTCGGACAGCTCCGGTGCATCCCCGAACACGTCTGCCGTCATCGCCGTCCTGGCCCTCGGGCAGATGGCGTTCGCGCGTACCCCGTAGCGCTCGAGGGCGCGGGCGGCGGTCAGTGTCAGCGCGGTGATACCCGCCTTCGCAGCGCCGTAGTTGGCCTGGCCCACCGGGCCGACGAGCCCGGCTTCCGACGACGTGTTGATGAGCCTGCCGTAGACCTGCCCTTTTTGACTACCGTCGGCTTCCTTGGCCTTGGCACGCCAGTACGTCGCCGCGTTGCGGGTCAAGAGGAAATGCCCGCGCAGGTGCACGGCGATGACGGCGTCCCAGTCCTCGTCGGACATGTTGAACAGCATCTTGTCGCGGGTGATGCCCGCGTTGTTGACGACGATGTGGAGCCCGCCGAGGCCTTCGGCGGTGGCGACCAGTTCGTCGGCGGTACTGCGCGCGCTGATGTCACCCTCGACTGCGACGGCCTTCGAGCCTGCCGCGGCGATCTCGTCGAAGACGTCCGACCGGTCGAGGGCCGCGGCCATGTCGTTCACCACGATCGTGGCACCCGAGCGGGCGAGGCCGATTGCCTCTGCCCTGCCAAGGCCCGCGGCCGCGCCGGTCACCACTGCAACTCGGCCCGACAGATCGGTCAGGTCATCGTGTTGTGCGCTCACTTATGAATACCTCTAGTCCTTGCGAAGCAACGCTGCGCGCGGGCATTCGGCGATGGACTGCTCGGCCAGATCCTCCTGGTCGGCCGCCACCGGGTCCTGCTTCACCACCGCGTAATCCTCGTCATCGAGATCGAATAGGTCTGGCGCGATTCCCACGCAGACGGCGTTACCTTCACACCGATCGCGATCTACTTCAACTCGCACGACAACCTCCTTGTGTTCAGTTCCGGCGGGCTGTTACCGGAGCACGACCCACAATACGACCAGGTCGGCAGGCTACCCGAGACAACCACCGCTGGACCCCAAGACTAGAACGTGTTACAACCGGGGTGGCAGATTGGGTCTGCTTCTCAGTTGACCAGACGTTAAGGACGAGGCGATGCGGATCGGCTACACCCCCGAGCAAGAGGAGTTGCGCCGCGAACTGCGGGCCTACTTCACCAAGCTCATGACCCCCGAGCGCGCCGCGGCGCTTGCGTCGAACGACGGCGAGATGGGGCGCGGCACCGTGTACCGCGACACCGTCGCGCAGATGGGTAAGGACGGCTGGCTGACCCTGTCGTGGCCGAAGGAGTTCGGTGGGCAGGCGCGCCCTCCGATGGACGGCCTGATCTTCAACGACGAGGCATCCATCGCAGGAGTCCCCGTCCCGTTCCTGACGATCAACAGCGTCGCGCCGACGATCATGGGGTTCGGCACCGAGGAGCAGAAGAAGTTCTTCCTGCCCAAGATCGCCGCAGGCGAACTGCACTTCTCGATCGGCTACTCCGAGCCAGGTGCGGGCACCGACCTTGCCGCCCTGCGCACCACCGCGGTTCACGACGGTGACGACTACGTCGTCAACGGTCAGAAGATGTGGACCAGCCTGATCGCCTACGCCGACTACGTGTGGCTGGCCGTCCGCACCAACCCAGAGGCGAAGAAACACCGTGGCATCTCGATGTTGATCGTGCCGACCACGGCCGAGGGCTTCTCGTGGACACCGGTCCACACCATGTCGGGTATCGACACCAGCGCCACCTACTACCAGGACGTCCGGGTTCCGAAGACCGCACTCGTCGGCGAGGAGAACGGCGGCTGGAAGCTCGTCACCAATCAGCTCAACCACGAGCGCGTCGCGTTGGTCTCCGCACAACCGATCTTCTCGGCGCTCGACGGGGTCCGCGAGTGGGCGCAGAACACCAAGGATGCGCACGGCAGGCGGCTGATCGACTCGGAGTGGGTGCAGCTCAACCTCGCTCGCGTGCACGCCAAGGCCGAGGTGCTCAAGCTGATCAACTGGGAGCTGGCCTCAACGACCGACGCCGCCCCCTCGCCTGCGGATGCGTCGGCGGCCAAGGTGTACGGCACCGAACTGGCCACCGAGGCATACCGGCTGTTGATGGAGGTGCTCGGCACCGCCGCAACCGTGCGCACCGACTCCCCCGGCGCCCTGCTGCGCGGTCGCATCGAGAGGATGCACCGCTCATGCCTGATCCTCACCTTCGGCGGCGGCACCAACGAGATTCAGCGCGACATCATCGGCATGGTCGCGCTCGGCCTGCCCCGAGTGAACCGGTAAGGGAGCGGAGACTTCACATGGACTTCACCACGACCGAAGCCGCCGACGACCTCGGCGGTCTGGTGCGTACCATCACCGAGTCGGTGTGCACGCCGGAGCGCCAGCGCGAGCTCGACGGGCTCGACGAACGCTTCGACAGCGAGCTGTGGGCCAAGCTGCGCGACGCCGACATCCTGTCCACCACCGCACCGGAGTCGTTGGGCGGCGGCGGTTTCGGCGTGCTTGAACAGGTAGCTGTCTTGACCGCTTTGGGCAGGCAGCTGGCAGCGGTGCCTTACCTCGAGTCGGCTGTACTCGCCGCGGGCGCGCTCGCCGAATTCGGCTCCGAGGATCTGCAGAAGGCTTGGGCCGTGCCCGCGATCAACGGCGACAAGATCGTCGCGGTCGCACTGGACGGGGATATGGGCGAAGGTCCCGTGCAGGCGACCGCCAACGGCGCCGCGTACCGGCTGACCGGCGCGCGCACGCAGGTGTTCTACGGACCCGTCGCCGACGCATTCCTTGTGCCCGCCGAAACCGGTTCGGGCACCAAGGTGTTCGTGGTTGCCAAGGACGACGCGAGCGTAACGGTCACCTCCCTGGACACCACCGGCCTCGGCAGCGTCGGACATCTCGAACTACGGGGAGTCGAACTCGGAGCCGACCGGGTCGTCGGGGGCAGCGACGTCGTCACCTGGTTGACGACGCACGGCACGTTGGGCCGCAGCGCATTTCAGCTCGGGGTAGTCGAGCGGGCACTGGAGCTCACCGCTGAGTACGCCCGCGAGCGCGAGCAGTTCGACCGGCCGATCGGCAGCTTCCAGGCCGTGTCGTCGCGGTTGGCGGACGGCTACATCGACATCAAGGGCCTGCGCCTGACCGTCACGCAGGCGGCGTGGCGGCTGTCCGAAGACCAGCCCGCAGACGTCGACGTCAACACCGCGGCGTTCTGGGCCGCCGAGGCGGGACACCGCGTCGCGCACACCACGGTGCACGTCCACGGAGGCGTCGGCATCGACACCGACCATCCGGTGCACCGATACTTCCTGGCGGCCAAGCAGACGGAGTTCGCGGTCGGCGGTGCCACCGGGCAGCTGCTGCACATCGGCCGGGAACTGGCTGACACACCGGCCTGAGTTGCAATCCGCGGACGTGAGGAGCATCGATAAGGCAGAGCCCGGGAGCGAGCTTCCCACCGTCACCTCGCTGATCACACCGCTGATCGACGTCGACGACCGCGGCGTGCACTTCGAGGAGTCGTTCACGTCGTGGCGCGACCATATCGAGCAGGGCGCCGCGATTGCCGCGGCCCTTCGGGCGCGAATGGATCCCGATAAGCCACCACACGTGGGCGTGCTGCTGCAGAACACGCCCTTCTTCTCGGCGCTGCTCATCGCCGCGGGACTAACGGGGATCGTCCCGGTCGGCCTCAACCCCATCCGTCGCGGCGCAGCGCTGAAACGCGATATCCAGCACGCGGATTGCCAAGTCGTCCTTGCTGATTCGGCGTCTGCCGCGGTGGTGGGCGACATCGACCACATCGATGTGGACTCAGCGGGTTGGGCGGCCGAGGTGGCGGCGCACGGCGGTGCACCGGTGACACCGCAAGCGGCAGAACCCACCGACACGTTCATGCTGATCTATACGTCCGGCACCAGCGGCGACCCCAAGGCGGTGATCTGCAGCCACGGCAAGGTCGCGATCGCAGGCGTGATGATGTCCGAGCGCTTCGGGCTCGGCGCAGATGACATCTGTTATGTCTCCATGCCGCTGTTCCACTCGAACGCGGTGCTGGTCGGCTGGGCGGTGTCACTGGCCTGCCGCGGCTCGATGGTGTTGCGGCGCAAGTTCTCTGCGTCCCAGTTTCTTCCCGACGTCCGGCGCTACCGCGCGACTTACGCCAACTATGTCGGCAAACCGCTGTCGTATGTGCTGGCGACTCCGGAACGGAGCGACGACGCCGACAATCCGCTTCGGGCGGTGTACGGCAACGAGGGGGCACCCGCCGACGTCGACCGCTTCGCCGCCAGGTTCGACACCGTGGTCGTCGACGGGTTCGGCTCCACCGAGGGCGGCGTCGCGATCGGGCGGACACCGGACACACCGCCTGGAGCGCTGGGCCCGCTGCCCGAGGGCACCGAGATCGTCGACGTGCACACCGGAGAACCGTGCCCGCCCGGCGTCACCGGCGAGATCGTGAACACGGCGGGCGCGGGACGTTTCGAGGGCTACTACAACGATCCCGGTGCCGACGAGGAGCGCATGCGCGGCGGTGTCTACCACAGCGGCGACCTCGGCTACCGCGACGAGAACGGCTATGCGTACTTCGCAGGCAGGCTCGGCGACTGGATGCGCGTCGACGGCGAGAACCTCGGTGCCGCACCGATCGAGCGGGTGCTGCTGCGGCACCCCGACGTCATCGAGGTCGCCGTGTACGGAATACCGGCACCCGACGTCGGCGACCAGGTGATGGCGGCGCTTCTGCTGGCCGACGGCGCGACCTTCGATGCCGACGCGTTTCGCGAATTCCTGGCCGAGCAGCTCGACCTCGGCCCCAAACAGTGGCCGTCGTTGGTGCGGATCGCCGCCGAACTGCCCAGAACCGAGTCGTTCAAGGTGATCAAGCGCCAGCTCGCGGCACAGCGCACCGACTGCGCGGACGCGGTATATCCGATTCGGCGGTAACGTCGATTCGCATGTGCTACCGCGATTTCCCACCGCCGCCGCACCTGCGCGAGCTCATCGAATGCGCATGGGTGGTGGACGGCCCACCTGAACCGGTCCGTGTCCTTCCCGACGGCTGCATGGACCTCATCGAGATGTCCGGCCGCATCGTGGTGGCTGGGCCCGACACCGTTTCGTCGGTGAGCCAACGCGGTCGGGAAAGGTTTGTGGGCCTGAGGTTTCGGCCTGGCGCACTGCCCCGGCTGCTGGGCGTGCCCGCGTCGGAGTTGCGCGACGACAGAGTCCCGTTGGCGGATCTCGGCGTCAAGAGCGCGCGCGATCGCTCGCTCATCGAGCTGGCCACGACGCTCGCCGCCGACGAGCCTGCTCGGGAGACGGCGCCGTGGGCGGTAAACCAGCTGCACCACATCACCGAACGCCTTGACGGTGGTGCCACAGTGGCCGAGGTGGCTGGTGAGACAGGCTGGTCGGTCCGCACGCTGCAGCGCCAGTGCGCTGCCGTCTACGGCTACGGGCCCGCGACGCTGCGTCGGATCCTTCGGTTCCGCCTGGCGGTGCGACTGCTCGAGGACGGCGTCAGCACCGCTGACGCGGCCGCAACGGCCGGCTTCTCCGACCAGCCGCACCTGCACCGCGAGGTCCGCGACCTGACCGGCATGTCGCTCGCGGCGCTGCGTCAGGACAGCGGGCAGAACAGGTCGATCGACGTGCCGTCCGGATCCGTGACGGTCGCATAGCGCTGGCCCCACGGGGCATCGAACGGTTTCAGTGCGCCCGGATGCCCTGCGCCCGTTATCAGTTCGTACAACGCATCGACCGCCACGGAATCGCTCACCTTGAATGCCAGCGCGACCCGGCCCTGCTGCGTCGGCGGTGTCCAACCGGGGTGCATACCCGCGATGATCTTTTCGTCGTCGAAGGCCAGCGTGTTGCCGCCGGGCAGTTCGACTTCGATGTGCGGGCCCTCCGGTTCGGGAATGTCCAGCCCAAGCAGTCGATAGAAGTCGAGCGCACGCTGCATGTCACTTGTGGCGATCTCGACGACGGTCGATGTCACTCGAATGTCCATGCCTGCACGTTAGGTCGTCGTCTGGGGTCGCGTCGTGAACAAATCGGACACGAGTTCCGTCGAAGACATCGAGCCGAGCCCCACGCTCGCAGGCCGCCGCTGACCCGAGCCGCGCGGGTCATATCGATCGACGTTTCGCAGACGTCTTCTCGCACTTTCCCTGCAAAACGTTGATCGATGGGATCTGTCGGTGCGTGCGTGCACCACGCCGGTACGGCTGAAGTGTTCTTCGGCGAACCCCAGGTCGCCGTCGCCGACGACGTTACCGGCCCAGTTTGAAGACACGTTCGGCATTGCCGTGCAGGTAATCCTGCACGGCTTCGTCGTTCAAGCCCAACTCATCGAGACCGACAAGTGCATGCTGGTGTCCGATCATCGGGTAGTTGGTGCCGAAGAGAACCTTGCGTTGCCCGGTCCGGGTGCGCATGAACCGCACCAATTCCTCTGGCAGGCGCTTCGTCGTGTAGGCGGAGGTGTCGATGTAGACGTTCGGGTGCTTGCGCGCGACCGCGACCATCTCCTCCGTCCACGGGTATCCGACGTGGCCGCAGACGATTTCGAGTTCGGGGAAGTCCAGCGCTACCTCGTCGATGTACGGGATGGGTCGGCCGGTCTCGGAACGCCGCATCGGCCCGGTATGGCCGACCTGGGTGCAGAACGGCACACCCAACTCGACGCACTCGGCGAACAGCGGATAGTAGCGGCGATCGGTCGGCGGCAGCCCCCACAGCCACGGCACGATGCGCAGACCGACGAAGCCGTCGTCACGGACCCGGCGGCGCAGCTCCCGAACGGCCGCCATCGGGGTATCGAGATCCACCGTCGCAAGCCCGGCGAACTTATTGGGGTACTGCGCGACCCATGCGGCGACCTCGTCGTTGGAGACCAGGTCGAGACCGTTGGGTCCGCGCCACGCCGACAGCAATCCGAAGTCCACCCCCGCCGCGTCCATCGAGGCCACCGTCGCTTCGATGGGGACGTCGGAGTCCTTCTCGGGCATCGCGCCGCCGGTCCAGCGCCTCAGCGAGGCCAGCATGTCGTGACCGAGAAACCGAACGGTGGGGTGCTGCATCCAGACGTCGACGGTCATGTCTGCCGACTGTACGAGACTGATTGGGCGCTAGCTCCCGCGGATCTCGTCGAGGCGGTTGGTAGCTTCCTCGAATCCCGTGACCAGCTCGGCGATGATGTCGGCGACCGGGCGGATCTCGTTCATCCGGCCGACGATCTGGCCGACGGGCATGGCCACCGTTGACGGATCGGTCGACTCGTTCATCCGCTGATGCGCCTCGCTGACGAGGATGTTCTGCAGCGGCATCGGCAGCGGATCCGGCGCATCGGTGGCGTCCCACGCGTCCGTCCACTTGCTCTTGAGCAGCCGCGCCGGCTTGCCCGTGTAGATGCGCCGACGCACGGTGTCCGCCGACGTCGCGGCAAGAAGCGCTTCCTGAATGGTGGAACGGCCGCTGTCCTTGCGGTGACCAAGGTCGTATTCGGCGGAGGTCAAAAACGCCGAACCCATCCACACGCCCTGCGCACCGAGTGCCAGCGCGGCGGCGACCTGCCGGCCCGTGCCGATACCGCCTGCAGCGAGGACAGGGGCCCGACCATCAAGGGCATCAACGATTTCCGGCCACAGCACCATCGAGCCGATCTCACCGGTGTGCCCACCGGCCTCGTGGCCCTGTGCGACCACGATGTCGACGCCGTTGTCGACGTGGCGCTGTGCGTGTTTGGAGCTGCCCGCGAGCGCAGCGACCGGTACGCCCGCCTCGTGCACCTGATCGATGACATCCTTCGGCGGCGAACCGAGTGCGTTGGCGATCAACTTGATCGGGTGTTTGAGCGCCACCTCGACGTGGGAGCGGGCCACCGAGTGCAGCCAGCCGAGTACACCGGCGGAGCGTTCCTCGTCATCGGGCAGCGGCGGGACACCGAGGTCGGCGAGCGTCTTGTCGACGAAGTCGCGATGCGCCTGCGGGATCAGCTTGTTGATGTCGGCGCTTGTGCCCTCGGTCGGGACCTTGGCGGGCATGACGACGTCGACGCCGTAGGGCAAGCCGTCGGTGTTCTCGTCCATCCAGTTGAGGACGCCATCGAGTTCGTCGGGGTCGTTGAACCGGACGCAGCCGAGCACGCCGAGGCCGCCCGCCTTGCTGACCGCGGCGGCGACCTTCTCCGAGGGGGTGAAGACAAAGATCGGATAGGTGATGCCGAAGCGGTCACAAAGCTCGGTATGCATTACGCCTGTGCCCCAGCGTGGTTAGCGTGCACGTCGTCGGCGGGACGTTCCTCGGTGGTGTCCTTGGCCCAGCGGTAATCGGGCTTACCCGCGGGCGAGCGCTTTACCTCGTCGACCAGCCACAGGCTGCGTGGCACCTTGTAGCCTGCGATCTCGCTGCGGACGAACGCGTCGAGGTCGGCCAGCGCAGGACGGGTGCCCTCGCGCGGCTGCACCACCGCCGCGACGTGCTGACCGAAGCGCGGATCCGGCACGCCGACGACCAGTGCGTCGAACACGTCCGGGTGTCCCTTGAGCGCCGCTTCCACCTCTTCTGGGTAGATCTTCTCGCCGCCGCTGTTGATCGACACCGAGCCGCGGCCGAGCATCGTCACCGTGCCGTCGGCCTCGACCTCGGCGTAGTCGCCGGGGATCGCATAGCGAATTCCGTTGAAGGTTCGGAAGGTCTGCCGGGTTTTTTCATCGTCCTTGAAGTACCCGACCGGGATGTGGCCCCGCTTGGCGATGACGCCGCGAACCCCCGAACCGGGCACGACCTCGTTACCGTCCTCGTCGAGCACAACGGTCGTCTTGTCGATGGTGACGCGCGGACCACCGGTGTGTGACTGGCCTTTCGCGACGACGCTGGTTCCGCCGAAGCCCGTCTCCGACGAGCCGATCGAGTCGGTGATGATGCGGTTGGGCAGCAGTTCGAGGAACTTCTCCTTGATGCTGGTGGAGAACAGCGCGGCGGTGCTGGCGAGCAGGAACAGGCTCGAGAGGTCGTACGCCTCCCCCTCGGCACCGGGTTCCTGTGATGCGAGAAGAGCATCGAGCAGCGGCCGCGCCATCGCATCGCCGGTGAAGAACAACAGGTTTACCTTGTGCTGGTGGATCATCCGCCAGACTTCGTCGGCGTCGAATTCCGGTGTCAGCACGACGGTGTGGCCGGAGAACAGCGCCATCCACGTCGCCGACTGGGTCGCGCCGTGGATCATCGGCGGGATGGGCAGCCGGATCATCGGTGCGTTCTCTGCGGCCGCTTTCGCGAGGTCGTACTCGTCGGCGACCGGTTCGCCGGTCGCAAAGTCGGTGCCGCCGAACAGGACCCGGTAGATGTCCTCGTGGCGCCACATGACTCCCTTGGGGAAGCCCGTGGTGCCGCCGGTGTACAGCAGGTAGATGTCGTCGGCGCTGCGCGGGCCGAAATCGCGCTCGGGCGAACCCTGCTCGAGCGCGGAGTAGAACTCGACGCCGCCGTAGCGCTCGTAGTCGTCTTCTGTACCGTCCTCGACCACAAGGACGGTCTTCACGTTCGTCGTCTCCGGCAGCACGTTGGCAACCCGGTCGGCGTAGCGACGCTCGTGCACAAGCGCGACCATGTCGGAGTTGTCGAACAGGTACTTGAGTTCGCCCTCGACGTAGCGGAAGTTGACGTTGACCAGGATGGCGCCTGCCTTCACGATGCCGAGCATCGCGATGACGATCTCGATGCGGTTGCGGCAGTACAGGCCGACCTTGTCGTCCTTCTTGACGCCCCGGTCGATGAGGTAATGCGCGAGGCGGTTGGCCTTCTCCTCCAACTGGGCATAGGTCAGCTGCTCGTCGCCGCCGACAAGGGCGACGCGGTCAGGTACGGCGTCGATGGCGTGCTCGGCGAGGTCTGCGATGTTCAGGGCCACGAACACCAAACTAGAACGTGTTACATTTCGTGACAAGTCTGAGGCATCGATGCAGGAAGGCGGACGGATCCGTGAGCGACGGTGAAAATACTGCGAAAGCCCCCGACGCCCTCATTGAGCAGCGCGGACACACCCTGATCTTGACGCTCAACCGTCCAGAGGCACGCAACGCGCTTTCCACCGAGATGCTCTCGATCATGGTCGACGCCTGGGACCGCGTCGACAGCGATCCCGAGATCAGGAGCTGCATCCTGACCGGGGCGGGCGGCTATTTCTGCGCGGGCATGGACCTCAAGGCGGCGACGGCCAAGCCGCCGGGCGACTCGTTCGCCGACGGCAGCTACGACCCGTCGCGCATCGACGCCCTGCTGAAGGGGCGCAGGCTGACCAAGCCGCTCATCGCGGCCGTCGAAGGGCCCGCGATCGCCGGTGGCACCGAGATCCTGCAGGGCACCGATATCCGCGTCGCAGGCGAGAGTGCCAAGTTCGGCATCTCGGAGGCCAAGTGGAGCCTTTATCCGATGGGCGGCTCGGCCGTGCGGTTGGTCCGGCAGATCCCCTATACGGTCGCATGCGATCTGCTGCTGACCGGCCGCCACATCACCGCGGCCGAGGCCAAGGACATGGGCCTTGTCGGATATGTGGTGCCCGACGGCACGGCGCTGGAGAAGGCGCTGGAGATCGCCGAGGTCATCAACAACAACGGCCCGCTCGCGGTGCAGGCGATCCTGAAGACGATCCACGAGACCGAGGGCCTGCACGAGAACGACGCCTTCAAGCTGGACACCAAGACCGGCATCGCGGTGTTCCTGTCCGACGACGCCAAGGAAGGCCCGAGGGCGTTCAAGGAGAAGCGCGCCCCCAACTTCCAGATGAAGTGACTGTCCGCTTCTTCAGGACAGGACCGTGACGGCGGTGATCAGGTAGCCCACCGTCAGCATGACGAACCCGGCGCGGTCGAGCCAGTTCAACGGCCGGCAGTCGGCGAGCGACGCGTTCCACGCCAGCGGGAAGAACAACAGCGGGGCGATCCAGGATCCGACGATGATGAGGACGGTCGCCACGGCCGGCAGGTGCAGATCCGCAGCGCCGAGCGCGACCAGGATGGCGCCCATGATGAGAAGGTCCAGATGACCCTGCCGGATGCGCCGGGTGTCGGTCATCCGCAGCCGGGTTCGCCAGCGATCGGAGCCGGCCGCCACCATGAGCCAGCCGGTCAGCACGCCAGCCGTTAGCTCGAGAGCCCCCGCGGTGACAAGCGCATTCATCAACCCACGCTCGTTGGCTCATCCGGCCGAACCGTGGCGAGTTGCTGGTAGATCGTGGGCCGGCGGGCACGCAGGATGCGAGCGACGATCAGCCCGACGACGAACGTCAGGGGAAGCACCAGGATCAGCGCCGCATTGGCGGCGGCTCCGGCCCCGGTGAGCAGGTCGTAGTTGAAGACGATGAGGATCAGCGTGCCGGTCAGGGCAACGGTGGCGATTGCCGGGGCGATGAGCCGAGTGAAGACACCGTCGCCGTGGGGATCTCGCCGGAAGAAGGCCACCACCGCGGCCGAGCACAGGGCCTGCAAGCCGATGATGCCGGGGATGCCGATCGCGTTGAGCCAGATGAACGTGTGGGTGTAGGGATCGGCGCCGGCAAGGGCGAAGGCGATGACGATGACGGCAGCTACCGCGGACACGGCGAGGCTGGCTGCGCCGGGCGAGCCGGACGGTGAGCGGCGGCCGAGCCAGGACGGCAGCGCCTGCTCGTTGGCCAGGGCCGACAGGTAGCGCGCGCTGGCGTTGTGGAAGGCCAGCGCGGCGGCCAGTGCGCTGGTGACGATCAGCACGTGCATGACGTTGGCGACGGGTGCACCCACCCACTGCTCGGTCGCGGTGAAGAACATGCCTGTCGGGTCCTCGGTCGCCACCACCACAGCCCGCTCCGGGCCGTACGCCATGATCGCCGCCCACAGCACGACGGTGTAGAACAGCGCTAGGAAGCCGACGGCGATGTAAGTCGCCTGCGGCACTGTGCGTTTCGGATCCTTGGCCTCCTCGCTGTAGATCGCGGTCGACTCGAATCCGAGGAAGGCTCCGAACGCCAGCACGAAAAGCGCGCCGACACCGGCACCGAACACGTTGCCCGGGTTGAAACTACCGAAGCTGAGCCCCTCGGCACCGCCCTGAACGATGATCGGCACCGCGAAGACCACCAGCACCAGAACCTCCAGACCCAGTAGTACGCCGAGGACTTTGGCGCTGAGGGTGATGTTCAGGTAGCCGAGGACACCGACAGCAAGCCAGCCGGCGATCGCCCAGATCTGCCACGGAATGTCCAAACCGGTCAGTGACAAGGCGGTGTCGTGGGCGAACACGCCGATGGCCGGGACGAAGCTGACGGCGATGAGGACATAGGACAACACCGCGACGAAGGCCGCGCCCAATCCGACGGTGCGGCCCAATCCACGGGATATGTATGCGTAGAACGCGCCTGGGTTCTCGACGTGGCGGCTCATTGCCGTGAATCCGACGGCGAACACTGCCATCACGATTCCACCCAACAGATAGCCGCCGGGGGCGCCGACACCACCGAACATCACGGCCAGCGGTGCGACACCGGACATCACCGCGAGTGGCGCCGCCGCGGCGACGACGAAGAACACCAGTCCCCACACTCCGATGGACCGGCGCGGAGTCGAACGTCCCTCTGTGGAAACAGATTTGGTACGGTCGGTCATCGGATATCCTCTCGGTGAACGATCTCGCCGTCGACGACGGTGAGTGGAATCGGTAGGTCGATCAGATCGTCGGGATCCACCCGAACCGGATCCTCGGCGAATGCCGTCAGGTCGGCCCTGGCACCGACCCGGATGCGGCCGCGATCGGTGTCGCCGAGCGCGTCGGCTGCCCAGGCGGTGTAGCCGAGCAGCGCCTGCTCACCCGAGAGTCGTTGCTCCGGCTCGAAGACATGCCCGTCGCGATCGCCGGGACGACGACGAAGCCGCGCCCACGCCATCCCGTACCTCGGATCACCATCGGCGACGGGCCAGTCCGAGCCGAGGCACACCGGCGCTCCCGCAGCCAACACGTCGGCGACCCGGAAGGCCTTCGCGGCGCGGCGGCGTCCGAGTCGCCGGGCGAAGGAGTCGCTGTGGTCGGCTTGTCGCCACTGCATGTGTAGGGGCTGCATCGACGCGGTGATCTGCAGGTCGGCCAGCCGTTTCACGTCGTCGTCCTCGAGCAGTTCCAGATGCTCCAGCCGGTGGCGCACGGTGCCGCCACCCGCGTCGCGGTAGCAGTCCAGGACGAACGAGACGGCCTGGTCACCGACCGCGTGGATCGCGAGTTGTATTCCGGCCGCGGTGTATTGGGCGATCACGTCCCGAAGGCGTTCGGGGTCTGGCCAGAATGGATGAGATCCGCATCCGCAGGTGTCGGGCTCGCGCAGCCATGCGGTCCCGGTGTCGATCACTCCGTCGCTGAAGATCTTGATCAGCCCTGAGCGCCAGCGAAGGCCGCTGCGCGCGGCGAGCTTGACGAACTCGGCGATTCCCGCGTCGTCTCGGTCGGGGTGATGCCACAGGGCGGTGACGAGACGCACTGACAGCCGATCCGCATCGTCGAGCGCGGCGTAGGTGTCGAGGTCGGCGGCACTGGCGTCCATGACCACACCACCGGTCACACCGCACCGGTTGAGCCTGCCAAGGACCTCGGCCAGCCGATCCAGGACGGCCGTCGTATCCGTCTCGGCCTGCGCCGTGGTCAGCGGTTGGTACGCCGAGGGTTCCTTCATTTCGCCGGTCGGCCGACCCGCGTCGTCGACGACGACGGTCGCACCGTCGGGGAAGGTCTCGCGGCCGGTCAGGTTGCTCTCACGTATCGCCGCGCTCGAGACCAGCGCGGTGTGCAGGTCGTAGAAGACCCCGATGAAGGGCCGGCCGTTGACCGCGTCGTCGATCAGCTCGGCGTGTATGCCGGTTTGCGAGAAGGCGGCGTAGTCGAGGTTCCAGGCGCGGACCCACCGGCCGGCAGGCGTCCTCGCGGCCTCGGCGCTCAGTGCCGCACGAGCCTGTTCGAGGGTGGTGTGCCCGGCCAGGTCCGCACCCCGGGACAGCTCGGCGCCCCAGGCCGGGTGGAGGTGGGAGTCGATCAGACCAGGAGTCAGGGCCGCGCCGCGCAGATCGAGGGGTTCGGCTCCGGCGGGGGCGGCGGCCAGCACCTCGGCGTTGGTGCCGACGACGGTGATCCTGCCGTCGACCCAACTGACTGCCTCGGCTCTCGGCCGGCCGACGTCCAGAGTGCGGATATCGGCGTTAAGGATCAACCCCGAACCAGATGTGATTGGCAGCACATGCTCCACGCCGAGAAATCGTAGGCCCAAATCGATTTGTGTCAAGCCCGTAACGATTTGGGTCGTTCATTCAACGCAGTCCGGAGAGATCCAGCGGAGTAAAGTGAGCCCGTGGCGCGCGCCCGAGTGACCATCCACGATGTGGCCGATGCCGTCGGCGTCTCGGCAACCACGGTCTCTCACGCGCTGAACGGCAAGGGCGAGGTCAGCCCGGTAACCGTCGAACGTGTGCGGGCCGCGGCGCATCGGCTCGGCTACCGACCCAGCGCGACAGCTCGCGCCCTGCGGCGAGGCCGGAACGGCTCGTTGGTCCTGATCCTGCCGCGCGAGGACGGCCGAGAGGTTGCCCGTCAAATCGTGGCGCTCGATTACTACATGGCCATCGCCGCCACCGCGGCGTCGGCGGCCTTCGAACACCAGCGGGCGCTTGTCCTACCGCCGGAGCTCACCACCGCCGAAGACTGGGAGTCGATCGATCCCGAGGGGGTGCTCCTGTGCGATCCGATCGCGTCCGATCCTCAAATCGAACTCCTGGAGAGCATCGGGATTCCCGTCGTGTCGATCGAGCGCGACGCGGGTAGGCCCGATCGGGTCGACTTCGTATCCGGCGACAACACCGCCAACACCCGACTGGTGCTCGAGCACCTTCGGTCTCAGGGCGCTCGACGCATCGCCCTGCTCACGACAGCCTGGACCCGCGCCTGGTCGATCGATATCGATGACGCGTACTCGGCGTGGTGCACGGAAACGGGGTTCGCGGACCTGCGAGTCCGGGTGCCGGTGCAGTTCGACCATCGAGCCGCGTACCAGGCAGCCTGCCAGTTGTTCGACGGTGCCGAGCCGCCGGACGCGATTTATGCGCCGGCCGAGGGGTACACCAGCGGCGTGGTGGCCGCCTGCCGCGATCGGGGGTTGCGGATCCCGCAGGACGTTCTGGTGGTGGGTGGCATCGACGGGCGCGAGGCCCGTGAGAGCGAGCCGGCCGTCACGGCACTCGACTTGCACCCCGATCGGCAAGCCGAGGCTGCGGTGGAACTTCTGATCAGCCGCATCGACGGTCGCAACGTTCGGGAGCCGGTCTATGTGCCCAGCACGCTACGGGTGCGCGCGAGTTCAGCACGTCAGTCGACGTGAGGTGTGCCACCGCTAGCGAGGGCAAGCACCCACTTGGCCGCTTTGGACATCTACGACCATTCCTCTGTCCGTTTCGGCCATCGGCCGATCCGAGTCTTTAGCCCTACGCTCGTCTCATGACGGACACCATGATGGGCGGGCTCGAACTGCAGCAATGCCGCCGAATCGTCACCGAGATTCCCGGCCCCCGATCGCTCGCGCTGGCCGCCAGGCGCAGGGCCGCGCTCCCTGCGGGCCTGGTCAGTAGCGCGGGGATATACGCCGCAGCGGCGGGCGGCGGCGTCGTCGTCGACGTGGACGGCAACTCGTTCATCGATCTCGGTAGCGGCATCGCCGTCACGACTGTCGGCAACGCCGCCCCTGCGGTGGTCACCCGCGCCGCCGATCAGTTGGCGCGCTACACCCACACCTGCTTCCTGGCCACACCCTACGAGCCGTACCTGGAGGTCGCTGAAACGCTGAACCAGCTGACCCCCGGCACACACGAGAAGCGCACCGCGCTGTTCAACACCGGCAGTGAAGCTGTCGAGAACGCGGTCAAATATGCCCGCGCCGCCACCGGCCGATCCGCGGTCGTGGTGTTCGATCACGCGTTTCACGGCCGCTCGCTGCTCACCATGTCCATGACCGCCAAGAACCAGCCCTACAAGCGCGGTTTCGGTCCCTTCGCCCCCGAGGTGTACCGCGCACCGATGGCCTACCCGTTGCGGTGGCCGTCGGGTCCCGACAACTGCGCAGCCGAGGCCTTCAGCCAGTTCACTCAACTCGTGGACTCCCAACTCGGCGCCGACGCGGTCGCCTGTGTCGTCGTCGAACCCATCCAGGGCGAAGGCGGATTCATCGTGCCCGCAGACGGATTCCTGCGTTCGGTCGCCGACTTCTGTCGCGACCGCGGGATCCTTCTTGTCGCCGACGAAGTGCAGACCGGCATCGCCCGCACTGGCGCCTGGTTCGCCTGCGAGCACGAAGGCATCGTGCCCGATCTCATCACCACGGCAAAGGGATTGGCCGGTGGACTGCCGCTGGCCGCGGTCACCGGCCGCGCCGACGTCATGGATGCCGCGCACGCCGGCGGAATCGGCGGCACCTACAGCGGCAACCCCGTCGCGTGCGCGGCAGCCCTCGGCGCGATCGAGGAGATCGAGAGGGGTGATCTCCTCGCCCGCGCCCGCACCATCGGTGACGTGATGGTGCACGAACTTCAAAGCATCGCCGCCACCACCGACGTGATCGGCGAGATCCGCGGCCGCGGTGCAATGATCGCGGCCGAGTTGATCGTGCGGGGTACCTGCGAGCCCAACCGCGATGCCGTTGCAGCGCTAACGCGCCACTGCCACGATAATGGCGTATTGACTTTGACCGCAGGCACTTTCGGCAACATCCTGCGGTTCCTGCCGCCACTGTCCATCTCCGACGAACTACTCATCGACGCCTTCGACGTTCTGCGCCAGGCCTTCGCGACGCTCTGACACCTTAGGAGTTCAACCATGACACTCACCACCGCACCGGCTGCGAAGAAGGCCACATACGCACCGCTGGAACTGTTCGACACCGACAGGTTGCTCGACGCCGATGAACGCGATATCGCGGCCACCGTCCGCAAGTTCGTCGAAACCCGGCTGAAGCCCAACATCGATGACTGGTTCGAATCAGCCACGCTGCCACGAGAACTGGCCAAGGAGTTCGGCGACCTCGGCGTGCTGGGGATGCATCTCGACGGCTACGGGTGCGCCGGAACCAACGCCGTAAGCTACGGCTTGGCGTGCATGGAACTGGAAGCGGGCGACAGCGGCTTTCGCAGCTTCGTATCGGTACAGGGCTCGTTATCGATGTTCTCCATCCACCGATATGGCTCTGAAGAACAGAAGAACGAGTGGCTGCCGCGCCTGGCCACAGGCGATGCGATCGGCTGCTTCGGCCTGACCGAACCCGACTTCGGCTCCAACCCCGCAGGCATGCGCACGCGCGCCCGCCGCGACGGGACCGACTGGGTGCTGGGCGGCACCAAGATGTGGATCACCAACGGCAACCTCGCCGACGTGGCCACGGTGTGGGCACAGACCGACGACGGTATCCGTGGCTTCCTGGTACCCACTGACACACCGGGCTTCACCGCCAACGAGATTCACCGCAAGCTGTCGTTGCGCGCCTCGGTGACCTCCGAACTGGTACTCGACAACGTGCGACTACCGGCATCGGCGCAGCTGCCCCATGCCAGTGGCTTGTCCGCCCCACTGTCGTGTCTGAACGAGGCCCGTTTCGGTATCGTGTTCGGAGCCTTGGGCGCCGCCCGCGACAGCCTGGAGACCGCCATCGCCTACGCGCAGTCACGCGATGTGTTCGACAAGCCACTGACCGGCTACCAGCTCACGCAGGAGAAGCTGGCCAATATGGCCCTCGAACTCGGCAAGGGGCTGTTGCTGGCCATCCATTTGGGCCGCATCAAGGACGCCGAGGGTGTGCGACCCGAACAGGTCAGCCTTGGCAAGCTCAATAACGTACGCGAAGCAGTCGCGATCGCCCGCGAATGCCGAACGCTGTTGGGCGGCAGCGGAATCACGCTGGAGTACTCACCTCTGCGGCACGCCAACAACCTGGAGTCCGTGCTGACCTACGAAGGCACCTCCGAGATGCACCTGCTGGCCATCGGCAAGGCACTCACGGGCATTGCGGCGTTCCGCTGATGAGCGCTTGCGCGAAGAAGAGACAGCGCTGATGACCGGGACACTGCAGCACCTGGTTGCCGGCCGCTGGTTCTCGGGTACCGGCGACACGCTGGTCAGCCTGAATCCCGCCCGCCCTGCACTCACCGTTGCCGAGGGCGCGGTGGCCGGGGCCACCGACGTCGACGACGCCGTCGCTGCCGCTACCGCTGCCGGCTCGTCGTGGGCCGCCACCCCGATCCACCAGCGGGGCGCGGTGTTGTCTGCTGCCGCAGACATCGTGGAGCGCCACGCCGAATCGTGGGGTGTCGAGCTGGCCACCGAGGAAGGCAAGACCAAGGCCGAAGCGGTCGGCGAGGTGCGTCGGGCCGCGCAGATCCTGCGTTACTACGGCAACGAGGGTGACCGGCAGACCGGCGAAATCTTCGCCTCCCCCCGCGCCGGCGAGCAGATCCTGGTGACGCGCAAACCCGTCGGCGTCGTCGGCGTCATCACCCCGTTCAACTTCCCCATCGCGATCCCCGCTTGGAAAATCGGACCCGCACTCGTCTACGGCAACACGGTGGTGTGGAAGCCCGCCAGCACCGTTCCTCTGCTGGCCACTCGGCTCGCACAGGCACTGTGCGACGCCGGGCTGCCCGCCGGAGTGCTGAACCTGCTCATCGGCGGCGCCGATATCGGCGACGCGATCGTCGGCCACGCGGGAGTCGATGCCGTCACCTTCACCGGGTCCACCGGAATCGGCCGACGCATCGCTTCGTCCGCTGCGGCCCGCGGCGTGCCGGTTCAGGCCGAGATGGGCGGTAAGAACGCGGCGGTGGTCCTCGACGACGCCGATCTGGATCTGGCCGTCGACCAGGTCATGCTGGGTGCGTTTCGCTCTGCCGGCCAAAAGTGCACCGCCACTTCACGATTGATCATCACCGACGGCATCGCCGAGGCGTTCCTGGATTCGCTGACCGAACGAGCGCGTGCCCTGGCAATCGGGAATCCGACAGACGAAGCGACCCAGATGGGTCCGGTGATCAGCGAGACGGCGTTGACGTCGATCCAAGCCGGTATCGAGGCGGCCAGCGCGCAGGGAGCCACGATGGTGACCGGTGGGGAGCCGTACACCGAGGGCCCGTTGGCCGAAGGCTACTTCGTCACCCCTACCGTCCTCGAAATCGACGGCAGGCCCGCCGACGTCTGGACCGACGAGTTGTTCGGACCCGTTCTCGTGGTGCGTCGGGTAGCCGACGCCGACGCGGCGTTCGCCCTGGCCAACGACAGCGAGTTCGGGCTGTCGGCGGCGGTATTCACCCGGGATCTCACCCGGGCATTGCAAGCCGTCGATCAGATCGACGTCGGTGTGCTGCACGTCAATTCCGAATCGGCGGGCGCTGACCCCCATGTTCCGTTCGGCGGCGCCAAAAAGAGCGGGCTCGGCCCAAAGGAGCAGGGCGGCGCGGCACGCGAGTTCTTCACCCACACCACCACGGTGTACCTGCGCGGCGGAAGTCCGCAGGCATGACAGCCGCGGCGCTTGGCGGTATCCGCGTCGTCGACTTCAGTAGGGTGCTCGCCGGACCGTACGCGACCATGATGCTGGGCGACTTCGGCGCTGACGTCATCAAGATCGAGCGACCGATCACCGGCGACGACACCCGTCACTGGGGTCCGCCGCACGACTCAAACAGTGTTGCAACATATTTCAACGCCGTTAACCGCAACAAGCAGTCGGTCGTGCTGGACCTCATTGACCCCGACGACGCGCAGAGGGCACGTGACCTTGTCGCGGGGGCCGACGTGGTGGTGGAGAACTTCCGGCCAGGCACCATGGAGAAGCTCGGCCTCGGATACGACGACCTGCGCGCCATCCGACCCGACATCGTTTACTGCTCGATCACCGGATTCGGCCGTGACGGCGGGGCCGAGCTACCGGGTTATGACCTGCTGGTGCAGGCTGTCGGCGGGCTGATGAGTGTCACCGGTACCGAGCCCGGTGACCCCACCAAAGCTGGTGTGGCAGTGGTGGATGTGCTGGCCGGACTGCATGCGCTGAGCGGCATCCTTGCCGCGCTGGTGCACCGCGACCGAACCGGAGAGGGGCAGCGGGTGGACACCAACCTGCTCTCAGTCCTGCTGTCCTCCATGGTGAATCAAGCCTCTGGATATCTTGGGGCGGGCGTGGTTCCCGGCATCATGGGCAACCGGCATCCGAGTATCACCCCTTACCAGACTTTCGAGACCGCCGATCGACCCATCGCGGTAGCCGTCGGCAACGACAAGCAGTTCAGGGCGTTCGCCTCCGCGATAGGTCGACCCGAGCTCGCCGACGAGCCGCGGTTCCTCACCAACCCGCTGCGCGTGACCAACCGGGATGCCCTGTGCGACTTGATCGAACCCGCCCTGAAGGTCGACGGCGCCGACCGCTGGTATGCGAAGTTGACCGCTGCGGGCGTCCCCGCCGGACCCATCAACGATCTAGCCGAAGCCTTCGCGTTCGCCCGCGGGCTCGGGATCGAGGCGGCGGTCACAGTCCCAGACAGCGTCACCCCTCAGGTCGCCAATCCGGTAACCCTGTCAGCCACGCCCGTCACCTACCGCAACGGCCCGCCGCGACTCGGGGATACGCCGTCATGAACTGGTTCTGATCGCCAACAGCTTCCGCGCGTGGATGGCTAGCCAGAGTTGGGTCCGCGTATCTGCCGACTGCAGGTCGTCGGCCAACAGGTCACTGATGCGTTGGAAACGATTGCGCATCGTGTGGCGGTGGACACCCAGCGCCGCAGCGGCTGCTTCGATCTGACCGTTGTGGCCCAGGAAGGCCGCCAACGTGTCGACCAGGTCCTCGCCCTGCTCGGCAAGCGGATCCAATGCCGCTGCCAGCACACGTAGCTCAGCGGTAGTGCGACCACCGAGCATGATGCCGAACGCCCCGAGGTCGGCGAATTCGCCGAATGCTCCGGCGGCACTCGACCGGGCGGCTATGCGGGCCTGCTCCAACCCCACGTCCAGATCGCCGAAGCGCACAGGCCTACTCGCACCGCCGCGGCACCCGTCGAGCTCGGTGAGAACGCCCACGATCCGCCGTTTGCCTCCGGCGGCAGGCACGACGATCACCACCTCGTCGTCGATCGGAGCCATCAGGTAGGGACCCGATGCGGCCAGCGCTCGGCCCAGGTCCTGTTCGGCAGCCAGTAGCGGACCCGCGTTGTCAAGTGACACCACCAGCACATCACCGTTGGGTTCGAAACCGAAGTACCTCAGCACACCGCTGTCGACGGTGCCTGCGCCGCCAAGCGTCTCGCGCGTCACCGCCGTACGCAGGCGCTGCTCGGCGTCGACCACACGGGCGGGCTTTTCGAGCGCGAGCGAAATCAGCGATACCGCGTGCGCCACGAGCAAGCGGTTGGAGTTGTCCAGCGGCTGGGCCGACCGCACCGCGAGATGGCCGCGAATGGGTTGGGCAGCACGGAGTTTCTGCACAACGATAAACGCGTCTCCGTCGGTGGTGACGATCCCGGCGTGTTGCGATGTCCCTGGTAGGTCACCCAGAACGGCGTCGAGCCGATCCTGCTCGGATCCGCCGCCGGCCAACAGCCGACCATCGGTGTCGGCCACCGCCACCGTCGCGCCAAGGCAGTCGGCCAATGCGCGGACGACGCCGGGGATACCGCCCCGCAATGTCGCTCGTGCGAGTATCTCCTGTTGATCCACCACCTGCTGCACGGATCGCAGCTCGTCGGCTTTCAGTGCGTCGACGACCACACGTGCGATCGCGATGAACGGCGTCGACGCTGGCACCTCGAGTACGGGCAGCCCCAGTTCGTCGCCTGCGCCGAGCACGCCTGCGGGGACCGCAGTGAAGGTGGTTCCGGTGTCGACCGCCAGCGCAGCGGTACCTGCAGAAACGAGGCGCGATACGTAATCGAACTGTGCCTCATCGTCGACACCGAGGTTGATACCTGTGGTCATCACCAGCTCGCCACCGTCGAGATACGGTGTGGGATCAGTTAACTCGATGGCGTGGGCCCACGTGATGTCCCGGTCGGAGGCGGGTACCCCTGCGACCAGTGACAGACGAAGGTCCTCGACGTGAGCCAGGCCCCGCGCGGTGATCGCCATGCCGCTATGGTGCCAGCTACGCGACGCGGCCCTGCCGTGATTGCTCGGCCGCTTCGACGAATGCGCTGAACAGGCGCATCCGGTCCTCGTACGATCCGTTCTCGTCTTCGGGGTGCCACTGTATGCCGAGGAACCAGCGCGCAGGGTCCTCGATGCTCTCGACCATGCCGTCCAGTGCGCGCCCCCCGACCACCAGTCGCTCCCCCACGCGGTCCACCGCCTGGTGGTGACCGGTGCGCCCGATGACGCGATCCGCATCGAGGATGGCCGCCAGCCGGGTGCCCCGGGCGATGTCGATGGTTTCGTCGACGAATATCGGCTCGCCGGGCGCGCCGTGGTGCAACGCATAGTCGACGATGTCGATGGTGCCGCCACGTGAGACGTTGAGCAGCTGGATTCCGCGGCAGATGCCGAAGATCGGGATGTCGGCGGCCTCAGCGGCCGCGATCGCGGCGAACGCATCGCGATCGGCGCGCGCATCGACGCCGTAAGTGGTCGGATTCGGGGTGGTGACGCCGTAGCATGCGCCGTCGATGTCGCCGCCGCCGAGCATCAGCAGCCCGTCGAACGCCGCAGCGTCAGAGGGGTTCTCGAGCTCCTCAGTCGTGTCCCACAGTTCGTAGGACGCACCGAGTTCGAGCAAGGTTGTCAGCGCTGTCCGGGTGAACCGCCTCACGATCTCGATGTCGTCGGTCTTCATGTCCGGATAGTTGAGCGACCCCAGGACACAGATGTGAGCGCGCGTCGTCTCCGGCATTTCGCGATCAGGGATCACATCTGACTGGAGCACCCGATCATCGGCGGTCACGTCGAGTCCTTTCTCTTGCGGGCACGGTCGACCAGGTCGGCGAAGAGTGCCGCGTCGCTGTCCGACGTCGCGTGGCAGTCCTCCGGGTGCCACTGCACGGCGACGATATCGGCGCGTTGGTGCTCGACCGCTTCGACGAGATCGTCGGCCGCCACCGCGCTCACCGCCAATCCGGCGCCCAATCGGTCGATGGCCTGATGGTGGTAGGACGACACGTCGATGTTCTCGGTGCCGACGATGGCATGCAGTCGCGAGCCGACTGTCACCCCTACCTGATGGATTGCGTTGTGGTGCGCAGTGCTCGTCTCGCGCACGTGCTGCACAAGCGTTCCCCCCAGCGCGACGTTGAGGATCTGCATGCCCCGGCAGATCGCCAACATCGGTAGGTCGGCGTCGACTACGGCCAGGGTGACGCCGATGTCGAGGTCATCCTGGAAGGCCACGATGTCGGTGCTGCGCGGATCGGGCTCGGCACCGTATCTACGCGGGTCGATATCGGCACCACCGGGCATCAGCACACCGTCGAAATTGGCTAGCCGCGCTGGCAATTCGCTCAGTGGATCGGCGGCAGGCCCGTGCAGTACCACCGGTTCGCCGCCCGCGGCCAACACCGCTTCGCAGATCGCTTCGGCGGCAAGGGTGGCCGAGAACCGCAGGATCGGCACCTGCGCGGCGCGCCGTCCGATGACCGCAACGAGGGGCCGACTCATCGCTCACACCTCGTCGAACGGGTAGTCGAGGGTCGGCAGCCACTCCTTCCACACCTCGCGAAGGCGCCCGTTGGAGACGACACGTCCCAGCGCTGCGTCGATTTCGGCGAGGGTGTCGGGTCGGTCCTTGGACACCGCGATTCCCCACTTGTTCGCGGTCTGCACGGTGAACGCGAGTTCGTAGTCGGGGTGTGTCGCGCCGAGCGGGACGAACACGACATCGTCGTCGACTACAGCGTCCACCTGCTCGGTAAGCAACGCCGCCAGCATGTCGGCGTAGACATCGTCGGATCCCGCCCCGAAGGCCACCGGCACTGCGCCGGTGAAGGTTTCGGCGAGCGCCATATTGGTGCTGTCCTCGATGGCGGCGACCTTGCGCCCCACCAGATCCTGCGGGCCGTTGATCTCGGCGCCACGGCGGACAAGTACGCCCTCGTGGAAGACGGCGTAGGGCCGGGTGAAGTCGACCTGGGCGAGTCGCTCGGCGGTGATGCCCTGACCGCACAGGACGGCGTCGGCGTCGCCGCGCTGCACCGCCGGGATCATGTCGACCCACGGCACCCTGACCCATTCGACGGAGCGGCCGAGTTCGGCGCCAAGGGCTTCGGCGACCCCCGGCTCATAGCCCCGCCGACCGTGATCACGGGTCCACAGCGAGAACAGCGGAGGCGCTTCGGCATCCAGACACGCCAGCCGCAGAGAGTCGCTCACGGGGCATCATTCCAATACATTTCGCGCTCCCAATCGGTGACGTGACCACAGAACCGAGCCCATTCGTCGGTATGGAAATCGATCAGCAACTCCGAAAGCGTCGGCCCGAAGGCCCCTGTCAGCACTTTGTCGGTACGGAAGGCGCTGATCGCCTCCCCCAGCGTCAGCGGTAACGCCGGGAACCGGTCGTCGTGCGGGGTGTCGTAGGACGAACCCTTCGTCGGCTCGCCGGGGTCGGTCGCGTTCTTCATGCCGTCCTCGCACGCCGCCAGGATCACCGCATGGGACAGGTACGGGTTGACGCTGGCGTCGGGCAGCTTGTACTCCAGGCGTCCGTTGGCCGAAAGCCGGACGGTGCAGGTCTTGTTGTCCAGCCCCCAGTTGATCCGCGACGGCGCGAATTGTCCTGCGTCCCAATAACGTTTATAGGAGTTCACGGTCGACCCGTTGACGAGCATGGCGCCCGCGGAATGGCACAACAGCCCGCCGAGGGCATGCTTGCCGATCTCGGAAAGGTGCAGTTCGGTTACTCCTGGGTCGATGAGGACGTTCACGTCATCGCGCCAGAGGCTGAAGTTGTGGTGACAACCGTTACCCATCTGGCCGGTCGCAGGCTTGGGCATGAAGCTCGCCTCGATGCCGAGTTCGCGTGCGACCTGCTTGCAAATCTGGCGATAGGTGGTGAGTCGATCGGCGGTGAGATCGGCACGGTCGTACATGAAGTTGAGTTCCACCTGGAACTCATCCTCATAGTCGCCTTCGATCATGTCGAGACCGAGTGCCTGCGCGTATTCGATGACCTTCTTGACGATCGGCCGGTTCCGCTCGAGGTGTTCGATGTGATACGCGGGACTGGAACCCGGCCGGAACTGGGCTTCGAGTCCTTCACCCTGCCAGGTCATTTCGGGCTCACAGCCGGTACGCAGCTCCAACCCGGTCCGATCGGTGAACCGGGCATGCATACGACGAAGCAGCCCACGGCTGTCACAGGCGAATTCGGCTCCTGCCCCTTGCGCCAGATGGTCGGGTTCGTAGAGCCGGCAGAACACCCTGGCGTAGCTGGTGTCCCACGGCAGCACGGCGAAAGTGTCGAGATCCGGTACCGCGGTGTACTCGGGGGCGTGCACTCCACCTGCGAGCAGTACACCCTCCCGGGTGCCCTGCAGGTTGGCGACCGCAGTCTGGTGCTGCTGAACGCCTTTGGCGGCCAGGCGGGCGAAGTGCCGCGCGGGCACCACCTTGCCGACGACGCGGCCGGTGATGGTGACTGCCTGGAAGTACACGAATTCCACGCCGCGTTCGGCGATCGCCGTCAACGCCGCCTCGAGTTCGGGTCCCGTGGCGTTCCCCTGCCGGTGCGCGTCCAGTGCTGTCGTGGACATCGGATCAGTCCTCGATGAGGATGGCCTGGGCCGGGCAGACGTCCGCGGCCTCCTCGACGTTGCCGCGCTCCGAGTCGTCGGGATTGCCGTTGTATTCCAGCTTTCCGTCGTCGTCCAGGTTGAACACAAGTGGGGCGGCGATGGCGCACTGACCGTGATCCTGGCATTTCGCGAGATCGACTGTGACACGCATTTTTCAAGGATCCTTTCCTGGGCTGTTGGGTGGGATCAGGGGGCTGGTGTGAAACCGATGGGCAGTCGGATCGGGCCGGTGTTGCCGGAGTCGGGCAGCCATTGTGCGCCGGGCAGCTCGTACGGATCGGGCATCCGCCTGGCGAGCAGCGGGAGTGCCTCGCTCATGTCGGAACGGGCCACGAAGTGGCCGAGGCAGTGGTGCGCTCCGCCGCCGAAACCGAAGTGCGGCTTGCGTTCTGCGGTGATATCGAAGCCGGAGTCGAAGACGCGGGGGTCGGTGCCTGCGGACTCGCTGTAGAGGTGCACGGTGGTGCCCGCCTCGAGCAGCAGACCGTCGTAGGTGAAATCCTCCAACACCTCGCGGGTGACCCATCGGACGGTCGGATTCACCCGCATGACCTCCTCGACGGCTTTACCGCCGAGGTCGGGACGCGCCGCGAGCAGTCGCCACTGGTCGGTGTTGGCCATGAACGTCTGCATGGCCAGACCCAGCTGATTGCGGGTGGTGTCGAAACCACCGAAGATGAGCAGCACCATGGCATCTCGGAGTTCGGTGTCGGACATCCGGCCGTCTTCCGGTCGCGATGCGTTCACCAACGCGGTGACGAAATCGTCGCGCGGATTGGCCCGGCGATCGGCGATCATCTCGTCGCTGTAGTCGTAGAGCCGTTGCAGGGCCGTCTCGATCTTGGGCAGGTCCTCGCGCAGCGTGACGCCCATCGCAAGACCGATCGTGGCCGACTCGGTCGAGATGACCTTCCACTCCCCCTCGGGAATCCCGAGCATGATCGCGATGACGCGGGCCGCATAGGGTTCGGCGAACTCGCTGACGAACTCGCAGCGATCGGGCTCGGCGAAACCGTCGATGAGCTCGTTGCCAAGGGCCTGGAACCTCGGCACAAGTGAACCGATGAGCTTGTGCGAAAAGGCCGGGTTCATCAGCCGGCGCAACCGGTGGTGCTCCTCGCCTTCTTTGTTGAGGATCCAGCTGGCGAACCAGGCGGCGAAGGGCCCATCGGTGACGCCGTTGTGGGCGGGCCAGGCGACGCTGCCCTGCCGCAGCTTCGGATGCTTGAGCAGACGGCTCACCTGTTCGTAACGCAGGACGGCGATGCCGTACGGCGTGGTGGCGTACCAGCTTCGCTCCCGGGCCTGATGGACCTCGTCGGAGGTGATCGCGAACGACGGGTCGGCGACGTCGAACGCGGGAACCGGACCGACGGTGAGAGACGACATAGGCGCTACCTCCAGGCAGGATTCAACTGGCTGCGCTTAAATCCTCTAGAAGTAGGTGTTATTTGTCAAGGGGCCGTCGGTCGGCCGCCGCCCGGTGTCCCCTATGGCCACGCGACAGCAAGCACCCAACCGGTGCCAAGCGGCATCTCAACGACCTCCCGGAACGCGGTCGGGTCTGCCGACGGGCCTGCCGTCGGCAGCTGGGGCAGCCGCGCACCGACCATCCACCTGGAGGTGTTGGCGGTGATGACACGACGTTCGGCGCTGACGACGACGGCGTCCTCTGGCGTCTGCCGCAAGGCCGCGAGTAGTCGGTGCTCGACTTCGGCAACCACCAGATCGGCGCCGGCGATGCCAAGGAAAACTCCGTCAGCAAGGACGGGGATCGTGGCGGTGATCGTGTACATATCCGATCCGCTGTAGTCCACGTAGGGCCCGTAGGCCACCCGGGCCTGTCCGCGCAGTGCCAGCTGATACCAGTCCATCTGGAGGTAGTCGTAGACATCGACGCTGGCCGGGTCGAAGTTGAGCCGCAGGCGGGCAACGCGCTCACCGTGCCGCTGCCACCACATCAAGTAACGTTCTCTGCCCTCCACCACCGATGGCGCCGCGATGAAGCCCATCCCCCACACCGCCATTTCCTCGCCGATGAAGTCCACAAGCAGGCGTTGCAACGGCTTGAGTTGCGCCTCGGTGAGCGACGACCGCTCGGGCCTGACCCGAATCACCTCATCGGCGATGCGGCCAAGCCGCTGATAGATCGGTTCGATGGCTTGCGATGCCCGCTCGGCAAGCTGGCGGGCCTGCGTTTCGCCACTCATGCCATGAGTCCTTCGGTCGAGAGCTCGAGATTCACTTCTGTCAGCCGCCCGAGTTGGCCCATCACGTGCTCTTCGGCCAGCCGACGCGCGACGTCGGCGTTCTCGGAGGCGATGGCCGTGGCGATCGCGTGCTTCTCTTCGATATAGGCGGCCACGTCTACACCGGGGGTGACCGGTAGCCAGACGAAGCCGGAGATCTCGGCCTGCAGGTTGGCTTCACGCCTGGCCAGCCGACTGGACTGGGAGGCGACAGCCACCTGGATGTGAAATCTGCTGTCGGCGCGGATGCGCTCGCCGAGCGACGAGGCCGAGCCCAGTTGATCGGTCAGCGCGAACAGTCTCCGAACGGCGTAGGGCGCGGCCCGCTCAGCTGCCAGACGTGCCGACTGCCCGGCGATCGCCGTGTGCTCGTCGAACAGATCGCGCAAATCGGATGGGCTCAGGTCGGCCAGCCTCGCCGTCAGCGCCTCGACGGGCGGACTTGCGGGCCTTCGCACGAACGAGCCGCCGCTGCGGCCGCGGCGGGTCTCCACCAGACCCTGGCCACGCAAAGTTGCCAAGGCCTCACGAACCGTCATGGGCGCGACGCCGAACTGGGCCGCGAGGTCGAGCTCGACCGGCAGGCGTTCGCCGTCATCGAGCAGTCCGAGGTGAATGGCCTCGGTGACACGCTGCACGATTTCGTCCGCACGTCCAAGCGGCGATTCGGACGCGACGAGCGGCGACAACGACGACATCCCGGCCCCTCTCCGTGCGCCCGACGTCGGCAATTTACCCGATTTACGGCCAATTCTGCCGTTTTGGTTGCCGCTTAAACAATAAGAATGTAGTTTTCCGCACAGCTCGCAACCCACCCAACCCCTGGAGGAGAGCCGCCCATGTCAACAGCCCGCGCGGACGACGGCTATCACGAAATTCAAGACGAGGACGACGCATCGCACCTGCACGCGCTCGGCTACACGTCGGAGTTCAGGCGCGAGATGAGCCCGTGGGCCAACTTCTCCCTCGGATTCACCTACCTCTCGCCCGTCGTCGGCATCTACACATTGTTCGCCTTCGCCCTGGCCACCGGCGGTCCGCCGATGATCTGGAGTCTCGTCATCGTCGGCCTTGGACAGCTCCTGGTGGCGCTGAGCTTCAGCGAGATCGTCGCGCAGTTCCCCGTGGCCGGCGGTGTGTATCCGTGGGCGCGGCGACTGTGGGGCCGTCGATATGCGTGGATGACCGGGTGGGTCTACATGGTGGCGCTACTGGTGACGATCGCTTCGGTCGTCTACGGCGGCGGCCCGTTCGTCGCAGCCGCGCTCGGCTTCGAGGCGACGGTGAACAACACCATCGCGTTCGCCCTTGTCCTGCTGGCGTTGGCCACGTTCATCAATTTCCTCGGCACGAAAGTGCTTGCAAAAGCGGCGATTATCGGTTTCACCGCGGAGATCATCGGCGCCCTCGTCGTCGGCGGATGGCTGCTCATCGCGCATCGCGAACACAACCTCGGCATCCTGTTCGACAGTTTCGGCACCGGTGGCGACGGCAATTACCTGTGGGCATTCGCCGCCGCGGCGCTCATCGGCATCTACCAGTACTACGGGTTCGAGGCTTGCGGCGATGTCGCCGAGGAGGTTCCGGACCCGGGCCGCCTCATCCCGAAGGCCATGCGCAGGACCATCTACGTAGGTGGTGCCGCGGCCACGTTCGTCTGTCTGGCCCTCGTGCTCGCGGTGGCCGACATCCCTGCCGTCATCGCAGGCGAGGACACCGATCCGGTCAGCACCGTCCTCAACGAAGCCTTCGGTCCGGTGGGTGCCAAGGTAATCCTGCTCATCGTCCTCATCTCGTTCCTGTCCTGCGCCATGAGCCTGCAGGCCGCCGCAAGCCGGCTGGCCTACTCGTACGGCCGCGACGACATGATCATGGGCAGTTCGCTGTTGAAGAAGTTCTCCGCGACCCGGCACGTCCCTCCGTATGCGCTGGTGCTCGCCGCCCTGGTGCCTGCCGTGATCGTCATCGGGTCGAAGTTCTCGACCGATGCCATCACCAAGATCATCAGCTTCGCCGCCTTCGGTATCTACCTGGCGTTCCAGATGGTCGTGCTCGCCGCACTGCGCGCACGGCTGAAGGGCTGGGTCCCCAGCGGTAAGTACCAGCTTGGGAAGTGGGGCCTTGGGGTCAACATTGCCGCTCTGGCCTACGGCATCACCGCCATGATCAACATGGCGTGGCCGCGGACCCCGGATGCGCCGTGGTACGACAATTGGATCGTCGCGATCTCGGCCGGCGTCGTCGTCATCGTCGGACTGGTGTACATGACCATTCACCCGCTGCACGACCGCAGCACGGCCCCGTACGACGACGCCATCCCCAAGGGGTCTGACGCGCCCCGCAGGTGAGGACAGCCCTACCCTCAAGACGCCGGCACACCGGATCGGCGCTGGACCGAGCACGCCCTAGCGTCTAAGGCGTGACCACGACCGCAACGGGAACGCCCAACCGCAACGGCTTCCTCCGCCAGTTGGGCATCGACACCGCCTACACGCTGCTCGGTTTCCCGCTTGCCCTAGCGAGTTTCGTCGTCGTCGTCACCGGTCTTTCCGTCGGGCTCGGGACGCTGGTCATTGTCGTCGGCGTGCCCATCCTCGTCGCCACCGTATTGCTCGCGCGCCTGTTCGCCGACATCGAACGGCTGCGCATCGGTCCGGTGTTGCGAAGGCCACGGACTCGCCCCATCTACCGGACGCCCGATCCGGGCGCCGGAATCTGGAAGCGGATGATCATGCCGCTCGCGCAGACACAGGGCTGGCTCGATTTGACGCACGCTGTCCTGTGTTTTCCGATCGCCGTCTTCACCTTCTGCGTCGTCGTCACGTGGTGGGTGACGGCGATCGGTGGAACGCTTACCGTGCTGTGGGACTGGAGCATTCCGCGCGGACCCGACAATCATTCGCTCGCCGAGCTGATCGGGCTCGGCGACGGCACATTCGCGCGGATCGGTTTTCAGACCGCAGTCGGCCTGATCGGACTTGTCACGCTCCCGTTCGTGGTCCGGGGCTGCGCACTGCTGTCGGCCGGCTTCAGCCGGGTACTGCTGATCAGCCTCGCGGAGATGCGCCAGACGATCAGCGTGCTGAGCGCGCAGAAGGCGGCGGCGGTGTCCGCGGAGGCAACCGCACTTCGCCGGCTGGAGCGAGACATCCACGACGGTCCGCAACAACGCCTGATCCGCCTCGCGATGGACCTGAGCCGGGCCCGGCAGCAGGTGGACACCGCCCCGGACGCACTCACGCAAACACTGGACGAGGCGATCGGCCAGACCCGGGAGGCGTTGGACGAACTGCGGGCGCTGTCGCGCGGGATCGCGCCACCTGTGCTCGCCGACCGCGGACTACCGAGTGCGCTGACGGCATTGGCCAGCCGGTGCACGGTGCCTGTCGAGCTGGCCGTCGACCCCGAGCTCGGGGCGCCGAAGGGCAGGCTCGACCCTGCGGTCGAGAACACGGCGTACTTCGCCGTGGCTGAGGCCCTGACCAACGTCGCCAAGCACAGCGGCGCGGCGAACTGCTGGGTGACCGTCGCGAATGGGCCGGGCAAGGTCGGAGTCCGGGTCGTCGACGACGGCGACGGCGGAGCGCACGTCGCCAAGGGGCATGGGCTGGCGGGCATGGCCGACCGGGTCCGGGCCACGGGTGGCACGCTGTCGGTGACCAGCCCGGCCGGGGGGCCGACCGAGATCATGGTGGAGGTGCCGAGTTGAGAGTCGTGGTGGCCGACGACTCAGTACTCCTGCGGGAGGGCCTCATCCGGCTGTTGGAAGAGAACGGCCATCAGGTGGTCGCCGCAGTCGGCGACGGACCGTCGTTGGTGCAAGCCGTCGAGGAACACCGGCCCGATGTCTCGGTGGTCGATGTCCGGATGCCGCCGTCGCATACCGACGAGGGGCTGCGGGCCGCGGTCGAGGCCCGCAGACTGGTGCCGCGCTCTCCGGTACTGGTGCTCTCTCAGTACGTCGAAGTGTCGTATGCCGACGACCTGCTTGCCGACCGGGCAGGCGCGGTGGGCTATTTACTCAAGGACCGGGTCGCAGCGATCGCCGAATTCCTGGACGCGCTCGACCGCGTCGCCGCGGGCGGCTCGGTGCTCGACCCGGAGGTCGTCGCACAGCTGTTGGTGCGCCGCCGCCGCGACGACCAGCTGGGCCAACTGACCCCGCGCGAGCGGGAGGTGCTCGCGCTGATGGCCGAGGGCCGCTCGAACACCAATATCGCGCGCACCCTTGTGGTCAGCGACGGCGCTGTGGAAAAGCACGTGCGCAACATCTTCGCGAAGTTGGCGCTGCCGCCCGACGACGAGCAGCACCGCCGGGTGCTCGCCGTGCTGGCTTACCTGAGCGGATAGCCGCGTTGGAATTAAACGGTTGTTGAAATCGTTTCGCCTGGTGTATACATCGCAAGTCAGGAGGTCGTCGATGTATGACTTGGAACAGGCGATCACGGAGCGCCGGTCGACGCGAATGTTTCTGCGCGACAAGCCCGTACCAATCGACCTCGTCAACGAGGCGCTGACGCTCGCGATGCGGGCGCCGTCGAACTCGAACATCCAGCCTTGGCACCTCGTGCTGGCCTCCGGGCCTGCCAGAGACCGGCTCGTCGAGGCACTCCTCGAGGTGGCCGCGGTCGAGTCGCCTGCCGTGCCGGTGCTGCCGGAGGCGTTCGCACACATGCGGCGCGATCTCGGCGCGTTGGTGTACGGCTCGATGGGAATCGACAGGGGCGACACCGAGGCGCGACGACTCGCGGTGCTGCGCAACTGGGAATTCTTCCGAGCGCCTCTGGCGGGCATCGTCTGCATGGACCGAGATCTCGGCAACGTCGACGCGATGGGCGTCGGCATGTTCCTGCAGACGCTCGTGCTGGCCTTGACCGCGCGGGGGCTCGGCACCTGCGTTCAGGTGTCGATCGCCGGCTACCCCGACGTCATCCGCGAACAGTTGAACATCGGTGAGGACATGCGAATCCTGTGCGGGCTTGCGATCGGCTACCCGGATCCGACGTTCCCGGGAAACAACCTGTGGGTGCCGAGAAACCCCGTCGAAAGCAATGTGGTGTTCCTCGACCAATAGTGCCGCGAGCGTGCGTAGTTGTACACCTGTCCGCGGCGTGTCGTGTGCAAACGCGCTCGCTCGCGGTGCAAGGTGCCCTGCGACGGCGCGACGGCTAGACGTTGAGCGGCTTGGTCGGGGTGAATGTCACCGGCATCTGCTCGAGGCCGCTGACGAAATTGGCTGGGCGAAGCGGGAATTGCGCACCGGAGACCAGGGCCAGATCGGGCAGCCGCTTGCACAGTCGCTCCTGCATCAGCGAGAGCTCGAGGCGGGCAAGCTGGTTGCCGAGGCAGAAGTGGGTGCCGAAGCCGAACGCCAGGTGATTGTTCGGATAGCGGGTGATGTCGAACTGCTCGGGATCGGTGAACACCGCCCCGTCGAAGTTGGCCGACTCGAAGAGCAGGATCATCTTCTCGCCCTCCTTCAGCGCCGTGCCGTGAAACTCCGTGTCGGCGGTGACGGTGCGCGCCATGTTCTTCACCGGCGCGGTCCAGCGCAGCATCTCTTCAATTGCGTTGGGCAGCAGGCCCAAATCGTTCCTCAGCCGCTCATGCTGATCGGGATGGCTCAGAAGCTGCCTGGTGCCGCCCGACAACGTGTGGCGGGTGGTTTCGTCGCCGCCGATCAGAAGCAGCAGCACCTCGGTGACGATCTGGTGGTCCTCGAGTTTCTCGCCTTCCACCTCGGCGTGCACGAGGACGCTGACCAGATCGTCGGTGGGATCGGTCTTTCGCTCGGCGATCATGCCGGTCATGTACGCGCTGTACGCCGCGAAGGCGTCCATCGTGACCTGCATCTTCTCCGGATCCGCTGTGCTGCTCAACGCGCCGACCAGATCATCGGACCACCGCAGGAACATCGCTCGCTCCTCGGGACGCACCCCGAGCATGTCGCCGATGACCGCCATCGGCAGCGGTGCGGCGAGATCCCACACGAAGTCGCATTCGCCGCGCTCGCAGACCGCGTCGATCAGCGTGTCGCACAGCGAGATGATCGATCCCTCAAGGTCTTTCACACGCTTGCGGGTGAAGCCGGAGTTGACGAGCTTGCGCCGCAACAGATGCTGCGGGTCGTCCATTTCGATCATCATCTCGACGCCCGGCTGGTCGGGCCGGATGCCGCCCGCATTGGAGAACAGCTCCGGGGTGCGCTCGGCCTCGATGACGGCCGCGTAGCTGGCGGCGGCGGCGAGCCCATTGCGATCGCGGAACACCGGCTCGTTCTCGCGCATCCACTGGTAAATGGAGCGGGAGTCGCCCGCGTAGAAGTCGCCGTCGGTCAGGTCAACGTCTGGTCTGGTAAGGGTCATGCCTGCCTCCATCGGTTGATAAGCGAATGTAGACGACCCGTCAACCACCCGATCTGCATTACCGTGATCCGGCATGACCGTCAGCAGAACCGCATTCGCATTCGTCGTGTTCGCAACGGCCCTCACGCTCGCAGGATGCGGCGGCGACAAGCCCGCGGCCTCGGAGTCCGAAACACAGTCCAGCGGCCCGCCTGCCCCCGGCACCCCCATCGATGCGTGCAAGCTCATCAGCCCCGAGGACATCTCGAAGTTGCTGGGTAAGCCGATCGAGGGCAGGTCGATCGGCGGCGGACCGGACACCCCCGCCTGCACCTGGGAGAACCGCGATACCTACGAATCGGTCACCGTGGAGATCGGCAACCCGGGCACGGCGGTCAACGGCACGCTGCCGCCGCCCGAGGCGGGCTTCCCCGAGGTCGGCACCCCCGGCCCGGACGGGATTCGGTTCCTCGCCAGCGGCATGGTCGAGTTCCCCGCAGGCGGTCGCTCGAACACCGTGCAGGTCGCGGTTCTCGCCCTGATGGGACAGGACGCCGACAACGCCGCCGTCGATCTCGCCCACAAGATCGGGCCGCAACTGCCGCAGTAACCGAACTACAGTGACGGGCATGGCGGGTTTGTCCAAGTCCCAATTCACCATCGCAGGCACCGTGCTGACCATGCCGATCCGCGTCCGCGAGGCCGACGTGCACAGCGCGATGTTCACCGTCGACGCCGATGCCGCACAGCGCGTCATCGACTACAGCGGGCTGCGGGCCTTCGAGCTAAGGCCGGGTCGCGCCGTGGTCAACCTTCTGCTGACCCGGTTCGTCGACTGCGACCTCGGGCAGTACAACGAGTTCTCGTTCTGCGTGATGGTGGCGCCGCCCGGATCGGACGTGCGCGGCCTGCGGGCGTTCGGCGAGGCGGGCACCTTCGTGCACCGGATGGCTGTCGACGGGGCATTCACGCTGGAGGCGGGCAGGCAGATCTGGGGTTACCCGAAGATCATGGCGGACTTCACCGTTCGGGACGGCAACCCGTTCGGGTTCGATGTCACTGTCGACGGGTCGCGCGTCGTCGAGATGGCGATCGGACGCGGGCTGCCGGTGCCGATGCCGTCGCGCCCGCAGTCACTGCTCACCTATACCAACCTCGACGGCACGACCCGCGAAACCGAAGCCGAGCAGGTGACCTCCGGCATGCACGCCCGCATCGGCGGTGCGTCGATCACGCTTGGCGATCACCCGATCGCCGAGGAACTCGCGTCCCTCGGGCTGCCCAAGAAGGCGTTCGCCTGCATGTCGATCGGCAACGCCGACATGACGTTCGGCGATGCGCGGACCCTCGCCTAG
>CADEGF010000018.1:0-66910 GCA_902826815.1 uncultured Mycobacteriaceae bacterium
CACAGGTTCGATCCCGGCCCTGGCCACCATTCCCGTAATGTTTGCCGCATGGTCGCAGCCGATCATCGGGGCGGATCGCCGCTTTCGGATGTCGACCTTCGGGTGCGTGCCCTCGAATCTCTGCTCGTCGAGTCGGGATATGTCGAACGCGAGGCGCTGGACCGCCTGGTAGAAGCCCACGAGACGACGATCGGTCCGCACATCGGTGCCCGGGCCGTGGCGCGGGCCTGGGTCGACCCGGCCTTCCGGCACGACCTGCTCGCCGACGCCGCCACGGCGATTGCCCCGTTCACCCACCAGGGCCGCGTCGGCGACCAGCTGATCGTCGTGGAGAACACCCCACAGGTGCACAACATGGTCGTGTGCACGCTGTGCTCGTGCTATCCGTGGGACGTGCTCGGTCTGCCGCCGGTCTGGTACAAGTCACCCGCATATCGGTCGAGGGCCGTCAAAGAACCACGCGCCGTACTCGCCGAGCTCGGACTGACCCTCCCGGCCGAAACTGCGGTTCGAGTGTGGGATTCGACAGCCGAACTGCGTTATCTGGTGTTACCGATGCGGCCGGCGGGGACTGACGGCTGGGCCGAGGACCGACTCGCCGACCTGGTCGGGCGGGACGCCATGATCGGCACCGCCGTCCCGGTGGTCGCCTGATGGACGGCGTGCACGACCTCGGCGGGATGGACGGCTACGGCCCGATCCACGTCGAACTCGACGAGCCGGTGTTTCACGCTCGGTGGGAAGGCCGGGTGTACGCCATGAACACGGCGATGAGCGCCCGTGGCATCTGGAATATCGACGTCGGCCGGTTCGCCATCGAGTCGCTACCGCCACAGACCTATGTCACCGGGTCCTACTACCAACTCTGGCTCGCCAAGCTCGAGAAGCTGCTCGACGATTTCGGGCTGATCGGCGACGGCGACAACTCGTCCGACCACGGTTCAGCCTTCACCGTCGCCGATGTCCCTCGCGTCCTGGCCCGCGGATTGTACACCCGTCCGGCCGCGTCCGCGCCGCGTTTCTCGCCGGGCGAGCAAGTCCGCGCCCGCAACATCCACCCCCGACATCACACGAGGCTGCCGCGCTACACGCGCGGGCATGTCGGCGTCGTCGAGCATGTGCACGCACCGAACGTGTTCCCCGACAGCGTTGTTCAGGGAGACGGCGAACAACCCCAGTGGCTGTACACCGTCCGCTTCGAAGGGAGTGAACTCTGGGGCGACGACGCAGAACCGGGCACCGAGGTTTCCGTCGACGCATTCGAGCCCTATCTGGAAGGGGCCTGAAATGACTGAGGTTGCTTTCGCTGAGCCATGGGAGGCGCGCGCGTTCGCGATGGTGCGCATACTGCGCGACCGACACATCGTCTCGGCCGACGAATGGACCTCCGCACTCGCCGCTCAGATAGCCGCCGCCGACACCGGTGAGGTGGCTTACCGGCACTGGCTCGCAGCCCTCGAACAGGTACTACGCGAGAAAGGCCTGGTGTCCGAGGAAGATCTCGGGCGCTACCGGTCGGCATGGGCGCGAGCGGCACACCGCACACCGCATGGCGAGCCGATTGAGCTGACCGCCAACGATTTTCAGGACTGATACGGCGCGCTAGTGCAGTCCGTTCATTCGTGAACCCAGCTGTCGATGTCGGGCGCCACTGCCCGCCCGTCCCATCGCTTTACTCCCGGAATCGCGATGTCGAGAAGCTCCAGCCCCCGTGCCACCGTCTGATTCACAACATCGTCGAGTGTCGACGGCAGCGCGTAGAACGCCGGTACCGGCGGCATGATGATGGCCCCGTTCTTGGTCGCTTGAGCCATCAGGTCGATGTGGCCGGCATGCAATGGCGTCTCCCGCAGCATCAGGACCACCCTGCGGCGCTCCTTCAGGCACACGTCGGCCGCCCTGACGACGAGGTTGTCGTCGTAGCAGTGCGCGATGCCGCTCAGGGTCTTGACCGAACAGGGGGCGACCAGCATCCCGGCGGTGACGAACGAGCCCGATGCGATGGCGGCACCGATATCGCGCGGGCTATACAGCTGATCGGCAAAGGCACGTACCTCGTCGAGTTTGTAGGAGGTTTCGTGTTCGATCGTGCGATGTGCGGAAGCGGTCAGGACGACGTGGGACTCCACGTCTGGGACATCGCGCAGCAACTCGAGCGCTCGGACGCCGTAGATGGCACCCGACGCGCCGGTGATCGCGATGACTACGCGCTTCATGACACCGCTCCGGCCTGTCTGGAAGCCGCTGCGGCGATCTTGGTCAGCAGGCGGCTCGCGTTGTCGGTGATCGGATCGGGCGAGTATGAGCCGATCGCGGCGATCATGCCGGCCATGATGGTTTCCGCCGCGGAGCTGGTGTCGGATACGTCCTCGAGCTCGCTCGACCACCGATCGAGGGCGGCGAGTTCCACCAGTTCGGCGTCAAGCTCCGCCTTTGCCACCTGGCTCCTCACCTCCTCGGTCCGCTCGCTCGGCGCTGGCGCCGGTCCCGCCTTCAGTTTGCGCCGAACATCGCGCAGTGAGCGCACCACCTCGGCGTGCCACGCATCTACCAGAGCGCGCGCGCCGGCGATCTGCTCTGCGCCTAGGCTCTGGCCCCTTACTGCGCCGACGTATGCCGCCAGCAACAAGATATTGACGTCGAGGTCGAACTCGTCCTGGAGCGATACGCAGGCGGCCGCCACGCCGTCGGTCTGGTGGACGGCGACAGCGAACTGGGGCAGGCTGACCCTTGCCGCAGGCGGCTCAACGCTGTACTTGTTGTATTTGCTAGCAACCGCCACGCAGAAAGTATGGAGCATCGCATCGTGCCGTTCAGAGACTTTCGCGAGTTCCTCGACGCGCTGCGTGCCGACGGTGAGCTCATCGACGTCGATCGCGCCGTCGCGCTCGAACTCGAGGTCGCCAAGGCCATGCGCAAGAGTGCAGCGATTGCCGGGCCTGCCATCGTCTTCACCGACAACGGGACGAAGTTCCCCTTGGTGGGCGGTGTCTACAACTCGAACGCCAAGGCGCTGCTTGCCTACGGCTGCGACGAGGCCGGTGCGTTCGACGAGATTGTCGAGCGACTGAAAACCCGTATCCCCCCGACGTACGTCGACGACGGTCCGGTGCACGAGAACGTGATCGTCGGCGACGACATCGACCTTTCGATTCTGCCGGTACCGCGCTACAGCCCCGACGACGGCGGCCCGTACATCACACCGGGATTCGTGGTCAGCCATGACCCCGAGACCGACGTTCCGGACATCGGCCACTACCGCTGCGAGATCATCGACAGGCAGACGATGTCGCTGATGGCTGCGCCCAGCCACCGGTTCGCCAAGAACCAGGCCAAGGCATTACGCATGGGGCACAAGACGTTTCGTGCCGCTCTGGTCATCGGCGTGGACCCGATGATCGCCTACACATGCCCGATTCAGGTCCCTGAGGACACCAACGACTGGGAGGTTGTGGGCGGCATGCGAGGCGCGGCCGTCGAGCTCGTCAAATGCCGGACGAACGACGTGTCGGTGCCTGCGCACGCCGAGGTCGTCATCGAGTTCGAGGTCGACTTCACCCAGACGGTCGCCGAGGGGCCGCTGGGCGAGTACACCGGCTATTACACGCCCGCGTCACCGAAACCCGTTGTGCGGCCGACTGCCATCACCCATCGCAACGGCGCGTACTTCCAGGCCCTTCTGACCGGCAGGCCCACGACTGAGAATCACATCCTCAAACAGTTGTCGTTCGAGGCGTCGTTCTACGACATGTTCCGTCAACAGTTCCCGACGGTGACGGCGGTGGCCATCCCGCCGTCTGGCGGCGTCTACTTTCGCGTGGTCATCGCGATGCGGCCGCGCTACGCGGGCGAGGCGCGCAGCGCGATTCTCGCAGCGATGGGCAGCAACCTGCGACCGAAGACGGTCATCGTCGTCGACCCCGACATCGACGTGCACGACTCGGAACAGGTCGAGTGGGCGTTGGCGTTTCGCACCCAGCCGGCGCAGGACGTCATCGTCGTCGACAACCTGCCCGGAGGCCCGCTGGACCCGACGGCAGACGAGTCGCTGCCCGCTGATCACCGCACCGGATCGGCGATCGGCATCGACGCGACGTACCCGTACGGCACGGTGGCGAAGACGGCAGGCGACCTGTGCGGGCCTGCGTCGGAGGAACACGGCGGCCGGGTAGTCGAGGTTGCCGATGTTCCCGGCTGGCGCGACTACGACTTCCCGGAACTCGATGCGAGGTAGGAGGATCGGTGCCTGAGATCGACCATGAGATCAAGATCAACGCCGCACCTGAGAAGGTGTTCGCTGCGCTCACGACACTCGACGGGGTGAAGGGCTGGCACAACCCGGGCGCCGAGGGAACCGGTGAGGTGGGCAGCACGTGGGTCTTCGCGTTCGTCGACCATCCCGAATTCGCCTGGGAGGTCATCTCTTCCGATGAGCCGAATCAGGTGGTGTGGCGGTGTGTGCGCGGGCCGGGGGACTCCGTCGGAACGACGGCGACGTTCTCGCTGTCGCCAACCGACGACGGCCGCACGTTGCTCGAGCATACCCACGCCGGGTGGCCCGGTACGCACGGCAACTACCGCAAATGCAACACCACATGGGGCGTACTTCTGCACCACCTTCGCGACTTCGTCGAAACCGGCGACTCCGCACCAGCATTCGAGTGAAGGGCCTGTCATGCCCCAGCAGAGCCTGAGTGACTTCGTCGATGAAATGGAGAAGGCGGGCATGTTGGTCCGCATCACCGAGGAGAAGCGGGTCGACGAGCTCCCGTCGGTGATGGAGGCGAACCCGCTGACCGCTGTTCTGGTGGAGAAGGTGACCGACTGCGAGTTCCAGTTCCTGGCGAATGCCTACTCCAACCAGGATCAGACCGCATGGGCGCTCGGCTGTGAGAAGAGCGAAACCGGCCGCAGGATGGTCGAACTCGGCAAGGGCCGCATCAAGCCTGAGATCGTCGACACCGCGCCGTGCAAGGAGGTGATCCTCACCGGCGACGACGTCGATCTGACCCGGCTACCCCTGTTCCTACACCATGACCGCGACGGTCACGCCTACACCAACGACAACCTGGTCGTGACGAAGCATCCCGACACCGGTGTCTACGACTGGGGCATCTACCGGAGCATGTTCCGCACCCGCAACGAGAAAATGTTCGACATGACGTGCACGTCGCACCGCGCGCGGCTGCACGCCCAGGCCGCAGAAGCCAAGGGGCACAACCTCGAACTCGCGATCGTGCTCGGCGGGCCGCTGGTGGACAAGGTCGCCGCACTGACGGGTGTTCCGCCCAACACCGACGACTTCGAGGTACTCGGGAGCTTCTACGGTCACCCCGCGAAGCTGGTGAAGTGCGAGACTATCGACCTGCTGGTGCCCGCCAACGCTGAGATCGTGATCGAGTGCGAGCTGATGGCGACCGAAGGCCTGACCCACGACGAAGGCCCCTACGGCGAGTTCACCGGCATGTACGGCGGTGGTATCAAGTCCAACTATCGCGCGGTCGTCAAGGCGATGACGTTCCGCAACGGCGGCATCTTTCAGCACGCGACGATCGGCGGAAACCACCCCTGGTACACCGACAACATGTTGCAGCTGCCGATGATCGAGTCCGACCTGTACAACGGGCTCGCCATGGCAGGCATCGACGTGAAGGAGGTCCGTGCCCCGCTGGGTGGACTGTCCAACATCGCGTACGCGAAGATAAAGCCGCGCGGCGCGGGGGACTCCATGCAGGCTCTCGGGGTGATGCTGACCTGCTCGAAACAGGGGTTGCCGAAGATTGCGATGGTCTTCGACGACGACGTCGACATCTGGGACGACAACGCGGTGCAGTTCGCGATGGCCTTCCGCTACATGCCGCACCTGGACACCGTGACGATCCCGAGCGGCAACACGATGACGGTGGATCCGATGATCGCGGAGGACGCCGCACCGGGCACCTCGTCGAAGATCGGGCTGGACTGCACGATCCCGATCAGTCCCAAGTTCGTGCCTTCGCACTTCGACCGGAGCACGGTCTTCGTCCTCGGCGATCCGCCGCCGGACGTCGTGACCATGACGGAGGACGAACTGACCGCGGATATGGAGACCTTGATTGACGAGGCACCTCGCACCTGGAAGGAGATTCTCCAGCACTACAACGGGCAGTCCTACAAGGTCGTCTACCGCGCATTCAGCAATCTGCGGCCACGGCTGGGCCGCTGCAGTGACGCGCCGTGGTACCGATACACGTTCTCCGACACCGACTTCGCCGTCGAAGCGCCCGTTGCGCCTCTGTCAAACTTCGATCCGCGGCACGGGGCGCACTAGGTGTTCGGCGGGCCCCGAAACGAAAACAAGCCGCGCTATCCGCGCTATCCGCGCTTAGAGTATTTCGCCCAATAGCGTTGGCCGTCGCTGGGCATCTTGCCGAAGGCGGCCTTGATGGCGGGCGCGAGGATCTTGACCGGTAGCGCCAATCTGTCCCTCGGCTCAAGGGCGAGTACCCATGTGAACAGAGTGTCGTCGCCGTCGGGCTCGACGAGGTAGTCCTCGGCGAACCGCGTGAAGACATTCGCGGTGGACTCGTACACCGCGAACGAGTGCCGCCGTCCCTCCTCCCAGAGGAAGTAGCGCTCCCGCATGCGCGGGCCGACGGGCGGGGCGACCTCCCGGGTGGTTCCGACGCCGAACGGTCGCGGCGACGTCCAGGTGACGCTCTTGAGAGTCGCGCCCCAGGCCGCGATCGACTCGTCAGAGATCAGCGACTCCCAGACCTTCGCGGGCGGCGCGGCGAAGCGTTTCTGATAGGTGAAGACGTGCGGCGCCGATGCGAGAAAATTCTCATCGGCGGGTTCGAGCGGATACCAGCGCGTCACAACTGACCAGCATGCCGCATCGGAGCCGGCACCAACAAAGACGCTTTATTGCACATATGTAGAAGGGGGTTGTCGTCGCCGGTACGTTCGCGTACCGTAGCCGGTACCTTGGAGTACCACGGAGGGGCGATATGGGCGAGGCCACGACAGATCCCGTGCGGTTGCCACCGGGGCCTCGGATTCCGAAGGCCCTGATGGGCATCGCATTCCTGACCGCACGCCATCGCGCGGTCGCTGCGATCGGCCGCCGGTTCGGGGACGCGTTCACGATGAACCTGCCGATCTTCGGGGAGACCGTCGTCATCAGTGACCCGGCGTTGATCAAGGACCTGTCCACCACCAGCAGCGACCTCGTCGGCCGGGCGTCCAACCTCGGCACCGTCCTCGGTCCTGGCTCGACGTTCAGCCTGGACGGCGACGAGCATCGCGCCAGGCGGAAGCTGCTCGTGCCGCCGTTCCACGGCAAGCGGATGGTCGGTTACGAGGCGATCGTCGAAGAAGAAGTCATGCGCGAGCTCGCGAGCTGGCCCGAGGGTCGGGAGTTCGAGACGCTGCAGCCGATGATGCGGATCACCCTCAACGCCATCCTTCGTACCGTGTTCGGTGCACAGGGCAGTGCTTTCGACGAGCTCCGTGAGCTGTTCCCACCGATGATTCCGCTCGCGTCGCGAATGGCATTGATGCCCGCGGCTTTTCAGCGTGACCTCGGCCCGTGGAGCCCGTGGGGACGCGTCCAGCGGTACCGCAGGCGCTACGACGAGATCATTGCCGACCTCATCGCCGAGGCCCGCAACGATCCCGCGTTCTCCGAGCGCAACGACGTGCTCGCGCTCATGCTGTCGGCGCGCTACGAGGACGGTTCGCCCATCTCCGACGACCATATCGCCGACGAACTCCTCACCCTGCTGTCGGCAGGCCACGAGACGACGGCCACGACGCTGGCGTGGGCTGTCGAGCGGATGCGCAGGCATCCGCGGCTGCTGACCAGGCTCAGCGCCGAGGTCGACGCAGGCGGTACCGAACTGCTGCAGGCCACGATCTGGGAAGTGCAGCGCATCCGCCCCGTGGTGGAGGCCACCATCAGGATCGTCCGGGAACGAATACGGCTGGGCGAGTGGGTCATCCCCGAAGGCCACGCCGTCATCGCCAGCATCACGATGTCGCACTCGTCCGAGCGGAACTTCGCCGACCCCAAGGCGTTCAACCCGGACCGCTTCCTCGGCGGCAACCCCGATACGCACACCTGGATTCCCTACGGCGGGGGCATCCGCCGGTGTATCGGCGCCGCATTCGCCAACATGGAGATGAACGTGACACTGAAGACGTTGTTGCGCGAATTCGAGTTCGGTACAACGTATGCCGCAGGCGAACGCAATCACTCGCGTGGCGTCGCCACAGCACCGGCACACGGCGGGCGCGCCGTTGTCAACCGAAGACGAGCACGAGTGAGGATCGGGAACTCAGAGAAGGTGTCGGCATGACCGAAGAACAGACTGTCGTCGACGTCGGCCGCGGTATCGAACTGTGCTACGAACAGATCGGCGATCCGAATGATCCGCCGGTCGTGCTCATCGGCGGGCTGGGCCAACAGTTGCACGGCTCCTGGCCGACGGACTTCGCGACGGCACTTGCCGCACGCGGCTATCGCGTCACCCGGTTCGACAACCGCGACGTCGGACGGTCCACACACATGGACTTCCCGGCGCCGAAGCCGCTCGCGATCCTGCGCGGCGGCAGCCACCCGCGGCAGTACCACCTCGGCGACATGGCGCGCGACACCGTCGGCCTGCTCGATGTGCTCGGCTACCAGGATGCCCATCTGGCCGGAATCTCGATGGGCGGCATGATCGCTCAGACCGTCGCCGCGCACTATCCGGGCCGGGCGCGCACGCTGACGTCGATCATGTCCACCACCGGTGCGCCGCGAATCGGACGGCCCGCGATGTCGACATGGCGGCGGTTGGCGACGGCCAAGCCGCCGCGTACCCGCGACGAGGCGATGGAGCGCGACGTCGCGATCTTCCGTCACATCGGATCACACGGCTTCCCCTTCGACGAACGCCGCGTGCGCGACCGGGCAGCCGTCGGCTGGGACCGCGATCCGACGAGTGCGGGCACCCCGCGTCAGCTCGCCGCCATCTTCCGCTCAGGCGATCGCACACGCGAGCTCGGCGGAATCGACGTGCCCACCTTGGTGATCCACGGCGACCGCGACCGGATGGTCAATCCGACCGGAGGCACGGCGACGGCCTGTGCCATCTCCGGCGCACGGCTGGAGACCATCCCCGGCATGGGCCACGACCTACCGGCAGGGGCGTGGGATCGCCTGATGAACCTGATCACCGACCACGTCGCCTCGGCGCACACCAACCAAACCGAACTGAGGGAACAACGATGAGCAAGACAGCAAGAATCAGCGGCCGCACCGTCGTCATCTCAGGCGCGGCGTCGGGAATCGGGCGCGGACTCGCGCAACGGCTCTCGGCGCACGGCTGCCCGGTCGCACTCACCGACATCGACGAGCTCGGCCTGAAGGAGACCGAAGCGGGTCTGTCCGGCCCGAGCCTGACGCGGGTGCTCGACGTCCGCGACGCGGACGCCCAGCGAGACTTCGCAACAGAGGTGCGCGACTGGGCACCCGCCCCGCTGGGCGCGGTGTTCAACAACGCGGGCGTCGCTGTCTCATCCAGTGTTCTCGACTCGGACGTCGACGACGACAACTGGTTGTGGGACATCAACTTTCACGGTGTCGTCAACGGCACGCGGGCGTTCCTGCCGATTCTCGTCGAGCAGGATTCCGGTGCGATCGTCAACACCTCCAGCGTGTTCGGCCTTGCCGGGATGCCCAACCAAAGCGCCTACTGCTCGGCGAAGTTCGCCGTCCGCGGTTTCACCGACTCGCTCCGTCAGGAGCTGCGCGGCACCGGGGTCAGGGCGATCAACGTGCATCCCGGCGGGATCGACACCAACATCGTGCGCAACGCCCGGTTCCGCAAGGACCCCGAAGGGCGGGGCCGCACCCACGAGCAGATGGCGCAGGAGTTCGCCGCCATCACCATGACTCAGCCTGATAAGGCCGCCGAGATCATCCACAAGGGTGTCGAGAGCGGCAAGGCCCGCATCCTCGTCGGTCCCGATGCGTATCTCTTCGACATCCTGACCCGGGTGGCACCCACTCACTACTACGACCTTCTCGGCGCGGTCGTCGGCCGCCTGCGGAGTCGCGCGCAGCAGCCGGCCGACGCGACCGTCTGATCCGCATGCGCGCCGTCGTCATCACCAAACACGGTGACATCTCCGTGCTGAAGGTTCAGGAGAGGCCGGACCCGCCGCCACCGCCGAAGGGTCAGGTGCGGGTCGCGGTGCGGGCCACGGGTGTGAACTTCGCCGATCACCTTGCGCGCGTTGGCCTCTACCCCGATGCGCCCAAGCCGCCTTGCGTCGTCGGATACGAGGTCGCTGGCACGATCGAGGCGGTCGGCGACGGCGTCGACCCCGCTCGTGTCGGCGAACGTGTCTTCGGTGGAACACGCTTCGGCGGCTATGCCGAGATCGTCAACATCGCCGCTGTCGACGCGATCCCGCTGCCGGAATCGTTGAGCTTCGAGCAGGGCGCCGCGATACCCGTCAACTACTCAACGGCGTGGGCGGCGTTGCACGGCTACGGTTCGCTGCGTGCCGGAGAGCGGGTGCTGATCCATGCTGCGGCCGGCGGTGTCGGCATCGCGGCGATCCAGTTGGCCAAGGCCGCGGGCGCCGAGATTCACGGCACGGCCTCGCCGGGAAAGCATGCGAGGCTCGTCGAGTACGGGGTCGATCGCACCATCGACTACCGCCAGGACGGTTGGTGGAAAGGGCTGCCGCCGTACGACATCGTGCTCGATGCGATGGGCGGAAAATCGCTGAAGCGTTCCTATCGGCTCATCCGACCGGGTGGTCGGATCGTCGCGTACGGCTTTTCGGCCATGCAACAGGGTGAGAAGCGCTCGCTGCGGACCGCTCTGCCGCAATTGCTGCCGATGCTCCGCGGCTTCAACCTGGTCAATCAGTTGTCGGATTCGAAGACCGTCATCGGGCTGAACATGCTCAAGCTGTGGGACGACAGGGGCACGCTGGAGCCGTGGATCGGCCCACTCACCTCAGTACTGGCCGACGGCGTCGCCGTCCCGGTCGTCCACGAGGCGGTGCCGTTCGCCAACGCCGGTGAGGCGCATCGGATTCTGGCTGCGCGCGAGAACGTCGGCAAGGTGGTGTTGGTGCCCTAAGCAGGGTGATCCGAAGTGGCCTTCGCACGTTCGAACAGCTCGATGTCGTGTGCGGGCACGATGCAAAGGTCCGGTTCCGCCTTGGCATACAGCTCCGACAGGCGAGCGTGGTTGTCCCACATCTTCTTTCGATCGAACGCCACAAGGGTTTCCATGGCCCACAGAGTGCGCGGCACATGGCTGCCGTCCAGGGAGCCGTAGTGATAGAAGGCGTCGCCGCAATGCAATACCCAGCGGTGACCGCCGTCGACGGCGACGCAGGCATGGCCGCGGGAGTGGCCGGGCAGCGAGACGAGCACGATGCCGGGTGCGATGTCGTTGAGTTCCTTGGCCGCCGCGAAGCCCCGCCAGGCTTCCCCCGCAGGATCGTGTTCGACGACGTCGCGGTCCTTCACCCACTGTTGTAGGCCGTATCGGACCTTCTCGGCGCGGGTGGGTGAGGCGAACGCCGCAAGGGCTTCTGCTGAGGTGATGTGAAGCTTCGCATTCGGGAAATCAGCTGCCCCTCCGACGTGGTCGGTATCGAGGTGGGTCAGCACGATGTGGCGAACGTCGTCACGACGAAAGCCCATGTTCTCGAGCTGGTTGGCTGCGGCTTCGCCGGCCTGAAATTGTGGTCGGGTGACGAAACGGACCGGGCCGACTCGGCCCTTCGGGTCGGCGCAGTCGTCGATACCGAATCCGGAGTCGACGAGGACGAGGCCGTTATCGGTTTCCAGCAGCAGGACGTGGCATACGCACTGCGGTCCCCTGACAGGGTGCATGGTGCCGCAGTTGAGATGGTGGACCTTCACTGATCTCCCACCAGGGCCAGTATTTCGCCGCGGCCGATCTGGGTGACCAGGCTCGCGGAGTCGAAGTAGACGCGCTCGTTGACGATCCGGTCTCCGTCGAAGAAGAACACCGCGATGATCGGCACGCGGAACGCCTTACCCGTCGGCGGAAACCCGTAAAACTCACCGAGATTGGTTCCCAGCAGATCGAACTCGACGATCACCGTGTCCTCGGTGACGTGATAGCGGACGTTGTCGTGGCGCTGATCCGGGAACGCGGTCCTGGTCATGCGGTAATAGCCCATGACCTCCTCGTCACCGTCGAAGACCTGCCCCGTCGGCATGATCTCGTATCGCGGGTGACCGTTGAAGGTGGCCAGGGTCCGATCGAATTCCTTGGTCACCTCGGTGTCCATGTGTTCGCGGATGATCTCGAGGCGGCGTTGCCGCAGATCGTCATCGATCATCCGTCAACTGTAAGCCGAGGCCGGACCATGTCAGTGCGGATCTTTGGGCGTTAGTGTTGGCCTTGGTGACATCCGCACGGTGAGAAAGCCTGGGCAGCCCGATGAGCAACGAACACCTCATTCCAGAACTGGCTCCGTACTGGAAGCGGCTGGACTTTCCCATGCTGTTGTCGCGGCCTGCCGCATTTCTGTCGATCGCTCAGAACAACTGCGTCTACACGCCCGGCGGCAAGCTGTATGCCGAGCGCCACGACCAGCGTGGCAGCCTGCAGGCCACCGTTCGCGCGGTGCGGGCCGCCAGGAAGTCCGACAGCTTCCGGTCCTTCAACTGGGTGGGCTATTCGGAGTACCGCGACGACTATCCGAAATCAGCGCTCGACGAAGTGCAGTACGCGGCGTGGACGGATGGCGACGACGCCGACGCGGCGCAGATCGCGTGGGACAACGAGCTCGTCCCTGAACTGCGCGAGCTTGCTGAGCCTGGCGACAATGAGTTCTTCGAGGTTGCGTTCCAGTCGGCGTTCATCGGGACCCAACTGCCGCTGGAGCTGACCCGCAAACGGATCGAAGTCATCGTCATCACCGGCACTCACTTGGACTGGTGTGTCGAGGGGAATGCCCGAGCGGCAAGAGATTTCGGCTACGTGCCGATCGTGATCGGCGATGCCACCGGGGCCGAAACGGCGGACCAGGAAAAGGCCGCGTTCGAGCGGATCAATCGATACTTCGCGCCGGTGATCACGTCACGTCAGTTCGTCGAGTACCTCGGATTCGACGACGCGTGACGGGCTGGCTGCGGCTCCGCTGCGCCGGCGTGCGTCAGACCACGAACTCGGTTGGCGAGGTCGCCAGCTTGTGCCTGCGCTGCCGCTCGATCGTCGCGAAGTAGAAGGCGAAGGCGAACACGCAGCTGGTGAACAGGCTGGACACAAAGAACAACCACGGACGTCGAATCCCGCGCCGGTATCCGTCGACGATGGTGAACAGTGGCAACAGGATCACGTTGATGACGGTGTAGTCGAGGACCTGTGAACTAGATGCGGGATTGGCGTATCCCAGCGCGATGAACTCCGACCAGTTGGGTTGGCCGATAAACGGATTGGGTGCGTACTCGTACACGTATCGGATGTTGAAGTACCAGCACAGCGGCAGCGAAACGATTCCGATGGCCCAGTAGGCGATCTCCAGCTTCGACAGCTGCGGACCTGTCGCAACGCGCCTGAAGACGGCCGGATTCGATTTGACGACGAACGCGATGACCCCGGTGCCGAGGATCGCGTGCACGATTAGGGCAACCATTTTTGAAGTCTCTCGGCCGATTTGAGTTTTGTCAATATTGACATAACCGCCGTGGGGTAACTTACGCCTCATGGTCCGACCTGCCCAGACGGCGCGCAGCGAGCGCACCCGGGAGGCGTTGCGTCAGGCGGCAGTGGTCCGGTTCCTCGCCCAGGGTGTCGAGGAGACGTCGGCCGAGCAGATCGCCGCCGATGCCGGAGTATCGCTGCGGACCTTCTACCGCCACTTCGCGTCCAAGCACGATCTGCTGTTCGCCGACTATGACGTCGGCCTGCAGTGGTTCCGGTCGGCGCTGGCAGAGCGGTCTCCCGGCGAATCGATCATCGAATCCGTCCAGTCGGCGATCCTGGCCAGACCGTATGACGACTGGGCGGTCGCCGAGATTCCGGCCTTGCGAGCACAGGAACTCGATCCGGGTCGGATCGTCCGGCACATCCGTCAGGTCGAAACTGAATTCGCCGAGGTCATCGAGGAACACCTGGCCGGCGACAACCCGCCCAAAACCGGCTCCGACGACCGAATGCGGATCACCGTCACGGCGCGGTGCATCGCCGCGGCGGTGTTCGGCGCGATGGAGGTGTGGATGCTGGGGGAGAACCGGTCGCTTCCGGAGTTGCAGCGGCTGTGCCGAGCCGCGCTGAAGACCTTGCAGCAGGGGATCGGCGACACCATGTAAATCCAAGTTTCGTCATTATTGACAAAACTTTGTCCCCGTGTCAGCCTCAGCGAATGGCGGACTTTGACGCGATCGTCGTCGGCGCGGGCCACAACGGATTGACCGCAGCCGCACTCATGCAGAAGGCCGGGCTTCGCACGCTGTGCCTGGACTTCAAGCTGTACGCCGGCGGAATGGCTTCCACGGTAGAGCTTTTCGACGGGTTCAAGTTCGAGATCGCCGGCTCGGTGCAGGTCCCGACATCGGCCACCGTCAGCCGCGAACTCGGCCTCGACGCGCTGCCGACGGTGGATCTCGACGTCATGTCGGTATCGCTGCGCGGCGTCGGCGACGAACCGCTGATCTACTACACCGACCCGATGAAGCTGCTCACCCACATCAACGAGGCGCACGGCGCGGAAGCCGTCAACGGGATGGCCGGTCTGATGGCGTGGTGTCAGGCGCCGACGCGGGCGCTCGGTCGCTTCGACGCCGGGCAGCCGCCGAAGACGCTCGACGAGATGTATGCCTGCGCGACAAACGAATTCGAGCGCTCGACGATCACCGACATGTTGTTCGGCTCGGTCTGCGATGTGATCGACCGCTACCTTCCGGACAAGGAGAAGAACGGCGCGCTGCGCGGCATGCTGTCGCTTCTGGCCTGTAACACCACCTATCGCGGTCCCGCCACACCGGGTACGGCCGCGGCGCTTGCGTACGGGTTCGCCGTACCCGACGAGAACGCGTTGCTGGTGAAGAAACTGCGGGGCGGCATCGGTGCGCTCACCGGACACCTCCAGGAGTTGTTCACCGCAGGCGGCGGCGAACTACGGCTGCGCAGCAAGGTCGACGAGATTCTGGTGACCGACGGCCGGGTCGCCGGGGTTCGCCTCGAGGACGGGTCGACGATCACCGCGCCGATCGTCGTCTCGGGTATCGCACCCGACGTCACCGTGAACGGCCTCGTCGACTCCAACGCGGTGCCCGCCGACGTTCGCGAACGGTTCTCCCGGTCCGACCATCGCGGAAGCTACCTGCAGATGCATTTCGCGCTGGACGGCATACCGGAGTTCGCGGCGCCCTACGAGGTGCTCAACGATCCCGAAATGCAGTCCAACATCGGCATTTTCAGCACACCCGAGGAACTGCAGCAGCAGTGGGAGGACTGCAGGCGCGGCATCGTGCCCGCCGACCCGTCGATCGCCCTGCAGATTCCGTCGGTGAACGACCCGGGCCTGGCGCCGGAGGGCAAGCATGCGGCGTCGGCGTTCTCGCTGTGGTTTCCCGTCGAGGAGAGCCAGTCGAGCTACGGCGATATGAAGGTCGAGATGGGGCAGCGGGTGATCGACAAGATCACCAAACTGGCGCCGAACTTCGAGGACCTGATCATCCGGCACACCACGTTCACGCCCAAGCACATGGGCACCATGTTCGGGGCGCCGGGCGGCGACTACTGCCACGGCCTGATCCATCCCGACCAGATCGGGCCGAACAGGCCCGGCCCGAAAGGCTATGTCGACCAGCCGATCCCCATCGAAGGCCTGTATCTCGGTAGCGCAGGCTGCCACGGCGGGCCCGGCATCACGTTCATCCCCGGCTACAACGCCGCCAAGCAGGCCCTCGCCGACGTTTCATAGCGGGACCCCCGGTGTTTCGGGGCGCCGCCAGCGGGCATCCACCCGGGCATGGGGTGGACAGTTGCAGTCACAGGGCCCACGGGCGACATCGGCATATCGGCGGTCAGCGCCCTCGACCGAGATCCCGAAGTAGAGCGTGTCATCGGAATGGCCCGCAGGCCCTTCGACCCGTCCGAACAGGGATGGACCAAAACCGAGTACCGGCAGGGCGACATCCTCGACCGCGCCGCCGTGGATGCCCTGGTCGCCGACGCCGATATCGTCGTCCACCTCGCATTCATCATCATGGGGTCGCGAGAGGACAGCGCTCGGGTCAACCTGGCCGGAACTCGCAACGTCTTCGAGGCGACGGTGGCGGCCCATCGACCCCGGCGGCTTGTCTACACCTCGTCGGTCGCCGCCTACGGATACCACTCCGACAATCCTCTTCCCATCACCGAGGAAGTACCGACGAGGGGCTCGCCCGAGCACTATTACTCCGAGCAGAAAGCGGCTTGCGAGGCCACCCTCGTCGAGGTCACTTCGGGCTCCGAGCTCGAGGTGTTCGTCCTGCGGCCCTGCATCGTCGCCGGGCCGAAGGCGCCCGCGCTCGCCGACGCGATGCCGTGGAGCCGACTTCCCGATGCGGTGCGGAAAATGTCACGGGCATGGCCCGCTCTCAAGCCGCCCTTTCCGGATCCGGGCACGCCCGTGCAACTCGTTCACCACGACGACGTGGCCGCCGCGATCGTGCTGGCCGCAACGACTTCCGCACCTCCTGGTGCGTACAACCTCGCAGCCGAGGGCGTGCTGTCGATGTCAGATGTCGGTGTCGCACTCGGCGCCAGGCCGGTGCCGGTGCCACGTCTGGTGGTATCGGCAGCGTCTGAAGTCGTCGCCCGCGTGCCGTTTCTTCCGTCGGGACTGGAGTGGCTTCACGCTGGCCGCACGTCGACGGTGATGGACACGAGCAAGGCGAAGTCGCAGCTGGGCTGGACTCCGAAATACACCGCCGCCGAGACACTGTCGGGGCTCGCGGAGTCGATCTAGTTACTGCGTGTGGTCGCCGGTGTCCGCGGGGCCGCTAGGCGTCGCGCCGCCCTCGTCGGACCAGTCGCCGCTGCCGCCGGCATCTTTGGCCGGATCGCTCACCACGTCGTCGTCCGCACCCTCTGGCCCGGAATCTGTTTCGGCGGTGTCGGGCTTCTCTTTGTTCATCGCCACGGAATACCCGGCGGCAACGGCTTTCACGCACGCCTTGCACCGCGAGCGTGCGCAGTTGCACAGAATTCTGCGGCGAGTCGTGCGCAGACGCGCACGCTCGCGGGGCGAACTCAGCTGTCGCGGCGACGCAACTGGTCCGCCCAGTCATTGGGCACCCGGCCGCGGGGGCCGGGGACGGTCTCATCCCTGGGTCGGCAGTCGGGCGCCGCGAGTTCGGGACCGTCGTAATACTCGTTTGTCTGGTAGTTCCAGAACCAGTCCTCGCCCGGCTCGAATGAACGGATGATCGGATGACCGGATTCGCGCCAGTGCGCCGAGGCGTGCCGCGCCATCGAGTCGTCGCAACAGCCGATGTGACCGCAGGCCGCGCACCGTCGCAGATGCACCCACCAGCCCCCGGCGGCATCGCATTCAACGCAACCCGTGCCGCTCGGGGGCACGTTGGGGTCGACATCTGTGCTCATGGATTCGAAGCCTACAGACACCAGCGAGCTCGATGTTCAACGCAAAGAATCAACGCGTGCCGTTGTCCGGAACCGGTCCCGGTAGGCCCTCGGCGAGATTCCGAGCTCGCTGACGAATACCCTGCGCAGGGTCTCGGGGCTGCCGAAGCCTGCGGTCCTTGCGGCATCGGCTACCGACCTGCCTGCGTCGAGCGCCGCCCGTGCCGCGTCGATCCGTATCGCTTCGACGTAACGCGCCGGCGTGGTGCCGAGTTCGGTCTGGAACAGCCGGGTGAGCTGTCGCGTACTCAAAGATGCCTGGGAAGCAAGGGATTTGACGTTGTGGTCTTCGGCCGGGTTGGCTGCGATGGCATCGGTGACCACCCGCAGTGCGGATCGTTTGGGCGGTCTCGCTTCAACCGCGGCGGAGAATTGCGATTGGCCGCCGGAACGGTTGAGGAACACCACAAGCGAGCGCGCCACCTCACGAACCAGATCGGGACCGTGGTCGTCTTCGACGAGGTGCAGTGCAAGGTCAATGCCCGCCGAGACGCCTGCCGATGTGTACAGGTCGTCGTCTCGAACGAAGATCGCGTCGGGTTCGACCACCACATCCGGGTACGCCCGCGCCAGCAGTCGGGTGTGACGCCAGTGTGTGGTCGCCCGGCGGCCTGCCAGCAGACCCGCACGCGCCAGAATGAACGAGCCCGTGCAGATCGACGCCATCCGGTGGCTGCGCGATCGGAGCCTCTGCACCGCGGAGACCAGCTCCGGGTCGATCGGCCTGCCGACCAACTCGTCGCCACCGGACACTATTGCGGTGTCAGCCAATTCGATGTCATCGATGCGCGTGGTCACCGCGAAGCGCGTTCCGATCGAAGTCGTCACGTCCGCTCCGTCCACGGATGCAACCACCAACCGGTATGACGCACCGAACCGGTTAGCCTCCGCGAAAACCTCGGTGGGGCCTGCGACGTCGAGCAGCTTCATGCCATCGAAGACGACGACGGCGACGACGTGCTCGGTGGGCATGACACCACCGTATGTCGCTTTCTGTGGGAAGGATGGCGGATCGGACATGGGCGACGCGGTGCCCGCGGGCCAACACTGGTCCTATGACACACACCATCGCCGGGATCACGATTCCCGACACCCCGCTGGTGCGGGATACCACCGAATACGTCCGTGACGTGGAGAACGATCTGCTGTTCGACCATTCCCGCCGCGTCTTTCTCTTCGGCGCACTTGCGGGACGGCGCCGCGGACTCGATCCCGACCTGGAACTGCTCTATGTCGGCGCCATGTTTCATGATGTCGGACTGACGCAGGGTTACCGCGAATCGCAGGCGCGCTTCGAGGTCGACGGGGCCAACGCCGCACGCGACTTCCTGCTGGCGCGGGGCGCCGACGAAGCTACCGCGCGCAAGGTGTGGCTGAGCATTGCGCTGCACACGACACCGGGCATCCCCGAGTTCCTCGATCCCGAGATCGCGCTCGTCACCGCAGGCGTAGAGACCGACGTGCTCGGTATCGGGCGCGACGAGCTGACCGAGGGCGCGCTTGCCGCGGTGACGGCCGCTCACCCGAGGCCCGATTTCAAGCGCCGTATCCTTGCTGCGTTCACCGACGGCAATGTCCATCGGCCGCGCAGCACCTTCGGCAATGTCAACGCCGACGTCCTCGCCCGCTACGACCCGACGTTCGTCCGAGACGATTTCGTCGAGATCATCCTCGACAACAAGTGGCCGGAGTGACTGTCCTTTTCGGGCGATAAAGCGTGTCGGCGGAACAGCGGCAACTAGGGTCGCGCTATGGCTATTAGCGATTCGCGTGAGGTCGTCATCGAAGCGACGCCGGAGGAGATCCTCGACGTCATCGCCGACGTCGAGTCCGCGCCGGACTGGTCATCGCAGCACCAGGGTGCCGAGATCCTGGACACCGACGACAACGGCAGGCCGGGTCAGGTCAAGCTCAAGCTGAAAACCATGGGCATTTCCGACGAACAAGTCGTCCAGTACGAGTGGACGGACAACTCCGCCGGCTGGACGCTGGTGAGCTCGAGCCAGCTGAAGGCACAGGACGCCAAGTACACGCTGACGCCCGACGGCGACAAGACCAAGGTCCTCTTCGAGATCACCGTCGACCCGGCAGTGCCGATCCCCGGCTTCGTGATGAAGCGGGCGATGAAGGGCGGGCTCGAGTCGGCCACCGACGGGCTGCGCAAGCAGGTGCTGAAAATCAAAAAAGGCCGCTAGGGCCCGGGCTCTCGTAGGCTCGTTGGGTGCGTCTGTCATGGCCACTGACCGGCCGCAACGCGGAGATGAGAGCCGTCGGCGCGGCTATCTCGTCGCCCGATGTCGGCGGAATCCTGATACGCGGCGCAGCGGGGGTGGGAAAAAGTCGGATCGCCCGTGAGGCGCTGTCGGCTGCCGCGTCACGAGGCCGGGAAACCCGTTGGACCGTCGGCGCGTCGTCGGCGCGCTCAATCCCGCTCGGCGCGTTCGCCGCGTGGGCGCCGTCGGGTGTCACCGACACCGTCGCGTTGTTGCGGGGTGTCGTCGAATCGCTGACCGCGGCGCCGTCGAACGCAGAGGTGGTCATCGGAGTCGACGATGCGCACCTACTCGACGATCTGTCGACGTTCGTCGTGCATCAGATCGTTTCGCGCGGCGCGGCGAAGGTGATCCTCACCGTCCGCGACGATGCACCGCTTCCGGCTGCGCTACAAGAGATTTGGACCCTCGGCCGCTTCGATCGGCTCGAGCTCCAACCGCTGCCGCCTGACGAAACCACGGCGTTGCTTTCCGCGGCCCTAGGGGGATCGGTAGCACCGGACGCCGCTTCGCGGCTGTGGAAGCTGACGCACGGCAATGCGCTGTACCTGCAGAACATCGTCGAACAGGAGATCGCCGACGGCCGAATCGCGCACGAGCGCGAAAGCTGGCGATGGACGGGCGATCCACACCTGCCGCCGGGCCTGACGGAGCTGATCGAATCCCGCATCGGCGATCTGCCGTCCGCGGTCGGCGACGTCCTCGATGTGCTGGCGGTCGGTGAACCGATCGAGCTCGCGACGCTGTCGCGACTCACCGACGCCGGTGCCGTCGAGGAAGCCGATGTGCGCGGTCTCATCACGGTCGAACCGGCAGGCGGTGGCATCGACGTCCGCGTTGCGCATCCGTTGTACGGGGAGGTGCGCCGCAAGCGCACGGCACCGACGAGGCTCCGACGACTGCGCGGCCTGGTCGCTGGAGAACTCGCGGCCTCCGATGACCGCGACGACGTTCGAGTTGTCGTGCGCCGCGCGGCGTTGAGCCTCGACTCCGACCTCGCACCCGACGCCGACCTGCTCGCCCGGGCGGCGCACGGCGCTGTCTGGCTGGCCGACCTCGCCCTCGCGGACCGACTCGCAGAGGCGGCGGTGGAGGCGGGCGGCGGACCCGAGCCGAGCTTCATCCGGGCGCACGCGTTGTCCTGGCTCGGGTACGGGCAGGAGGCGGAGGCTGTGCTCGCAGGCATCCGCACGAGCGAGTTGACCGATCAGCAGCGGGCCAGGTTCGCATTCCTCCGATCGAGCAATATGCTTTGGGCGCTTGGTGATCCGGTGCGAGCGAAGGCGCTCATCGATGAGGCGGCGGGCAGCGCACCGCAGGACGCCCGCACGTACATCGATGCGTTTCTGACCGTGTATTGGTTTGCAATGGACCAGCCACAGGCTTCTGTGCAGGCTGCGAAAAGCCTTGTACTGGAAGATATTCCCGTCGTCGGCGCGGAGATGGCCTGGGCGCTCGCGCAGATCGCCGCGGATGCGGGTCGGACCGCAGAAGCCGTAGACGTCGCGACGGCAGGGTATGACGTCGCGACACGCACTCTCGACGCCCCGCAGATGAGATTCAACATCGCCGACGCGCATGTCAGCGCCCTGCTGTTGGCGGGCCGGGTCGCAGACGCGGTCGAGGTGGCCCACCGAATCCGCGGGCAGGCCGATGAGCTGCCTGGTGCGGCAGGGCTGCTCGGCGCGGCGATCGCGGGTCGCGCCGCCCTCGGTGCGGGCGACATCCAGAATGCGTGCCTGTTGCTGCAGCAAGCCGCGCACGGGCTCACCGCGTCGCATGCAGGCGGCTGGGGATACCGCTATCGAGTGGCGCATGCGACAGCACTCGCCATTCGTGGTTCGAGCGACGAAGCCGCGGCGACACTCGACGCCCTCGAAGGAGTGCAGCGCGCGTTTCGACAGCTGGACTTCGAAAATGGACTCGCCAAGGCCTGGGTCGCCGCAAGCCAGGGGGCAGTCAGCGAAGGGATCGCGATTGTGCGTGCGGTGGCCGAGAAGGCCAGAACTGCAGGCAGATTCGCAGAAGAAGTGATGTGCCTGCAGACCGCAACCCAGTTCGGGTATCAGTCGGGTGCGGCCAGGTTGTCCGAGCTGGAGTCGGTCGTCGAGGGACCCCGGGTTGGCCTTGCCGCGCGGTTCGCCGCCGCACTCCATCACGGTGGCGGCGCTGAATTGGCCGCGCTGTCCGAAGAATTCGAGCGCATCGGCGATCTCGTGGCCGCCATGGACGCGGCGGCGCACGCCGCGATTGCCTACCGTCGCCGGGACAAGCGTGGATCGGCGCTGGGTTGCTCGACACGTGCCGACGCACTGGCCGCACAGTCCGGCGCGGCCACGCCTGCGCTCCGACAGGCGACTGAGGCGCTGCCCCTGACCGACCGCGAAACCGAGATCGTGATGCTCATCGGCGAGGGGCTGTCCAACCGCGCCATCGCCGAACGGCTGACTCTTTCCGTGCGCACAGTCGAGAGCTACGTCTATCGGGCCATGATGAAGACCGAGACGACCAGCCGCGACGAACTCGCCGCGCTGATACCGCGCCGTAAGGGCGATCGGTAGTACCCAACTGTCCACGCTGCGCGATTGCAGTGGTCGGCTACTGCGCTCCCGGCGGCAATCGCGAGCCACCATTTCAAGCATGGCCGATCGAAGCCGTGCCGACGGACACCAGCACTGCACAGATTCGACCGAGCAGGTGCCACCGCGATTTGCGCTTGCGACCGCCGACTCCTGGGTGCCTGCGCCGGTGGTGGTGACGGGAAAGGCCACCACCACCGGTGGAACCGTCCTCGTATTTCCTGGTCAGGGGGCCCAGTGGGCAGGCATTGCGCTTGAATTGCTGGAATCTGCTCCCGTCTTCGCTGAAGAGATGAGGCTTTGCGACGCAGCGTTCTCCGAGTTCTTCGACTGGTCGCTGATCGATGCAGTGCGAGGCGAGGTTGGATCGCCGAGCCTCGACCGGGTCGATGTGGTGCAGCCTGTGCTGTTCGCGGGGATGGTGTCGTTGGCCGCGCAATGGCGCGCCCTGGGAATCCAACCTGACGCCGTCCTCGGGCATTCGCACGGAGAAGTCGCGGCCGCCTACGTCGCGGATGCCCTCTCGTTGCGAGACGCGGCCAAGGTGATCACGTTGCGTAGCCGGGCGATCAGGGCAATAGCCGGCGCCGGTGGCATGGTCTCGATCCGCTGGCCGCTCGAACGGGTTCTCTCGCTCATCGAGCGATGGCATCAATCGATTTCCGTCGCCGCGCAGAACGGTCCGTCTTCGACCGTGGTTACCGGGGACGCAATGGCGTTGGACGAGCTGATGGTCGAATGCGAGCGGAAGCATGTGCCGGCCACCCGGCATCCCATCGATTGCGCCTCGCATTCGACCCAGGTCGAAGCGCTGCGAGAGACACTGCGCGAGACACTTTCCGGGCTGCATCCGCGAATCGGCGATATCGCCTACATCTCCGGGGTGACTGGCGCCAGGCTGGACACGTCGATCCTCGATGGCGACTACTGGTTCGCCAATCTGCGGCAACCTGTGCTATTCGAACAGGCTGTCCGCTGGTCGTACGAGCATGGTTATCGCAGGTTCATCGAAGCCAGTCCGCAACCGACGCTCAGTGCAGTCATCAGAGAATTGTTGGAAGAGTGCTGCGATGATGACTCGTGATTCGGGCAACCGTCAGTTCACACACGAGCAGGCCCGGGGGTGTTCTCGCTTCAAGGCAGCGCTGCGAAGCCAAGCGATCTCGTCATTGCGAGGTAGCGAGCAAAATAGTCCCTCGCGGCATCCATATCGCCGCGGGCCCTGGCCAGAAGTCCACCCAGCCCCAGCACCGTGATCTCGAGCAGCGCCGAATCATGCTCGGCCCGCAGGCTACTCATCCGGTCGATCTCCGCTTCAGCCTCGGTCAGGTCGTCCTTCTCGCCACGCTCAATCAGCGTCTGTACCAAGAGGCCGGTGGCCCCGACTGCGAACCCGAGTCGTCCCGCCCGGTGCAACTCATCGGCGGCGTCGCGCATCGCCGGGATGGCAGCATCACGGTCGCCGCGCCTGGCCTTCTCACGCGCTACCCACCCCTGGGCCATCGGGATGTGGTACGGAGCGCGCTTGCGCCAGGTGTCGAGGGCCTGCTCCATCAGTTCCAGCCCGCGTTGCCGGTCGGCCGCGGCGGGATCGTTCAGCAAAGCGAAGCTCAAACAGTAGTTCGCCAGGCTCAATGCGTAATCGTTACCCGCCCGCTCGGCGGAATGCCTGGCCTCCTCGATCGCGCGCATCGCGGCGTCGTCGACCGGAACCACCCCGTAGGCGATGCCCATGCCATAGGCCCAGGTGACGACGACGGCGAGGGTTGCCGGATCACTACGTCGCGCCATCGTGACGGCGTCGTCGAGATCCTCCCGCCATCCGTTACGGCCGAGCCACCATCTGGCAATGCCGCGAAATGCCAACGCGGTCGCCAGCGGTGATCCGACGCCGAAGTCGGCGCCCATTACGGCGTCGCCGTCGGTCATGTCGATGACGATCTGCGACCACCGCAACACCGACTCGACGTCACCGACGTCGAACCAGGCGGCCAGCGCGACGAACGCCAATCCGACGGTCATGGTGGGGTCACCGATCGACTCGAGCAGCGCCATCTGTTCAGACACCAGCCGTGCCGCCTCGCGAGCACGCCCGGCATAGAGGAGTTCCGTTGCGAGCCCGCTCATTCCGATGGCCAGCGAGACCTTGTCCCCGGCTTCCGCGCACAGTTCCCGCAACTCCTCGAAGTGACCGCGGCTTTCCTCGATCGCCAGTGCCTGCCAATCGGTGACGCACAGCATTCTGCGTGGCGCGATTCGCATCAAAAGCTGATCGGGATCCTCGGCGGGCAGTTCGTCAGCGATCGCACGGGCTCTCTCCCAGCCGGTCCTGGCTGAGGCGAGATCACGGATGGTTGACCACGCGCCTGCGCGCATGTGCCAGCGATAGGCCTCGTGCAGTTCGCCTGCGGCGTGGAGATGCTCGGCTATCTGGGCAGCGTTCTCCTCCACCGACTCGGCCGCACGGTCCTCGATCAATGCCGCCAGGCGCCGATGCCACTTGGCGCGATCGGATTTCAGCTGCGATTCATAGGCCACCGCGCGGATCAGCGGATGGTGGAAGGCGTACTCGGCATTTGCGATGAACCGCACCTGGTCGATCAGTTCCGCATCCAGCAATTCGTCGAATACCGCCTCGACACCCAGAGCGGTGAGCATCTCAGCCCCGAAGTGTGCGCCGATCACCGACGCCGCGGTCAACGTGCTCTTGGCCGAGAGGCTCAGGCGATCGATCCGCGCCTTGATGGCTGCCTCCACCGTCGCGGGCACGCTCAATTCGGCGAGATCCGCTCGACATGTGTACCTGCCACGCTGGCCGGTCAGCACCCCGCGCTGCACCAACTCGCGCACCATCTCCTCGGCGAAGAACGGATTCCCTGCGGCCCGGGCGGCGATGATCGCTGTCAGCTCGCGGACCGAGGGATCTGTACCCAGCAGGTCGCCGAGCAGCGCCACGATATCCGAATCGCCAAGTGGGGCAAGGGCTATAGTTTGAGATCCATGTACCCGCGTCAACGTACCCGGATATTCCGGACGGGATGTGACCAGCACCATTGACGGCGTTTGCGGAATGACGGTGAGGAAGTCGGCGAGCATCGACTCGCTTACGGCATCGATCCAGTGCACATCCTCGATGATCAAGAGCGCGGGTGTGGTGCGTGCCAGTGACGCAGTGTTGATCAGTCCAGTGAGCCGGCGTCGTCGGGCGTCCGGGTCGATTTGGGGCAGCGGTACTTCCGGGTCGGCGACGCCGAGCAAGTCATCGAGCAGGAGCAGATCCGGTGGGTGGGCGTCGGGGAGCTGCGCCCTCAGCCGGACCCGTGCGGTTTCGCCATCGAGGTCAGCGATGCCGGTGGCAGTGCGCAGCAGCCGCGCTACCGCGTGGAAGGGGATATCGCTGGCGTGGGATTCGCAAAAGGCCCAAAACACCTCCATCCCGCGGGCAGCCGCCAGTGCCGCGACTTCTCGTGCCGCCCGGCTCTTCCCGATCCCGGGTGGGCCAACCACGTTGACGACGCCGCCGCGACCCTTGATTGCGCGATCCACCATGGCGTCGAGGACCGCCATCTCCCAGTTCCGACCGACCAGGTTCGCGTCCGCACGCTCGACGATGCGATCCCGCGGGGCGATCGCGACGAGCTGACGCACCGGAACCGGTTGGTCTGCGCCCTTGATGTGCACCAACTCGGTGTCCTCGAGGACCGCAGTTCGCTCGACCAACTGCGCGGTGGCCTCGCTGAGCAGCACCCCGCCGTGCGGAGCGACAGACTCCATGCGCTGCGCATATCCGACGGTCTCCCCGATCGCGGCGTAACCCGTTACACCAGAACCCATCTCACCGGCGACGACGCGACCCGAATTCAATCCGACCCGCAGCCGCAGCGAGATGTTGTCACGACGCTGCGCCTTCGCGGCGAGCTGCCCGGCCTCGGCTTGGATGTCCAGCGCCGCTAAGCATGCCCGGATCGCATGATCCTCCAGCGCCGCCGGTGCGCCGAACAACGCCATCAAACCGTCACCGGTGAACTTCTCCATCGTGCCGCCATAGCGCTGCACCACCGCCGCGCCGCGGCCGACCAGCTCGGCCATGATCTCTCGCAACCGCTCCGGACCCACCGCTGCCGCGATGTCCATCGACCGCACCACATCGGCGAACAGCACCGTCACCTGCTTGTACTCCGCTGTGTCAGCCGAAGTCGCAATAGCGGCACCGCACTCGTCGCAGAACTTGGCGTTCTCCCGCAGTGCCGTGCCGCACGTTGCGCACGGCTTGCCTGCCGTCATTGGATCATCGCCTTGGCGGCGTCGATGTGTCCCTCGAAGCCAAGGGATTCCGCCATTTCGCGATAGCGGCTCGTCAAGTCCTGGTAGTCGGCGTCGTCACCGCGGGCGCGGGCTGTCAGCGCACGCAGCCGAAGCAGCGTGATGTCGAGCACCGCCGAAGCGGGATCGGTTTGTGCGTTCGCCATCCGCTCGATCTCGATCTGCGCCTCGGCCAAATCGCCATTACCGCCACGCTCGAGGAGTGTCTCCACGAAAACGCTTGTGCTGCAAATGTCCCACCCGATCCGCCCTGCCTGATGCAGCTCGCTGACGGCCTGACGCATCACCGAAATGGCCCCGTCCCGGTCACCGCTGCCGGCCATCTCCCTGGCGACCCACACGTGCGCAACCGGGACGAGCGAAGGCGCATGCTCCGGCAGCAACACGTCGCGGGCGTGGATCATCATCTCCATCCCGCGACGACGGTCGACGGCGGTGGGCCGATACAGCAGCGCCGTACCCAGCGCGAAATGTGCGCCTGCGCGCCCGAAATCGTTTCCCAGTTCCTCGGCCCTCAGCATCGCCTCTTCGAACGGGCGCAACGTGGAGTCATCGGCTTGAATGACCCCGTAGATCACTGAGGCGAAAGTCCAGGCGATGACGAGGGCGAAGGTGCTCGGATCGCTGTGTCCGGCGATCTCGATGGCGTCGTCGAAGTCCTGATGCCACCCGTCGTGACCAAACCAGAACCGGGCAATGCCGCGAAACGCCAGCGCGATCGCCAGCGGCGACCCGATACCGAAGCCTGCGCCGAGTACGGGGTCGCCGTCAGCCAGGTCGATAACGCGCTGGGACCACCGCAGAATCTCGCCGAAGTCGCCGGAATTGAACCAGTTGGCGAACGCTGGGAACGACAGGCCGACGGTTAACGCGGGGTCGCCGATCGACTCGAGCAGCGCCATCTGTTCGGATACCAGCCGGGAACCCTCACCCGGACGTCCGGAGTAGAGCAGTTCGGTTGCCAGCCCGGTCATGCCGATGGCCAGGGAGACCTTGTCGCCGGCGGCGCCGCACAACTCCCGCAGCTCCGCGAACCGGCCCCAGCCTTTCTGCACCGGTCGGGCCTGCCAATCGGTGACGCACAACATCGTCCGCGGGGCGATGCGCATCGGCAGCCGGGTGGGGTCATCGTCTGGGAGTGCATCCGCGATCGCGAGCGCCCGGTCCCAGCTGAGCCTGGCTGCGTTGAGATCGCGGCCGGTCAACCACGCGGCTGCGCGCATGTGCCAGCCGAAGGCCGCATGCACGTCGCAGGCATTCTGCAGATGCTCAGCGATCAGGGCCGCGTTCTCCTCTGCCGAAGCCGGATCACCGTGCTGGATCGCCGAGGCCAGGCGGCGATGTGATTCGGCGCGGTCGGATTTCAGCTGTGACTCGTAGGCCACGGTGCGGATCAGCGGATGGCAGAAGGCGTACTCGACGTTCGGTGTGAACCGCATCTGATCGATGAGTTGCGTGGCGACCAACTCATCGAAGACCGGATCGATGCCGAGCTCCGTCAGTAGTTCGGTGCTGAAGCGCGATCCAATCACCGACGCCGCGTTCAACGTTCGCTTCGCAGGTGCCGCAAGGCGGTCGATGCGTGCCTCGATCGCCGCTTGCACCGTGGCCGGTACGCGCATTTCGGCGATGTCCGCGTGACACATGTAGTGGCCGTGATCACCGGTCAGCACGCCGCGCTGGATGAGCTCGCGGACTATCTCACCGGCGAAGAACGGGTTTCCGTCGGCCCGGTCGGCGATGATCTTCACCAGTTCGCCGACCGAGGAGTCGGACCCCAGCAGATCTTCGATCAGCGTCACGGTGTCTGAATCACCCAGCGGGGCAAGCGCTATCGCCTGGGCGCCGCGGACCCGGGTCAGCGCTCCCTCATATTCGGGGCGGGCCGTGATCAGCACCACTGTCGGGGTGCGGGCGACTACGGTGAGGAAGTCGGCGAGCATCGATTCGCTGACCGCATCAATCCAGTGCACGTCCTCGATGATGAAAAGCGCGGGCTCGGTTCGCGCCAGCGACGTGGTGTTGATCAGCGCTGTCAATCGGCGTCGCCGTTTGTCCGGATCGAATTGGGGCAGAGGTTTTTCCGGTTCCAGGATGCCGAGAAGGTCATCAAGTAGCAGCAGATCCTGCGGATCGGCATCGAGCGGCACAGTCTCTCGCAACCGTCGGCGAGCCGAATCGTCGTCGAGATCCGATACTCCACTGCCCGCGCGAAGCAACTGTGTCACCGCATGAAACGGGACGTCGCGGGCATGTGACTCACAGAACGTCCAGAAGACCTGGACCCCGCGGTCGGCGGCAAGCGCGGCGGCTTCGCGAGCGACCCGGCTCTTGCCGATGCCCGGCGGTCCCACAACTGTCACGACGCCGCCGCGGCCGCCGACGGCACGCTCGACGATGGCGTCGAGCGCAGCCAACTCCCATCGCCGGCCGACCAATGCCGCCTCGACGCGTCCGACCATGCCGTCCGGCGGGTTGATCGCCAGCAGCCGGCGGGCGGTCACCGGTTCGTCGGCGCCCTTGATCCGCACCCACTCCGGCTCGGCCAGCACTGCGTTGTGCTCGACGAGCTGGGCCGTCGACTCCGAGAGCATCACTCCGCCCGGCGGCGCCGCCGATTCCATCCGCTGCGCGAAACCGACTGGCTCGCCCATCGCGGCGTACCCCAGCGATCCCGAACCGATCTCGCCTGCGATCACCCGACCCGAGTTCAGGCCAACCCGCAACTGCAGCGCAACGGCGTCGCGGCTCTGTACCTCGGCGGCCAGCTGTTTCGCATCCTCCTGGATGGCCAGCGCCGCAAGGCAAGCCCGAAAAGCATGATCCTCCAACGCAACTGGAGCACCAAATAGGGCCATCACGCCGTCGCCGTGGTATTCCACGGTCCCGCCGAAGCGCTCGACGACTGCCGCAGCTCGCTCCAGGAGCTCGGTCATGATCTCGCGCAAGCGCTCGACGTCGAGGGCGGCTGCGATGTCCGTCGACCGCACCACATCGGCGAATAGGAGTGTCACCTGCTTGTACTGCGGGGAGTCGATCGATGCGCGGGTCGGCGCGCCGCATTCATCGCAGAACTTCGCGTTCGCCCGCAGGCCTGTGCCGCACGACCCGCACGCCACGCCCGCCGTCATCTCGAAGACCACCGATCCATTGGGCTCGCCCCCAATTGCCCAGAGGATAGGACGCACACCAGCCGAAGGCGGGCTAATTAGCAGAAGCGTCAGGCGAGCTGGCTCACACGCTGAGATACGTTGCATTCGTGACCAACACGGGACCCCTGGCAGGCGTGAAAGTGATCGAGCTCGGCGGTATCGGTCCAGGGCCGCATGCGGCGATGATGCTGGCCGACTTGGGCGCCGACGTGGTGCGCGTGCGTCGACCAGGCGGTCTGACGATGCCAGCCGAGGACGTCGACCTGCTGCACCGCGGTAAGCGGATCGTCGACATGGACGTCAAGAACCAGCCGCAGCTTCTGCTCGATCTGGCGGCCAAGGCCGACGTGCTACTCGACTGCTTTCGTCCAGGTACCTGCGAACGGCTCGGCATCGGGCCGGCTGACTGCGCGGCGGTCAACCCGCGGCTGATCTTCGCCCGCATCACCGGGTGGGGTCAGGACGGTCCGCTCGCGATGACCGCCGGCCATGACATCAATTACCTCTCGCAGACCGGTGCGCTGTCCGCGATCGGCTACCGCGACCGGCCGCCGGTGGCACCGCTGAACCTGGTCGCCGACTTCGGCGGCGGGTCGATGTTCGTTCTCGTCGGCATCGTCGCAGCGCTGTACGAACGGGAGAAATCGGGCCAGGGTCAGGTGATCGACGCGGCGATGGTGGACGGCGTCAGCATCCTGGCGCAGATGATGTGGACGATGAAGCAGACCGGCTCGCTTTCAGACGAGCGCGAGTCGTTCCTGCTCGACGGTGGCGCACCGTTCTACCGCACATACGAGTGCTCCGACGGCAGGTGCATGGCCGTCGGCGCGATCGAGCCGCAGTTCTTCGCGCAATTGCTGGCAGGCCTGGGTTTGTCCGCTGACGAGGTGCCAAGCCAGTTTGAGATCGGCGCCTACCCGGACATGCACAAGATCTTCACAGAGCGGTTCGCGAGCAGGACGCGAGACGAGTGGGCCGACGTCTTCGCGGGTACCGACGCATGCGTGACGCCGGTCCTGACGTGGACCGAGGCCGCGGAAAACGAGCACCTCAGAGCCCGTTCCACGGTGATGGAGAACGACGGTGTCGAACAGGCTGCGCCCGCACCGCGATTTTCGCGGACTCCATCGGGACCGGTCGGCGCACCGCCGAAGGGCACCACGGAACTCGACGAAATCGGGTGGTGACTCGCGAGTCGGCGGACGCGTGCGCGACAAGAGGATTACATTTGCCGACATGGCCGTTCGAGCCTCGCGGGAGATCGTCTTCGACGCGCCAGTCGACACGATCCTCGACGTCCTCGCCGACATCGAGGCGGTGCCGGCCTGGTCGTCTCTGCACAAGACGGCCGAAGTTCTCGACCGGCACCCCGACGGCAGGCCCCATCACGTCAAGGTCACGCTGAAGATCATGGGGGTCACCGACAAGGAGATCCTCGAGTACCACTGGGGTGATCGCTGGATGGTGTGGGACTCCTCTGAGACCTTCCAGCAGCGGGGACTGCACGGCGAGTACAACCTCACACCCGAAGGCGAAGACCGGACGCGGGTGCGCTTCGACATCATCTTGGAGCTGGGCGCGCCGGTGCCCGCCTTCCTGATCAAGCGGGCCAAGAAGCAGGTGCTCGACGTCGCGACCGAGAGTCTGCGCCAGCGGGTCGCACAGATCGCCGACTGACACTCAACGCGCAAGCATTGGAATCAGCCGGAGCGGATGGCCGGCTTCAGGAATGGCCTGGCGCGCGGCCCTGTTGGTCGCGATATGCCGACTGCAATAGTGCTCTCTGGCCATTCGGATGCCGTCAACGGTGAGCTCGCCGACGGCACGATGCCCTATCTCGCCGGGCCGCGGACGATCGCGGAGTTCATCGAACCGACCATCGCGAAGGCCGCAGCGGACGCAGGCAGGCCTGCTCCGCGCATCATCGCCACGATGTTGAAGAGGGACGTCGAGCCGTCGCCGAGGCGTTGAGCTTCTACGAGACGATTCCGTGGTATCAGAAGGTGATCGCGCCGGAAGGTCTGGCCAGCGCCGCCGACCTCGCGGCGATCGGGTCCGCCGAGTCGGTGGCGCGCAAGTTGCAGAGCTACCTCGATGCGGGCGCGACCGACGTCGTGCTGAGCCCCGTCGACCGGTCGGACACCACCGATCGCGAATCGCCGTGGGCCGTCGCGGCTTCGCTCTAGCCATTGGTGAATCTGACGACGGAAAACGCTGAAATTCGTCGTCAGTTTCACCAACGAGCAGCGGGCTAGCTGCGTAGCACGGCCAGTCGCCTGATGGCCTCGTCGAGCGTGTCGTCGCGTTTGCAGAAGGCGAAGCGCGCCAAGTGGTTCCACTCGTTGTCGCTCGATTCGCAGAACGCCGACATCGGAATGGCCGCTACCCCCGCCTTCTCCGGTAGCTCGGCGCAGAACGTCGTGCTGTCCTCGTAGCCCAGCGGCCGCGGGTCTGCGCAGAGGAAGTACGTGCCGAAGCTGTCGTGCACCTCGAAGCCCAGATCGTCGAGCGCGGTGCCCAGCCGGTCGCGCTTGGCCTGCAACGAGTCCCGCAGCGCTGCCACCCACTCATCTTCGGTATTCAATGCGTGGGCGACGGCGGGTTGGAACGGCGCGCCGCCGACATAACTCAGATACTGCTTGGCCGCGCGGATGCCGTTGATGAGATCCGCAGGGCCGCAAGCCCATCCGATCTTCCACCCGGTGACGTTGAACATCTTGGCCGCGCTGGAGATGGTGATCGTCCGGTCGGCCATCCCCGGGTAGTTGGCCAGCGGCAGGTGGCGGCGGCCGTCAAACACCAGATGCTCGTAGACCTCGTCGGTGATCACCAGCAGGTCGGCGTCCACCGCAAGCTTGGCGATCGCCGCGAGTTCGGCGTCCGACGCCACCATCCCGGTCGGGTTGTGCGGAGAGTTGACCATCAGGGCCTTGGTCTTCGGCGTCACCGCGCGGCGCAGACCGTCGACGTCGATCGCGAAGCCGCCGCCGTCGGCCACCATCGGCACCGCGCGGCGCTCACATCCCGCCATTGCGATGACGGGGGAATAGGAGTCGTAGAACGGCTCGATCAGTAGCACCTCGCTGCCCGGCTCGACGAGCCCGATGACCGACGCGGCGATCGCCTCGGTGGCGCCGACGGTGACGAGCACCTCGGTGTCCGGGTCGTATTCGGTGCCGAAGTTCCGCTTGCGTTGCGCGGCGATGGCTTCACGCAGCGGTGCGATGCCAAGGCCGGGCGGGTACTGGTTGACGCCGTCGGCGATCGCGTTCTCCGCTGTCTTGAGCATCGCGGGCGGGCCGTCCTCATCGGGGAAGCCCTGACCGAGGTTCACCGCTCCGATGCGCGCGGCCAGCGCCGACATCTCGGCGAAAATCGTCACCGCATAGGGCTGCAACCGCTTCACAGTCATGGGCTCCGAGCCTATGCCAGGAATGAATACGGGCCTCGGTGCGCTGTCAGCGGCATGGCCTTCACCCTCGACGAGAATTCGGCACTGCTGCGTCCCGCGATGATCGGCGAGGTCTCGACCGCCAATCGGTTGTTCATGGCCCCGCTGACCCGCTCACGCGCGGAGTCCGATGCGACGCCGTCGGAGTTGGCCGCGCTCTACTACGCGCAGCGCGCGTCCGCAGGCCTGATCGTCAGCGAGGCGACGGCGGTGTCGGCGGCGGCCAATGGCGCCTACCCGAATACGCCGGGGATGTTCACCGATCGGCATCAGCGGCGGTGGGCCGAGATCGCCGATGCCGTGCATGCCGAGGGCAGTCGCATGTTCGTGCAGTTGTGGCATGTCGGCCGAATGGGTCATCCCGAGATCGGTGGCGGCGAAACGGTCGCGCCGTCGGCGATCGCCGCCGACATGACCGCGCACACGCCGACGGGTAAGAAGCCGCTTCCGGTGCCGCGCGCCCTGCGCACCGATGAGATTCCCGACATCGTCTCCGACTTCCGCGACGCGGCCCGCCGTGCCGTCGACGCCGGGATGGACGGAGTCGAGATCCATTCGGCGAACGGCTATCTGCTGCACGAGTTCCTCTCGGATGTGACCAATCGCCGCGATGACATATACGGCGGTTCGGCGGACAACCGCGCCCGGTTGACGGCCGAAGTGGTCGACGCCGTCGCCGACGAGATCGGCGCGGGCCGGGTCGGGCTGCGGATCTCGCCTGGAAACAGCGCGGGCGATATGCGAGAGATCGACGAGGAGTCGGCCTACGAGGCGCTGCTGAACCGCATCGCGTCGCTGGGCCTGGCATACCTGCACCTGGTGATCGAGCCGACGCAGCCCGCGTTCGCCGTCGTCCGCTCGCTGTGGGACGGCACGCTGGTGCTCAACACTCCGCGCGGCGTCGAGACGAACTTTTGCGAACTCGAGAACCTCGTCGATTGGGACGTCGTCGGTGCAGTCGCCGTAGGTCGTGCCTACCTCGCCAACCCGGACCTGATCGATCGCCTGATGCGGGGCGCCGAACTCAACGAACCCGACGCCGCGACGTTCTACGCCCCTGGCCCCGTCGGCTACATCGACTACCCGACACTCGCGGAGTTCGATTCACTGGACGTCGCCTGACAACACTCGCGAACGTGGTGAGGGTGACGAACCTCCCAACCAACAGGTTGGCCGAGGCTGTTAGGCTGGCGCGTAGAGGACAACCGCCCATGCGGGCAGGTCTCCCAAATAACCCCACCTGAACAGGAACTATCTTCATGTCTGAAGAAGCCTTCATTTACGAGGCCATTCGCACGCCTCGCGGTAAGAACAAGAACGGCGCCCTCAACGAGGTCAAGCCGGTCAACCTCGTCGTCGGACTGATCGACGAGCTCCGCGTCCGTTTTCCCGACCTGGACGAGAACCTGATCAGCGACGTCATCCTCGGCGTCGTCTCGCCCGTCGGCGACCAGGGCGGCGACATCGCCCGCACCGCCGCGCTGGTGGCCAAGCTGCCCGAGACCACCGGCGGCTTCCAGCTCAACCGCTTCTGCGCGTCCGGCCTCGAGGCCGTCAACACCGCCGCGCAGAAGGTCCGCTCCGGCTGGGACGACCTGGTGCTTGCCGGCGGCGTCGAGTCGATGAGCCGTGTCCCGATGGGCTCCGACGGCGGCGCATGGGCCACCGACCCCGAGACCAACTACCGCATCGGCTTCGTCCCGCAGGGCATCGGCGCCGACCTGATCGCGACCATCGAGGGCTTCTCCCGCGAGGACGTCGACCGCTACGCGCTGCGCAGCCAGGAGAAGGCCGCCGCCGCATGGTCGGGTGGCTACTTCGCCAAGTCCGTCGTTCCCGTCAGGGACCAGAACGGTCTGGTCATCCTCGACCACGACGAGCACATGCGCGCCGACACCACGCTGGAGGGCCTGGGCAAGCTGAAGACCGCGTTCGACGGCGTCGGCGCGATGGGTGGCTTCGACGATGTGGCGCTGCAGAAGTACCACTACGTCGAGAAGATCAACCACGTCCACACCGGCGGCAACAGCTCCGGCATCGTCGACGGCGCCGCACTGGTGCTCGTGGGCTCAGAAAAGGTGGGGAAGGCTCAAAATCTCACCCCCCGCGCGCGCATCGTCGCCACCGCCACCAGCGGCGCCGACCCCGTCATCATGCTCACCGGCCCGACGCCTGCCACCAAGAAGGTGCTCGACCGCGCGGGCCTGACGGTCGACGACATCGACCTGTTCGAGCTGAACGAGGCCTTCGCCTCTGTGGTGCTGAAGTTCCAGAAGGACCTCAACATCCCCGACGAGAAGCTCAATGTCAACGGTGGCGCCATCGCGATGGGCCACCCGCTCGGCGCCACCGGCGCCATGATCACCGGAACCATGGTCGACGAGCTCGAGCGCCGCAACGCGCGCCGCGCACTCGTCACGCTGTGCATCGGCGGCGGCATGGGTGTCGCGACCATCATTGAGAGGGTTTAAGGCAATGGCAGACAACACCATTCAGTGGGACAAGGATGCCGACGGCATCGTCACCCTGACGCTGGACGACCCGAACGGCTCGGCCAACGTGATGAACGAGCACTACCGCGAGTCCATGCACAAGACGGTCGAACGTCTTGTCGCCGAGAAGGATTCGATCACCGGCGTCGTCATCACCAGCGCCAAGAAGACCTTCTTCGCCGGCGGTGACCTCAACACCATCATCCAGGCGGGCCCCGAAAACGCGGGCGAGTTCTTCGCCGAGGTCGAGGGCATCAAGCGCGACCTCCGCGCGCTGGAGACGCTGGGTAAGCCCGTCGTCGCCGCCATCAATGGCGCCGCGCTCGGCGGTGGCCTGGAGATCTGCCTGGCCACCCACCACCGCATCATCGCCGACGTACCCGGTGCGGTCGTCGGCTTCCCCGAGGTGACGTTGGGCCTGCTGCCCGGCGCCGGTGGCGTCACGCGCAGCGTGCGGATGTTCGGCATCCAGCAGGCGTTCATGGAGGTACTCAGCCAGGGCACCCGGTTCAAGCCGGGTAAGGCCCGCGACATCGGACTGGTCGACGAGGTGCTGCCGACGGTCGAGGAACTGGTGCCGAGGGCTAAGGCCTGGATAAGGGAGTTCAAGGACAATCCCGAGGCACACACGCAGCCGTGGGATGCCAAGGGCTACAAGATGCCCGGCGGCACCCCGTCCAGCCCAGGCCTGGCAGGCATCCTGCCGTCATTCCCGGCCTTGCTGAAGAAGCAGCTCAAGGGTGCGCCGATGCCTGCACCGCGGGCCATCCTGGACTCCGCCGTCGAGGGCGCGCAGGTCGACTTCGACACCGCGTCGCGCATCGAGAGCCGCTACTTCACGCATCTGGTCACCGGTCAGGTCGCCAAGAACATGATCCAGGCGTTCTTCTTCGACCTTCAGCACATCAACGGGGGCGGCTCGCGGCCCGACGGCATCGCCAAGCAGGAGATCAAGAAGATCGGCGTGCTGGGCGCGGGCATGATGGGCGCTGGCATCGCCTACGTCTCGGCCAAGGCGGGATACGACGTCGTGCTCAAGGACGTGTCGCAGGAAGCCGCGGACAAGGGCAAGGGCTATTCGGAGAAGCTGGAAGCCAAGGCGCTCGAGCGGGGCAAGACCACGCAGGAGCGCTCCGACGCGCTACTGGCCCGCATCACGCCGACCGCCGACGCTGCCGACCTCAAGGGTGTCGACTTCGTCATCGAGGCCGTGTTCGAGTCGGTTGAGCTGAAGCACAAGGTGTTCGGTGAGATCGAGGACATCGTCGAGCCGAACGCTCTGCTTGGCTCGAACACCTCCACGCTGCCGATCACCGGTCTTGCGGCAGGCGTGAAGCGCCAGGAGGACTTCATCGGGATCCACTTCTTCTCGCCGGTCGACAAGATGCCTCTGGTCGAGATCATCAAGGGCGAGAAGACATCCGACGAAGCGCTGGCGCGGGTGTTCGACTACACGCTGGCCATCGGCAAGACCCCGATCGTGGTCAACGACAGCCGCGGGTTCTTCACCAGCCGCGTCATCGGCACGTTCGTCAACGAGGCGCTCGCCATGCTCGGCGAAGGCGTCGCGCCCGCCAGCATCGAGCAGGCGGGCAGCCAGGCCGGCTATCCCGCGCCGCCGCTGCAGCTGTCCGACGAACTCAACCTCGAGCTGATGCACAAGATCGCCGTCGCATCCCGCAAGGGTGTCGAGGACGAAGGCGGCACCTACACGCCGCATCCGGCCGAGGCGGTCGTCGAGAAGATGATCGAGCTCGAGCGGCCATCGCGGCTGAAGGGCGCCGGCTTCTACGAATACGTCGACGGCAAGCGCACCGGTCTGTGGCCGGGTCTGGCCGAGGCGTTCAAGTCCGGCTCGACCGAGTTGCCGTTGCAGGACATGATCGACCGGATGCTGTTCGCCGAGGCGCTGGAGACCCAGAAGTGCCTCGACGAGGGCGTGCTGACGTCGACCGCCGACGCCAACATCGGCTCGATCATGGGCATCGGCTTCCCGCCGTACACCGGTGGCAGCGCGCAGTTCATCGTCGGCTACCAGGGTGCAGGCGGTACCGGCAAGGAAGCCTTCGTCGCCCGCGCCAAGGAACTGGCCGCCCGCTACGGTGACCGCTTCAACCCGCCGGCGTCGCTGACCTCCTAGCCCGCCCGGATGCAAAGCCCCCGGGGCACCGACAGGTGCCTTCGGGGGCTTTCGGCTATGCAGCCAGTTCGGCGCTGTCCGGGTGAAGCTGCGGGTTCGCCTCGGGATTGGCTTCGAGTTCTTCGAGAACGGTGGACCACACCTGGGGGCTCAACACCACGCCGAGATGTCCGGCCGGATAGCCCGGATACCGGTCCTGCAGAACGATATTGGTGACGTTGTCCCCCTCAAGGGCCTGCTGGGTGTACGGGGTGACGATCTCATCGTTGCGCGTGATGATGTTGGTGTAGATGACGCGGGGGTCGGTGTCTTGGTCTCCGTAGGTCACCTGCTGGAAATCCGAACCCACAGTCTGCTGGATGAGAGCGGGCCCGATGATATTGGTGACCGCGATCACCAGCGGGCCGAATACCGGCACGTTCAACAGGCCGACCAGGCCGTTGAAATCCGTGCCGTGATTGCTCGGGGCGATGCCGATGACCTGTGACACCTTGTCGGCACCGCCTTCGACATTGTTGATGTAGTACGCGGGCAGGATGCCACCGCCCTGCGAATGGCCGACGAGTATCACTTTCTCGGCGCCGGTCTCTTCGAGCACTCTGTCGATCTCAGCGTCCAACTCGTCGGCAGACTCCCTGATATCGCCCGTCGCCTGGATCGGCGAGTTGGGGCTGTTCGTCACGTTGCCGTAGTTGAAGGTGTAGACCTTGTAGCCGGCGTTGGCCAGGACCGGCGCTCCGACTCCCCAGTTGGTTCCCTGTGTCGCCGTCGTCCCGTTCAACAGGATGATCGGCAGCGGATGCTCGTCGGTGACGCTGATCGAATCGTCATTTGCACCGGGCGGCGACTTCTGAGGATTGAAGAAAGACAGCCCGTCGAGTACCCCGTACGTCACCCGAAACCGGCCTGGACTGTCTGCGTCGAGCGGCGCGCCGATCACGGCCCTGCTCGCGGCCGCGGCCGTGTTCGCCAAAGCTGTGGCAAGCGCGTAGGGCACGCCGGCAAAGTCGCTGGGGCCGAAAGCCTGTGCGACGGTGTCGGCGACGGAGTAAACGATCGATGCCGCGACCACTCCGACATCGGATATCAGCCCGGTGGCCTGCCTGCCGAGCTGCGGGACGTTTATTGCGTCGATACCGGCCGATGTACCGGGTGCCGGCGGATTCGCGGGCGTAATGTTCGCCGCCACCGGCTTGAGGTCAGGTGTCTGCACCGACGGCCGTGCTCGGGGCGTGACGGCCCGCTGCGGTGCGACAGTGGTCGGCTTCAGTGCTTTCAAGGGCTTCGCCGCCGCGACGGTCAAATCGACTCGGCGGTCGCTATGGAGTGCGCGCGGTACCTGCCACAGCTTGGGCTTCGCAGAGAGTTCCGATTCCGGCGTTGACGACGGCTCCGCGGCACCCGCGTTCGGCACGTCGGCGTCCGCGTTCGGCACGTCGGCGTCCGGTGCGTCCGGTTTCGAAGCCGATCTCCTGGGCGACGGTTTGGTGCTCGTGGTGTCGTCCGCGTTCGCCTCGACGCGGCTGGGCTTGCGATCCCTGACTGGGGAGTCGCGATGTCGCGTCGGCCGCTGGAGCAGGCCACCGGGTCGTCTCGGCGAATCGGACTGCGACGCGCGGGGGGCGTCCGGCTTGGCCTCGTGCCGTCCGGGTCCGACCTGGGAGGACGATTCGCCATCCGCCGATGCCGGGCCGTCGGCGTGGGCAACGCCGCCCGAAACCGCGACGGTCAACCAAGCCGATAACACGAACGCGCCGAAGACGACCCGCAACCACCTCGACATATGCAGTCCTTCCCACCCTTGAGGCTTGCACTGTATCCAGACAGGGGTGAGACGTTTAGGCTTTTGCCGGAGCTAAAGCGTGGTGCTCGCGGGATACTCGGGCAGCGGCATCGAGTCGTAGAGCCTGACACCCTTGCTGTTGAGTCTGGCGAGCGTCTGGGTCACACCGAGCGGCAGAACGGACACCATGCGCGCGACACCGATGAGGGCTCGTACGCCCCAACGACTTCCGGGCACGATCGTCTTCGAGTTGACGCGGGCGAGGGACCGGCTGCCGACGACGGACGGCATCATCGTGCGTTCGTAGGCGGCGTACGCCGCAGCGTAATCGCCACCCGCCTTGGCGATTTCGCCTGCCAGCACGTAAGCGCCGTAGACCGCGAGGCTGGTGCTGTTCCCGACTGCGGGGCCGGGGCAGTAGCCGGCGTCGCCCACCAGCGTCACACGACCTCGCGACCAGCTGGTCAACTCCAACTGCGTGATGGCGTCGAAGTAGAACGTCGGCGTCCGCTCGATCTCTTGCAGCCAGCGGTCGACCTGTGCCGAGATCCCGCCGAACGCGGCGCGCAGCTGGTCCTGCTGGCGCGGAATATCGCGGTGGTCGTAGTCGAGCGGCGTGCGCGGCCGGAAGATGAACACCGCACGTGCGTCGTCGAGGTGGTCGGCGGTGTAGACCATCGCGACCCGGTCGGGTTCGAAGTAGCCGTCCATTTCGCCATCGCGGGCAAGCGATTTCGGCACCGAAACCACCGACAGGTAACCGCCGAGGAAGCGTTCGGGCACTTCCTCGCCGAACACGATCCTGCGAACCCCGGAGTGCAGCCCGTCGGCGCCGACGATGAGGTCGAACTTTCTGGGCGCACCGTGCAGAAACGTTACGTCGCCGTCGTCGCTGATCGTCGTGATCTCGTCGCCGAATACGTACTCGACGTCGTTGCGGCTCGCGTCGTAGTAGATCTCGCTGAGGTCGTCGCGCATGATCTCGACGTGCCGATCGGACACTGCGCCGATGATCTTGAGGTAGTCGATGCGGGCCGGCTTCGATGCCCACGACCGGTGCACCCGCAGCACCGTGGTGCCGGTCGCATGGTCCTCGATGTGGGGCAGCACCCCCATCCGTTCGGATATCTCCATCGCAGGACGGAACAGGTCGACCGCGTGCCCACCTGTCTTACGAAGCGTGGGTGCGCGTTCGACGACCGTGACGTCGAACCCATGACGGGTCAGCCAATAGGCCAGCACGGGGCCTGCGACGCTCGCCCCCGATATCAGGATCTGCATGTCCGATAGCTTACCGATCGTTAAGTAAGCTAGGGTGGCTACGTGGCGAGGCCCCCGTCGGAGACCCGGCAGCGCATCCAGGATGTCGCCCGCGAGCTCTTCACGGAGAAGGGCATGCAGCGCACCAGCCTGCAGGACATCGCGGGTCGGCTGGGAATCACCAAGCCCGCGCTCTACTACCACTTCAGCTCGCGGGAAGAACTCGTCCGCAGCATCCTGCAGCCGTTGATCGACGAAGGGGAGACCTTCGTCGCCGAGCATGAACGCAAACGGGGTTCGGCGCGCGCCACGCCCCGCGAACTGCTCGAGGGTTATTTCGATTTCCACTTCAGGCACCGCGCCGACCTGGTGCTCGTCGTGGCGGAGCTGACGACGCTGGCCGACCTCGGCCTGATCGACGCGATGCTCGCCTGGCGGGAGCGGCTGTGCAGGCTGGTTTTCGGCAGAAGGCCGACGTTGCGGCAGTCGACGCGCGCGGTGATCGCATTCGGTGGGTTACAGGACTGTTGCCTGCAGTTTCCGGACGCGTCCTATGACCAACTCCGCAAGGCGACGGTAGAAGGCGCGATGGCGGCCCTTGGCATCTGACCGGCGGGATCGTCGACACCCTTGGCTATGGTCGAGGCGTGATCGAACCCTTTACCGAAAGGTTCGCCGCAGGGTTGGCCGGCTACGGCGATGGGCAGTGCATCTCCTACCAGGGCCGGTGGTACTCGGGCGACGACGTGACCGCCTACGGCGACGCCATCGCGTCCCTGTTGCGGGAAGCGGGGGTGCCAGACGATGCGCCGGTCGGGCTGGTGGTCCGCAACCGGCTCCCGCATGCCGCGGCGATCATGGGGTTCATCGCGGCCGGCCGGACAGTCTCGATGATCTACTCGTTCCAATCCGCGGATGCGATCGGCCGCGACATCGAGAAGTTGGAGCTGTCGGCCATCGTCGCCGACGCCGAGGACTGGACTGACGAGGTCGTCGCCGCGGCCAAGCGGGCGGGCAGCGCAGGTGTCGCGCTTTCGATGCGCGCGCCGACCGTCGCCGCAGTCGCGAACCTGGAGCGTCGCGACCAGTCCCGTCGTCATGCCGAGCCGGAACCCGGTGTGGCGCTTCAGATTCTGAGCAGCGGGACAACCGGCCCACCCAAACGGCAGTCGATCAAGACGCAGGTACTCGAACGGACCGTCTTCAGCGTCACCAGTGGCGAGGCCGCCCCGCCTGGTGCGCCGCCGGAGTTCTCGTACTGGCAGTTCGGCGGCATCGGGGTCTGCCAACTGATCGCGGGTGCCTACAACGGCAGGCGGATCGTCATCCTGGAGCGGTTCTCCATCGAGGGCTGGGTGAACGCGGTCAAGACGCACGGCATCAAGCGATCGGGCGTGCAGCCCGCGGTCATCCGCATGCTGCTCGACGCCGACGTAGGAAAACAAGACCTGGCCTCGCTGGACTTCTTGATCAGCGCGTCGGGGCCGCTCGACCCGGAGACCCGCGACGAATTCGAGGCTCGCTACGGCATCCCGGTCAAATTGGCCTACGGCGCAACCGAATTCGCAGGCTCCCTGTGCGCGTGGACTCCGGAGATGGATCGTGAGTTCGGTACGTCCAAGCGCAACAGCGTCGGCAGGGCGCTGCCGGACACCGGTCTGCGCATCGTCGATGCGGACACCGGTGCCGAGCTGGGTGTCGGTGAGCGCGGGCTGCTGGAAGCCAGGATCACCGCGATCAGTGCGGACTGGATTCGCACCACCGACATCGCCTCGATCGACGACGACGGGTTCGTCACGCTGCACGGCAGGGCGGACGGCGCCATCAATCGCGGCGGGTTCAAGATCCTGCCGGAAACCGTTCGCGCAGTGTTGATTTCCCACCCAGCGGTACGCGATGCCTGCGTGGTCGGTGTGCCTGATGCACGCCTGGGCCAGGTGCCGTTCGCCGCCATCGAAACCGTGCCCGGTGAGCCGGTGCCGACCGACGACGAGCTCAAGGAGCTGGTCCGGCAGTCGCTGCCGGTCTACAACGTGCCCGTCGCGTTCACCGTCGTCGACGAACTCCCGCGCAATCCGGCCCTGAAGGTGAGCATTCCGGCCGTCGCCGCGCTCTACGACGCGCGCGCAAGCAGGTAGTACCGGCCCGGGTCCTTGCCGTTGTGGTTCATGGCCGGTTCGCTGCCCGACGCCAGTAGCGTCCACGGGCCCTCGAAAAGCTGCGCGACGTCCGACGGCTCGATGCCCGGCACCCCGTAGGACCCGCCGGGGATGAACTCGACGAGCAGGAGGCGGGCGTCGGGCGCGGCAGCCGCCGTCACCTCCCGCACATAGTCGTGGCGGTCCTCGTCGTTCATCCCGTGCAGGCAGCCGTTGTCGACGATGAGCGCGAAGTTCGATCCGATGCCCTCCTCGCACAGGCGGGTGACGTCGGCCTGCTGGAAGCGGATGTCGACGTTTTTCGCCGATGCTTTCGCCCGCGCCTTGTCGACCGCCTTCTGCACGTAGTCCACGCCGGTCACCTGCCAGCCGTGGTTGGCCAGGTAGATCGAGTTGTCGCCTGTGCCGCAACCGATGTCGAGGGCTGTCGCAGGGGACGGTGCCTGGTCACCCTCGATCAGGTTCGTCAAGCTGGTCGGCAGCGGATGACCGTCCCACGGCGTGAATCCGAGCCGGTAGAAGGTCCGGAACAACAGCTGCCGCGAGCCCACGTCAGAACGCTCCGAGGTCAGACGACAGCCAGTGCTCCGGCTTCATGTGGATGATCACCGACGGGCCGTGGTCGCGGCGGGCCATCTCGAGATAGGGCTCGACCGCTTCGGGCGGCAGGTAGCGCTTCGTCACCTCTACGAGCAATTCGTCGGTGGCAGGCTCGATGCGGCTGACCGGCCCGTCCACCGCGACATAGCGGACAGACGGTTGCACCCGCTCGACCATCAGGGTGAACTCGCCCTGCGTCTCGATGAGCCGATGCTTGCGGGAGCCTTCACCGGTGAGCACCCACGGCTCACCGCCAGGACTGTACTGATACCAAACGGGCACGGTCAGCGGGCCGCGCTTGTCACCAGCGCTCACCGACAGCGCCGCGACGTGCGGTTCGGCCAGAAACTGTTCGCGTTCTTCCTTGGATAGGGCCATGATCGCCAGGCTAGTCGCGGTCGTAAAGTGCAGTCTCATGGACTTCGGATTGTTTATCCCGCAGGGCTGGCGTCTTGATCTCGTCGACATTCCCACCGAAAACCACTGGCCGGTGATGCATGAGCTGGCCACCTACGCCGACAACGGCGCATGGGATTCGCTGTGGGTGTACGACCACTTCCACACCGTGCCGGTGCCGACGGATGAGGCGACGCACGAGGCGTGGTCGCTGATGTCGGCGTACGCGGCGAGTACGTCGCGCATCAAGCTGGGCCAGATGTGCACGGCGATGGGCTATCGCAACCCGGTCTATCTGGCCAAGGTGGCGGCCACCGCCGACATCATCTCCGGCGGCCGCGTCCAGATGGGCATCGGCGGCGGCTGGTACGAGCACGAGTGGAAGGCCTACGGGTACGGCTTCCCCTCGGCGGGCGAACGGCTCGGCCGGCTCGACGAGGGCGTCCAGATCATGCGCGATGCGTGGCGCGACGGCCGAGTCACGCTGGACGGCAAGTACTACCAGGTCGACGACGCCATCGTCGCGCCGAAGCCGCTGCAGGACGGCGGTCCTCCACTATGGATCGCGGGCGGCGGCGAGAAGGTGACGCTGAAGATCGCGGCGAAGTATGCCCAGTACACCAACTTCAGTTCAGAGCCCGACGTGTTCGCACACAAGTCGCAGGTGCTGGCCGATCACTGTCGCAATGTGGGCACCGACTACGGCGCCATCGTCCGCTCGTCGAACTTCAACGCCGTCATCGGCGATTCGGAGGCCGACGTCTCCGACCGCATCGCCCGGCTTCGCGAGAGGCAGGTCCGCGTGGCGAACGAGAAAGCCGTCGACTCCATGCTCGGCACGGCGAAGTCGCCCGATTCGCTCGGCTGCACAGCCGAGCAGGCCGTCGACAGGCTCAAGCGGATGCGCGACCTCGGCTGCACCTACGCGATCCTCTACTTCCCCGAGGCGGCCTACGACCGCTCCGGCATCGAACTGTTCGAGCAGAAGGTGATCCCGGAACTGAGCTAGCCGCTATGGGATCGGCGTGATCGGTACCGTTCCGGGAGCCGGCGGCGGCGCTCCGTCGAAGTACCCGGGTGGCGGCGGACCGGTCAGCGGGTAGTAGCCCTCGGGCAGCGGCGGACCGCCGCCCGGTGTCTCCGCGCTCGGCGGGGCCTCGGATCCCGGTGCGTTCAGCGATTTGAATCCGGGTGGCAGCTGCGGTGGCGGACCGGCGCCAGGGGGCGGCGGCGCGCCGCCCGGCATCTGGCCTTCCGGCGTCTCGGCGAAGTTGTACGGGTCATTGGCCTGATTCCAGGCATCCTTCAGAAATCCCAACGGACCGCTGGAGTTGCCTGACCCGTACTTCGGGTCTTGGATCTCCGGCACCATCGGTGGCCCGACCGGCGGCGGAGCCGCGATCACGTCGCCGCCAACGGGCACACCTGCGGGGACGGGCTCGATAATCGGCTGGCCTGGGGGAATCGGCTCTCCCGGCGCAGGGGGAGGGGGCGGGGGTTCGGCGTTCGCCTGGGCCGCAAGACCCAACGCGCCAAATGCGATGACCGTCCCTGTGATCGCCGCTGCGGCGATTCTTCGTGTCATGGGTCACGAGGCTATCTGTTCATCGCGCGATAGGCATCCACACCCCGGACGCCACCGCATCGCGGAAGCTCAGCAGTCGCGGTCCGGTCAGTTCGTAGAGCTGCCCGATGTGGCGGTCGTCGGTCAGCGCGGCCACCACGACGTCGGCGATGTCGTCGACGTCCACGAACGGTTCCAATGCGTCGTCGACCGGTAACGAAACGGTGCCCGCGAGCACCTCGTCGAGCCAGGCACCTTCATCGAAGTTCTGCGCGAAGAACGCGCACCGCACGATCGTCCAGGCCAGACCGGACGCTCTGACGACGTCCTCGGCGCGCTCGGCCTCGGTTTCGTTGCGGCCCGACAGAAGCACCACATGCCGCACCCCGGCTTCGTCGGCGACCTTGGTGAGCATGCCGATGGCCTCGACCGAGCCGGGCACGGCCAGGTCCGGGTAGTAGGTGATGTAGGCCTTGTCGACGCCGGCCAGCGCAGGTGCCCAGGTATGCGGATTCTCCCAGTCGAAGGGGATCTCGGCGCTCCGCGAACCGTGCCTGACGGAGACTCCTTTAGATTGCAATTGATCCGCTACGCGCGTTCCGGTCTTGCCGGTGCTGCCGATGACGAGAATGGTGGTGTTGATCATGGTTCGATCGAACAGCCCAAGATCGAGACGATCCATGGCTCAAACACTCGATTGCATGTCCGATCGTCTGACGAAGGAGGCCGGGTATGAACAAGGTTTCTCTCACCGCGCTCGCGCGTGAGCATCTCGAAACGGCACGCGCGGCCAGCAGTGGCCGCAGCTCACACACCGTCTACGGCGGTCACGAGCATTCGCTGCGCCAAACCCTGATCGCACTGAAGGCCGGTAGCGGCCTTGACGAGCACGACAGCCCGGGCGAAGCGACGTTGCAGGTGTTTCAGGGCAGAGTCCGCGTCACGAACGCAACGGCGGGCTGGGAGGGCTCACCCGGCGATCACATCGTCATCCCGACGACGCGGCATGGACTGCATGCACTCGAGGACTCGGTGGTCCTGCTGACCGTCGCGAAAGCCGTTGGGCCGCACGTCTAGTTTCGCCGAGCGCGCAGCGTTGTACGCGACACCAACGCCGGGCTGGGTGTACAAGACCGCACGCTCGTCAGCGTTGGTGACTGAGTACGTTGATGACGTAGCCAGAGGGGTCGGTGAAGAAGAATCGGCGAACGCCCCAGTCCTCGTCGCTGAGGGGATGCACGATTGTCAGCCCGGCAGCCACGGCGGCTTCGTAGGCGGCGTCGACGTCGTCGACCTCGATCGAGATGTTCGGATTGACCGGCGCCGTCGCGTCCTTTGTCATCAAGCTGACCTGGTGGCGGAGTTCGTCGTCGGCCAGCGTGACAATCCAGCCGAGGTTCATCACCTCTCGCAGTCCCAGAACTCGCACGTATGCCTCGCGGGCCGCCTCCAGGTCCGGCACGCTGAGGATCGGCATGACCCGCCGAACAGTCATATCGCGGGGCCGAGCAGGTCGTCGGCGTCCTTGATGATGTAGCCGTAGCCCTGTTCGGCCAGGAAGCGCTGGCGGTGTGCGGCGTAGTCGGCGTCCAGGCTGTCGCGCGACACCACCGAATAGAAGATCGCACCGCCGCCGTCAGCCTTCGGCCGCAGCAGGCGGCCCAGCCGTTGCGCCTCTTCCTGGCGCGATCCGAAGGTCCCCGAAACCTGTACGGCCACATTGGCTTCCGGTAGGTCGATGGAGAAATTGGCGACCTTGGACACGACGAGCGTCGGGATCTCGCCCCGGCGGAACTCGTCGTACAGCGCCTCCCGCTCGGCAGTCTTGGTCGAGCCCTGGATCACCGGCGCGTTGAGTTCCAGTCCGAGCTCGTCGAGCTGGTCGAGGTATGCGCCGATCACCAGGGTCTGGTCGCCCTTGTGTTTTTCAAGAATCGACTTCACCACCGCGATCTTCGAATGCACCGTCGAACAGAGTTTGTAGCGTTCGTCGGGTTCGGCGACGGCGTACAGCATCCGCTCGTTGTCGGTCATCGTCACCCGCACCTCGATGCACTCCGCCGGTGCGATCCAGCCTTGCGCCTCGATGTCCTTCCACGGCGCGTCATAGCGCTTCGGCCCGATCAGGCTGAACACATCGCCCTCGCGGCCGTCCTCGCGGATCAGGGTGGCCGTCAGGCCGAGCCGTCGCCGCGACTGCAGGTCGGCGGTCATCCGGAAGACCGGCGCGGGCAGCAGATGCACCTCGTCGTAGATGATCAGGCCCCAGTCGCGGCTGTCGAACAGCTCGAGGTGGCGGTACTCGCCCTTGGTGCGACGGGTGATCACCTGGTACGTCGCGATGGTGACCGGGCGGATCTCCTTCTTCTCGCCGGAGTACTCGCCGATCTCTTCCTCGGTCAGCGACGTGCGATTGATCAGCTCGCGCTTCCACTGCCTGCCCGCGACCGTGTTGGTGACAAGGATCAGCGTCGTCGCGCCTGCCTTCGCCATCGCCGCGGCGCCGACCAGGGTCTTACCCGCGCCGCACGGCAGCACGACGACGCCGGAGCCGCCCTGCCAGAACGAGTCGGCGGCCATCTCCTGGTAGTCGCGCAGGTGCCAGCTCTGCTGATCGAGGCTGATCGGGTGCTTCTCGCCGTCGACGTAACCGGCCAGATCCTCTGCGGGCCAACCGATTTTGAGCAGCATCTGCTTGACCCGGCCGCGCTCGCTGTTGTGCACGATGACGGTGTCGTCATCGAGGCGTGCGCCAAGCATCGGCGCGATCTTCTTGTGCCGAAGCACCTCCTCGAGGACCGCGCGGTCGAGGCTCACCAGCGTCAGGCCGTGCGCGGGATCCTTGACCAGTTGAAGACGGCCGTAGCGGGCCATGGTGTCGACGATGTCGACGAGAAGCGGCTGCGGCACCGCGTAGCGCGAGAACGACACCAGTGCGTCGACGACCTGTTCGGCGTCATGGCCCGCGGCACGCGCGTTCCACAGCGCCAGCGGCGTGATCCGGTAGGTGTGCACATGCTCGGGGGCGCGCTCCAGCTCCGCGAACGGAGCGATTGCCGCGCGCGCAGCGCCAGCTTGGTCGTGGTCGACTTCGAGCAGCACCGTCTTGTCGGACTGCACGATCAGGGGGCCGTCGGTCATTTTGTCCATTATCCCGACTCTTGCGACATGCCCCGCATCGAGCGTGCGCCCCTTGCACCGCGAGCGTGCACAGAATGCCAGGTTTCCGCAGCGTGTCGTGTGCAAACCCGCACGCTCGCGGGGTGAAGGCAACGGCAGAGGAGGCGCTCAGGCGTCGTCGGCCGACACCACCGAGGTGACGCGGTGGATGGCGAAGTCCCTCACCCGGCCGGTCGCGGGGTCCCAGGCGGTCAGCTGACCACCGCGGACGCTGACCGGGGCCACCACGCGCTGGGTGGCCACTCCCGCCGGATCGACGTAGCCGATCACGACCGAACTCTGCAGCCTGGCCGCCTCCTGCAACTGCGAGATCGCCACCGCCGGGTCGATCCGCATATTGGCGAACGGCTGAGCGGCCACCTTGCGCAGCACCGCGACGATCGCGTTGAGAGTCTGGCCCGCCGCGGGGGCCAGCTGCCGCGGGGCGCGACGGGTCGCAGGGACGGGCACGCGGGCGCCGCGGGCGCGGATGTCGACGATCGTCCCTGTGGAGTCCTCCGCGGCGGGTGCGAACCCCGCGGTGCGCAGCGCTGTGAGCACCTCCGAGATCGGCGCCTGCGACACCGCGACGGTCGGCGCGAGCAGCCTCATCTCCAGCGGCTCGGCGGCGGGCGCGCCAACCGCCTGGGCGAGCAGTGCGGGATCCTCACAGCGCACGAACGACGCGGCCATCCCGACCCGCAGCTGGCCGTGCCTGCGGGCGACATCGTCGATGAGATACGTAAGCCCCTGTGGTACAGGTGTTTTCGAATGACGCTCGAACAGGGCGTGCAACTCGCTCGCGGTGCGGCCGGTGTCGAGCGCGCGCCGAATGGACGCCTCGCTGATCCGGTAAACCATGGCCGCACCCGCGGACTCCACCGTCGCAACCGACGCCAACTGGTCGGCGAGGTCGCGTTCGAGGGGTCCTGGCACGATGACGGTCAGGTCGGCCTGCAGCAGGAAGTGGTCGATGGGTTTGGGTAGCACCTTCGCCATCGCGTCGACAGCGTCGGCGTCGCCTGCGAGCAGCTTGCGGCCAGGGCTGGTCATCGCGCCGCGGCCGACGATGCCAAGCGCATGTGACTCGGCCAGGAGATCCCCGACTGGCTGCGGCTGAAGTCGCACCGCCCATCGCGGGCGTCGCCAGATCATCGCCCGCGACGCCTCATCCGCATTCATGCCCGCGCCTGCGGGCAGGTCGGCGAGCACGCTCAACAACAATCTGCGGTCAAGCGGAGCTGCCGTCGAATAGAGCGAATCCGAAAGGGCCGCATAGGGTTTGCCGTCCGGTCCACGGCCACCGATCAGCCCGGGTCTTCCGGGTAGGTCGAGCCAGGTGGACGCCAGCAGATGCCAGCGCGCTGCGACAGGGGACTCGACGAACCGGTCGGCGGCCACCGTCGGCGCCCAGTACGGTCCCGTGCCGTCGGCCGGTTCGGGGTCGGGCAGGCCCGCCGCGATCAACCCTGCGGCCGCCGACAGCTCGATGATCAGCCCGAGCCGTTGCTCGTCGATACCGGTCACCTTCGTCAACCGCTTGACGTCGCGGACACCGAGGCCACCGCTGCGCAGCTCGGGAACCGGTGTGGCACCAAGCGTTTCGAGCACCAACTCGACTTCGCGCAACACATCGATGACCGCACCCGCCGCCACCGCGTCGACATCCTTGGCGGTCGTCGTCGACACCGCGGAATCGGGTGGCGTCAACTCGACAGGCCCGGGGATCTCGCCGCGCAATGTCTGACCGACCAGCCGGGGCAGGATCACCGTTTCGGCATCGACCTGGCGAAGCAGGCCCGCCGCCAACAGCCGCTGCACCGGCCGGTCCGGCGGTGTGCCGGGGGCCGCGTCACGGGTGCGGCCCATCGGCGAGCCCTCCATCAGCCGCCGCAGCAGATCGCGCTGCGCGTCGTCGACGACGGCGAGTCGGTCGGCGATCTCGGCGCCGCCATACTCGGGCCCCTCCAGAACGGCCTGGCCCGGATACCAGGGCAGGCCCGCAGAGGCCTCGGCCGCCACCCGGACCTCGGAATCGCCCCACAGCAGCGCCCGCTCGCGCAGGTCGTCGACCGCGACGGCGATCGCCTCCGCACCGACCCGGTCACCGAGCAGCGCGGTCAGCTTGGTCAGCGGCACCGGCGTGGTCTCGGCATGCAGGGTGAGCAGCGCATCGAGCACCCCCAGCCGCAGAAAGTCCAGCCCGTCGGCGGCGGCCTTGACGGACTGCCTGGACTGCGCGCGGGCAGCCAGCGCAGCGATACTGCCTGGCGGCGGCTGGGTCAGGTCGGGCCGCAACTCGAGCAGCCGGATCAGCCGCTCGTCAGGCAAATCGGCTAGCCAGGCGCCCAGAGGGGTACCCGGTTTGTGTTCGGACATTACTGACCAGCGTAAAGCAGCCTGCCGGTCTCGCCACCGGGCGCAGGGCCTGCCACAATGTGAGGCGTGGCAGACAAGAAGCAGAAGGCCCGCTATGTCGACAACGGCTGGCCGGCAACGGATGGCGAAGACGACCACGCGGTCAGCGAGCTGGCCGCCGACCGCACGGGTGCGCTGTCGCCCTTCGGCGAGCTGACATTCCCGCTGCCTCCCGAGGATCTGCCGTATACCCACCCGGTCACCGTCGTCAACAGGTAACGGTGGCTGGAGCTGATTCCGGCCCGGCCGGGCCCTGGCTGTCGCACCTCGACGAAACGGGCGCGGCGCACATGGTCGACGTGACCGGTAAGGACGCCAGCAAGCGCACCGCTGTGGCGGCGGGCACCCTGCGCACCCGTGCGGACGTGGTGGAACTCATCGCCTCGGGTGGTCTGCCCAAGGGCGATGCCCTTGCCACCGCCCGAATCGCAGGCATCCTCGCGGCCAAGCGCACGAGCGAGCTGATCCCGCTGTGCCATCAGCTCGCATTGACCGGCGTCGACGTCGACTTCGAGATCGGTGAGGCCGGCCAGTCGGGCACGGTGACCATCACCGCCACCGTGCGCAGCACCGACCGCACCGGCGTGGAGATGGAGGCGCTGACGGCGGTGAGCGTGGCCGCGCTGACGCTCTACGACATGCTCAAGGCCGTCGACCCTTCAGCGAGCATCGGTGACATCAGGGTGCTGCGCAAGGAAGGCGGCAAGACGGGTACATGGACCAGGTGACGCGCACGGCGAGGGTGATCATCGCGTCCACCCGCGCGGCGACCGGCGTCTACGAGGACCGTACCGGCCCGATCATCGTCGACTGGCTGAACCGCCGAGGCATCGTCACTCCGGGGCCCGTCGTGGTCGCCGACGGCAGTGCGGTGGTGCAGGCGCTGTTCGCGGCGGTCGGCGAAAACGTCAGTGCGATAATCACTTCCGGCGGTACCGGCATTTCGCCGACGGACGGGACCGCCGATGCGACGGCCAACATCGTCGACTATCAGATCCCCGGGCTTGCCGATGCGATCAGGCGCTCGGGGCTACCGCACGTGCCGACGTCGGTGCTGTCGCGCGGCGTCTGCGGGGTAAGGAACGGCACGCTGATCGTGAACCTGCCGGGTTCAACGGGCGGCGTCAAGGACGGGCTCGGGGTTCTCGACGACGTGCTCGACCATGCGCTCGATCAACTCGCGGGGAAGGACCACACACAATGACCGCCGTCGTGCTGCGCGCCGATCTGTCCGAGCAGACCATCGAGCTCGCCGAGCACGAGGGCGTCGTCGCCCATCAGGCCGCCGGTGCCGTGGTCGGATTCGCTGGTGTGGTGCGCGATCACGACGGCGGCCGCACGGTGACGCGACTGGAGTACTCCGCGCATCCGTCGGCGCAACAGACCCTGGCCGAGGTGGCCGCCGAGATCGCGGCCGACAGCGACGGCGTACGGGCGATCGCGGTCAGCCACCGCATCGGTCCGCTTGCGATCGGAGACGCCGCGTTGGTCGCGGCTGTCGCGGCCGATCATCGGCAGGCGGCGTTCGACACATGTGCCCGACTGGTGGACAGCGTCAAGGCGCGACTACCGGTGTGGAAGCACCAGTTCTTCGCCGACGGATCCGACGAATGGGTGGGATCCGCCTAACCGGAGCCGATCAGGCCGGCGGCAGGGGCGCAGCCGGAACCGCGGCACCGGGATCCGGGAGCGGAACCTCGGCGCCAAGCGGAGCAGGCGGAACATCCCCGACAGGCCCAGGCGCGATGCCGGTGGGGCCGGGGCCGTTGATGTTCTCCGGCGCAGGAGTGGTCAGCGGGCGCTGGGTCAGCGCGAGCAGCGCGTCCTTACCCGTGACGTCCTGCGTCTGGATGGCGTGCCACAGATCCTTGAGGTACGTGACGTTGGGGCTCTGGGCCGGCAGCGCGCCCTCGTCCATCGTCGTGCCCGTCGGCAGGTTCTCCGGGCTCGCCAGGTGGGGAACCTCGGCGGGCGCCGCGGCTACCGCGGGCACCTCGCCGGAGATCGCCTGGTTCGCAGCGTCGAAAGCGGGCGCCGGAATGTCGACCGAGTTCACCATCGCCAGCGGATCGGCTCCCGGTGCGGCAGGCGACGCAGGTGCGGCAGCGGGTTCCGGTGCGGGCGGGATGAGCGGCGCGGGCTCGAGCGGCAGCGGCGCGGTGTGCAGCGACCACACCTGAGGTCCGTCCGCGGGTGCCGCGGCGACATCCCAATCCGGTGCGGGCTGCTCGAGCGAGGCGGTGACGACGTTTGTCTCCGCATCCGGGAGCGGGGTGTCCAGCAGTACCGGAGCGGTCGGCATCGCCGACGGGTCGAGCGCGACGACATCGACGGCGTCGGGGGCCGGCGGCGGCGGAAGCTCGGGTGCGGGCGGCGGCGGAAGCTCGGGAGCAGGCGGCGGCGGGGCATCCGGCAGCGGTGCTTCGAACGCGACCGGCTGCACGTCGGGAGCCGGGGGCGGCGGGAGTTCGGGTGCAGGCGGCGGCGGGGGCGGGGGCGGTGCGTCAGGCAGCGGGGCCGCCATCGCGTCGACCGGAGCAGCCTCTGGTGGCGGCGGCGGTGCGAAGGGATCGATCGGGGGAGGAGGCGGCGGCAGTTCGCCGTTCAGGCCGACCGCGTCGAGCGCGTTGTTCACGCCTTCACCGACGTCGTCGACCACGTTGCGCGGGGTGGCACTGGAGAGCCCACGGCCGCAGACCGGCCAAGCGCCGCGCCCCTGGGTGCCGAGTACCCGCTCGGCGACCGCGATCTGCTCTTCCTTGGTGGCGAGGTGCGCCGCCGGGGCGTACTCGCCACCGCCGTGTCCGCTCCACGTGCCTGGCGAGAACTGCAGTCCGCCCTGGTATCCGTTGCCGGTGTTGATGGCCCAGTTTCCGCCTGACTCACAGGAGGCGACCTTGTCCCATTCGCCATCGGTGGCCGCGCCAGCTTGCCCGGCGAGGGCGAGGCTTCCGGTACCGATGACTGCACCCGTGAAGGCGACTTTGGCGACTGATTTGGCCGATGTAGTGGGCTTGCGATGCCGTCCACTCATGGGTGCGTTAAATCCTCTCTAATGCGCCCACGAGGTCAGCTGTCGGGTTCGGGCTGGAGAGGTTGCCCGGCCGGCCGTCGGTGACAACGGTTCGGCTTCACCCCAAGGAACCGCAAGCGGCTCCTGGTCCTTTTTATCGGTGGACCGGTGGGTCCCCCGCCCCCATCCAAGTTGTTCGTTGTTTTCCCTGCCCAACGGATGGGGCTCGGCGCTATCGGACAGGAAGGGCTAGACGATTAAGGTCGACTGGCTTGCGGAAGAACATAACCGCTCTGTGCGTTGTAGTCATTTTTTGCTCGACTCAGCGTTTTGCAGGTGGGCAAATCCTAATAACGCTCTAAACCCGCAGGAGTTTCGGGCGTTTCTGCTGGTATGAATCCAGCTCCACCAGTCCGTAGCCAGCTTGTGACCATTTCGTTATGTGACGTATATCACAATCACCCGCCCGCAAAGGGCGGCAACACATCGATTATCTGGCCGTTCGACAGCTCGGTCGCCCGGTCGCGAACGGCGATCCCGTCGCACAGAAACGAGCATCGTTGCAATACCTTTGCGAGCTCGGGACCGCGGGTGGCGAGGCTCTCGACCAGGCCCGCGACCGTGGTCCCCGTGGCGACGCGCAGGCTCTCGGTCTCGGTTCCCGCGGCCGCCCGCGCGGCGGCGAAATAGCGGACGGTCAGCAGCGGTGTCGTCCCCGCCTCTGCCGTGGGCATCGTCTCCATATCGTTATCCGCCGATCGCGCTCATCGGGCGGTCGGGCTGCACGAAGTCCGGGTCGTTGATGCCGTGCCCTGCCGGCTTGGCCCACATCGCCGCGCGCCAGGCAGCCTCGACCGCATCGTCGTCAGCGCCTGCGCGCATCAGGCCGCGTAGATCGGTCTCCTCGCGGGAGAACAGGCAGCTGCGGACCTGGCCGTCGGCGGTGAGCCGGGTGCGGTCACAGGCCGAGCAGAACGCGTGTGACACCGACGCGATGATGCCGACGGTCGCGGGTCCGCCGTCGACGAGCCACAGCTGCGCGGGTGCGGAGCCACGCGGAGCCGGGTCGGGCGTCAGCAGGAAGTGGCGCGACAGCGCGGCGTGAATATCGTCGGCTGCGAGCGTTGCGCCACGCGACCACGCGTGTCCGGCGTCCAGCGGCATCTGCTCGATGATGCGCAGTTGATAGTCGTGGTCGAGGCAGAAGCGCAGCAGCGTCACCGCGTCCTCGAGCCCGGTCTCCGGGTCGAGCACCGCGTTCACCTTCACCGGCCGCAGGCCGGCCCGATGCGCTGCGGCGAGGCCGGCCAGCACATCGTTGAGCCGGTTGCGGCGGGTGATGTGTGCGAAGTGCTCGGCGTCGACGGTGTCGAGCGAGACGTTGATCCGGTTCACGCCAGCCCGCTTGAGGCCTTCGGCGCGACGGTCGAGACCAATCCCGTTGGTGGTCAACGCGATTTCGGGGCGAGGTGCAAGCGCGGCGGTGGCGGCCACGACGTCTTCGAGCCGTTTGGCCAGCAGGGGCTCTCCGCCGGTGAAGCGGACGCGGGTGACTCCGAGCCGGGTCACCGCGATGCCCAGAAGGCGGGTGAGTTCGGCGGTGCTGAGCAGCTGATCGCCCGACATCCAGTCGAGCCCCTCTGCGGGCATGCAGTACGTGCACCGCAGGTTGCAGCGGTCCGTCAGCGACACCCGAAGGTCGGTGGCGACGCGGCCGTAGGTGTCCAGCAGCGGGCCGTCGGTCGGTGCGGGCCCAACGGGGCGCATCACCGACGGAACGCCGAGCGCGATCACCGTCATGCGGCGGCCCGCGAAGAGATTGAGGACAACGAGCGTGTCTCGTCTACGGGCACGATCTCCTTGCCCAGCGGTACCAGCGAGACCGGAATGAGCTTGAGGTTGGCCAGTGCCAGCGGGATGCCGATGATCGTGACGGCCATCGCGACGGCGGTGACGACGTGCGCGATCGCCAGCCAGATGCCGAACAGCAGCACCCAGATGACGTTGCCGATCAGGGCGCCGGGCCGAGTTCCCGGCTTGTCGATGACGGTGCGCCCGAACGGCCACAACGCGTAGGAGGCGATGCGCAGCGAGGCGAACCCGAACGGGATCGTGATGATCAGAACGAAGCAGATCAGTGCCGCCAGCAGGTAGCCCAGCGCCAGCCACAGGCCGCCGAAGACCAGCCAAATGATGTTCAGTATCAGGCGCATCTCTTCCTCCAGCCGGTGGTTTCAGCCTACCGAGTAATGGGGGTGCTGGTCGGCGGGGCCTCCGAGTAGGATCTTCTCAACGCGTCCCAGCGAAACGGCGGGACGCTTTCCTTATGTAGTTACGAGATTGCGAGCGGGTGAGACCAGTGCCGACCGGCAGGGTGAAGTGGTACGACGCCGAGAAGGGCTTCGGCTTTCTGTCGCAGGAGGAAGGCGAGGACGTCTACGTCCGGTCCTCTGCGCTGCCCGCCGGTGTCGAGGGACTCAAGGCGGGCCAGAAGGTCGAGTTCGGAATGGCCGCGGGTCGCCGCGGCCCCCAGGCGCTGAGCGTGAAGATCCTCGACGCGCCGCCGAGCCTGACCCGCACCCGCCGCGAGGCCGCCGCGGCCGAGCACAAGCACTCGCCCGACGAACTGCACGGCATGGTCGAGGACATGATCACGTTGTTGGAGGGTGCGGTGCAGCCTGAGCTGCGCAAGGGCCGCTACCCCGACCGCAAGGTCGCGCGCCGGGTTTCCGAAGTGGTCCGCGCCGTCGCAAGCGAACTCGACGGCCAGGCCTAAACCTCGCGCGGGAGGGCATGCTGTAGGCGTGTCCTATGTCTCCGGCGGTGGCGAGTTCAACCGCGACACCAAATACATCACCACCCGTATCACTTCGCGCACGCGAGGAGCAGAGGGGGGCGGGGCCGGTCGCGACGGCTATCCCGTCGAACCTGGTCGCTACCGGCTGATCGTCGCGCGGGCGTGCCCGTGGGCCAACCGCGCGATCATCGTCCGTCGCCTGCTCGGCCTGGAAGACGTGCTGTCCATCGGCTTCTGCGGGCCAACGCATGACGAGCGCAGTTGGACCTTCGACCTCGACCCTGGCGGTGTCGACCCGGTGCTCAAGATCCCGCGGCTGCAGGACGCGTACTTCGCCCGCATCCCGGACTATCCGAAGGGCATCACCGTGCCCGCGATCGTCGACGTGCCGACCGGTCAAGTCGTCACCAACGACTTCCCGCAGATGACCCTCGACCTGTCCACCGAGTGGACCAAGTATCACCGCGACGGCGCACCCGAGCTGTACCCCGAGGCGCTGCGCGCCGAGATCGACGAGGTCGCCGAGCGCATCTACACAGAGGTCAACAACGGCGTCTACCGATGCGGCTTCGCCGGCTCACAGGAGGCCTACGACAGTGCCTACGACCGGTTGTTCACCGCGCTGGATTGGCTCAACGAACGGCTGCAGAATCAGCGGTACCTCGTCGGCGACACCATCACCGAGGCCGACGTCCGGCTGTTCACCACGCTGGCCCGGTTCGACCCCGTCTATCACGGTCACTTCAAGTGCAACCGGTCCAAGCTCGACGAGATGCCGGCGCTGTGGGCATACGCGCGCGACCTGTTCCAGACACCGGGCTTCGGCGACACCACCGACTTCGTTCAGATCAAGCAGCACTACTACATCGTGCACGCCGACATCAACCCGACGCGGATCGTTCCGAAGGGGCCTGAGCTGTCCAACTGGCTGACGCCGCACGGCCGGGAGGCGTTGGGCGGCAGACCCTTTGGCGACGGTACGCCGCCGGGCCCGACGCGGGATGGCGAGCGGGTGCCCGCGGGTCACGGAGCGGCTTAGGGCCAGTCGGTCTTCACCGACCACTCCGCGTGCGTCCAGGGAAACTCGTTGCCCTGCTCATCGCGGACCAGCGTGGGTAGCTGCACCGCGAAGCCGAAAAGCCTGCCGCGCTGCGGGTCCATCGTGGGGATCGTGACGGCGTGCGTGCTGCCCGGCCGGAACTCGTTGACGACGTCGGAGTCCTCATAGGTTCGCACCAGAAGCCATGGCGCGCTTGCGATCGCGGGCGGCACTGACAGCTGAATGGGGTCGGGGTGATGCGGATTGACGGCCAATTCACCATCGGTGCGCGGGGTTTCACAATCGGTCGGGTTGAGCACCGCGCAGTACTGGTAGGGCCCGATGCGCACCAACTGCCCGCGGGTGTAGGCACTGATCTCCGGATGATCGGATTTGGGATGCAGGGTCAGCCGCCAGATCAGCACGCCGGTCGCGACGGAGGCCAACACCGCGACGGCTGCGAGTACCGCCAGACCTCTCTTCACGCCCGTGGCACCCCGGCCGGATCGGTCCAGCCGCCTTGCGGCGCTGCCAGCACGGGTCGATTGCCGCCGAGGCCCGGGATGAGGGAGTCGCCTCGGTAGCTCACCAACGTCTGCGCCAGCCCGAGAATCAGGACCGTCGAGATCACCGTAAAGCCAACGTGCAGTTGGGTGTACACGAGCACGCCCGTCGCCCCGCCGAGCACCCACGCCAATTGCAGCAGCGACTCGGAACGTCCGAACGCCGATGCGCGCGACTCCTCGGGCAGATCGTGCTGAAGCGAGGCGTCGAGTGAGGCCTTGGCGATCGCACTCGCCGCGGAGGTCACCAGTGTCGCGAGTACTGCCACCATCAGTTTTCCGGTCAGCGCCGTGGCGAGCGCGGCCAACGTGACCGCGGTCGTGCTGCGAACGACCAGTTGTGCCGGATGCCCGAGCGTCAGCCGCGCGCTCGCGTAGTTGCCGCCGAATGTACCGATCGCCGCAGCGGCCCCGATCAGGCCGAGGATCATCAGCTGCTCCCAGCCACTCTTGTCATGCGACTTGGCCACGAAGGCGGGGTAGAGGAACAGGAATCCCACCATCACCTTGATGGTGCAGTTACCCCACAGGGCGGTGATGATGGTGCGGCCCAACGGCTGTCGGGCTTTGTTGCGGTCGGGCCTGCGCTGGGGAAGGCGACGCAGTTCACCCTCGCCGCCGTGATAGCTCAGCGTGGTGGGGACCTCGCCCTCGGTGACCTCAACCCATTTCGGGATGCGCATCGACAGCACGGCACCGGCAAGTGAGAGCGCGACGATGACGTAGAGCGCGCCGGGCATCTGGAAGAGGTTGAACAGATAATCGGCCCCTACGGCGACGGCCCCGCCGACAATCGTTCCGCCGAGCAGGCCGAACACGGTCAACCGCGAATTCACCCTGACAAGGTCGATGGTCGGCGGCAGCACGCGCGGCGTCAGCGCGCTGCGCAGCACGCTGAATGACTTGGACAACACCATCATTCCCAGCGCGCACGGGTAGAGCACCCACGACGGGTAGCTGCCCGTCGCTCCGTCGTAGTTGGCGATCAGGATCACCACGAGTGCGGTGCGCAGTCCGAATGACATGGCCAGCGCGAGCCTGCGGCCGTGCTGCAGGCGGTCAAGCGCCGGGCCGATCAGCGGGGCGATGATGGCGAACGGCGCGATCGTGATGAGCAGATACAGTGCGACCTTGCTCTTGCTTTCACCGGAGGCCGCGGCGAAGAACAACGTGTTGGCCAACGCCACGGCCATCGCGGCGTCGACGGCGAAGTTGGCCATCACCGGGTAGGTCAGCGCGGTGAGGCCCGACTTGTCGGCGCCGTCGGCGGTGGCGGCGCGGTGGAACAGGCCGTACATCTTCGAGCCCATCTCGCGGCTGCGCTGCCCGGCTGACCGCGGGCCTTGCGGCTTCTGTCCAAGACCCTCGCCGATGCCGGGATCGCTGCGGCTCGCCGTTCGCCCCTCGAGCGGAGGCAGATAGCGATTGGCGCTCGGCGTCGAGCGGCGCTGACGCCCGTCGCTGGGGTAGTTCGCCATGCCCGGGTGTTCGTCAGCGGGCGGCCGCGGCGGGTAGTACCGGGGATCACGCGGGCCCGCCCTGTCCCTGGGGTCACGCCGCGATCCGCTCACACCAAGATTCTCCCCCATCGCGCTGACGGCGTCGTGCAGCCGACCGGGTGTGGCTGCGCGGTTGCCGGTCAGGCACTATTGAGCCCGTGGACAGCGTGACGGAATCCACCGAGGACGGCTCGGCGGCACCGGCGATCGAGCGATCGGCGGATCTGGAGGCGGTGCTGATGGGCGCCGTCGATCTCGCGCGTGCGGCGATCATCGAGCACAGCGGGGATACCGTCGGCGACTATCTTGGCGCGACGTTCGACGATTCCACCGCCGCCACCCACCGTTTTCTGGCCAATCAGCCCGGATATCAGGGCTGGCAGTGGGCTGTCGTGGTGGCGGCCCATCCGGGCGCCGACCACGCGACGATCAGCGAGGTGGTGCTGGTGCCAGGGCCGACGTCGCTGCTGGCGCCGAAGTGGGTGCCCTGGCAGGAGCGGCTGCAGCCTGGCGATCTCGGCCCGGGCGACCTTCTGGCCGCACCCACCGAGGACCCCCGCCTTGTGCCCGGCTTCGCCGCGACCGGCGATCCCGCGATCGACGACGTCGCCTACGAACTCGGGCTGGGCCGCCGCCGTCTGCTCAGCCAGCTGGGTCGGCTCGACGCCGCCCAGAGATGGCACGACGGCGACTACGGTCCAGGATCGGCCATGGCGCGGTCCACCCGCAGGGTGTGCCGGGACTGCGGCTTCTATCTGCCGGTGACCGGGGCGCTGGGCCTGATGTTCGGCGTCTGCGCCAACGAGTTGTCGGCCGACGGCCACGTGGTCGATGCCGAATACGGCTGCGGCGCGCACTCCGACACGCCTGCCCCTGCGGGGACGGGCTCACCGCTGTACGACCCCTACGACGACGGCGTCGTCGAGGTGGTCGAGTCCCTGCCGCCGAGCGCCGAAGAGTCACCGGCACCGGCCGCAGAGGACGAGCCGAGCGACGAGCAGCCGAGCGACGAGCCCGATCAGCAGCCAAGCGACGAACCGGATCAGGACCCGACGTAGTCCGCTAAGTGCTTGCCCGTCACCGTCGACCGGTTGGAGACCAAATCGGCAGGCGTGCCCTCGAACACCACCTTGCCGCCGTCGTGTCCCGCACCCGGCCCCAGGTCGATGACCCAGTCGGCGTGCGCCATCACCGCCTGGTGGTGCTCGATCACGATGACCGATTTCCCGGAGTCGACCAGCCGATCCAGCAGTGCGAGTAGCTGCTCGATGTCAGCGAGATGCAGACCGGAGGTCGGCTCGTCGAGCACATAGATGGCGGCCTTATCGCCCATCTGGGTGGCCAGCTTCAGCCGTTGCCGCTCGCCGCCCGACAGCGTGGTCAGGGGCTGGCCGAGGGTGAGGTAGCCCAGGCCGACGTCGGCGAGGCGTTCGAGGATCTTGTGCGCGGCAGGTGTTTTCGCGTCGCCGTCGGCGAAGAACTCCACCGCCTCGGCCACCGGCATCGCCAGTACCTCGCTGATATCGCGACCGCCGAAGGTGTACTCGAGCACCGACGCGTCGAAGCGCCTGCCCTCGCATACGTCACACGGCGTCGCGACCCCGGCCATGATCGCCAGGTCGGTGTAGATGACGCCTGCGCCGTTGCAGTTCGGGCAGGCACCCTCGGAATTGGCGCTGAACAGTGCGGGCTTGACCCGGTTCGCCTTCGCGAACGCCTTGCGGATCGGATCGAGCAGTCCGGTGTACGTCGCTGGGTTGCTCCGCCGCGAGCCGCGGATCGGCGCCTGATCGATCGTCACCACCCCGTCGCGACCCGCCACCGAACCGTCGATCAGCGAGCTCTTCCCGGAGCCGGCCACACCGGTGATGACGGTCAGCACCCCAAGTGGGATGTCGACGTCGACGCCCTGCAGGTTGTTGGTGTCGGCGTTGCGCACCTCGAGCGCATGGGACGACGTTCGCACCTCGTTCTTGAGCGTTGCGCGGTCACCCAGATGGCGGCCGGTGACGGTGTCGCTCTTGCGGAGGTCGCCGACGCTGCCCTCGAAGACCAGCTCGCCGCCTGCGGTGCCGGCGCCGGGGCCGAGATCGACGACGTGGTCGGCGATTTTGATCACCTCGGGTTTGTGCTCAACGACGAGCACGGTGTTGCCCTTGTCACGCAGCCGCAGCAGCAGGTCGTTCATCCGGGCGATGTCGTGGGGATGCAGGCCGATCGTCGGCTCGTCGAAGACATAGGTCACGTCGGTCAGCGACGATCCGAGGTGGCGGATCATCTTGACGCGCTGCGCCTCGCCGCCCGAGAGTGTTCCTGCAGGCCTGTTCAGCGACAGATAGCCGAGACCGATCTCGACGAACGAGTCCAGCGTGTGCCGCAGCGCGGCCAGCAGCGGCGCTACCGACTTGTCCTCGACGCCCTTCACCCACTCGGCGAGATCGCTGATCTGCATGGCACAGACGTCGGCGATGTTGGCGCCCTTGATCTTTGACGACCGCGCTGTCTCCGACAGGCGGGAGCCGTCACACTCTGGGCACGTGGTGAAGGTGACCGCCCGCTCGACGAACGCGCGGATATGGGGCTGCATCGCCTCGACGTCCTTGGACAGGAACGACTTCTGGATCTGCGGGATCAGCCCGAGGTAGGTCAGGTTGATGCCGTCGACCTTGATCTTGGTCGCCTCCTTGTGCAGGAGCGCGTCGAGTTCCTTCTTGGTGAACTTGCTGATCGGCTTGTCGGTGTCAAAGAAGCCGCAGCCGTTGAAAATTCGGCCGTACCAGCCCTCCATGCTGTAGCCGGGGATCGTCAGCGCACCCTCGTTGAGCGACTTGCTGTCGTCGTACAGCGCCGTCAGGTCGATATCGTTGACCGAGCCGCGACCCTCGCACCGCGGGCACATGCCGCCGGTGATGCTGAACTCGCGACGCTCCTTGACCGTCCTGCCTGCCTTCTCGACGGTGACCGCGCCCGCTCCGCTGATCGACGCGACATTGAACGAAAATGCCTGCGGTGAACCGATATGCGGCTTGCCGAGCCTGCTGAACAGGATGCGAAGCATCGCCCCGGTGTCCGTGGCGGTGCCGACCGTCGAGCGCGGATCGGCGCCCATCCGCTGCTGGTCGACGATGATCGCCGTCGTCAGCCCCTCGAGGACGTCGACCTCGGGCCGCGCCAGGTTCGGCATGAAGCCCTGCACGAACGCGCTGTAGGTCTCGTTGATCAGCCGTTGCGACTCGGCGGCGATGGTGTCGAACACCAGCGAGCTCTTCCCCGAGCCAGAGACGCCGGTGAACACCGTGAGCCGCCGCTTGGGCAGTTCGACGTCGACGTCCTTGAGGTTGTTCTCGCGGGCGCCGGTCACCCGGATCAGGTCATGGCTGTCGGCTTTGGTCATGCGGTCACCTCGCAGGCTCGGTCCCCGCATGCGGTGTTGTCGATTCGCTCGCAAGCTTCGCCACCTGCTGGATGCGGACCGTGTTGCCCGCGGGATCACGGAACGCACAGTCGCGTGAGCCCCACGGCTGGTCGGTGGGTTCCTGCATGACTTCGGCGCCGCTGGCCTGCGCGCGCTCGAAAACGGCCTCGAGATCGTTGGTGGCCAACATGATGCTGGCGTAGGTGCCCTTGGCCATCATCTCGGCGATGACGCGGCGCTCGTCGTCGGTGACACCGGGGTCGGCGACCGGCGGCGTCAGCACGATGTTCATATCCGGCCTGCCAACGGGGCCGATGGTGATCCAGCGCATGGTGTTGCGGCCGACGTCCTTGCGGACCTCGAATCCGAGAGCATCGCGGTAGAAGGCAAGGGACTGCTCTGGATCTTCGTGGGGAAGGAAACTTGCGTTGATCGTGATGTCCATGCCCATCACGCTAGGTGCAGCCGTGCGGCGGGCGCTTCTCGATTCCTGATCGGTCGCGTCACCTGTTTCTCCACGCACGACGGCATCCCCTGCGCCGCGCCGGCGGTCTGTTCCCGGTAGGCGCTCGGGGCCATGCCGACCAGCTCGGTGAATCGGGTGCTGAAGGTGCCGAGCGACGAGCAGCCGACGGCGAAACAGACCTCGGTGACCGGCATGTCACCAGCCCGCAGCAGCGCCATCGCGCGCTCGATGCGACGCGTCATCAGGTAGGAGTACGGCGACTCGCCGTAGGCGAGCTTGAACTGGCGTGACAGATGTCCCGCCGACATGTTCACCCCGCGAGCGAGCGCCTCGACATCGAGCGGCTGCGCGTATTCGCGATCCATCCGGTCGCGGACCCGGCGCAGAAGCTTGAGGTCGCGCAGGCGCTGCTCGTCGGCGGACGTGCCGGTCAACTCTCCGCGTTCCTGGTCTCCACGAGCCGGGTGCCGTTTGCCGTCGGCTCCAACTGATAGCTCCACATTGTGTTGTTGGGATTGACCCGGAACGCGAGCCATTTCTCGGCAACGACTTCGGTGACGGTGCTCGTCGTCGGCCGGAACATGAAATTTCGCCGATTGAGGTTGATCGGTCGAGTCCATTGCGGCATCCGGCCGAAATCGGAGATCAACCCCCACACTTTTTCCGCGGGAGCGTTGATATCGAGCTGCGCCTGCAATAACGGTTCGGCCATTGCCTATCCTTGTCGACGATTTTCGAATTCAGCTCAGGCCGCTCTGCGCGCCACGTGAACCGCGGCGTACGGCGCTTCGCTGCCAAAGAAAGATCGACGTGCCGAGCACACCGACTCCCAATCCGGCAACCGCGATGGGGCGCCACTCGTGTAGCCCTGCGACCGTGAACGCAAGGACCGTCGCGATCAACCAGCCCACGGCGATCACCACGATTACCGGCCACGGTTCCAGCAGGATCTTGGGCAGGCCAGGGGGTTCCGGCTCCGCCGCCACCGGCGTTTCGTCGCTCATCAGCTTCCAACCTAGCCTGAAAGCGCTCGAACCAGGAAGCCGGACGTGTTTTGCTGCGCATCGGAAGAATCGCTGGCTATTCTTTGACTTGTGAAGGATGCGGATTCACGGTTGGCCAGCGACTTGTCGTTGGCCGTTATGCGCCTGGCGCGCCAATTGCGGTTCCGCCGCCCGGATTCGTCGGTTTCCCTGTCGCAGTTGTCGGCTCTTTCGACGCTTGCCAAGGAGGGGGCGATGACACCGGGTGCTTTGGCGCTTCGGGAACGTGTTCGACCTCCTTCGATGACGCGGGTAATTGCCTCGCTCGCCGATCTCGGATTCGTCGCGCGAAGTGCGCACCCGGCTGACGGTCGCCAGGTCTTGGTCTCGGTTTCCGCCTCCGGCACCGAATTGATCGCAGCGGAGCGCAAGGCTAGCCAGGAATGGCTGAAAGACCGGCTCTCGCACTTCAATGCCGACCAGCGCAGGGCTTTGCTGGTAGCTGCCGACCTGATGTCGGCGCTCGTCGACGAAACCGGGTAAGTCCGCACGTCGCGTAGCTTGTCCGGGGATGAGTCCCATTGTCGACGTCGACGATCCAGCCGATCCGCGGCTGGATGACTTCCGCGACCTCAACAGCGTCGACCGCAGACCCGATCTGCCGTCCGGTAAAGGCCTGGTCATCGCCGAGGGCGTGCTTGTCGTGCAGCGGATGCTGGCGTCCCGGTTTCGTCCTCGCGCCATGCTCGGCACCGACCGCCGACTGCGCGAACTGGCTGACGACCTCGCAGCCACGGATGCGCCCTACTATCGGGCAAGCGCTGAGGTGATGGCCGACGTCGTCGGGTTCCACCTCAATCGCGGGGTCCTGGCCGCGGCGCAGCGGCCCGGCGAGTTGTCCGTCGAGGCCGTGCTCGACGGCGCGCGCACGGTCGCGGTGCTCGAAGGCGTCAACGACCACGAGAACCTCGGCTCGATCTTCCGCAACGCCGCGGGTCTCGGCGTCGACGCGGTGGTGTTCGGAACCGGGTGCGCCGACCCGCTGTACCGCCGCGCAGTGCGGGTGTCGATGGGCCACGCCCTTTTGGTGCCGTATGCGTGGGCGACCACGTGGCCTGCCGATCTGACCGTGTTGCGCGACAGCGGCTTTCGCGTGATCGCGATGACACCCGACACGGGTTCGGCCACGCTGGCGGAGGCGATGGGCGCGGTGGGAGGCGATCGCATCGCCATCCTTGTCGGCGCCGAGGGGCCCGGCCTGACGGAGACGGCCATGCGGGCAAGCGACGTCCGGGTTCGGATACCGATGTCGCGGGGCACCGACTCGCTGAATGTCGCGACGGCTGCCGCGCTCGCGTTCTACGAGCGGGTTAGATTGACTTCCTATGACTGATGACGCGACGCCGTGGGGGACCGGCCTTGCCGTGTCGGCGTTCGTCGCGATCGTGACCGCCGGCGCGGTGGTCGTGTTGAGCATGGGACTGATTCGCGTGCACCCACTGCTGGCGGTCGGGCTCAACATGGTGGCGGTGGGCGGGCTTGCACCGACGGTGTGGGGTTGGCGCGCGACGCCGGTGCTTCGATGGTTCGTGCTCGGTCTCGGCGTCGGCGTCGCGGGTGCATGGTTGGCGCTGCTGGCGTTGACGCTCGGCGGATAGCGGGATTCAGCCGATCAGCGCTTCGGCCAGTTGTGCTCGCGCGCTTGTGAGGTCGTCAACGCCGAGGA
>CADEGF010000018.1:67010-103958 GCA_902826815.1 uncultured Mycobacteriaceae bacterium
CAGCCGCCGGTGGACCGGTACGCCTGCGGTATCCAATTCGTCGAGGTATACGGGTGGGCACTGGCAAGGCCGATCGGGCCGAGCGTGATCATGGCTTGACGATAGGACCTGAACAAAACTTCAGGTCAAGGGCGATCCTCTGTCAGCCCTGACCGCTGGAGCGCACGCCGAGCAGCACGTCTTCCCATGCCGGAACCGGTGGTTTGCCGTTACGGGGGCGCGGTGTCCGTGCCGGCTTGGCGGGCTCCGGTTCTGCCTCGACCTGGACGTCGACCGGCGCCTCGGGTTCTTCGATCGCGATCGGCGCGACGACCGCCACCGGCCGCAGCGGCGGCCTGGCGAAGTTGGGGTCGATCAGCTCGGCTGCGGCGTCGTCGAACGGCGTCGCCGTGCCGCCGTGCGCACCCGGCGTGAACCGGAAATGCGCGGCGTTCTCCGAATGACCTGCCAGCCAGGACAGCTGCACGGTCCAGCGGCCGTCTTCGTTTCGCCACGCGTCCCAGTTGGTGGAGTCGGGGTTCAGGCCACGGGTGATCAGCGCCGACGTGACGGTCTCCAGCAGCGTGAGCACCGCGGGACCGTCAGCGAGAACAGGGTGTGCCGCCGTTGCCAGCTCCGCCGCACGCGAGCGCTCCAGCAGAACCGGGTGGGCGAACCGTTCCACCCGGGACACGTCGACGCCCGCCGATTCTGCGACCTGCTCGATGGACGCGCCTGCGCGAATCCTGGCTTGAATCTCCTTGGGACGCAGCACGCTCGGAACCTCGGCATCGGAGTGGGATTGACTGACGGCACCAGTCTTGTCACCGCGCACGGCGGCACGCAGCCGGTCGTCTGCATGCAGAATGAACTTCTCGTTCGGGTCGGTGCTTTCGCAGATGATGCGTTTGCCATCAACGTCGAGTCCGACGACCTTGAGTTCCCGCATGCCGACCTCCTCCGGGCTTGGATGGCGCCGGGACGCCGCGCCCGATTAGCAGCCCACCCTACTGCGTTATCGGCTCGTTACCCGGCCGACACGCCCGAGGTCAGAGGCGTTCTACCACCCAGTCGACGCATTGCGTCAGCGCGCTCACGTCGTCGGGTTCGACGGCGGTGAACATGGCGATCCGCAGCTGGTTGCGGCCGAGCTTGCGGTACGGCTCGGTGTCGACGATGCCGTTAGCCCGCAGCACCTTGGCCACCGCCGCAGCGTCGACGTTGTCGGAGAAGTCGATCGTGCCGACCACCTGCGAGCGGTGCGCGGGATCGGCCACGAACGGCGTCGCGTAGGGCGAGGCCTCGGCCCACGAGTAGAGCCGCTGCGACGAGTCCGAAGTGCGCTTGACGGCCCAGTCCAGCCCGCCGTTGGCCAGCATCCAGTCCAGCTGCTCGGCCAGCAGGATCAGCGTGCCGATCGCGGGGGTGTTGTACGTCTGGTTCTTGACGCTGTTCTCGACCGCGATGGGCAGCGAAAGGAAGTCGGGAACCCAGCGTCCCGCTGCCGCGATCGAGTCGATCCTGGCCAGTGCGGCGGGCGAGACGACGGCAATCCAGAGGCCGCCGTCACTCGCGAAATTCTTCTGCGGCGCAAAGTAATACGCGTCGACGTCGGTGATGTCGACCGGCAGGCCGCCAGCCGCCGAGGTGGCGTCGATGACGACGAGCGCGTCACCCGAGCCGTCTGGGCGCTGCACGGGCACCGCGACGCCGGTCGACGTCTCGTTGTGCGCCCAGGCGATGACGTCGACGGACGGGTCCGATTGCGGCGCGGGGGCACTCCCCGGGTCGGCCTTGATGATCACCGGATCGCCGACGAACGGATTCTTGCCGACCGCCGATGCGAACTTCGAGCTGAACTCGCCGTAGGTCAGGTGCAGCGAGCGCTTGTCGATGAGCCCGAACGCCGCCGCGTCCCAGAACGCCGTCGACCCGCCGTTGCCGAGGATGACCTCGTAGCCGTCGGGGGCGCCGAACAACTGGCGTACCCCGTCGCGGACCCGGCCGACCAGGTTCTTCACCGGCGCCTGCCGGTGCGATGTGCCGAACAGGTCACCGGCGGCGGCAAGCGCGGCCAACTGCTCCGGCCGTACCTTCGACGGCCCGCAGCCGAATCGGCCGTCGCTGGGTTTGAGGTCGTCCGGGATCGTCAGCGATGAGCCCCTCGGGCGAAGAGCATTGGATTCAGCGGCCATGCCGTCAACAGTAGTGACCGGACTTGGCGGTTTCTGCGGGGAGGGTCGGCCATCGGGGCCATACTGGAATCGGGTCGGGGCTTGTTGTTCGAGCCCGGTTTGGGGGCCCGTTATGGGGAGAGGAAGTACCCGCGCGCTCTTGCCGATGTGCGCGACCGCGCTGACGGCCGTCGTTCCGATGCTCGCGCCGGGGCAGGCCAACGCGGACGGCGGTGATCTCGGCGGTGCGCTGCTCAACGAGATCAACGCAACCCGGGCCGCGAACGGCTGTGGCCCGGTGGCGCCCGATCCGCTGTTGACGGCTGCGGCCGCGCGCCGTGCAGGCGATGCGCTGGCGGTAGGCCACACCGGTTCGGACGGTTCGTCGATGGTCCAGCGTGTCACCGACGCCGGCTACGCGCCGTACTCGGCGATCGGCGAGGTGGTGTTCTGGGGCACCGGCTCGGCCGGTAACCCGGCCGACGCCGTCACGTGGTGGATGAACAGCCCGGGTCACCGCGCGATCATCACCGACTGCCGATTCACCGACGCGGGATTCTCAGCGGTGCGCAACGGCGAAAAGGTAACCGTGGCAGGCGATTTCGGGGAGCGCTAGCCAGTGAGAATGCGAACGCCGTCGCGGGTCACCGCCACCGTGTGCTCGCTGTGCGCGGCGCGCGCACCCGATGCCGTCCGCAGCGTCCAGCCGTCGGAGTCGTGGAGGTAGTCGTCGGTGCCGTCGGCGATCAACATCGGTTCGATCGCGATCACCAGGCCGGGCCGCAACCGCATACCCTTGCCCGCGCGGCCCGCGTTCGGAACGTGCGGGGCCTCGTGCATGGCCCGGCCGATGCCGTGTCCGCCGTGGTCGGCCAGCAGCCCGTATCCCGCGCCGCGCGCTGACGATTCGATCGCATGCCCGACGTCGCCGAGCGTATTGCCGGGCCGTACCGCGGCGATGCCCGCTGCCAGGGCGTTGCCGGTCGCTTCGATCAGCGCGGCGTCTTCGGCGTCAGGGGTGCCGACGACGAAGCTGCGCGCGGCGTCACCGCACCAGCCGCGCAGGATCGCACCGAAGTCGATGGAAACCAGGTCTCCCTCGGCGAGCACTTCGCCGTTCGGGATGCCGTGCACGACGGCGTCGTTGACGCTGACACACAGCACGGCGGGGAACGGCGTCGGTGCCCACGCCGGGTGGTAGTTGAGGAACGGCGACCGGGCGCCGTGGCGGGCGAGCACCTCGGCGGCGACGTCGTCGAGTTCGGCGGTGGATCTGCCGGGCTCGGCATGATCGGTGACCGCCCGCAGCGCCTCTGCGACCACCGCGCCCGCCGCCGCCATGGCGTCTACCTCGGCTTCTGTCTTGATCTCCACCATCGACTGTGGCCTCCGTCACATCCCCCGTCGCGCGGGCCGGTCCGCCACAACTCGCGAAGTAGGCCTGTTCATTATGCGATACCTGCGGTACCGTTGTTGGACATAAGCCCTAGAAATGTAAACCTCATGGGAGGCATACAGATGGCTGAGAAGACGGCCAGGACACGCACGGTCAGGCGCTGGCGTCGCAACATGGACGTGGCCGACGACACCGCGTACACCGACATGCTCACCACACTGTCCGAGGGGTCAGTGCGGCGCAACTTCAATCCGTACACCGACATCGACTGGGATTCCGCGGAGTTCGCGGTGATCGACAACGACGAGCGGTGGGTCCTTCCCGGGACCGATCCGCTTGGCCGCCACCCGTGGTATCAGGCGCAGACGGTCGAGCGGCAGATCGAGATCGGCATGTGGCGTCAGGCCAACGTGGCCAAGGTCGGCCTGCACTTCGAGTCGATCCTGATCCGTGGCCTGATGGAGTACGCGTTCTGGACGCCCAACGGCTCGCCGGAATACCGGTACTGCCTGCACGAGGCCGTCGAGGAGTGCAACCACACCCTGATGTTCCAGGAGATGGTGAACCGCATTGGCGCCGACGTGCCAGGCATGCCGCGGCTGCTCAAGTGGATCCAGCCGGTCATCCCGCTGGTCGCCGGGCCGCTGCCGATCCCGTTCTGGTTCGGCATCCTCGCAGGCGAGGAACCGATCGACCACACCCAGAAGAACGTGCTGCGCGAGAGCAAGACCTTGCATCCGATCATGGAACGCGTCATGGCGATCCACGTGGCGGAGGAGGCGCGGCATATTTCCTTCGCGCACGAGTACCTGCGTAAGCGGGTGCCGCACCTGCCGCGCCGCAAGCGGTTCTGGCTTTCGCTCTACGTCCCGCTGACGATGCGCATCCTGTGCTCGGCGATCATCGTGCCGCCGCGTGCGTTCTGGAAGGAATTCGACATTCCGCGCTCGGTGCGCAAGGAGATCTTCTTCAAATCGCCGGAGTCCCGGAAGATGCTGCGCGACATGTTCGGTGACGTCCGGATGCTGGCCCACGACACCGGCCTGATGAATCCGCTCGCCAAGATCATGTGGCGGATCTGCCGGATCAACGGCGCGCCGAGTCGTTATCGCAGCGAGCCGCAACGCCAGCACCTCGTTTCCGTGGCTTAGGGTGATCCATGCCCCACGTGATCACCCAGTCGTGTTGCAGCGACGGGTCGTGTGTTTACGCGTGTCCGGTTAACTGCATCCACCCGTCGCCCGACGAACCCGGCTTCGCGACGGCGGAGATGCTCTACATCGATCCGGTCGCCTGCGTCGATTGCGGTGCCTGCGTATCCGCGTGCCCGGTCGATGCGATCGCGCCGGACACCAAGCTCGAACCCGAACAGCTGCCGTTCGTCGCGCTCAATGCGGCCTTCTACCCGGATCGTCCCTCGGATGAGAAGCTGCCGCCGACGTCCAAGCTGGCTCCGGTCATCGCTGCACCGAAAATCGATGCGCGCGAAGCCTATCCGTTGACGGTGGCGATCGTCGGGTCCGGCCCCGCCGCGATGTATGCCGCCGACGAGCTGCTCACCCAGAAGGGTGTGCGGGTCAACGTGTTCGAGAAGCTGCCGACGCCCTACGGGTTGGTGCGTGCCGGGGTGGCGCCCGATCACCAGAGCACCAAGCGGGTCACGCGGCTGTTCGACAGGATCGCCGGGCGGCGGGACTTTCGGTTCTTCCTCAACGTCGACGTGGGATCGGACATATCGCACGCGGATCTCCTTGATCACCATCACGCCGTGCTCTATGCCGTCGGAGCGCCCAACGACCGCAGGCTCGACATCGACGGAATGGAACTGCCTGGCGCCGGGACGGCCACCGAGGTGGTCGCGTGGATCAACGGACACCCCGAATACACCGACCTGCCCGTCGACCTGAAGCATGAGCGGGCGGTGATCGTCGGCAACGGCAATGTGGCCCTCGACGTCGCCCGGATCTTGACGACCGATCCGGATGCGTTGGCGCGCACCGATATTTCCGACCACGCGCTCGCCGCACTCCGGCAGTCGAAGGTCACCGAAGTGGTGATCGCCGCCCGCCGTGGACCCGCGCAGTCCGCGTTCACGCTGCCCGAGCTCATCGGGTTGACCGCGAAGTGCGATGTGGTGCTCGACGCGGCCGACCACGACCTCGTGCTCGCCGATCTGGCCACCACTTCTGCTTCCTCTGCTCCTCACGTGCGCGGCGATGCGCTGACCCGCAACAAGCTCGAGGTACTCAGCAAGCTCGGCGACGCATCCGCACCGGCGACGCGCCCGCGGATTCGCCTCGCGTACCGCCTAACGCCTGACCGGGTTCTCGGAGCCGACCGGGTCACCGGTATCGAGTTCACGATCACCGGCACGGATGAAACAAGCACGCTCGACGCGGGCCTTGTGCTGACGTCAATCGGGTACCGCGGCAAGCCGATTCGTGATCTACCGTTCGACGAGGAAGCCGCCGTGGTGCCCAATGACGGCGGCCGCGTTGTCGACCCGAAGGCTGACCGGCCGGTTCGCGGCAGCTATGTGGCCGGCTGGATCAAGCGCGGCCCGACCGGCTTCATCGGCACCAACAAGTCGTGCGCGCTGCAGACGGTGCAGAACCTCGTCGACGACTACAACGCGGGCCACCTGACGGGCCCGACGGCCAAACCCGCCGAGCTGAACAGGCTGGTGCGCGACCGCCGACCCGATGTGATCGACGCGGCAGGGTGGCAGGCCATCGACCAAGCCGAGATCGCGCGCGGCGGTGAGGATCGGCCGCGCGACAAGTTCACCTCGGTCGCCGATATGGTGGCCGTCGCCGCCGCGGCGCCGGCACCGCCGCTGTTGCAGCGGGTGCTGGCAGGCCTGCGGCGTTGACGCCAGGCGAGAAGCAGCGAGCTAGTGCTGCTTGATCGCCTCTTCGATCTCCTCCATGCGCACCTCGCGCACCGGCTGACCCATCGACCACTGGTGACCGAAGGGATCCTGCAGCACGCCGTAGCGGTCACCCCAGAACTGGTCCTCGAGCGGATGCACGACGGTGGCGCCGGCGTCGACCGCCCGCTGGAACTGCGTGTCCACATCGGTGACGACGAGATGGATGGTCACAGGGGATCCGCCGAGCGCCTTCGGCGTCGTCGACTTGCCTCCGCTCATCTCCGGGAAGTCATCGTTGAGCATCACGGTGGAGCCGTTGATCCCCAGCGCGGCGTGGATCAGCTTGCCGTCGGGACCGGGCACCCTGCCGAGCTCGACCGCCTCGAACGCCTTGACGTAGAAATCGATAGCGGCGGCCGCGTCGTCGACGACCAGGTGGGGTAGCACTGCGGGCTGAACTTCGATAGCCATGGTGGTCTCCTCGGTTGGGGGGTGGTCACCACTATCGACCACCCCACCGACAGAAACTCATCGCGTCAGGTGACGGAGAACGACGGCGGCAGCGTTTCACGTCCCGTCAACGACATCAGCACGGTTTCGCCGCAGCCCGTCACGACGCCGATCCTGGCCGCCAGCACCGTGGCCGCCTCCAGCACATCCGTCGGCAGCTCGTAGAAAAGCCCGGTGGCCCGTGCGATATCGAGGCCGTGCACGGCGAGTTCGAAGACCCGGGTCGCCAGATAGGTGTGCAGCCGGATGCCAAGGCCGCCGATGACTTCGATGAGCGGATCGCCCGCCGCCTGGATCTCGCCAGTCACCCGATCGATCAGTCCGTCGATCGCGCGGACCGGGTCTGCGCCGAGGTCGCGGCCCGCCTGCCTGCCGCGTTCGGTGATCGCCTCTGCCCCGGCGTTCGACATGTAATCGGCTATCCGCGCGTAATACTCCTGCGGGGTTGCCACGTCCTCACGCTCCGCGGAGGTCTGCAGGTAGGTGCTCACGGTGACCAGCGAGCGCGACGCGTGCCCGACCAGCGCCCGCACATCCCAGTCACCGAGTCCCGGTCCGTCCCAGGCATCTTGGGGAATGCGGCGGACCAAGCCTGCGAAGGCTGTTGCCGCCGACTCGAACGTGGTGACCGTCGTCCCCACAGCGATCAGCCCTTCGTGATCTCGTCCCAGCCCGCCACGGACTCGGGGCTACGCGGACCGGGTCCGATGTAAACGGCCGACGGGCGGACAAGCTTGCCGAGTCTCTTCTGCTCGAGGATGTGCGCACACCAACCGGCGGTGCGTCCGCAGGTGAACATCGCAGGCATCATGTTGGCGGGCACCTGGGCGAAGTCCAGGATCACCGCTGCCCAGAACTCGACGTTGGTTTCGATCGCCCGATCGGGACGACGCTCGCGCAGTTCGGCCAGCGCGGCCTGCTCGAGTGCGGCGGCCGCCTCGAAGCGCGGCGCCTCGAGTCGCTTGGCGGTGTCCCTCAGCACCCGGGCCCGCGGATCCTCCGCGCGGTACACGCGGTGCCCGAAGCCCATCAGCTTCTCCTTGCGGTCCAGCACGCCGCGGACCACCGCCTGCGCATCGCCGGTGCGTTCGGCCTCTTCGATCATCGGAAGCACGCGCGCGGGGGCGCCGCCGTGCAGCGGCCCACTCATCGCGCCGATGGCGCCGGACAGCGCCGCCGCCACATCGGCACCCGTCGACGCGATCACCCGTGCGGTGAACGTGGAGGCGTTCATCCCGTGCTCGGCCGCCGACACCCAGTACGCGTCGATGGCCTCGATGTGTTTGGGGTCAGGGTCGCCCTGCCAGCGAGTCATGAAGCGGGCTGTCACGGTGGCGCACTCGTCGATCTTGCGCTGCGGGATTGCGGGCTGGTAGATGCCGCGTGCGGACTGCGCGACGTAGGACAACGCCATCACCGACGCGCGCGCGAGCTGATCGCGGGCGGTTGCGTCGTCGATGTCCAGCAGTGGTTTGTAGCCCCAGATCGGCGCGAGCATCGGCAGACCGGCCTGCACGTCGACGCGTACGTCGCCGCTGTGGATCGGCAGCGGGAACGGCTCGGCGGGCGGCAAGCCGTGGCCGAACCTGCCGTCGACCAGCAACGCCCAGACGTCACCGAAGGCGACATGACGGTTGACCAGATCCTCGATGTCGACGCCGCGATAGCGAAGCGCGCCACCGTCCTTGTCGGGCTCGGCGATCTCGGTGGTGAAGGCCACGACGCCTTCGAGTCCGGACACGAAATCCTCGGGTACCACAGTCATGCGGTGATTCTCGCACCCGGCGAAGCGCCGCCTGCTACCGGTCGGTAACTAGTGTCCGAACTGTTGGGGCGTAGCGTTACCGCGGTGGCTACCCAGGACAATGAACGACTGGCCGCGATGCGCGTCGAGTACGGCTCGGTCGAGAAGGACGGCAGTCCCGACCTGGACGCAGACTGGCTCGTCGACGGATGGGTTGCGCTGCTGCGCAAGTGGTTAGGCGATGCTCATGACGCAGGCGTCGCCGAGCCGAACGCCATGGTGGTCGGCACGGTCGACGCCAGTGGAAGGCCGGTGACGCGCTCGGTGTTGTGCAAGAGCGTGGGCGACGCCGGAATAACCTTCTTCACCAACTACGACTCCGCCAAGGGCGAGGAGATCGCGTCGACGCCATACGTGTCGGCGACGTTCCCGTGGTATCTGCTTGGCCGCCAAGTACACGTCCGCGGACCGGTGACGAAGGTGTCCGCCGAAGCGACCGAGGAATACTGGCGCCACCGCCCGCGCGGTTCACAGCTGGGCGCGTGGGCGTCGCATCAGTCCCGTCCGATCGCGTCGCGGGCCGTGCTGCTCGACCAATTGGCTGACGTCACGCAGCGTTTCGCCGATCTGGACGACGTTCCGGTGCCGCCGAATTGGGGCGGCTACCTCATCGCACCCGAGGTCGTCGAGTTCTGGCAGGGCCGGGAGAACCGGGTGCACAACAGGATTCGCGTCTCAGGGGGTACCCTCGAGCGGCTCCAGCCGTAGTGGCGGGGTTCTTCGCGGACCTCACTCCGCTGCGGACGCGCGACTTCCGCAGACTCTGGCTGGCAGGAATCCCCACGGTCATCGGTGCCAACCTCACGGTCTTCGCCGTGCCGGTCCAGCTCTACGCGCTCACGCAGAACTCCGCATACGTCGGCCTTGCCGGGATCTTCGCGCTCGTGCCGCTGATCGTCTTCGGCCTGTGGGGCGGTGCGCTGGCGGATCACATGGACCGGCGCGTGCTGTTGATCATCACGGCCTGCGGGCTTGCGGTGGCCTCGGTCATGCTGTGGGTACAGGCCGCGCTCTCGCTGAACAACGTCTGGGTGGTGTTGTGTCTGCTGTCGGTGCAGCAGGCGTTCTACGCGATCAACTCCCCGACCCGGTCCGCGGCGATCCCGCGGATGGTGCCACCGGAGCAACTGCCCGCGGCGAACTCGCTGAACACGACGGTCTTCCAGTTCGGAGCGATCGTCGGCCCTCTGCTGGCCGGTGTCCTGCTGGGTTTCGTGGATCTCTCGACGCTCTACCTCATCGACGCGATCACCTGTATCGCCCCGATCTTGGCGACGATCCGGATCGCGGCGATCCCGCCGGCCAACGGAGACGATTCGCCGGGTGTGGGTTTCCGCGCGGTGCTGGACGGCTTCCGCTACCTCGCCGGCAACACCGTCGTGCTGATGTCGTTCGTGGTCGACCTGATTGCGATGATCCTCGGCATGCCGCGTGCACTGTTCCCGCAGATGGCGCACGAGAGCTTCGGCGGTCCTGTCGCGGGCGGCACCACGATGGCGTTGCTGTCGGCCGCAATATCGGTTGGCGCGGTTGCGGGCGGGGTCTTCTCCGGCTGGCTGCCGCGCATTCAGCGCCAGGGCCTTACCGTGATCATCGCGATCCTGGTGTGGGGCGTGGCGATGATCGGCTTCGGCGTCGCGAGTGGGCTGGCCGGCGGAACGGCAGGCCTGATGTTGTGGATTGCGTTGGTGTTCTTGGCTGTTGGCGGCGCGGCGGACATGGTGTCGTCGGCGTTTCGCAACACGATCCTTCAGCAGGCCGCGTCGGACGACGTTCGCGGTCGTCTGCAGGGAGTGTTCACCGTCGTGGTCGCGGGCGGGCCACGGCTGGCCGATGCGGTACACGGCGCGGCCGCGGCGACCGTCGGCACCACGGTTGCCGCAGCAGGCGGCGGTGGCCTCGTCGTGGTGGGCGTGTTGATCGCGGCAGTTCTCGCGCCGGCATTCGTCCGGTACCGGGTCAACCGCCCCGCCGTGGGCGATCCCGACGCGGCCAGCGAACACACGCCGGACGACGACAAAGTCTGACGCGGGCACATTACCATCCAAGACACTTTCCTTGGCAAAGACATGCGGTCGGGTTAGCATCCTGAAATGCCTGGTGACTCGCGGACTTCGGCAGCCCTGGGCTTACGTGAGCGTAAAAAACAGCGCACGCGCACGACGCTCATCGACGCTGCCATCGACCTATGTGAACGGCAGGGCTTCGAGCAGACAACTGTCGAGCAGATCGCCGCGATCGCCGATGTCTCACCCCGCACCTTCAGCCGATACTTCGCCACCAAGGAAGCCGTGTGTCTGGCGTTGGCCGACGACGCCATCGACGTGGCGGCCGTCGAGTTGGCCCGCCAACCGGATGACATGAACCATCTGGAGGCCCTGTATCGGGCCTGGGTGACGATGTACCGGAACACCAAGAGCGCGGGAATCGGGGAACTGACGGCACCGCGGCTGCTGTGCACACTGCGGATCATCATGTCCTCGTCGACGCTTCGCCAGGCAGTGATGGAGTTCCGGCCACACGCGGTCAACGTCGGTATGGCCCGGCGGATGGGTGTCGAAATCACCGACCGGGGACTGCAGTTGGTGGCCGACGTGTGGGCGGCGATCAGCATGACCGCGCTGGCCGACCTCGGCAGGGACACCGGGTGGAAGGGCGTCGACATCGACGACGCCGTCGACCGGATCGACGCGACCTTCGCCCAGTTCGCAGGACTGGTCGAAGCCGTCTCCCAGCCGGTGTGAACCCGCCCGGGCGCTATTGCCACAATGGGACTACCTTTTGAGGGCAGAGGTCAGCTCTCTCAGCGACGAAGGGATTCACGTGGCAGAAAAAGACGAGCACGCCACCCTCCACTATCCCGGAGGCGAGCTTGAGCTGGACATTGTCAAGGCCACCGAGGGGTCCGACGGGATCGAGCTCGGCTCGCTGCTGTCCAAGACGGGCTACACCACCTACGACGACGGCTTCGTCAACACCGCATCCACCAAGAGCGCCATCACCTACATCGACGGCGACGCGGGCATCCTGCGCTACCGGGGCATTCCGATCGAGCAGCTCGCCGAGAAGTCGAACTTCATCGAGGTCAGCTACCTGCTGATCTACGGCGAGTTGCCGACCAAGGAGCAGCTGGACAGGTTCACCGACCAGATCCAGCGGCACACGCTGCTGCACGAGGACCTCAAGCGGTTCTTCGACGGCTTCCCGCGCAACGCGCATCCGATGCCGGTGGTCTCCAGCGCGGTGAACGCGCTGTCCGCGTACTACCAGGACTCGCTGGACCCGTTCGACCACGAGCAGGTCGAGTTGTCCACCATCCGACTGCTGGCCAAGCTCCCGACCATCGCGGCATACGCGTACAAGAAATCGGTCGGGCAGCCGTTCCTCTATCCGGACAATTCGCTGACGCTCGTCGAGAACTTCCTGCGGATGACCTTCGGCTTCCCCGCCGAGCCCTATGAGGTGGACCCGGAGATCGTGCGCGCGCTCGACCTGTTGCTGATCCTGCACGCCGACCACGAGCAGAACTGCTCCACGTCGACGGTGCGGCTGGTCGGCTCGTCGCAAGCCAACCTGTTCACCTCGATCTCGGGCGGCATCAACGCGTTATGGGGCCCGCTGCACGGCGGCGCCAACCAGGCCGTGCTCGAGATGCTCGAGAAGATCCGCCAGTCCGACGGCGACGTGCACGACTTCGTCAAGCGGGTCAAGAACAAGGAAGACGGCGTCAAGCTGATGGGCTTCGGCCACCGGGTCTACAAGAATTACGACCCGCGCGCCCGCATCGTCAAGGAGCAGGCCGACAAGATCCTCGGCAAGCTCGGCGGCGACGACGAGCTGCTCGACATCGCCAAGGCGCTCGAAGAGGTCGCGCTCACCGACGACTACTTCGTGGAACGCAAGCTGTACCCGAACGTGGACTTCTATACCGGCGTGATCTACCGCGCGATGGGCTTCCCGACCAGGATGTTCACCGTGCTGTTCTCCGTCGGCAGGCTGCCGGGCTGGATCGCGCACTGGCGGGAGATGCACGAGGACGGCAGCGGCAAGATCGGCAGGCCGCGCCAGATCTACACCGGCTACACCGAGCGCGACTACAAGGCGATCGGCAGCCGCTAACCCGTCGCTCCCGTCACGCCGAAACTCCCGTTTGGGCGAACTTGTGCGAGTGGAACGCGCCATTTCGTCGGTCTCGGCGATGGGTTGAGAGGCATTTCACTGGTGACCTACTTGCGATTATGACAGTTGTAGTTTCACAATCGTTGGGTGAATGAAACTGTCGTCCGGTCGCTGAGCCCACGGCGCAAGGCCATCATCCTGATGTCCTGCTGCCTGAGCCTGCTGATCGTGTCGATGGATGCGACGATCGTCAACGTCGCGATTCCGTCCATTCGTACCGACCTCGGCGCCTCGCCGTCCCAGCTGCAGTGGGTCATCGACATCTACACCCTGGTGCTGGCGTCGCTGCTGATGCTGGCCGGCGCCACCGGTGACCGCTTCGGTCGCAGGCGGGTCTTCCAGATTGGCCTGACCGTGTTCGCGCTTGGCTCGCTGCTGTGCAGCCTGGCGCCGAGCATCGAGATGCTCATCGTCGCGCGATTCATGCAGGCGCTCGGCGGCTCGATGATGAACCCCGTTGCGCTGTCCATCGTTTCGCAGATCTTCGTGACGCGCGTTGAGCGCGCGCGTGCGCTCGGGATCTGGGGCGCGGTGGTGGGTATCTCCATGGCGCTCGGCCCGATCGTCGGCGGTCTGCTCATCGAATGGATCGGCTGGCGTTCGGTGTTCTGGATCAACCTGCCGATCTGTGCAGCGGCGATCATCCTGACCGCTCTGTTTGTGCCGGAGTCCAAGTCGGCGACGATGCGCAACATCGATCCGATAGGCCAGGGACTCGCGGTGCTGTTCCTGTTCGGTCTGGTGTTCACCCTGATCGAGGGCCCGGTGATGGGTTGGTCGAACCCGCGCACGGTCGCGGTCGCAGTCGTCGCGGCGGTCGCGTTCGTCGCCTTCCTGCGCTACGAGGCGCGTCGCCATGACCCCTTCATCGACCTGCGCTTCTTCCGCAGCATCCCGTTCGCATCGGCGACGGTGCTCGCCATCAGCGCCTTTGCCGCGTGGGGCGCCTTCCTGTTCATGATGTCGCTGTACCTGCAGGGCGAACGCGGGTTCTCGGCGATGCACACCGGCCTGATATTTCTTCCGATCGCGATTGGGACGGTGATCTTTTCGCCGTTGTCCGGCCGCCTTGACGCTCGGTTCGGTGCGCGGCCGTCGCTGATAGCCGCCGGTGTGCTGATCGTCGCGGCATCGGTGATGCTGACGTTCTTGTCGGCGACAACTCCGGTATGGCAGCTGCTGATCGTCTTCGCCGTATTCGGCATCGGCTTCGCGATGGTGAACGCGCCGATCACCAACTCCGCCGTCAGCGGCATGCCGCTGGACCGTGCGGGGGCGGCCTCGGCCGTGACCTCCACCAGCAGGCAGATCGGCGTGAGTATCGGTGTGGCGCTGTGCGGTTCGGTTGCCGGGGCGGCGTTGGCGCACACCGCGGACTTTGCCACCGCGGCCCGGCCGCTGTGGTTCGTCAGCATCGCTCTCGGCCTTGTGATCTTCACACTCGGGATCGTCTCGACATCGCCGCGATCGATCGCTTCCGCCGATCGGCTCGCGCCGCTCATCGCAGGCACCACGGTCAGTGGAAAGGGTGCAAATGTCGGATAACCCGGTGGCGGACGACGTTTGGCGGGCAATGAGCTCGTTGGTGATCGACAACCGCGACACCTGGAGGCGGGCGGTGGTGGACCGCAGTGGTCTGCCGTTCAGCCGCATCCGGGTGCTGCGCCGACTGGCCAGGGGACCGATGACCGTGAAACAGGTTGCGGTGGCGGCGACGATGGACGCGCCTGCGGCGACGGTCGCGGTCAACGATCTCGAAGATCGCGGGCTGGTGGTGCGGACACCCGAGCCGACGAACCGGCGGTGCAAGGTGGTGTCGTTGACGGACGAGGGCCGCGGCATGGTCCATACGATCGACGAGACCGACGACCCCGCGCCGGAGATCCTTCTGGGTCTCGACGAGGCCGACTTGCGCAAGCTGCAGACCATCCTGGCCAAGCTCTCCGCCGACTAGCCGCCTGCCCCATATCCTGGTTGACGGTGGCCATATCGTGCGGTGTGTGCGGCGCGGGACTGAGGGACGGCGCCCGGTTCTGCGACGCCTGCGGTTCTCCGGTCGCCGCCGCCGACAGCCGCGCTGAGTACAAACAGGTTACCGTTCTGTTCGCGGACGTGGTTCACTCGATGGACATCGCCGCCGCAGTGGGGGCGGAGCGATTGCGCGAGATCATGGGCGAGGTGTTCCGCCGGTCATCGGTGATCGTCCAGCGCTACGGCGGCACGGTGGACAAGTTCACCGGCGACGGGATCATGGCCGTATTCGGCGCGCCCGTCGCACTCGAGGACCATGCCGTGCGCGCATGCCGCGCGGCGCTGGATATCCAGACCGACGCGAAGCACCTCGCGGCCGAGGTCGACCCCCGTGACCATATCTCGCTGCAACTGCGGATCGGCCTGAACTCGGGTGAGGTGATCACCGGCGAAATCGGTTCCGGCCCAATGACCTACACCGCGATCGGTGAACAGGTCGGGATGACCCAGCGGATGGAGTCGGTGGCGCCGCCGGGCGGGGTCATGGTGAGCGATTCGACGGCACGCCTTGTGGACACGGTCGCGATGCTCGGTGAAACCGAGCAGGTGCATATCAAGGGAGCCGAGGATCCGGTGCCCGCTCACCGGCTGCTTGGGATGGCGACCGGGCCGCGGCCGGACAGGGCCGAGCCGACTTTCGTTGGGCGGCAGTGGGAGATGGGAGCGCTGCGCGGTGTCTTCGAGCGTGCCCTCAACGGCAATGGCAGCGTCGTGGGAGTCGTCGGACCGCCCGGAATCGGGAAGAGCCGCATCGTGCGCGAGGTGACATCGCGAGCCGACGACGCCGATGTCGAGGTGTCCGTCACCTACTGCGAGTCCCACACCACGGATCTCCCGTTTCACGCTGCCGCCGGACTCTTGCGCTCGACGACCGGGTTGGACGGCCTCGCCGAATCCGCCGCCCGAGAGCAGGTGCGAGCGAGTTTTCCGGACGCCTATGTCGAGGACCTCCTGCTGCTGGATGACCTGCTTGGCATCGCTGATCCGGCGGATTCCCTGCCGCAGATCGATCCTGATGCGCGTCGACGCCGGATCGCGGCGATGGTGAAGACCGCCGCTCTCGCGAGAACCACGCCGATCGTCTATGTCATCGAGGACGCGCATTGGATCGACGGGATCAGCGAGTCGATGCTGGCCGAGTTCCTGACGGTCATTCCGCAGACGCCTTCCCTCGTTCTGATCACCTACCGCCCGGAATACTCAGGGGCGCTTGCGCATGCGCCCCGGTCGCAGACGATTACCCTCGAGCCGCTCGACGAGGCGCAGATGCTGGAGTTGGGCGCAGAACTGCTCGGCGAGGACAGGTCTGTCGTCGAGCTCTCCGAGTTGATCGTCGAGCGTGCGGCAGGGAATCCGTTCTTCGCCGAGGAGATAGTCAGGGATCTCAGCGAGCGCGACGTCCTTGTGGGTGGCCGCGGCTGCTACCTGTGCGCCGACCCCGTCGGCGAAGTTCACGTTCCGCGCACACTGCAGGCCGTCATCGCCGCCCGCATCGACCGCCTCGATCCTGCTGCCAAGCGCGCGCTGAACGCGGCCGCGGTCATCGGGTCGCGTTTCACGCCGGCGATGCTGACGGTGCTCGGGGTGCAGTCGAACGTGACCGACCTCGTCGCCGCCGAGCTCATCGACCAGACCGCTTCCCAACCGTCTCCCGAGTACGCGTTCCGCCATCCTCTGGTGCGCGCGGTCGCCTATGAGTCGCAGCTGAAATCCGATCGCGCGCAGCTGCACAGGCGGGTTGCCGACGCAATCGAGAAAGATGATCAGAGCGCCGCGCTGATCGCGGAGCATCTGGAAGCCGCAGGAGACCTGCCTGGTGCCTACGAGTGGCATATGCGTGCCGGTGGCTGGCTGACAAACAGGGACATCGCCGCTGCGCAACTCTGTTGGCAGCGGGCCATGCGCGCCGCGGACGCGTCGCCGCCCGACACGCCGAATCGGCTGGCCAAGCGCATCGCGCCGCGCACCCTGTTGTGTGGCAGCTCGTGGCGGACATTCCACCCGGACATTTCCGCGCAGTTCGCGGAGTTGCGCGACCTGTGTACCGAGGCGGACGACAAAGCGTCACTGGCGATGGGCATGGCAGGGCTGACCGTTGAGCATGTGCTGCACAATCGGCTTCTGGAGGCATCGAGGCTCGCGTCGGAGTACATGGCGATCGTGGAGTCGCTTGCCGAACCAGCGCTGACGGTCGCGCTGTCATTCGCGGCGATCGTTGCCAAGCACCACACGGGTCAGTCGGATGACGTGATGCGATGGGCGCAAGACGTCATCGATTTCGCCGGCCCAGATCTCGCCGTGAACACGTCCCTCATCGGATCGCCGTCCGCGACGGCGTACACATGGCGAGGCGTGGGGCGCTTTCAGAAGGGATTGCCCGGGTGGCGAGAGGATTTTGACCGGGCAAGCGCTATCGCCGAACAGGCCGATTCACTATCGCGGTCGGCCATCATCACCTACAAGTATGCGGGCATACCCCGCGGGGTGTTTCTTGCCGACGATTCAGTGCTCGGCGAGATCGAAACGGCCTTACAGCTCGCCGAACGGTCCAACGACGATATGGCACTTGTGCTGCTGCCCATGACCTTCGGGATGGCGCTTGTCCACAACGGCGGGGACCGTCAGCGCGGCTATGACATCTTGCGTGCGTTGCGCGAGACGTGCGTCAAGGAGAGCTTCGCGTTGAACATCGTCGCCTTCATCGATGCCTACCTCGCCCGCGAGCTGGCGGAGAACGGTCAGATTGATGAGGCGATTCGTCGCTGGCGAAAACTGACCGACGAGATGCTCGAGTGCGGGAATTTTGCCAATATCGATGTCCCGCAGATGTTCTTGGTGGAGGCGCTGACTGCCCAAGGCCGCTATGACGAAGCCATTCTCGAGATAGACCGACTAGCGACGACCACGGCCAAGCGCGAGTGGCGATCACGGGAGATGTCAGTACTGCGGCTGCGTACACTGCTCGCCCAGGCGCGTGGGGACGATACCGATTACCGACAGCTGCGAGACCAGTACCGCGCCATGGCCGAAGAACTCGAATTCGAGGGTCACATGAAGTGGGCGGCAGAGCTTCCTTAGTTGCCCTAGCCTGCCCCGCGAGCGTGCGCAGAATGCCACGCGTTCGCGGCGTGTCGTGTGCAAACACGCACGCTCGCGGAGCAAGCTGCGGCGGAGCTTCCTTAGCTCTCCAGCACCGCCTGCGCGGCACTGTGCCCGCCGAGCCCCGATACCGCGCCGCCGCGATGGGAACCGGAACCACAGAGCATGATTCGATCGTGCGCAGTCTCGACGCCCCAGCGTCGGGCAGGCGTGTCGAGCGGTTCGTCGTTCTCGGTGAACGGCCAGTTCAATGCGCCGTGGAAGATGTTGCCTGCGGTCATGCCGAGCGTCCACTCGAGATCCAGCGTGGTCTTGGCCTCGATGCACAGCTTGCCGGACGCATCCTCCATCAAAACGTCTTGAATGGGTTCGGCCAGGACCGAATTGAGCGAATGCAGTACGGCCGATGTCAGGTCCTCCCGCAGCCGGTCCGGATCCGCGCCGGCTGTCAGCGTGTGCGGTGCGTGCAGTCCGAACACGGTCAGCGTCTGCGCCCCCGATGCCTGCAGCTCGTCGGACAGGATGGACGGGTCGCTGAGCGAGTGACAGTAGATCTCGCACGGCAGGGGATCGGGAATCGTGCCGCCCGCAGCCCGCCGGTATGCGGCGTCGAGTTGGCGGTAACTCTCGTTGATGTGGAAGGTACCGCCGAAAGCCTGTTCCGGCGTGACGGTTTCATCGCGCAGCCTCGGCAATCGCTTCAGCAGAAGGTTCACCTTCACCTGCGCGCCAGGCGCCACCGTCGGTGCCGGATCGCCGACAAGACTCGCCAGCACCGCAGGCGTCACGCCGGACAGGATGTGTTCGGCGCGGATGCGGTGCTCGTCTCCATCGAGTGTGTAGCACACCTCGCCGTCCGGATCGATGGCGTAAACCTCTGCGTTGGTGATGATTTCAGCGCCGAAGCCGGTTGCCGCTGCCGCTAGCGCCCCGCTCACCGCGCCCATGCCGCCGATCGGCACATCCCATTCCCCGGTTCCTCCACCCAACAGGTGGTACAGGAAGCAGATGTTCTGCGCAAGCGTTGGGTCGTCAACCGCGGCGAACGTGCCGATCAGTGCGTCGGTCGCCATCACCCCGCGAACGAGATCGCTGTCGACGGCCTCGGTGATCGCGTGTGCGATCGGTTGGCAGATCAGCGCCTGCCACGCGTCTTCGGCTTCAGGGTCGCCGCCTGCGAGCACAAGCTTGTGCGCATCGTCGCGCGAGGTCAGCGGTGCCGTCACGGTCGGCCACAGCCGGGTGGTGACGATCCTTGCGCGGCGATAGAAGTCGGCGAACGCGTCGGCATCGCCCTCGGCGCCGACGGCGGCGAAGGTCGAATCCGGCCCGATCAGCAGGCCCGTCTCACCGCCGTCCTCGGGATTGGGCGTGTAGGAGGCATAGCGTCGCCGCGCCAGCCGCACCCGCACCCCGAGATCGTCGATGATGCGCTTCGGCAGCAGGCTGACGAGATACGAGTAGCGCGACAGCCGGGCGTCGATCCCTTCGAAGGCGTGCGCCGACACCGCCGCGCCGCCGACGTGGTCGAGCCGCTCCAGCACGAGCACGCGGCGTCCGGCGCGGGCCAAATAAGCCGCGGCGACCAGAGCATTGTGGCCGCCGCCGACTATGACGACATTGGTTTCCTGGTCGGTGATCACCCCAGGTAGCCTTCGACCTCGTCCGGCGGGCGGATCTGCGCCTCGCGGGGATCGCCGCCGGTCTCCCGCAGAGCTCGACGTTGCCGAAGCAGGTCCCAGCACTGGTCGAGCTCGACCTCGAGCGCGCGCAGTCGGGCGTGCTCCTCATCTGCGCTGATCTCATGTCGCTGAAGACGCGCGCGCAGTTCGCGTTCCTCCTCGACCAGGTCGCTGATATGGGCCAGGGGATTATCGTCGGATGCCACGGCTCCAGTGTGCCTGCTGTTGCCGTCGGACTTAATGCGATTGGCGCGTAACGTAGCCGACCGTGGCGACTAAACCCGAGGTTGAATTTCCGGACGGCCCCGCACCCACTGAATTGGTCATCGAGGACGTGGTGGTCGGCGACGGCGCCGAGGCGGTGCCGGGCGGAACGGTGACTGTGCACTATGTCGGCGTCGATTACGACACCGGCGAGGAGTTCGACAGCTCCTGGAATCGCGGCGAGTCCATCGAGTTCCCGCTGCGGGGCCTGATCCAGGGTTGGCAGGACGGCATTCCCGGTATGAAGGTCGGCGGTCGCCGCCGACTCACCATCCCACCGGAGCAGGCCTACGGCCCGGAGGGTGCGGGGCACCGATTGTCCGGCAAGACATTGATTTTCATCATCGACCTGCTGGATGTTCGCTGACTTACGCGGCGGCAAATTCTTTCTGTTCAGCCTCCGTTCAAGGGAAGTTCGTGACAGGGTGGGTATCGAATCAAAGCCCCCCGCAACGGTGTCGATCGTTCTAGGCTCGCTGAAGAAACAAGATCAGAGCGAACCTCAGTCGACACCGGGAGGGCACGATGCCGGACTCCGAAGACTCTCGAGACACACGCACGATCACGAGCTACAACACCGAATCCAGGTTCTACCGGCGCAAGCCGGGCGGCGCCTGGTGGCTGGCGTTACTGGCAATTCCGCTGCTGTTGGCGCTGATCGGCTGGGCCGGGCTGAATAAACCGGACGTTGACGTCAACGCAAACCTGCCGAGCGTGAATCCGTCGGCAAGCTTGACGGCCGACGTCAACGCTCCCGACGTCAACGCACCAGACCTCAACGCACCCGATCTGAACTTGGGGGCGCTGTCGATTCTGCGCAACGGCAACGGATTTACCCTTTCGGGCGATCTGCCGAACGTCGAGGCGAAAACGGGACTGCTCGACAGCCTCAAGCTCGCGTTCGGTCCCGACATCGACCTGACCGACAACCTGAATGTGAAGGCCGGCGTCAATGCCCCGGACTTCGCCGCGCTCGGATCGATTTTCGGCGCCGCCGTCGACATTCCGGACTTCAACTTCGACCTCAACGGCGACACCGTGACGCTCAAGGGCGTCGCGCCATCGGAACAGGTGAAGAGTGAGGTCGAGGCCGCGGCCAAGGCGGCATGGCCGAATATCAAGGTGGTCAACGAGATAACGGTGTCGGCCCCATCGGCGCCGGCTCCCGCCCCGGCTCCCGCTGGCGGCGCATGCACGACGCTGCAGGCCGACATCACGGCCCTGCTGAAGACACCGATCAACTTCCAGACTGATGGGTTCACGCTGGTGGCTGCCTCACAGCAGCAGCTGACCCAGATCGCCGACAAGTTGAAGGCCTGCCCAGACCCCAAGGTCTCGGTGGTCGGCCACACCGACAGCAGCGGCAACGACACAATCAACGTTCCGTTGAGTAACAACCGGGCCAAATCCGTTGCGGATTACCTCGTTTCGCAAGGTGTCGCGGGAGACCGCGTCACGTCGTCGGGCGTCGGTTCATCACAACCGATCGCACCGAACGACACCCCCGCAGGCAAGGCGCAGAACCGCCGCGTCGACATCACGGTCAGCTAAGGAGAATCTGACATGGACTTCATCATCCAATGGTTGTGGTATCTCGTGGCATTCGTGGTCGGCGCATTGGTCGCCTGGCTGATCGCGGTCGTCACGGTCAAGCGAACGTCGGAAGAAGAAGCGCTCGCCGATCTTCCCGGCGCACGTGAGTTGGGAGTGCAGTGATGCAAAACGTCAATTGGTGGTTGATGGTCTTGTCATTCCTGCTCGGCCTCGTGCTGACGCTCTTCCTGCTGATTCGCAGGGTCAAGCGTGAGGTGCCGGTGTACGCATCGCCGGGCGCCGGTGCGGCGACCGGCGTTGCGGCGGCGGGCGCCGCGGGTGTAGCGGGCGCCGCGAAGCTCAAGGGTGGAGCGGGGGTCCTCGAGGACGAGCCCTACGGCGCGGGCTCGGTCCGGGTGAAGGGGACGGCGACGGCCCCCGACGGCGGGTACACGGTCAAGGGCAACGAGGATTCGATGCTGTATCACACGACCGACAGCCCGTCGTGGAAGCAGACGATCGCCGAAATCTGGTTCCGCAACGTCAAAGACGCCGAGCGCGCCGGCTTCGCGCATTGGGATTCCGGCGGTGGCGCGGCAAAGATCGCGGGTGCTGCTGCCGCGGGTGCGGTAGGGGGAGTCGCTGCGGCGAAGTTGACGGGCGGCGCCGACGACGAAGCCGCCGCAACAGCGAAGATGCCGAAGATCGATGCCGATGCCGACGACGCCGCGACTAGCAGGTTTGCGGCGTCCGATGTCGACGCCGACGCCCCCGCCGCTAAGACCGGTGGGATTGCAGCCGGCACAGCTGCCGCCGCTGCGGCGGCGGGCGGCGCAGCTACCGCGAAATTCGCCGCGTCAGGCGGTGTCGAGGAGCCCTACGGTGCGGGTTCGGCTCGAGTTGCGGCAGGGGCCGCTGCGCCGTCGGGCTACGACATCAAGGGCAACGAGGATTCGATGCTCTACCACACGGTCGACAGCCCGTCCTACAAGCAGACGATCGCCGAGGTGTGGTTCCGCGACGAACCGTCGGCCGAGGCCGCGGGCTTCACCCACTGGAGCAAGGGCCGGGCCAAGCCGGGCGGAGCCGCCAAGTTCGCCGAGGTGCCGCCTGGTCCCCATGGTCCCGGTTCTGCGAAGCCCGCCGCCGACGGCAGCGGGCCGGAGGGTTGGACGGTCAAGGGCAACGAGGATTCGATGCTGTATCACTCGCCCGAAAGCTCGGCATACAACGTGACCGTGGCCGAGGTGTGGTTCCGGGACGTGCCGACCGCTGAGGCCGCGGGCTTCAACCGGTGGGACAGTGGGAAGTCGCAGCGCGGTAAGGGATAAGCGCTAGCGCGGCCCGGGCAGCCGTAACAGCAGCCGGGCACCGCCGAGCGGGCTGGACTGCAATGATGCAGTACCGCCGTGTAATTCAGCTTGCTGTGCCACAAGCGCCAAGCCGAGGCCGGAGCCCGATACCGACGCTGTCGAGCCTCGCGAGAAGCGTTCGAACACGATGTCACGCTCGGCCTCGGGGATGCCGACGCCGTCGTCGTCCACCGCGATCTCCACTCCCGCACGGGAACTCACCGCCGACAGCTGTACCCGGGTTGCGCCTCCGTGCTTCACCGCGTTGGCGATCGCATTGTCCACCGCCAGCCGCAGGCCCGCGGGCAGCCCGACGATGATGATGGTCGGCGTGGGAACCAGCGATACGTCGAGTTCGGGGTAGACACGCATCGCATCGTGGGCGGCCCGGTCGAGCAGTTCGGTGATGTCGACGGGCACGTGATCGTCGGATGTCGAGAGTTCGCCCTGGGCAAGGCGTTCCAGCGCGCTGAGGGTCTCCTCGACACGGGACTGCGTCCTGATGACGTCGTTGATGACCTCTTTGCGTTGCTCGTCGGGCAGATCGAGGGTGGCGAGCACCTCGAGGTTGGTTCGCATGGCGGTCAGCGGCGTGCGGAGCTCGTGCGCGGACACCGCCGAGAAGTCGCGCGCCGAGGCCAGTGCCGCCTTGGTGCGGCCCTGTTCTGTCCAGATGCGCTGAAGCATCCCTTTGACCGCCTCGGCGATCTCGACGGCCTCGGATGCGCCGCGTACCTCGACGTCGGGTGCCTCGTCGCCCGCGTCGATCTGGCGCGTCTGCTGGGCAAGGCGCTTCAGCGGCCGGACCGCGAATGCGGCGAGCAGCCAGCCGGCCAGCGTCGCCGCCCCGATCGCGAGCGAACAGATGATCAGAACCCGGCGGTGCAGGTTGTTGGTGTCGGCGATGGTGGCGTCATAGGTGGCGCCGACGGCTACCGACATCGCCTCGGGCACCCGGATCTCGACGGTGCGGACCCGGTATCGCTCGCCGTTGACGTAGGTGTCCGCATAGCCCGCGGGCAGCTGCGGAAGCGTGACGTCGGAGTTCGTGGTGACCTGGTCGCCCTTGCGGACGGTGATCACGGCGTCCTGGTCGTTGGGGGACTTCGGGATCTCGTCGAGGCCGCGGGGCAGGAACGGAATCGCGAAACCCGCCGCCTCGTCGAGCCTGCGGTCGAGGCGTTCCTTTCGGTCGTTGGTGATGCCGATCCACACCACCGTGCCAACGATGCCGACGACGATTGCCGCGGCGATGGCTGTCGCGAACGCCACGCGGGTGCGCAGCGAGGGAGTCCGGGTCAGGAACCGCGACAGCGGAGGCATGCGCCTACTGCTGCCTCAGCACAAACCCCACGCCGCGGACGGTGTGCAGCAGCCGGGGCGCGCCGCCGGCCTCGAGCTTGCGACGGAGGTAGCCGATGAACACGTCGACCACGTTGGTGTCGGCCGCGAAGTCATAGCCCCACACCAGCTCCAGCAACTGGGCCCGCGACAGCACCGCGGTCTTGTGCTCGGCGAGCACCGCGAGCAGGTCGAACTCGCGTTTCGTCAGGTCGACGTCGACGCCGTTGACACGGGCGCGCCTGCCTGGGATGTCGACCTCGAGCGGCCCGACCGAGATGGTCTCCGAGGAGAAGGTCGCGGTGGCGCCTCTGCGGCGCAGCAGCGCCTTGACCCGTGCCACGAGTTCCTGCAGGACGAACGGTTTGACCAGGTAGTCGTCGGCTCCGGCCTCGAGTCCGGCGACCCGGTCGTCGACCGAACTGCGGGCCGACAGCACACACACCGGCACATCGTTGTCCATCGCGCGCAGCGCCGTGACGACGCTGACACCGTCGAGAATCGGCATGTTGATGTCAAGCACGATCGCGTCCGGGCGGGTCTCGGTGGCGCTACGCAGGGCTTCTGCGCCGTCCCTCGCCGTCGAAACGTCGAATCCGGACAGCCGCAGGCCGCGCTCCAGAGATGCGAGCACGTCGTCGTCGTCGTCGACAACGAGTACCCGGGGCGAAACGGCAGCACTGTCCATGCCGCCATCTTGCCTGATCGGCGTCTGTGAATGGGATAGGCGCGTTGCGGGAAGTCGTTGACCTCATCCATTGTTGAGGTTTTACGGTGATTACATGAGCTTTGAAACGGTGGCCCGGCAATCCTTGTACCGGCAGACGCACGCCAAGGGCGGCGACCTGCGGTCGTTGGCCGACCGCAAGCTGCTCAACCGGATCTGGCGCTTCGCATCGCGGCATCACCGCAGGTTGGGGGTGTTCGTCGGGGTCAGCGTGGTCAGCGCACTCCTTGGCCTGGCCACTCCGCTGCTGGCCGGTCGGGTCATCGACGAGATCGGCAAGGGTGCGGTCGACGTGGTCGTGATGCTGGCCCTAGTGATCGCGGCGGTCGCGGTCGCCGAGGCAGGGGTGTCGCTGGTGACGCGGTGGCTGTCGTCGATGATCGGCGAAGGCTTGATCCTCGATCTGCGCACCGCCGTCTTCGACCATGTGCAGAAGATGCCGGTGGCGTTCTTCACCCGCACCCGTACCGGCGCGCTCGTCAGCAGGCTCGGCAACGACGTGATGGGCGCGCAGCGGGCCTTCTCCGACACCTTCTCCGGCGTCATCACCAACGTGGTCACGCTGACGCTGACGCTGGTGGTCATGCTCAAGATCTCCTGGCAGGTCACGCTGCTCTCATTGCTTCTGATGCCGATGTTTCTGCTGCCCGCCCGCTGGATCGGGCGGACCATGGCGCGACTGTCCCGCGAAGCCGCGATCCACAACGCGACGATGAACACCCAGATGACCGAACGATTCTCGGCGCCCGGCGCGACACTGGTGAAACTGTTTGGCAGCCCGACCACCGAGTCGCACGAGTTCGAGGTCCGCGCCGACCGCGTGCGCGACATCGGGGTGCGCACCTCGATGCTCCAGTCGGTGTTCATGAACTCGCTGACGTTGATGTCGGCGCTCGCGCTGGCCCTGGTGTACGGACTCGGGGGCGTGCTTGCCGTCGGTGGGCATCTGCAGACGGGTGCCATCGTCGCCCTCGCCCTGCTTCTGACGCGGCTGTATTCGCCGTTGACTGCTCTGGCCAACGCGCACGTCGAGATCGCCAGCGCACTCGTGAGCTTCGAGCGCGTCTTCGAGGTGCTCGACCTCGAGCCGCTGATCCAGGAGAAGCCAGCCGCCACGCCGGTGCCCGACGGTCCGGTGTCGCTCGAGTTCGACGACGTGCGGTTCTCCTACCCGTCGGCCGACAAGGTGTCGCTCGCGTCCCTCGAAGAGGTCGCGGTACTCAGCGAGACGGATATTCGCGGGGGTGACGAAGTGCTGCACGGCATTTCGTTCACCGCACGACCGGGCGAAATGGTCGCGCTGGTCGGTTCGTCGGGAGCGGGTAAGTCGACGATCGCCTCGCTGATTGCTCGCCTTTACGACGTCGGAGCCGCGGACGCGGCGACATCGGACCGAGGCTCCGGTTCAATAAAACTCAACGGTGCCGACGTGCGCGACGTCTCGTTCGCGTCGCTGAAGGAAACGGTCGGCATGGTCACCCAGGACGGTCACCTGTTCCACGAGACGATCGCGTCCAACCTGCGGCTGGCCGCACCCGATGCGACAGACGAGCAGCTGTGGCAGGCGCTGGATCGCGCGCGGCTGGCCGACGTCATCGGCCAGATGCCAGACGGCCTGGACACCGTGGTCGGCGAGCGTGGCTACCGGCTCTCCGGTGGCCAGCGTCAGCGGCTGACGATCGCACGGCTGCTGCTCGGCCGGTCCAGGGTGGTGGTGCTCGACGAGGCAACGGCATCGCTGGACTCCGCGTCGGAGGCGGCCGTGCAGCAGGCGCTCGGCGAGGCGCTCGCGGGCCGGACCTCGATCGTGATCGCCCACCGACTGTCCACGGTGCGCGCCGCCGACACCATCCTGGTCGTCGAGGACGGCCGCATCGTGGAACGCGGTGACCACGCGCAGCTGCTGGCACGCGGCGGCCGGTACGCCGAACTGTACGAGACCCAGTTCGGCAAGCAAGCAGAGGCCGAGGATGTCATAGCGGCGTGAGAGCCTGTAAGCACAGCTTATTGACTTGCCGCCGTGGGCGATAATTGGAATTACTTTGACTTTGACTGAACCGACCGCGGAGACGATGCGTGCGGCGCCCGCCGTGGCGCCGCCACCTGCTCGCAAGCGCACCAGCTCGGATCTGGTGCGGCTGCTGCCCTACATATTTCCGTACCGGGTGCGGTGGATCGCCATGCTCTCGATCGCGGTCCTGTCCCTGTTTGCCACCGTTTCGATTCCGCTGATGACCAAGGCCGTCATCGACGGACCGGTGCGCCACCAGGACCAGCAGGGGCTCTGGGTGCTGGGCGTGGCCGCCATGGGCATCGGCATCGCCGAGGCTGTGCTGTGGTTCCTGAGGCGCTGGCTGATCGCGCGCGCCACCATGGGCGTCGAGGCGGACATCCGAAAAGATCTCTACGCGCGGCTGCAGATCCTGCCGATGTCGTTCCACGGCCGCTGGCAGTCCGGGCAGTTGCTGTCCCGGATCATGAACGATCTCAGCTCGATTCGCCGGTTCATGTCCTTCGGCATGGTCTTCCTGTTGCTCAACACGCTGCAGATCGTCGCGGTCACCGCGATTCTGCTCGCGATGTACTGGCCTCTCGGTGTGATCGTGATGGTGTCGATCGTGCCCGTCACCCTGACGGTGCTCCATTTCCAGCGGGAGTACACCCGGCTGTCGCGGCTGGCCCAAGACCAGTCCGGCCACGTCGCCACCCATGTCGAGGAGTCCGCCCTCGGCGTGCGGGTGATCAAGTCGTTCGGGCGCGAGCAATACGCCTACGACCGATTCGACCGGCAGCTCACCGACCTGTACGACACGCAGGTCAAGAGGGTGTCGATCTCGGCGAAGTTCTGGACGCTGCTCGAGATCATTCCGAACCTGACGCTGATCATCGTGCTTGGTCTCGGCGCCTATGCGGCAGGCGAGGGCTACGTCACGATGGGCACCCTCGTCGCGTTCATCACGATGATGCTGTCGCTGGTGTGGCCCATCGCCTCGCTGGGCTTCCTGCTGTCGATGATGCAGGAGTCGTTCACCGCGGCGAATCGGATCGCCGAAATCTTCGATGCACCACGCGAAATCGGCGACGGCCCAGTTTCCGACGCGCCGCGGGGCGGCAGGCTCGAGCTCGACGACGTCGGCTTCCGGTTCCCGGGTGCGGAGGCCGACGGAGTGGCGCCGTCCGGCGAGCCGGACCAATGGGCCCTGCGGCACGTCAACCTCGTCGTCGAATCTGGGGAGACGATCGCACTCGTCGGGCCGACAGGGTCGGGAAAGTCGGCAATGGCCGCGCTCTTGTCACGCCTGTATGACGTCACGGAGGGCGCAATCCGCATCGACGACAAGGACATTCGCGAGCTGTCGTTGTCCGCCCTGCGGCAGACGGTGGCCACCGCGTTCGAGGACCCGACGCTGTTCTCGATGTCGGTCGCCGAGAACCTCCGGCTTGGCAGGCCGCATGCGACCGATGCCGAGCTCGCACAGGCCGTCGAGGTCGCGGCGGCGCAGTTCGTCTACGACCTGCCCTTCGGGCTCGACACCCGGATCGGTGAACAGGGCATGAGCCTGTCCGGCGGTCAGCGGCAACGGCTTTCGCTGGCCAGGGCCATCCTGGCGGCGCCGAAGATCCTCGTGCTCGACGACACCCTGTCCGCTTTGGACGTGCACACCGAAGCCGTCGTCGAGGAGGCGCTGCGCCGGGTCCTGCATTCGGTCACTGGCATCGTCGTGGCGCACCGGGCGTCGACCGTGCTGCTGGCGGACAGGGTGGCCCTGCTCGGCCGAACGGACCAGGGCGGCACCATCACCCACATCGGCACTCACGCGCAGCTGCTGGCGACGGTGCCGCAGTATCGCTACCTGCTGGCCGCCGACGACGAGTGCGACGACGCAGAGCGCAATTGCGACTGGCAGGAGGACGAGGACCGCAACCGGCTCCTGCAGGAGCGCGAGGAGCAGGAGGCTCTCAGCCGGTCGCAGGTGCCGTTCGACCGGGATGGGCGTCGATTCGTGACGTCGGAGGCCGAGGGCCGATGACGGCGACCGACATCAAACCTCTCGACGTTCCTGAGGACCCGGACCGCGGGCCGACCGAACGCTGGCGCGGCCGGTTCGACGAACATCGCGACGACCTGCCCATCGACGAGTCGATATCGCGCAGGCGCGAGGCCCGCGCGCTGCTGGGCAACCTGTTGAGCCCGTACAAATGGGCGCTCGCAGTCCTTGCCGTCATCGTCGTGGTGGAAAACGCTGCGCGGCTTTCAGTTCCGATCCTCGTCCAGCGAGGAATCGACCATGGTATTCCGCCGATCATCGACGGGGGTTCGGCGCACACGCTGCTTGTGATCGTGGGCGTGCTGGGCGTCGTCGTGCTTGTCCAGGCCGTCAGCCGGACGTTCTTCCTGCACCGCTCCGGCCGCATGGGCCAGAAGGTGCTGCTGGAACTGAGGCGGCGGCTGTTTCGTCACTTCCAGCGGCTCGACATCGCGTTCCACGAGCGCTACACGTCCGGCCGGGTGGTCAGCCGGTCCACCAATGACGTCGACGCCATCGAGGAGATGCTGGAGACCGGCTTCGACAGCCTGATCACCGCCGTGCTCACCCTGGTCGGCACCGCGATTTTGCTTGTGGTGCTTGATGTTCGGCTTGGTCTGATGTGCCTTGCGGCCTTCCCGATTCTGGTCGGGCTGGTGTGGTGGTTCAGCAGCGAGTCCGCCAAGACCTATCGCGAGGTGCGCGAGAGCGCGGCGCTCGTCATCGTGCAGTTCGTCGAGACGATGACCGGCATCAAGGCCGTCCAGGCCTACCGGCGCGAGCCCCGCAACCAGGAGATCTACGAGGGCCTCGCCGACCGCTACCGCGATATCAACGAGAAGACGATGAAGCTGCTCGCCGTCTTCATGCCTGGGGTGAAGCTGGTCGGCAACCTCACCACTGCCGTGGTGCTGCTCTACGGCGGCTACCGGGTGCTGCACGGCCAGATGACGATCGGCACGCTTGCCGCGTTCCTGCTGTACCTGCGGATGTTCTTCGAGCCGATGCAGGAGATCTCGCAGTTCTTCAACACCTTCCAGTCCGCGACGTCGGCACTGGAGAAGCTTGCGGGTGTGCTCGCCGAGCGGCCCGGCATCGAGGATCCGGCCGACCCGGTGAAGCTGGAGTCGCTGCGCGGCGACGTCGCGTTCCACGATGTCGACTTCGCCTATGTGTCCGACCGTCCGGTGATTCCTGACCTGAACCTGACGGTGCCCGCCGGGCAGACCATCGCGTTGGTCGGCACCACTGGCGCGGGCAAGACGACGATCGCCAAACTCATTGCGCGGTTCTACGACCCGTCGTCGGGTTCGGTGACGCTCGACGGCGTCGACCTGCGCGACCTGTCGCAGAGCGAGTTACGCCGCCACGTCGTGATGGTCACCCAGGAGAACTTCATGTTCGACGGCACCGTCGCCGACAACATCAGGTTCGGCCGTCCTGACGCATCCGACGATGAGGTGCGCGCGGCGGCCACCGCCGTCGGGGCGGACCGGTTCGTCGAGGCACTGCCCGACGGGTACGACACCGACGTCGCCAAGCGCGGCGGCAGGCTGTCGGCGGGCCAGCGCCAGCTGGTCGCGTTCGCGCGGGCGTTCCTCGCCGACCCCGCGGTGCTGATCCTCGACGAGGCGACATCGTCGCTGGACATCCCGAGCGAACGGATGGTGCAGCGGGCGCTGGAGACGGTGCTCGCCGACCGCACGGCCCTGGTCATCGCGCACCGCTTGTCGACGGTCGAGGTCGCCGATCGCGTGCTTGTGCTCGAGCACGGCCGCATCGTCGAGGACGGCCCGCCCGGCGAACTGATTCATCGCAGCGACGGCCGATACGCGGCACTGCACCGGGCGTGGATCGAGTCGCTGGCCTGACGGAGCCGTGCCTGGGAGTCTGTCTGCTATGGCCACGAACACCGAGACGTACCGCAGCGCGCGCGACCAACTCGTCGGCCTGATCGGTGACTACCAGCGGGCCGTCGACACATTTGAGTGGCCGCGGCTGACCGGAACCTTCAACTGGGCCACCGACTGGTTCGACGTCATCGCCCGCGACAACGACGGCATCGCCCTCTGGATCGTCGAGGAGGGCGGCGGCGAGGAGAAGGTCACCTTCGCCCAGATGGCCGACCGGTCCGACAAGGTCGCCACCTGGCTCGCGCAGCAGGGTGTCGGCAAGGGCGCCCGGGTGATCCTGATGCTCGGCAACCAGGTCGAGTTGTGGGAGGCGATGCTGGCCGTCGCCAAGCTGGGCGCGATCATCATGCCGACGACGGGTGCGCTCGGTCCCGCCGACATCGCGGACCGGATCGAACGCGGGGGCGCGCGGTTCGTGATCGCGAACGCCGCCGACGCGCCGAAATTCGACGACGTCGCAGGCGATTACGTGCGTATCTCCGTCGGCGAGGCAGACGGCGACCCGGTCGACGGATGGCTCCGCTACGCCGACGCGTACGAGGTGGCGAGCGCGGGCCCGTTCGACGCGAGCACCGATGTCTCCGATTCGATGCTGATCTACTTCACCTCCGGAACGACGAGCAAGCCGAAACTGGTGGAGCACTCACAGGTGAGCTACCCGGTGGGGCATATGTCGACGATGGCGTGGATCGGCGTGCGCCCCGGCGATGTGCACCTCGCGATCAGCTCGCCTGGTTGGGCCAAACACGCGTGGAGTTGCTTCTTCGCGCCGTGGATCGCCGAAGCGACGATCTTCGTCTACAACTACAGCCGGTTCGACGCGGTGGCGTTGCTCGGTCAGATCCGCCGGGCAGGCGTCAACACCTTCTGTGCGCCACCGACGGTGTGGCGCATGCTGATTCAGTCCGACCTCGGTGTCAGACCCAACGGCCTGCGCGAGATTCTCGGCGCGGGTGAACCGCTCAACCCCGACGTCATCGCGCAGGTCGAACGCGCATGGGGGCTCACCATCAGGGACGGCTTCGGGCAGACCGAGACCACCCTGCAGGTCGGCAACACTCCCGGCCAGCCGGTGAAGCCGGGTTCGATGGGACGGCCGATGCCTGGTGTGCCCGTCGTGCTCATCGACCCGCTGACCGGCGAACTCGCCGACGAGGGTGAGATCTGCCTGGATCTCGGTCGCGCACCGATCAACCTGATGACCGGCTACCTCGGCGACCCGCGGCGCAACGAGGCGGTGATGTCGGGCGGCTACTACCACACCGGTGACGTGGCGAGCCGCGACTCCGACGGCTACATCACCTATGTGGGACGGACCGATGACGTCTTCAAGTCATCGGACTACAAGGTGTCACCCTTCGAACTCGAAAGCGTGCTCATCGAGCATCCTGCGGTCGTCGAGGCGGCCGTGGTTCCGCAACCCGACGCCACCCGGCTTGCGGTGCCCAAGGCGTACGTGGCGATTGCCGAGGGATGGGACGAAAGCGCCGAAACCGCAAGGCAGATCATGGAATACGCCCGCGACCATCTCGCGCCGTACCTCAAGGTCCGACGTGTCGAGTTCTACGAGCTGCCCAAGACGATCTCGGGCAAGATCCGCCGTGTCGATCTTCGCCGAAGGGAGGACGACGCGCACGCCGGCGGCACGCCGATCCCGACCGAATACCGGTACGAGGACCTGCTCTCCTGAAGTCCGTCAGCGCAGTCTCGACGCGGGTTCAGCCTCAGTCGAGAAGCTCCTCGAGCTTGTCGTTGGTCTTGCGCAGCTGTGAGCGCATCACCCCGATGATCTTCTCCCTCGCCCGAGGGCTGACCTTCGCGGTGGAGTGGCTGAGGACGTTGAGTCGCGCCGAGTCGAGCCAGGCCATCACACCCGGTTCGTCGAACCACCGGATCTGGTTTTCGTTGTAGGTGTGCATCATTCGCAGCCAGTCCAGCGGAACCTTTGGGTTCAGTATCGGTTGGCAGAGCGCGTTCCTGGTGTCATCGTCGGCATAGGTCGCTTCGACGTGGGCGATCAGCGCGGCACTGAACACCGGCTGGCAGGTGCGGACCGTCTGCAGCGTGATGCGGTCGCCGTCGAACACGGCAGTCACCTCGCCCCGACCCAAACCCACTGCGGTGCAGTCGATGTAGAGCGTAGATCCGGCAACGGCCACCGTTCCGCCATCGAGTACCACGCGGCCCTTCTCGATCGCTTGGACGTGTCCCATCCGCACCAGGTTGTCGATTTGGCGTAGCTGCTCGAGTTCGGCGAGCGTCACGATGGCGCAGCGGTACATGTCGGGGTCGACCGTCTCGTCGATGCGTAGCAGGGATTCGGCGTCGGCAAGGCGGGCGAAGAGGTCGTCGACCGATTCGGCCTGCCCGACGGCCTTGAGCTGGCCGGTGACATCGGCCAGCACTTTCTTGGTGAACTGCGGCCCCGGCTGAATGTTCGCGCGATTGAGCAGCCACGAGTCACGGGGCTTGATCCACGTGAGCCGATCGGGTGCGATGCCGTGGCACAGCAGCCACAGGCAGGTGTCCATGGCGGTCTTGCCAGCGCCGACGATCACGTACCGGTCGCGCGCTTCGTATTTGGGCAGATCGTTCGGAGGTATGCAGTCGACGTCGGCCGCGACCTCGTAGGGCGGGCGGCGCATCGACGGCACCGTGATCCCCACGAATGTCGAGTCGACGGTCCGCCGTGCGGTGACGTGGACGTCGTCGCCAAGCGTGCGTATCCGGCCGTCGCCGAGGTACTCGCTCATCGGGAAGTAGGAGACCCGGCCGGTCGGCAACAGTTGCTTCTGCATGACCGCGTCGAAGTAGGCGCACACCTCCGCGCCGCTCGCCAATTCGTAGAACCCCTCGTTCAAGCCCGCGCTGTCGATGGTGTCGCTGCCGAGTTTCCGTGAGTTCACGCCGTAGTAGGCAGAGGGCTGATGCAGCCGCACGAAGGGATAGGCGGAGTTCCAGTGGCCGCCGGGGGAGTGGAAGCGGTCCACCATGACGACGCTCGCGGCGGTCTCGCCGATCAGGGTGTCGACGAACGCCATCGCCGTGGCACCCGCCCCGATGACCAGGTAGTCGGCTTCGATGGTCGCCAAACCGCTGTCCTCCCGCGGCCGATGCTATCGGTATGAGCCGCGTAGTCAGCGGTAGACGAGGCCGCTCAGCCGCATCGCCAGCGCCCGCTGGACGAAGGGGAAGCGCCCGGCCAGGCCGATGACGACATTGCGGATCGGGCGCGCACCTCGGGGCAGCGTCGCCAACCGGGTGAGCCGGTCGGTCAACGCGACGACACCGCGGGCAATCGGGCGCCGGGCCGCACTGTAGTCGTCGAGCAGCGTTTCGGGAGCGCCGCCGAGCACGTCGACGAGCGCATCCGCGAGCGCGGCGGCGTCCTGGATGCCCAGGTTCATCCCCTGTCCGCCCGCGGGGCTGTGCACGTGCGCGGCGTCGCCTGCGAGCAGCAGCCGCCCGGCCCGGTACGCGTCGGCCACCCGGTGGTGGATCCGGAAGCGCGAGCCCCACACCACGTCCTCGACGACCATCCGGCCCACGCCGAGTCCACGTTCGTCGAGCAGCCGCTGGACGAACTCGGCCGACGGGTTCTCTGGCGCGTCGGTCACGGGTGCGACGACGCGGTAGACCTTGCCGCCGGGCAGCGGGGCGACGACGGTAAGGCCTGCCGTGGCCCAGAACAGAAGCACCTCGTCGGCGGGGACCTCGCCGGAAAGGTGTACATCGGCCAGCACGAAGGACTCCTCGTACTGCCCACCCTCGAAACCGATGCCTGCGTATTCACGCACGGTGCTGTGAATACCGTCGGCGCCCACCAGGTAGCGCGCCCGAATGACGTCACCGTCGTCGAACGTCGCCGTCACGCCGTCGGCGTCCTGCGCGACGGTTGTCAGCGTCTTGGGGCGGATAACGGTGCCGCCGAGTTCGACCAGCCGGTCGAGCAGCAGCCTCTCGGTCGTCGACTGCGGCACCATCAACGAGTACGGATATTCGGTCGGCAGCCCGCTGAAGTCGATCTGGATCAGCGTGCGCGTCCGGTCGCGGATGGTGAAGACGGGCGCCTGTATGCCCTCCTTGACCAGGCGGCGCGCCACGTCGAGGGGTTCGAGCACCTCCAGGGAGCGGGCGTTGACGACGCCCGCCCGTGAGGTGTTGGCGCCTGCGGCCTGCTTATCCACCAGCGTGGTGGAAATACCCCTGCTGACCAGCGACGCGGCCAGGGTCAGCCCGGTCGGGCCCGCTCCGACGATGAGGACATCGGTGGTGTTCATTGTCGTCTCCTTACCTTCTGTGCTGTGTATGCCAACACTTGTTGGCATAACTATGCGCCCGTATCGTGCCCGTTGTCAACACGCGTTGGCATACACTTGTTGGCATGCGTAGATCGTCAGCCGAAACCAAGGCCGTGATCCTGGCCGCCGCCAAGGAGCGATTCGCCCAATCGGGCTTCGAACGCGCCACCATCCGCGCGATCGCCGCCGACGCCAACATCGACCCGTCGATGGTGATGCGGTACTTCGGCAACAAGGACCAGCTCTTCGCGGCTGCCGCCGACTTCGACCTCGACTTTCCCGATATGGCCGGGGTCGACAGCGACGAGATGGGCGCGCGGATGGTCGCGCATTTCATGAACCGCTGGGAACGCGACGAGGCATTGATCGTGCTGTTGCGGTCGAGCACCACCAACGCCGACGCGGCCGCGCGGATGCAGGCGATCTTCGCCGCGCAGCTGTTGCCCGCGATCACGAAGGTCAACGCGGTCGATCCGGCCCGTAGCGCCGGGCTCATCGCATCGCAGATGCTCGGGCTCGCGCTATGCCGTTACGTGCTGCGGCTGCCGCCCGTCGTCGCAATGCCCCGCGAAGAGGTCGTGTCGTGGCTCGGACCGACTATTCAGCGGTACCTGTCTTAAGTTGTGCACGACAATGGCGGCATGTCCTTGGTCGCCCGACGCATCGCAGCCGGACTGGCCGCGACGTCGGCGGCGCTGCACGGCGTCATGATCGGACATGCGGGCAACGCGGCGTCCACGGTGCTGATCGCGGGCATGGCGCTCGCGTGCCTCTACTGCGCGCGGGAACTGTGGCTGTCCGGGACAACGCGGGCGTGGACACTGGTCGCGCTGATGAACCTCGCCATGGTCGCCGTGCACCTACCGGTCTCCGGTGAACATCACGTCACCCATGTTGCGGTGGAAGCCGTTGTGCCGCAATCGATCATCATGACGTTGGCGATGGGGCTTTCGATGGTCGAGGTGCTGATCGCCGCCACGGTGCTGTGGTTCCGCAGCCGTGGCAACGCGCGGACGATCGGCAGGCCGAGTAGCGGCCTAGATAGCTAAGCCTTGGCGGTGCCGTTAGTCCCGTCGTCAGATTCGCCGTCGTCGTCTCCGAAGAGTTCGGCGAGTAGTTCTTCGGGGTGGTGGGCGAGGTTGATTTCGGGTGGGCTGGTGCCGTCGGTGTAGGCGAGTCGGCCGGTGTCGGTGACTTTGGTTTGCAGTAGGCCTTTGGTGATCATTGTGTGGTCGGGTCCGCAGTCGAAGAACAGGCAGTCGGCGTCGGTGCGGCCGCCGTTGCTCCAGGGCGGGTCGTGGTTGACCTCGCAGTGGTACCCCGGTTCGGTGCAGCCGGGTCGGGTGCAGCCGCGGTCGCGGGCGTAGCAGATGATGCGTTGGTCGGCGGTGGCGATGCGTTTGGTGCGGCCCAGGTAGAGCGGCCGGTTGGTGTGGTCGTCGAACACTGCCAGGTAGTGGATGGCGTTGGCGGCCATGCGCAGCAGGTCGCGCATCGGTAGCAGCGACCCGCCGCCGGTGCGTGCGGGGGGTGGCATCGCGATTGCGGGGTTGGTGATGGCGTGGGCGGCTTGGTCGAGTTCGGCCAGGGTGGCGCTGGCGATGACGGTGACCGGCAGCCCGCGGTGTTGGCCGTAGACCCCTGAGGAGATGCCCGCTCGCATGCCGAGTTTGACGGCGTCGTGCAGGCGTTGGGCGGCGGTGCGGGGGTCGGGTGTGATCTCGACGTGCCCGGCTTGGTCGGTGGGTTCGGGCTCGTTGGAT
>CADEGF010000019.1 GCA_902826815.1 uncultured Mycobacteriaceae bacterium
CCCGAGCGCTACCTCATCCCCGACGAAAGCGAAAACGACGGCGACGATAGCGACGACGGTGAGGGCGACGACGGCGGTGAGGGCAAAGCGGACTGTTGACCTAGACGGCAGGCAACTAGCTGCGGGCTGCGGCGAACAATCTTTGGTCGAGTCCGCACAATGCATGGTCCGCTGCGGGCAGCGCCGGCAGGGGAGTGAAGCCGGCTGCCGCCAGTTGGTCACACCACTCGCCTACGGACAGGAAGATCCTGGTACCCGCCCTGATATCGGACTTGCCGGGATGCGGCTGGCCGGGATTGGGCGACATGAGGAATTTCAGCGAGGTCAGCAGCTGGTAGTTGGCCGTGCAGGTCTCGATGAATACCAACGCGCCACCGGGGTTGATCAGCTCGTGCAGCCGCCGCAGAGTGTCCCCGATGTGCAGCGCATTGTGAATGACGTTGGCGGCCAACACGATGTCGCAGTGCTCTTGCCGCGACAGGTCCGCGTTCAAATCGACGATTCCGTAGCGCAGCTGCGGGTGGTCACCGAAACGCTCCTCGGCGGCGCGAAGGAAGAACTGCGACACGTCGGTGAAGTAGTAGTCCACCGGCAACCCGACCAAGCCTGCGAGCACGTCGTCGGTCGTACCGCCGGTGCCCGCGCCCAGTTCGAGTATCCGGACTGGTGACCGGTCGCCTGCCAGATTTCGCACCAAGCACGCGATGACCTCGCGCGCTGCGCGATTCAGGTAGTGGCCGACCACGTTGTCCCGGTAGCCGGCGACAGCCGTGGCCATCTCACCGTCGGCGAACAGGAGCTCCTGAATCCGGACGCGGTCCTGTGCGAGGTCCGTGAGGTGCTCGTTGCAGCTGCGCATGAAATCTGCGAGCGCCCTCGGATAGCCGAGATCTGCGCACATCGCGAATAGGTCCTGGCACATCGGCTCTGGCACCGGTTCGCCGAGCCGGTAGCCTTCGTCGGCATCGCGATCGAGGTGGCCGCGCTCGGTGAGGACGGCCAGCCACCTGTTCAGCAGCCAGCGGTGCCGGGGCGCGAAGTCGAGTCGGTCGGCGATGTCGTCCGCGCTACGGGCATCGGTTCGGCTCAGGGCCGGCGACAGCGCGTTCATCATGGCGCCCATGCCGACGACGTCGAGATCGGCACGTGCAACCGACATCCGGGCCACATCGAGATCGCGCGGAACGACCTGTTCGGCGGTCAACCGTGCCTGTTGCACCACGTCGGCGGGGTTGACTCGCACCACGGGTGTGACGGTATGGGGCCGCGCGCTCAGCTTGGCAAGCGCATCGTCGATGGAGGCGCCGCTCAGCAGGTCGGCGACTTCCAGCTCGTAATCGAACTCGACCTGGACTCGCTTGCGAAACTCCAATGCCTGCAGGGAGTCCAGGCCGATGGCGACCATCGGAATCGTGGTGTCGATGCTGTCGGCGTTGTCGAGCCCGATCACCTCGGCGAGCAGTTTCATGAACCGCTGTGAGACATCGGTGGTGTCGACGCGTTCGGAGGTCGCCTCAGGATCCGACGTCAGCCGCGAGAGCAAGGGCCCGTAGCCGAAGGTTTCCAGCGCGGGCCGGGCCCGATCGAGATCGAAGGCGGCCACGATGGCATTTCGCCGGAGGTCACTCATTCCGTGTGCCAACGCATCTGTCGGAGACATCGCGACGACCCCGGTGCCTTCCAGCTTGGCTTGGCCCGCGGCGTCGAGGTCGAGGTGCACCGTCCACTGACCCCACTGCACCGATACACAATCGAGGCCGTCGGCGCGGAGACGGTGCGCCATCGCGTCGAGCATGCGGTTGGCGGCCGCATAGACGGCTTGGCCGCGCCCGCCGATGGTGGCCGCCATCGATGAGCACAGGTGGACGCGGCAGGTGTCGGTACGGGGGACAGAGTCGAGTATCTGCCCGATGCCGACAACCTTCGCGCGCAGTGCCGCATCGGCCGCTTCCCTTGTGATATCGGACAATTCGAGATCGGCGTAGGCCACCGCCGTGTGCACGATCGTGTCCGCGGGCACGTCTTCGAATGCGGTGGCGAGTCGCGAAACCGCCTCCGCATCACCGATATCGCACAGGAGCACGTCGATCTGCGCCGACGTACCCGAACGAATCTGTCGGAGCCGACGGGCGACAGCGTCGGTTTCACCAGACCGGCTGACCAATGTGATTCGTGCCGCGCCGGTGTTCGCGAAGTGCTCGCAGAACTCGAGCCCGAGGTTTCCGGTTCCCCCGGTGATGAGGACATGTGCGGGCGGTGCGGAATCGGGAGCAGCAGAGCTGGTCTCGGCCTCGGCGATCCGCTTGCCGTACAAGCCGTTGCGGTGTGCGAGCTCAGGCTCGTCGGCGGTGTGCAGCGCCGAAAGGATCGCCGCGGCCGCGTCCGACGCCGGTAGCCCTACGGGCAGGTCGAGGTGTCCGAACGCGACGCCGGGATATTCGGCGCCGATGCTTCGGAATCCGGCGCCTGCCGCCGCATGCACCGGACTGGGTGAAGCATCGCCGTCGACGACCGCTTCGCCGCCCACCGTCACAAGCCAGCAACCAGCGGTAGTGCCACCCAGCTCCGGCCACCAGGTGCGCTCGGCATAGAACGTCGCGACCTCGGCGGCGGCCGCTGTGTCGTCGACGATCGGCGAAGGCGGGAGCAGCACAAGCCGGGTATCGATATCGCCGTCGTCGCCGACGTTTCCGATCATCCTGGCCGTAGCGCCGACGGTATCTGCAGCCGTGCAGATGGCCTCAGCCAAGTCGGCGCAGGCACCGGTGTGATCGATGATCCCGATCGTGCGGGGCGGCACGAGCGAGCGGCGCGACAGTCGCACCCACTCTTCGACGAGCAGACGCGCAGGTGCAGTGGATCGGGCCGAAATGTCTGGTGGCGCGTTCTCGGCGGGCGCCGCAGTGGTCGGCGACGGCGCGTCGTAGATCTGCCACAGGCTCGCCGCATTCATCGGGGTGTTGGGAAAGTCGATCAGCGGCAGGACAGGCGGCCCGTCGCCTTCAACGCGCAGACACGCCCACGGGTAGTCCAGTTCGCCGACGGCGATCCCGGCGAGGTTGCGGGTGAACTCGTCCAGGTCGGGAGCCGTGCGCTGAGATGTACCGACCACATCCGCCGAGACGGTCTCCTCGATCGCCAACTGCAGCGCCGGGTGTTCGGCGAGCTCGACGAACGTGTCGACGCCGAGTCCGGCCGCGGCCCTGATCGCCTTGTCGAATCTGACGGTGTTGCGGAGGTTCCAGAACCAGTACTGGTCGACCGGCAGATCCTGGGTGATCGCACCACCGAGGGTGGCACCGACGCAGGCGATCTCGGTGTCGAGAAACTTGGAGTTCTGCACTCGGTCCCTCAACGTGGAGCGCATGCGGTCGCCAAGTCCGTTGATGGCGCTGGTGTGCGCCGGATATTGAACACCGATCACCCGTGCGAAAATGCCACGCTCGGTGAAGGTCTCGACGATGCCGTGTACGGCATCGCGGCCGCCCGAGATCCCGACCATGTTCGACGAGTTCACCACCGACAGCTCGGCCCAACCCGAACAGCGCGCGAGAATCTCCTCGCAGGTGTCGCGATCGGCCGCGGCGACGGCCATCGCGTAGTCACCCGAGACGAACTCGTCGGCCGCGCGAGCCCTAGTCCCGACGACGAGCACGGCGTCAGTCAGCGTCATCGCCCCGGACACGTACGCCGCCGCGATCTCGCCCTGGCTGTGTCCGACGGTCACAGACGGCGCGACGCCGAACGACCGCCACATCGCGGCCAGCCCCGCCATCTGCACGAACAGCGCAGGTTGAACGGTGCGCGCGGTGTCCTCGGCGTGAAGTTGTTCGTCGAGAAGGTATTCCAGCGGCGAGTAGCCGAGTTGAGCCTCGAAGGCTCCGGCGCAGCGGTCCGCCTCGGCCCGGAACGCCGGAATCGAGTCGTAGAACATCCTGCCCATCCCCGGTCGCTGACCACCCTGGCCGGGAAAGACGTACGCGAGCCGGTGGGATGCGGCGGGTGTGGCCGATGTGACTGATTGTGGGTGATCGCGCCCGTCGATCACCGCGCGCAGAACGCCGATCAACTGCTCGCGGTCGACCGCGATCGCCAGAGCGCGGCACCGACGCCCGACGCGTGTCCGGAAGAGCATGTCGGCGATCCGGCCCGGGCCGATCTCGGGATGGTTCTCGGTGTAGGAAAGCAATGCTGCGGCGTCTGCGCGCATCAGGTCGGGACTGTCGGCTGAAACAAGAACGGGAACGGCGCCGTTGGGGAGCCGGTAGGTAGGACCTGTCACTTACTCACTCCGGTGAAGTTGCGGGCATGGCAAGGATGGCGTGCGCGTTGGCACCGCCCGCGCCGAAGGAGGACGCCACCCCAAGGCGCACATTGTCTTTCGGCTCCCACGGGTGCAGCTTGGTCGCCAACCGCATGCCGGTTGTGTCCCAGTCCACGGCGGTGGTCGGGTTGTCCGCGTGAAGCGTGGGCGGAATGAAACCGTGCTGGCCCGCCAGCAGCACCTTGATCAGGCCGAGAATTCCGGACGCCGCCTGAGCATGCCCGACGTTGGACTTGATGGAGCCGATCAAGGCGTCCGATCCTGCCGCCCCGTAGGTCTGGAACAAGGCGGTCAGTTCCCTCGGGTCGCCTGCCGGCGTCGCGGTGCCGTGGCCCTCGATCATCCCGACATCTGCCGGGTCGATTTCCGCGTGGTCGAGTGCCTTGCGGATGACTTGCACCTGCGCCTGGGTGCGGGGAACCAGGATCGGTTTCCCCTTGCCGTTGTGGTTGTTTCGAACGGCCAGAATCCGCGCGTACACGCGGTGTCCGAGCTGGTGTGCCCGAGATTCGCGTTCGACAAGCACCATGCCCGCGCCCTCACCCCAGACGGTGCCGGTGGCATCGTCGGAGTAGGCCCGGCAGTGTCCGTCGTCGGAAAGTGCGTGCAGCCGAGCGAATTCGAGGAATGGTGACAGTTCACCCATCACACACGTGGCACCGGCAAGCGCCCATTCGCACTCGTCATCCCGTACCGCCGTGGCGGCGATCTGCAGAGCGGTCAACGACGATGCGCAAGCTGTGTCGAGGCATATCGACGGCCCGAGCAGGCCGAGGCTGTGTGAGATGCGGCCCGCGGCACCCAGTTGTCCCATCCCGACCGTCCGGTGACCGGTGTAGCCGTCGGCGGTCGACGTTCTGCGGCCGTACTCCGACAGCGACATTCCGACGAAGCAGCCGACCTCTGTGCCTTCGAGGTCTGCGGGATTGACCCCGGAGTTCTCGAGCGCCTTCCAAGCCACCCGCATCGCCACCCGCTGTTGGGGGTGCATCGCCTTGGCCTCGCGGTGGGTGATTCCGAAGAACGGCGGGTCGAATACTGCGGCGTCGGTGAGGAATCCGCCCGCGTCGGGTACTTCTTGATAGCCGTCGATCCGCCGCGATATCGACAGCAGGTCGTCCACCGCCCAGCCGCGGTCGCGGGGGAAGGGGCTGATGAGCTCTCGCGATTCGGTGAGCGCGGTCCACAGCCCGGCAGGCGTGTCGACTCCGTCGGGCGCCTCGACCGCCATGCCGGTGATGACGACCGGATCGTCGATGATCATGCCGTGTGCCCGCACTGCGCAGGCGAAGCCATCAAGTCCGCGATGGCGTCCAGATGGTCGTGCAGGTAGAAGTGGCCTCCGTCGAACATCGTGACCTGAAGTGTTTCGGTGTGTTTGCCCCAGCCGTAGAGGTCGCCGAGCGAGACGATGGGGTCCTGATCGCCACCCATCGCGTGGATCGGGGCAGCCACCTTGATGTCGTCGGCACACGAATACGCATCGAATGCGCGGTAGTCGGCCTTGATCACAGGCAGCGCCAGCGTCATCAGATCGCGGTTAGCGAAGACATCGGAGCTGGTGCCTTCGAGCACCGCGAGATGGCTCAGGATGTCGTCGTCGTCGGTGGGATGCGACGGCTTGGCTGCCGCGTGGCATGGGGCGACGGCGGCGGACACGTTGAGTTGGTGCACGGCGATACCCTTGGCTTCGGCGATCCTGACGAACTCGAACGCGACCAGCGCGCCCATGCTGTGGCCGAAGGTGACGAGCGGAATCTCACGGTGCTGATCCGACGTCGAGAACTCTTCGAAGGCGCCCGCGGCGATCGCGGGCACCGTCGCGAGCAGCGCTTCGGCGCCGCGGTCCTGGCGGCCCGGGTACTGGAAAACGATCACGTCGAACTTGGCGCTGAGAACCTTCGAGAAGGTGCGGTACGCCGACGCCCCGGCGCCGGCATGGGGGAAAACGAGCAGTGGAGGGTTCTCGGGTGAGCCCGGTGCATGAAACTGCCTGATCCACCCGGTTGTCCTGCGCTGCACGCTTTCCACCTCTCGATCGCTTCGCGCGAATGGACTCGTTCGCCGCGTCAGCCGTAGGGGCGATACAACAAGTTAGCGAAGGCTAACATAACCTTGCGAAGCAAGGGATTGCTACTGCGGAGAGGCACAGAGAAACGGATGCGCATCGTATCGTTCGGCTACCAGACCTGGGGTTTCAAGACTCTGCAGGCCCTCATCGACCTCGGAAACGAGGTCCCGCTCGCCGTCACTCATCCGGCCAGCGAACAGTCCTATAAAGCCATCTGGTCGGAGTCGGTTGAGGACCTCGCACGGCAGCGCGGCATACCCGTGCATCTCACCGACCGGGTCGACGCCGAGACGATCGACTTGGTGAAGCGCGCCGAGCCGGACGTCATCGTCGTCAACAGTTGGTACACCTGGATGCCGCCGGAGCTGTACAACCTTCCGCCCCACGGCACACTGAACCTGCACGATTCGCTGTTGCCCAAGTTCACCGGCTTCTCCCCGGTCCTGTGGGCATTGATCAGCGGTGAGTCAGAGATCGGGCTGACGGTGCACCGGATGGACGAACAACTCGATACCGGCGACATCCTCGTCCAGCATTCGCTGCCCGTCGGTCCCACCGACACCGGCACCGAACTCGTCCTGCGCGGGATGGACCTCATCCCCGTTGCGCTGCGGGATGCGCTTGGTGCACTCGAGGCGGGGACCGCGGTCTGGCGACCGCAGAACAAGGCCGAGCGGACCTACTTCCACAAGCGCTCCGAACGCGACAGCGTGATCGACTGGAGTTGTCCCGCCGAGGATCTCGAACGGTTCGTGCGTGCGTTGTCCGATCCGTACCCGCGCGCCTACACGTTCTATCGAGGGCAGCGAATCGAGGTCATCCAGGCACGAATATCCCAGGCGCGGTACGGCGGCACTCCTGGTCGGGTGATCGTGCAAGAGGACGCAGGCGCGGTGGTTGCCGGTCCGCAGGCCTACCGCGGCCGAAACCACGCACTCTTGATCACCCGCGTTCGCACCGCGGACGGGGCGGAGCACCGCGGCGATGAGTTCTTCACCCGAGGCGGCTACCTCGGCGGTGAGGCGCAGTGAGTAGCGTCCAGGACCGTCGTCGCGAACTGCTGCGCAAGCGCATTGCCGAAAGCGGCCTTGCCGCAGCGGAATCGACTCCACAGCCACGGTTGAGCGCGGGCCAGAGCTATCCGCTGTCCGCCGGGCAGCGCCGAATGTGGTTCCTGCAGACAATGGATCCCGACGACCCGACGCTCAACATCTGCGTCGGCTACGAACTGCACGGTGCGCTCGACGCTGACCGGCTGAACAGGGCATTCAACGACGTCGTCGCGCGTCACATCATCCTGCGCACCACCTATGGGTCCGACGAACAGGGCGAACCCTTCCAGGTGTTCGTCGACGACGTCGAGATTCCTTTCCAGCGAACCGATCTGACGGAGATTCCGGCAGCCGACCGAGACGCGCAGATCGACACCCTGATCGACCGCGAGTTCGGCAGATCGTTCGACCTGGCCAAGGAACCGCCCCTGCGAGTTACCCTCGTGCGCGCGAATGCAGACCGGTACGTGCTGCTTCTCGTCATTCACCACATCGCATGGGACGACGACTGCCTTGGCGTCTTCTTCGGAGAACTCAACGCCGCGTACAACGGCGAACAGCAGGGCCCGCAGGCGCCGCAATATTTGGCGCTCAACGTGTTCGACGCCTCGGCGGAGCACGATGACGCCGACGTCGACTATTGGCGCACCACACTGAGGCCGTTGCCAGAACCGCTGGAGTTGCCGGGGATGGCCGCCGGCAACCGGTCGAGGCGGGCCGGGCACCGAGCCGCGCCGTTGCCCGCGGATTTGGTCGGCCGCGTAGAGACCTTCGCCGGCGAGCATTCCGCGACACCGTTCATGGTGCTGCTTGCGACCTTCGGGGTGCTGATCCGGCGATACACCGGAATACCCGACTTCCTGGTGTCGATCCCCGTGACCGATCGGCCCGCGGCGGCGACCAACGCCATCGGCTACTTCGGAAACACCCTGTTGCTTCGGATGGACGCACGGTCGTCCGACACGTTCGGCACTTACGTCGAAGCCGTGCGCGATACCTGTGTCGCCGGATTCGCGCATCAGTCGGTGGGCGTCGATCGTGTGGTGCGAGAAGCGAATCCAGAGCGGTCCTACGGGGCTGACGGGATGGATCAGCTGGTCCGGCTCGGGTTCAGCATGCGTAAGACCGCCGGAGGAATCGCGCTCGACGGCGTCCGTGCGCGACAGCTCGACGTGGGCGCGGTGACCGCGGAGCGCCCGATCGCCCTTGCGATCGTCACGGACCCGCAGGGAATCTCGCTCGAGGTCGAATACCAGCGTGACGTGGTGACCGACGCGGTCGCCGCCCAGCTGCTGTCCCACTACACGACGCTGCTCGACAACGCTCTGAGCGATCCTGGCCGCCGTTTGACGGGGCTTGACCTGTTGGATGCCGACGAGCGAGCCGCGGTGCTCGCCCAGTCGCACGGTGAGCTCGTCGCGACTCCAGCCGCCACGATGGTCGGGCTGATCGAATCGGTCGTCGCCGCGCGACCCGACGCGATCGCCGTGGTCTCCGACGACATCCGGCTGACCTACGCCCAGCTGCACGGTCGTGCGAATCGGTTGGCGCGCTGGCTGATCGCGCAGGGGATAGGTACCGAAGACGTCATCGGCCTGCAGATGACCACATCGGTCGAGTTCATCGTCGCCATGATCGCGGTGTTGAAGTCGGGAGCGGCATACCTTCCGATCGACCCCGCATACCCGCAGGACCGCATCGACTATCTGGTGGCGGACACCAAACCCAGAATCGTCATCGGGCCGGCGGAACTCGAGGCAGCGGAGTGGGCCGCCGCGCAGCTGTCGGACACCACGCTGACCGACGGCGACCGTCTCCGGCCGTTGCGTCCCGAGCACCTCGCCTATGTCATCTACACCTCTGGCTCCACCGGCAAGCCCAAGGGCGTCGCGGTCAGCCATCATGCGATCGCCGAGCATGTCGACGGCTTCGTCGCCGAGTGGAGTATGACCGCCGACGACCGGCTGTTGCAGTCGTCGTCGGTGAGCTTCGACGCCTCGCTGCTCGACATCTTCGTCACGCTTTGTCTCGGTGCGCAGTTGGTCGTGCCCAAACCCGAAGCGTTCGGCGATATCCCGTACATGGCGGACCTGATCAACCGGCATCGGATCACCGTGCTGCACATGGTGCCCTCGATGCTCAGCACTCTGCTGTTGCTGCCGCAGGTGGGCGAATGGCGGGCCCTGCGACATGTCCCGGTCGGAGGAGAGGCGCTGCCCGGCGAGATAGCCGACAAGTTCGCAGGCTACTTCGATGCGGAACTGCGCAACCACTACGGCCCGACGGAAGCGGTCGTCTGCTCGACCCACATGGATGTCAAGGGTCGGCAGGGCTCGGGTGTGGTGCCGATCGGGGTGCCTAACCGCAACGTCTACACCTACGTGCTCGATGAGGAGATGGCACCGGTGCCCGCGGACGTGGTCGGTGAGCTCTACCTGGGCGGCGTCCAACTCGCGCGGGGGTACCTGGGCCGCCCCGGCTTGACCGCGCAGCGTTTCGTCGCAGATCCGTTCAATCCCGGCATGCGGCTGTACCGGTCAGGAGATCTCGTCCGTCGTAACGTTTCCGGGCATCTGGAGTTCGTCGGCAGGGCCGACGAGCAGGTGAAGATCCGGGGATACCGCATCGAGCTCGGCGAGGTCGAGTCGGCTCTCGCGACGCACAAGGCCGTCGGCCACTGCGTCGTCGTGGTCGAGGACAGCGACGCCGGACCCGCACTGGCCGCATACGTGGTGCCGTCGGTGACGGGGGCGCCCTCCCGGCAGCCGGATCTCGAGGAGATCCGCGCGCATGGCGCGGCTGTCCTGCCCGACTACATGGTGCCGACCGCGTTCGCAGTGATCAGTGAGATCCCGCTGACCGTCAGCGGGAAGCTGGACAAGCGCGCGCTTCCCACTGCCACCCGGGTGACGGGGCGAACCCACCGTGCGCCGGGAACAGACACCGAGCGACGCGTCTGTGCCATCTTCGAAGGACTTTTCGGCTGCGATCGGGTCAGTGCCGACGACTCCTTCTTCGCGCTCGGCGGTCATTCACTGCTTGTCGCCCGTTTGGTCGCGCAGGTTCGTGCCGACTTCGGTGTCGACTTGAGCGTGCGTGCCGTCTTCGACTCGCCGACGCCATGCGGGTTGGCGACCGGGCTCGACGCGCTGGTGGCGACGCCTCCGTCGGGCCGCCGTCCCGAACCCGCCAAAAGAGTGCGACCGGAATGGCTTCCGCTGTCCTACTCCCAACTGGCGATGTGGTTTCAGCACCGGATGGAGGGTCCGAGCGACGCCTTCAACATGGCGCTCGCGCTCGAGTTCGACGGCCCACTGAACGCCGTCGCCCTCACCGAGGCGCTCAACGACGTCGTGTTCCGGCACGAGGCGCTGCGAACGAACTTCGTCGAGCGCGATGGTCTGCCGTATCAGGTCGTACGCCCGCACACTTCCGTCGACCTGCCTGTCGCCGATACGACGGCCGACCGGCTGACCGAAGCGCTGGCCGAGCTGAGACGTTTCATCCTCGATCCGGAGTCCGATCGGCTGATCAGGCCCACCCTGTTGCGGCTCGACGGCGACACACACGTGCTCAACCTTGTGATCCACCACATCATCGCCGACCACGTGTCGATGGGGGTGTTGTTCTCGGACCTGATCTCGGCGTACCGAGCCCGGGTGGAGCAGACGCCGCAGCAGTGGCCCGAACACTCCATTCAGTATGCGGATTACGTCCTGTGGCAACGGGATACATTCGATTCCGACGGCGAGTGGGCCACGGCGCAGCTCGCCCACTGGCAGGATGCACTGGCCGGCTTGCCCGACGAGATCTCGGTGGCGCCCGACCGCTCGCGGCCATTCATGCTCGGGAGACGCGGTGAGGCCGTGAAGTTCACAGTGCCCGCCGAGCGCCGGGCCGAATTGACCCGGCTCGCGGAACAGGAACGCGCAACCGAGTTCATCCTCTACGAGGCCGTCCTCGCCGCGGTGATGCACAAGCTCGGCGGCGGCGTCGACATCGCGGTCGGCACGCCTGCCGCATCGAGGGTGGACGAAGCGTCGGCGAACCTGATCGGGCTGTTCGCCAACATGGTGGTGCTGCGTAACGACCTATCGGGCGACCCGACTCTGCGCGGCATCGTCGGGCGCACCCGCGACACCGTTCTCGACGCGTTCGCACACCAGGAGCTGCCGATCGAGCGGCTGGTCGAGGCGCTCAATCCGCCACGCTCACGGTCGCGGAATCCCTTGTTCCAGACGATGATCAATTTCATCGGCCAGGAGTGGGCCACGGCGCCGCGCGCCGTTTCGCAGGGCACGACGGTGGTCGGCCTTTCGATGGATCTCGATGTCCCGTATCTCGACCTGAACGTGGGCCTGAGTGTCAACCCCGATGGTGGACTCGATGTCTGGGTGGTGGCGAATGCGGATCTCTACGAGCCCGACACCGTGGCGCAGATCGCCGACGCAATGAGCAATGCGTTGCACGCGTTCGCGTCAACGCCGGACAAGGCGGTGTCCGAGGTGGAGTTGCTGCCTGCGGCCACGATGCGCAGGCTGCTCGCCGCGCCGACGGCGATCGTCGTGGAACCCGCGGCACCAGGTGCACGCGGCTCGGCTGAAACCGAACGTGCCCTCATCGGAATGCTTGAGGAACTGCTCGACATCTCAGGTATCGAGCCCGACGACAACTTCTTCGCCCTCGGCGGCGACAGCATCATCTCCGTCCAGTGGTCGGCACGCGCGAGCGCGACGGGGCTTGTGTTCACCCCCGCCATGGTCTTCGAGCACATGACTATCGGCGGGCTGGCCTGCGCGGTCGACGCACAGGCGAGTGCGCCTGCGGCAGAGGTGGACTCGACACCGCAGCACACGCCGATGAGCGCATCGGGCTTGAGCCCAGACGCGTTGGCCGATCTCACCGCGTCCTGGCAGCAGCAGTCGTGAGGCGCCGGTGACGGAGTCTTCCCGGATGTCTGCCCGGATCGAGGACGTACTCGCGCTCAGCCCGCTGCAGGAGGGCCTGTTCGCGCTCTACCGATTGGCCGACGACGGTCTCGACGTTTACTCGATGCAGTTCGTCGTGGACATCGACGGGCCGATCGATGTCGACCTGCTGCGGCGCAGTGCCGCCGCCATGCTCGATCGGCATCCGAACCTTCGCGCCGCGTTCTGGGACCGCGACGTTCCCAAGCCGGTGCAGATCGTGCCGGATCGCGCCGAGCTTCCGTGGGTTGAACGCACCGCGACACGGGAGGAATTCGATGCCATCGCCCGATCGGAGCGTCGGCGCCCGTTCGACCTGAGCCGCGGACCTGCGCTGCGTGTGGTGCTGTTGACGGTCCCCGGCGACGGCAGCCGCAGGTTGGTCTTCACCGCACACCACATCCTGATGGACGGCTGGGCGCTCGCGGTGTTCTTCACCGAGATGCTCACGGTCTACTGGGCTGGGGGATCGCTGGAGGGCCTAGCAGCCCCGCGTCCGTACCGCGACTACATCGGCTGGCTTGCACAGCAGGACACGGCGGCGGCCATCGCCACGTGGACTGACTATGTGCGGGGGGTGTCGGCGCCGCTGATGGTGGCCGACGCGACGGCAGTCGGTGTGCCCGAGGTGACGTCGGAGGTGTTGACCGCCGCCGACACCGACCGTCTTCGCAGGTGGGCGGGTCGCAACGGCCTGACCCTCAACACCGCAGTGCTTTTCGCATGGGCTGTCGTACTGAGCAGGCTCACCGACCGTCGCGACGTGGTCTTCGGCACCATCGTCTCCGGTCGGCCGGAACATCTGGCCGGGGTGGAGAGCATGGTCGGGCTGTTCATCAACAGCGTGCCGGTCGTAGCACAGATCAGTGGCTCGGAATCCGTCGTCGAGCAGTGCGTGCGACTGCAGCGCGAGGCATCGGCGATGCGCGACATCTCCTACCTCAGCCTCTCGGAGATCCAGCGCGCGGACGGCCGAGGCGCGTTGTTCGACAGCATGTTCGTGTTCGAGAACGCCCCGATCGGGGATGTCGTCCAGACGACGACACTTCCCGACGGAGCGCGCTTCACACCTGTCGAGATGGAGAGCCTGACCCACTACCCGCTGACCGTGGTCTCGCACATGAGCGGCGAGCAGCTGGTCGTCCTCGTCGAGGTGACCCGTGAGGCGCTGCCGCATCTGCCGGGTGACGAGATCTGCGAGCGGCTGGTGAGCGTGCTGCTCCAACTTCCCGACATCGACGGCGAATCTCCCGATGCCCTGGACGTTCTCACCGACTCGGAGAAGGCAGAGTTCGCAGGCATCACAACTCGCGAGGCAGTGACGCCCGTCGGCACGGTGTGGGAGGCGTTCGAATCGCAGGTCCGTGCCACCCCGGACGCGGACGCGCTGACAGCGGGAACCGGCGAACGCTACACGTATGCCGAACTGCATGCGCAGGCATGCCGACTGGCGGGGGAGCTGGTTGACCGTGGCGCCGGTCCTGAGACAGTCGTTGCGTTGGCGTTGCCACGCTCGACACGGACCATCGTCTGTGTCCTTGCCGTGCTCGCGACTGGCGGCGCCTATCTTCCCGTTGACGTGACACTCCCGCGGGCTCGCATCAAATCCATTTTGAGCCAGGGCAATCCGGTGCTGGCGATCTCCGAAAGCGGCCACGCGCACCTGGTCGAGACCGACACCCCGACTCTGGTGCTCGACGATCCGGCCGTCGCAGCGGGCATCTCCGAGAATGCCGCTGTCGCGCCTGCGGTGCGGCGGCTGCCGGAACACAGCGCGTACCTGATCTTCACGTCCGGCTCGACCGGAGAACCCAAGGGCGTCATCGGAACCAATGCCGCGCTCCTCGGCTATCTCGCCGACCACCGTGACCGGGTGTACCGGTCAGCGGCCACCCGCATCCGCCGTCCGCTGCGCATTGCGCACGCGTGGTCGATGAGCTTTGACGCGTCGTGGCAACCCATGGTCGGACTGCTCGACGGTCACTGCAACCATCTATTCGACTCAGAAGCCATGCGTGATGCACACCAGCTCGTAGAAGGCATGGCGGCCAACGAGATCGACATGATCGACACTACGCCGTCGATGTTCGCCCAACTGAACGCCGCCGGGCTTCTCGACCGCACACTTGCGGTGCTCGCCCTCGGCGGCGAGGCGATCAACAGCGCACTGTGGGACGAGTTGCGGTCGCTGTCCGATACCGCCGTGTTCAACTGCTACGGGCCCACCGAGACAACGGTGGAGGCGGTGGTGGCGCCGGTGAAGGAGTATCCGTCGCCGACCATCGGCACCACCAACGCGGGCACGTTCGGCTACGTACTCGACTCCGCAATGCGGATGGTGCCCAACGGCACGGTCGGCGAACTGTACCTGTCGGGTGCCCAGCTGGCCCGCGGTTACGCGTGTCGGGCTGCGCTGACTGCGGGCCGATTCGTTGCCGATCCCTTTCGCGCGGGGCAGCGCATGTACCGCACCGGCGATCTGGTGCGCCGCCTCTCCCATGGCGGCTATGCCTATCTCGGCCGCGCCGATACACAGGTCAAGATTCGCGGATACCGAGTGGAGATCGGCGAGATCGAGACCGCGCTGCGTGCCCAGCGCGAGGTCCACGACGCGGCGGTCTCCATGTGCCGACGGCACGGTATCGCAAGCCTGGTGGGCTTTGTTGTGTGGCAACCGAATACCGATGGCGACCCCAGCCGGCTTCGCACTGCGCTCACGGCCCGGCTGCCGCTGTACATGGTGCCCGCCCGGATCATCGCCCTACCGGAGCTGCCGGTGAACGCCAACGGAAAGCTGGACACCCACGCACTGGACGCCATGGCCGAGGACGCACTCGCCCTGGTCACAGGGAACGGCGCGGCGTCGGCCTCCACCGCCACCGAGCGCGCGTTGTGCGGTGTGTTCGGCGAACACTTCAACGGCGCCGTACCGCACGTCGAAGACGACTTCTTCTCCCTTGGCCTCGACAGCATCGTCGCCATCTCACTGGTCAGCACCGCGCGCAGGTGTGGACTGCCGCTGAGCCCGCGGATGCTGTGGACGGCTCCCACGATTAGGACCCTCGCGACCGCGATCGATGCGGCGGCCGCAGGCACCGATGCCGAGATCGAGGGGGACAGGTTCGGTGAGGTGCTTCCGCTGCCCATGGCGTCATGGCTGTGCGAATACGGAAACTTTCGTCGCTTCACGCATAATTTCCTGCTCCGGCTGCCACCCGACGTCGACCGGGAGTCCATCGAGACGGTGCTCCAGTTGCTGCTCGACGGCCACGACACGCTGCGTTCGATTCTCGTCGAAACACCCGGTGGGCCGCGCCTCGTCACGCGCGAACCGGGGGTGGTCCGAGCCACCGACATCCTGTCGCTCGTCGAACTGGCGAACCCGACCGAAGCCGAACTGTGCTCTGCGATATCGGATACCGCGAGGGGGGTCATCGACGACATCGACCCGCGAGCAGGCTCGGTGATGCGAGCGGTGTGGCTTGCAGGCGCCGCGGACGGTCACATGCTTCTGCTCTCTGCACATCACCTGACGGTCGACGTGGTGTCCTGGCACATCATGCTCGCAGACGTCACCGAGGCCGCACGCGCGATGAAGGCGGGCGAGACACCGAAGATGCTGCCGGAGTTCACGTCTTACCGACGCTGGTCGGAGCTGCTCTGGCAGCGGGCTGCTTCGCCGGATGTGGTGGATCAGCGGGACCACTGGATCGCGCAGGTCGCCGATCCGGATCCAGTGCTGGGTGCGCGTGCTGTCGACCCGCGGGCGGATACCTGGTCGGATCTGCGGGTGACCCAGATCGTCAGCCCAGTCGAGGACACCCGGCGTGTGCTCGCCGCGGCCACCAGAGATGAGGGTGTGCGCGAATTCCTCCTCGCCGCAACGGCGATGGCGATCGCGAGCCGGCGCCGCGACCGCGACCAGGACGCGAGGGCGGGCGCGCTCATCGCACTGGAGGGCCACGGCCGGGCCGATGCGTTGTTGGACGCCGACACCACCAACACGGTCGGGTCCTTCATCAGCTCGTTTCCGGTGCGGCTCGGAGCGGGCGACGCCGCGGTGCACGTCGAGCAGGCTGAGCGCGAACCGCAGGCGGCGCGCGCGCTACTCGATGCGGTTGTCGCCAGGCTTGGCGATATCCCGAACGAGGGTCTGGACTACGGCCTTCTGCGGTATGTCACAGGCGTCGCGGAACTGTCCGCCGAACCACAGATCCTGTTCAGCTATCTGGGCCGCCTGGATCTCGGAGCGGTGTCCGAGGCGCCGTGGTCGCTTGTCGCAGCGCCGTACATCGATGCCCTGCCGATCGACCCAGAGCCCGATCTGCCGCTGCGGTTCGCTCTCAACGTCAGTGCGCTCGTCAGCACGACGCCCGAGGGCCCGCAACTGGTCACCAACCTCCGGTGGAGCGATGCGCTGTTCACCGAATCCGACATCGAGCGCCTGACGCAGTTGTGGCAGCGCAGCATCGCTGCATTGGCGGCCGCGATCTAGGCGTGATCGAGTTCGGCTGCGATCTGCGCGCTGTCCATCGTCGAGATCTCCAGGTACATCTCCGCGACCTGAGACAGCCGATCACCGTCGTGCTCGCGCGATGAGAGCCGGTCAGCAAGCGCGGCAACTGTTCTGGCCGCGAAGACATCGGACAACACCACCGTCGGTGTGGCGAGCCAGTCGCGGATGCGGGCCACCAGAGTGGTCGCCTGCACGGAGTCACCGCCGAGCGAGAAGAAGTCGTCGTCGATGTCGAAGTCTTTGCGGCTCAACACCTCGCCCACCAGTGCGGTGAGAGCCAGCTGAAGCGGTGTCGACGGTGCGCGGTGCGCGCGTTCCTCAGCAGGCTGCGCCGCGGCGAGCACACGGGCCACCGCTTTACGGTCGGTTTTGCCTCCGACCGTGTACGGGATCCGGTCCACGAACACGATGAGTTGCGGAATCATGTGCGGCGGAACGATCTCCGTCATGACTGCGGTGACGTCAGCCGCCGTCACATCCGGGCCCGCGGCCTGCACGACCGCCGCGAGCACGTCGCCGTCTCGGTCGCCGGGCGCCGGTATGACGGCTGCAACGGCCGCCGCCACCACCGGTGTCTTCTGCAGCGCGGATTCGACGTCGCCCAGCTCGATCCGGTAGCCGCTGATCTTCACCCGGTGGTCGGCCCGCCCGACGAACTCCAATGTGCCGTCCGGTCGGTAGCGCACGAGATCCCCGGTCCGGTACCACTTACGGCCTGCGTGCTCCACGAAGCGTTCGGCGGTCAGATCCGGTCTGCCGCGGTAGCCGCGGGCGATGCCCCGCCCGCCGACCCACAGTTCGCCCGGCACCCAGTCGGGGCAGTCCTCGCCGTTGGCGTCGGCCACCCGGCAGGCGTTGTTGGGCAACGGGATTCCGAACGGCACGGCGGTCCAATGGTCGGGCGGCTCGGTGACTTCGCAGATGGTGTTGTGGATGGCGGTTTCGGTCGCGCCACCAAGGCCGGCGAAGCGAAGGCCTGGCGCTTCGGCGACCAGTGTGCGCACCATCGCGGGCTTGACCCAGTCCCCGCCGGTGGGAACGACCCGCACCGAGGACAGCCGGCCCGCGCCGACATCGAGCAGCATATGCAGCCAACCCGGCATCCAGTGCAGCACGGTCACCTTGTGGCGTTCGATCAGCTGGGCCCAGTGGTCGGGGTTGCGCCGGTGCTGTTCGTCGACCGCGACGATGGACCCACCCGCGGCAAGCATCCCGAAGGTGTCCAGCGCCGACAGGTCGCCCTCCAACGTCGACAGCGCCAGGCAGCGGTCGGCGGGTCCGATTTCGAAGTGGCCGTTGATGAACTCGAGGGTGTTCATCACCGCGTCGTGGGTGACCTCGACCCCCTTGGGTTCGCCCGTCGAACCCGATGTGAACAGCACGTAGGCGAGATCATGCGGATCGACCGTTGCGGGCACGAAATGTGCGGGGTCGCCGATGAGTTCGGCGTCGCTGACCCTCAGGGAGGGGGTCCGACAGTCACCTTCGTCGGCGCCGGTGAACAGTGCGAACTCCACATCGCCGGTGTCGAGTATCCTTGCGGCGCGATCGGTGGGCTGGTCGAATCCGATCGGCAGGTAGGCGGCGCCGACGGCATGGATGGCGAGCAGCGCGGGAATCTGCTCGGCGTTCTTCGGGCCGAGCACGGCCACCACGTCGCCGTTCGTCACGCCCCGCGACTGCAGTGCCGCAGCGACTGAGAGAACCTTGTCGAGCAAGTCCGCGTACGTGAGGGCTTCGGTGTCACTGATCACCGCGATGGCATCGGGGGCGGCCGCGGCATTGCGGAAGAATCCGTCAGCCAGTGTGTCTCCGCTCAGCGGTGCCGTCGTCGCGTTGAGTGCGTCGCGCACGGCCCGCGCCGACGGTGACACCGTCGGCGGATCGGGTGCATCCCAGCTCGCGTCGTCGGTGGACAGCCGACTCAGCTCGGCGATGTGGTAGTCGAACATCGCCTCGGCGACGCCTTCTGGGAATGATTCGACCCTGACGTCCCAGTTGATCATCAGGCCGTCGGTCAGCGGTGTCGCCTGGGCGTCGATCAACACCTGGGGGCCTTGGGAAATGGTCCACACCGGCTTGCCGAACTGCTCGAGCACATCACCTGCGAACAGGTCACCAAGGCCCAGCGCGCTGGTGTACACGACCGGGGCAAGGGTCTGTTGGCCGTGGTGGCGACTCAGATCCCGCAACACGTCAAGCCCCGACACCGCAGAGTGGCGTGCGGTGGCGTGCAGAGTCTCCTGCATCGCGCGTGCCCGCCTGGCTGCGCTGTCGGTGTCCCGCAGGTCGATGTCCAACATCAGCGACGACGTGAAATCGCCGACCAGCCTATCGACGTCGGGGTGGTACTGCTCGCGGCCGAACATCGGGAGGTTCAGCAGGAAGCGTTTGTTGGTCGACCAGCGCGCAAGGGCGTTCGCATACGATGCGCCGATTGCCATCGCAGGCGTGATCCCACGTCGGTGCGCGGCCTCGAAGAGCGCGTTGCGGGTCGCCATGTCGAAGACGTGCCAGAGACGGATGCTGCGCTGCGGGTCGGTCTGCTCGGACAGCGGAATCAGCGGCAGCGCGGGCGGTTCCGGTAGATCGGGGATCCGCTCCGCCCACCACTCGACGTCGTGCGCAGGCGGCGGTGGAGTGGACGAGGTCAGCTCGGCGCGGTAGTCGCGGTAGGTGTAGCCGAGCTCGGGGATTTCGACGCCGCGGTAGTAGTCCGCGAGGTCGGCCATCAGGTTGCGGTAGCTGATGGCATCGGCGGCCTGCATATCGAGGTCGACGTGGAGTCGGGTCGACCCGCCGGGCAGCAGAGACAGCGAGATCTCCAGTACATGACCGTCGAGCTGCTGATGCGACTTCGCCTCGCGGATCCGCTCCAGCTCTTCGTGCGCCCCATCGGCCGTCAGTTCGCGGAAGTCGCCGACGGCAACCGCAAGCTCACGGTCGCCGATGCGCTGGGTGCCGTCGGACAGAATCTCGACGCGCAACATCGGATGGCGGGCAGCCAGTTTCGCCGCTGCGATACGAAGGCGAACCGGATCGACGTCGGCGCCGTCGAGCTCGACGTAAAGATGCGACGAGACGCCACCCAGTTGCTGGTCGTCCTGGCGGCCCACCCACATCGCGTGCTGGATCGGCGCGAGCGGAAAGGCGGCTGTCGGATCGGCGTCCGGTGCGACGGCGGCGTTCCGTGCAATCGGGGGCTTGACGTCATGATCGCCGACCAACTCCGACCACGCCCGCACCGTGGGGTTCTCCGCCAGCACGGCGAAGCCGACGTCGATACCCCGCTTCCGCCACCGCCCCGACAGCGACATCATCCGGATCGAGTCAAGGCCCGACGCAATCAGGTCGGCGTCGGGATCCAGGGCATCCGGGGTGACGCCAAGCAGCTCGGCGACCTCGTCACGAACGCTGGTAGGCGCGTCACCCACTGTCGAAACCCTCCTGAATAAGACTGTCCTAACTTTGCGCAGGCTACCCTATCTCAATGAGCGAGCACAGCGATCTTCTGCGCGGCTTCGTGCCGTATCCCGACGACCGCGCAGCCGAGTATCGGCATGCGGGTTACTGGGAGGGCAGGAGCGTGGACACGATCCTCGGTGAGGCCGCCGTGAAGTGGCCGGACAAGCCGGCGGTGATCGACGCGGCCGGTGCCTACACATACTCAGAACTCGACGAGCTCGCCGACCGGATGGCCGCCGGGCTCGCCGGGCGAGGCATCGCTCGCGGCGACCGGGTCCTGTTGCAGCTGCCGAACTCCCGGGAATTCGCGGTCGCGGCGCTGGCACTGCTGCGCGCGGGCGCGGTACCGGTGCTGTGCCTGCCGGGCCACCGCGCTGCCGAGCTGGGACACTTCGCCGACGTCAGCGGAGCCGTCGGCCTGGTGATCCCCGACACCGCGGCCGGCTTCGACTATCGCGAGTTGGCCACCCAGCTTGTCGGTGCGCATCCCGGCCTACGGCACGTGTTCGTCCATGGTGACCCCGGCGACTTCGAATCTTGGTCCGCACTGGCCGATTCGCGCGATGCGGACCCACCCGATCTGGCGCAGCTCGACACCGGCGCCCCCGCGGTCCTGCTGGTATCCGGCGGTACGACCGGACTGCCGAAGCTGATCGCCCGCACGCACGACGACTACGTCTACAACGCGATCGCCAGCGCCAAGGCGTGCGAGCTCGTCCACGACGATGTCTATCTGGTGGTGCTGCCCGCTGGGCACAACTTCCCCTTCGCGTGCCCGGGTCTGCTCGGATCGATGACCGTCGGCGCGACCGTGGTCTTCACCGATGACCCGAGCCCCGAGTCGGCCTTCCCGCTGATCGTCCGGCACGGGGTGACCGTGACTGCCTTGGTCAACGCGCTCGCGAAGCTGTGGACACAGGCCTGCGAATGGGAGCCGGTGCTGCCGACCTCGCTGCGGCTGGTCCAGGTGGGCGGCTCGCGAATGTCGCCGGAGGAGGCGCGTTACATCTATCAAGGGCTGACAGACGGCCTGCAGCAGATATTCGGAATGGCCGAAGGCATGCTGAACTTCACCCGGCCGGGTGACCCGGTCGACGTCGTCGAGAACACCCAGGGCAGGCCGATGTCGCCACACGACGAGATGCTGGTCGTCGACGAGGCGGGGGAGCCGGTGGCGCCCGGCGAGGAGGGTGAACTACTCGTGCGCGGGCCGTACACGCTCAACGGCTACTACCGCGCCGAGGAGGCCAACGCGCGCTCGTTCAGCCCGGAAGGCTTCTACCGCACCGGCGATCGGGTGCGCATCTTCGCCGACGGCGCACGAGCTGGATACGTCGAGGTGACCGGACGCATCAAGGACGTCATCCATCGCGGCGGTGAGACGGTGTCGGCGACGGACCTCGAAGACCATCTGCTCACCCATCCCGCTGTCTACGCGGCGGCCGCCGTCGCCCTGCCCGACGAGTATCTCGGCGAGAAGATCTGCGCGGCAATCGTCTTCAAGGGTGTGTCGATCAGCCTGGCGGAGCTCAACGCATTCCTCGACGATCGAGGGGCAACCAAGCATGCGCGGCCCGACGTTCTTGTACCGATGCCGTCGCTACCGATGACTGCGGTCGGCAAGGTGGACAAGAAGAAGGTCATCGCCGCCATCGCGTCGTGATCGCGTCAGGATGATTCGACCTGCTGCGGCTCGCGCGACAGGCCAAGCATCTCGGCCAGCCGCGCGGTGACCGCCGCCGCGGTCGGGTGTTCCCACAGCAAGGTCGGGGGCAGAGAGAGCCCGGTCTGCTTCTCGAGCTGATGGCGCAGCCGAACCGTCATGATCGAGTCGACGCCGAGTTCGACGAGCGGCAGACCGGGGTTGACGTCCGAGTCGGGCAGGCCGAGCTGGGCGGCTACCGCGTTGACGACCTTGCGCGCCAACGCTTCCGGATCGAGGTCGCCGGCTTCCGGTGCGACGAGCGTTCCCTCGTCGTCGGGTTCGTCGTCGTCGGGCGCCACATCCGCCAGCATCGGTACGGCGGCTGCTGTCGGAAGCACAGGCAGCACAACGATATTCGGATCATCAACCCGCATCGCCAGGTCGAGCGCACGCATCGCGTCGTCGGCGACGACAGTGCCCATGCCCAACGCATCGAGTTGAGCGGCGACGAATCCGGAGGTCGACCCCATGCCAAGCCCGCGCCAGGCCGTCCACGCGACGGCGGTGGTGCGGTCGCCAAGACGGCGGCGGTGCCTGGCCATCACATCGAGGAACGAGTTCGCGCAGGCGTAGGCGCCCTGCCCTGGGAACCCCGCCAGGTAGCCGCATGAAGAGAAGAGCACCATCCAGTCGAGCTGTTCGGGCGGGAACACCCGGTGCAGTGTGAGCGTGCCGTGCACCTTCGGCCGCATTGCGGCGGCGAAGTCCTCCGCCGTCGTATGCGCCAGCAGCCCACCGGCTTCCACGCCCGCGGCATGGATCACCCCGCGGACCGGCGGCAGCTCGCGGAGCACAGCGCGCAACGCTTGAGCCGCATCGGGGGCGGCGATGTCGATCGCGGCGACGTGGACCGAGACCCCGCGGGCCTCCAGTGCCGTGATCGCGGCGACCGACTCTGGGCGGGGCTCGTCGTCCCAACCGGAGCGGTGTGGCACGCCCGATCTCGACAACAGCAGCAGCCGCCGTGCGCCAAGGTCGGCAAGGCGCTGCGCCATCCGCAGCCCCAGTACACCGGTGCCGCCGGTGATCAGATATGTGCCGCCGGGGGAGCAGTGCAGAGGCGTCGACGAGCCGGAAGCCGACGCCACCGCAGCCAGGCGTGCGACGTGGGGGACACCGTCGCGCTGCACGACCACGCCGTGCCCGTGAAGCGAGCCGAGCACACCGAGGGGGAGTCCGCCGTCGGCGTGGTCGATCACGCCACCCCACAGCTGGGGGTACTCCGTGGCCGCCACCCTGGCCAAGCCCCACAGTGGCGCATGGCTGAGATTCGACCCGTCCGCCACGCCGACGGTGCGAACCCACAATCTGGTCGCGACACCGGACTCCTGTAGCCGCAGCAGCGTTCGCAGCACCAGGTCGACCGACGCCTCGGGTGGGTCGTCGCTGCGGGGGAGCACGAACACCGCAGGACGGTCCGCGATCGCAAGGACTGCTTCGATCTCATCGGCGTCCTCGACCGCGACATAGGGCACGGCGGCCGCGGTGAGATCACTTACCGCGGAGTTCAATCCGTCGACGTCACCGCCGACGAGCACCACGCCGCTCGGCGGCTCTGCGCGTCCGTCTGGCAACGGATGCCACGCGACGTGGTGCACCATCCGCCCGATGTCGTTGACCGACCATCCACGGCCGGAGCTCTCCAGCTCCTCGAACGCCATCCCCGTGATGGACAGCAGGACGGCACCTGACCGGTCGGCGATGGTGACGTCGGTCGTGGTGGTGTCCGGCCTACGCCGAACGAGCACCACCGCGCGGGCAGGCGGAGCGCCGTGTACGTGCAGCCGCTCGATGTGGGCGGGCATCCGCAGACGAGAGTCGAAGGCCGTCGACGCCGTCGACGTCGCCGCATCGACGAGAGATGCCCACGAAGTGGGTTCTGTTCCGTCGGCCTCCGCTGTGACGGCGGCGAACAGCTCACCGTCGCCGCGGCTGAGCTCGGTTACCCGCCAATCGAACCCCATCGCGGCGACGCCGAGCGTCTCGAGTGTTTCGATGACGTGGTGGGTAGGCAGCTGCTCGGTGCAGCGACCCCGCGCGGCGACGACGTCGACGGTCGAGTCGAGAAGTTCCTCGATATCGTCCTCGGTGGCTACGACGGCACTGGTATGTGTCAGCCACCCGGAGTCCTGCCCGGCAGCCGTCTCGACGATGCGCGAGGACAGCGTCAGTTCCCGGTCGTGAAGGACCACCTGCAGATCGCGCACACGCCCGGGCGGCACCGGCGTGTGCAGCCGCACATTGGCCAACCCCAACCCTGTGCACTGCGGCGACGCGGCATGGTCACCGCCACGGGCCGCCGCAAGGAAAGTATTCAAAAGCACTGCGGCGGGGACGATCTCGGTGCCCTGGACAGGGTGATCGCCCGGATAGGGCCTGCTGCCCATATCGAGCCTTGTCTCCCACAGGCACGTCCGGACGGTGCCCGCGACGAGGGTGCGCCCGCCGAGCAGTGTGTGGCTCGCGCTGTCGTGCACGCCCCGGCCTCCGGGCGGCGGCGTCGGCATGCGCCAGAAGCGGCGGTGCTGCCATTGGGTGCCAGGCAGGTCGGCAGCCCACGGACCGGCCGCGGTGACGCCGTGGGCGACGTCGGCGCCGTGGCACCACAGCGATGCCACCGCGGCGGCAACGCTTCTGCCCTCGGGCCGCTCGCGACGCAGCACCGGAACGATCGCGTACTCCTCGATGCCGTGGTGCAACAGCGTCTCGGCGATCGAGTGGGACACCACCGGATGTGCGGCCACCTCGAGGAACAGCCGATGACCGTCCGCAGCGGCTGCGGCGACCGCCTCGGCGAAGCGCACCCGGCCCCGCAGGTTCGCCACCCAGTAGTCGCGATCACGAGGGGCAGCCGATCGCGGATCGCGCAGGGCGGTCGTGTACAGCGGCACGGCGGGGGGCCGCGACGGTGGCAGCCCGCCGGTGAGACGCGCCAGTTCACCGGTGAGCGCGTCCATCGCCGGACTGTGGAAGGCCACATCGGAGTTGACCCTGCGCACCTCGATGCCCTGTGCGGCCCACGCCCGCGCGAGGGCATCGACCGCCTCGGCGGCACCCGAGACGACCGTCGACTCCGGCGACGCGCTGATCGCCGCAACGACGTCGGCGCATTCGGCCAGCTTCTGTTCGGCCTCGCCGAAGGGCAGCCCGACCAGCGCCATCGCACCGTCGCCCAGCACGGACCTGAAGCCGCGCGCCCGGTAACACGCCACCGCCGCGCCATGGCGGAGGTCGAACACTCCGGATGCCACGCAGGCAGCGACTTCTCCGACCGAATGGCCGATGACGGCCGCGGGGGTGACGCCGTGGGCGCGCAGCACAGCGGCGAGGCCGGCCTGCATCGCGAACGTCAGCGCCTGGACCCGATCGGTGCCGCCGAGCTCGCCGCTCGAAAGTGCCTGGCGCGCAGAGAATCCGAGCTCGGCGCGGAACACGTCGTCGACCTCGTCGATGACGGCGGCGAAGGCGGGTTCTGTCGCGATCAGTTCCCGCCCCATGCCTGCCCAGTGCGAGCCGTGGCCGGAGAACACCCAAACGGCGTTCGTCTTGCCGGTGGGCGGGATCGCACCGGTGACGACGCTGGGGAGGCTTTCGCCGCGCGACAGTGCATCGAGTCCGGCCACCAGTTCGTGTGGGGCACCTGCGACGACGGCCGCGCGGACCCCGTCGTGCGCCCGCCTTGACCACAGGGTGGCAGCGACGTCGGCGACCGGACTGGGGACCGCCCTGAGGCGGTCGGCGAGCGCGTCGGCCTGCCGTGCCAGCCGCGCTTCGGATCTCGCCGACACAGGCACGATGACGGGCACCTGTCGTGACGACTCGCTGCTGCCGCTTGGCCCGTCGGGAGCCTCCTCGAGCAGTACGTGGGCGATGGTGCCGCCGTATCCGTAGCTGCACACCGCTGCGCGCCGCGGAACATCGCCGGTGGCCCACTGCTCGGGTTCGATGGGCACCCGAAGGCCGCTGCCCGCCCAATCGATCGCGGGCGTGAGTTTCTTGACGCCTGCGGTCGGCGGAATGGCCCGGTGGTGCAGTGCCAGCACCGTCTTGATGAGACCGACGACGCCCGCACCACCCTCGAGGTGACCGACATTCGGTTTGACCGAGCCGATGGCACATCGCGCGCCGTCGGGTCTGCCCGCGCCGTAAACCGCGGCAAGCGCAGAGACTTCAACGGGATCTCCTGTGGGTGTTCCTGTGCCGTGCGCTTCCACGTAGCCAACGCTCGCCGGCGAGACCCCCGATACCTCGCAGGCTCGCCTGAACATGTCGGCCTGCGCGTCGCCGTTGGGCGACATGATCCCGACGGTCCGACCGTCTTGCGCGACCGCCCCGCCGCGCACCACCGCCAGCACCCGGTCACCGTCGCGGTGTGCATCGGAAAGTCGTTTGAGCACAACGACTCCCGCGCCCTCGCCTCGGCCATATCCATCGGCGGCCGCATCGAATGTCTTGCACCTGCCGTCGGGCGCAGTGGCGCCCGCCTCGTCGAGGACGCGGATCAACCCTGGACCGATGAGCGCGCTGACGCCACCCGCGAGCGCGAGCGACGTCTCGCCGGCCCGCAGCATCTGGCATGCCTGGTGCACCGCGACCAGCGAGGCGGCGCATGCGGCATCGAGCGCCACGCTCGGGCCTCGTAGGTCGAGCAGGTGCGACACCCGATTGGCGATGCCGCACAACGAGGTACCGATGCCCGTCCATGCCTCGATGCCGCTCAGATCCTCCATGATGAGCTTGCCGTAGTCGTCGGAGTTCACGCCCATCAGCACGGCGGTGTCACCGCCTGCCAGCGAGCGCGGTGAGATGCCTGCGTGTTCCAGCGCCTCCCAGCTGACCTCGAGCGCCAGCCGTTGCTGCGGATCCATCAACTCGGCCTCGCGCGGCGATACCCCGAAGAATTCGGCGTCGAATCCCGGCAGGTCGTCGAGGAAGGTGCCCCACCGGGTGATCTCGGCAAGCACCGCGGCATTGCGGGGATCCCGGTGCAGGTAGGGCTCCCAGCGCTCTTCGGGGACCTCGGTCACGCTGCTGCGGCCCTCCATCAGGAAGGACCAGAACTCCGCGGGGGTGCTGACGTCGCCAGCCACTCGGCAGCCGATGCCCACGACGGCGATGGCTTCAGCCGATTCAGCCGACGACTTACGAGGGTAGCCTTGCCTAACCTCGCGTGTCATGCGGAACATATTCGCACACCAACCGGGCCGGGAGGAGGTCATACCTGGTGAGCAACGTCACGGTTCGGCGTGTGGTCACGCGCTTCCTGCGGTTCCATTGACCACATAGTGGGAACACACCGGAAAACACAGGCGTTAGGAGAAGCGTGACCACCAAAGACATCACCGCTGCCGAGTTCAACGACACCATCAACGACAACGAGATCGTGCTGGTGGATTTTTGGGCCTCGTGGTGCGGTCCGTGTCGTGCGTTCGCGCCGACGTTCGCCAAGTCAGCCGATAGTCACCCCGACATCGTGCACGCCAAGGTCGACACCGAGGCAGAACAGCAGCTCGCCGCCGCTGCCGAGATTCGGTCCATCCCCACGCTGATGGCCTTCAAGAAGGGCAAGCTGGTGTTCAGCCAGCCCGGAGCGCTTCCTCCCGCTGCCCTCGAGGATCTGGTCCAGCAGATCAAGGCGTTCGACATCGACGCCGCGATCGCAGCTGAGCCCGAATCCGAACAGGCCTGACTGGATCTTCCCCTGCTCTTCGAGCGTGGGCCCATCGCTCCTGCCCCCTGGAGCTTGCACGCGATAGCGTGCAGTCCGTGACCGAGCAGAACGACTTCGTCCTCGTCGATCGTCCGCGCCCACATGTGGCGCTGGTGACCCTCAACCGCCCTGAGCGGATGAACTCGATGGCGTTCGACGTCATGGTTCCGCTCAAGGCAGTGCTCGAAGACCTGACGCATGACAACTCCGTGCGCGCGGTCGTGTTGACCGGCGCAGGCCGAGGGTTCTCGTCGGGTGCCGACCACAAGTCCGCGGGTTCGGTGCCCCACATCGACAGGCTGACCCGGCCGACGTTCGCGCTGCGTTCGATGGAGGTGCTCGACGACGTCATCCTTTCGCTTCGCAAGATGCACCAGCCGGTTATCGCCGCGGTGAACGGCGCGGCCATCGGCGGAGGGCTGTGCCTGGCGCTGGCCGCGGACATCAGGGTTGCCGCCGACGGCGCCTATTTCCGGGCGGCGGGCATCAACAACGGCCTGACCGCCAGCGAGCTCGGCCTCAGCTACCTGCTGCCACGGGCGATCGGCACATCGCGGGCGTTCGAACTGATGCTGACCGGCCGCGACGTCGACGCCGAGGAGGCCGAACGCATCGGTCTGGTGTCGCGCAGCGTGCCCGGCGGCCAGCTGCTCGACACCTGCTACGAGATGGCGGAGCGGATCGCGGGGTTCTCCCGGCCGGGAATCGAGTTGACCAAACGCACACTGTGGACTGGACTGGACGCCGCTAGCCTGGAAGGGCATATGCAGGCCGAGGGCCTTGGCCAACTCTTCGTGCGCCTACTCACCGCCAATTTCGAAGAAGCGGTGGCCGCGCGCGCGGAAAAGCGGCCCGCGGTTTTTACCGACGACAAGTAATGAGGAGAGCAGCGTGATCACCGCAACGGACCTCGAGGTCCGCGCAGGCGCGCGCACGCTGCTGTCGACGGATGGAACCGCACTTCGGGTGCAGCCCGGCGACCGCATCGGCCTCGTCGGCCGAAACGGCGCGGGCAAAACCACCACCATGCGCATCCTGGCCGGCGAAGGCGAGCCGTACGCGGGCAACATCGTCCGGACCGGCGAGATCGGTTATCTGCCACAGGATCCCAGAGAGGGCAACCTCGAGATGCTGGCCCGCGACCGGGTGCTCTCGGCGCGTGGCCTCGACACACTGCTGTCGGATCTGGAGAAGCAACAGGCGTTGATGGCCGAGGTTGCCGACGACGCCACCCGCGACCGAGCAGTGCGTCGCTACGGCCAGCTCGAGGAACGCTTCGCCGCTCTCGGCGGCTACGGCGCCGAGAGCGAGGCCGGCCGCATCTGTGCAAGCCTCGGGCTGCCCGAACGCGTCCTCACCCAGTCGCTTCGCACCCTTTCCGGCGGTCAGCGCCGCCGCGTCGAACTGTCGCGCATCCTTTTCGCCGCATCCGATACGGGTTCGGGTTCGTCGACGACATTGCTGCTCGACGAGCCGACCAACCACCTCGACGCCGACTCGCTGGGCTGGCTGCGCGACTTCTTACGGACGCACACCGGTGGGCTGGTGGTGATCAGCCACAACGTCGCACTGCTCGCCGACGTCGTCAACCGAGTGTGGTTCCTCGACGCTGTGCGCGGCGAGGTCGACGTCTACAACATGACGTGGCAGAAGTACCTCGACGCGCGCGCCACCGATGAACAGCGCCGCCGCCGTGAGCGCGCCAACGCCGAACGCAAGGCGACCGCCCTGCGTACCCAGGCCGCTAAAATGGGCGCCAAGGCAACCAAAGCCGTTGCCGCACAGAATATGCTGCGGCGAGCCGACCGGATGATGGCGGCGCTGGACGAAGAACGCGTTGCCGACAAGGTCGCGCGGATCAAGTTCCCCAGCCCGGCGGCGTGTGGCCGGACCCCGTTGGTGGCCAAGGACCTCACCAAGATGTACGGCTCGCTCGAGGTTTTCGCCGGAGTGGATCTGGCCATCGACCGCGGCTCACGCGTGGTGGTGCTCGGCCTCAACGGCGCGGGCAAAACCACCCTGCTGCGCCTGCTGGCAGGTGTCGAGACGCCCGATACGGGCGGCTTGGAGCCGGGCCACGGCCTCAAGATCGGTTACTTCGCCCAGGAGCACGACACCCTCGACGATCTCGCGACAGTGTGGGAGAACATCCGCCACGCCGCGCCGGACACGGGGGAGCAGGATCTGCGGGGACTGCTCGGCGCGTTCATGTTCAGCGGACCGCAGCTCGACCAACCTGCGGGCACGTTGTCCGGCGGCGAGAAGACGCGACTGGCCCTCGCGGGTCTCGTCGCGTCCACGGCAAACGTCCTGCTGCTCGACGAACCCACGAACAACCTCGACCCGGCGTCGCGTGAGCAGGTGCTGGATGCACTGCGCAGCTACCGCGGAGCCGTTGTGCTTGTGACCCACGATCCCGGCGCCGCAGAGGCGTTGGATCCGCAGCGGGTGGTGCTGTTACCCGACGGCACCGAGGACTTCTGGTCAGAGGACTACGCCGAGCTCATCGAGTTGGCCTGACGCGATATTCCCTGCGGAGTTTGCTCCAATCTGCCGCTCCGTGATTAAGCCCGATTTACCCTGGGTATTCGTCGGGGCATCACAGCGGGGAGGTGTCGATGAAGAAACTGAACAAATCACGGGATCAGTTGCTGACGGACTTGCGGAGTGCGTACGAGCGAGGCGCAAGCATCCGTTCACTGGTCGCGACAACCGGCCGATCGTACGGCTCCATACACAGCATGTTGCGCGAGTCCGGCACCACGATGCGTAGTCGCGGGGGCCCGAACCACCGCACCCGGCATTAGCTACGCTGACGGACCGACGTCTCGACGAGGTCGAGTACGGCGCTGAGCTTTTCGGGATCGTCTCCCGATGCCAAGCGTGCGACCAGACCGTCGAGCACCAGGTCCAGGTACGTGTGCAGGACACCGCTCGGCACGTCATCCCGCAGCCGGCCTGCCTGCTTCTGTCTGCGCAGCCGTTCGGTTGTCGCCTCAGACAGCTCTGCCGACCGTACCGACCACCCTTTGTTGAATGCGGGGTCGTTGCGCAGCTTGCGTGCGATCTCCAGGCGCGTCGCCAGCCAGTCGAACTGTTCGGGTGCCGCCAACAGGTCGCGCATGACCTGGATCAGACCTTCGCGTGACGCGACGTCTGCCATCCGCTCCGCGTCCTCGTGGGCCAGTTCGAAGAACAGGGTGTCCTTGTCCTTGAAATGGTGGAAGATCGCGCCGCGCGAAAGCCCGATCGTCTGCTCGAGCCTGCGCACGGTGGCCTTGTCGTAGCCGTACTCGGCAAAGCACCGCCGGGCACCGTCGAGGATCTGACGGCGCCGCGCCGCCAGGTGATCGTCGGTGACCCGGGGCATGTGTGGTTACGACTTCAGCATGTTGCGCAGCACGTACTGCAGGATGCCGCCGTTGCGGTAGTAGTCCGCCTCTCCTGGGGTGTCGATCCGGACCACGGCGTCGAACTCGACGGCCGTGCCGTCCTCTTTGGCGGCCTTCACATGTACGGTCTTCGGCGTCTTGCCGTCGTTGAGGGCCTCGATGCCGGTGATGTCGAACGTCTCCGTGCCGTCGAGTTTCAGCGACGCAGCCGATTCGCCCTCGGGGAACTGCAGCGGGATCACGCCCATGCCGATCAGGTTGGAGCGGTGGATGCGCTCGAACGACTCGGTGATCACCGCGCGGACGCCGAGGAGGCTGGTGCCCTTGGCCGCCCAGTCGCGTGAGGACCCCGACCCGTACTCCTTGCCGCCAAGGACCACCAACGGGATGTCGGCCGCCGCGTAGTTCTCTGCGGCGTCGTAGATGAAAGCCTGCTCGCCGCCTTTGGTGAAGTCCCGGGTGTAGCCGCCGGCCACATCGTCGAGCAGCTGATTGCGCAGCCGGATGTTGGCGAACGTGCCGCGGATCATCACCTCGTGGTTACCGCGCCGCGAACCGTAGGAGTTGTAATTGGCTCTTTCTACGCCGTGCTCGTCGAGGTACTGCGCAGCAGGCGTGCCCGCCTTGATGTTACCCGCGGGCGAGATGTGGTCGGTCGTGACCGAATCAGCTAGCAGCGCAAGCACTCTGGCGCCACTGATGTCGGTCACCGGCTCCGGATCGGCGGGCATCCCGTCGAAGTACGGTGGCTTGCGCACATACGTCGAGTCGTCTGCCCACTCGAACGTGTTGCCGCTCGGGGTCGGCAGGTTGCGCCACCGGTCGTCGCCCTTGAACACGTCGGCGTAGTTCTTGACGAACATCTCCCGGTTGATCGCCGAAGCGATGGTGTCGTTGATGTCCTTCTGCGACGGCCAGACGTCTTTCAGGAAGACTTCATTGCCGTCGGTGTCCTTACCCAGCGGGTCGGTCTCGAAGTCGAAGTCCATCGTGCCCGCCAGCGCGTACGCGATGACCAGCGGAGGCGAGGCGAGATAGTTCATCTTCACGTCGGGATTGATTCGGCCCTCGAAGTTGCGGTTGCCCGAAAGCACCGCGGCCACCGACAGGTCGGCGTCGTTGACGGCCTTGCTGATCTCCTCGGGCAGCGGGCCGGAGTTGCCGATGCAGGTCGTGCAGCCGTAGCCGACCAGGTAGAAGCCCAGCTTCTCCAGATACGGCCACAGCCCGGCCTTGTCGTAATAGTCGCTGACCACCTGCGAGCCCGGCGCCATCGTGGTCTTCACCCACGGCTTGGACGTCAGGCCCTTCTCCACGGCGTTCTTGGCCAGCAGCGCCGCGCCCAGCATCACTTCCGGGTTGGAGGTGTTGGTGCACGACGTGATCGCGGCGATCACCACCGCGCCGTGGTCAAGAATGAATTCGCCGAATTCTTCCGATTTCACCTCCACCGGCTTGCTCGGTCGGCCGTTGGACCCGACTGCCGCCGACGGCACGATGGCGTCGTTGTCGGCGAACGACAGCACCGCCGGGTCGCTGGCCGGGAAACTCTCCTCGACCGCCTCATCGAGCTTCGAGTGCTCGACCGGCATGTTCTCCTCGACGTAGTTGTGAATGTCCTTGCGGAAGGCCGCCTTTGCGTCGTCCAGTGCGATCCGGTCCTGCGGCCGCTTCGGCCCCGCGATGGACGGCACAACGTCGGAAAGGTTCAGCTCGATGTACTCCGAATACTTCGGTTCCCGCTTGGGGTCGTGCCACATACCCTGTTCCTTGGCGTATGCCTCGACCAGAGCAAGCTGCTCGTCGTTGCGGCCGGTGAACCGCATATAGCTGATGGTTTCCTCGTCGATCGGGAAAATCGCTGCGGTGGAGCCGAACTCGGGGCTCATGTTGCCCAGCGTGGCGCGATTGGCCAGCGGCACCTCGGCGACGCCTTCGCCGTAGAACTCGACGAACTTGCCGACCACGCCGTGCTTGCGGAGCATCTCGGTGACGGTGAGCACGATGTCGGTGGCGGTGACGCCGGGCCGGCGCTCGCCGGTCAGCTTGAAACCGACGACGCGGGGGATCAGCATCGACACGGGCTGGCCCAGCATGGCCGCCTCGGCCTCGATGCCGCCGACGCCCCAGCCCAGCACGCCGAGGCCGTTGACCATCGTGGTGTGCGAGTCGGTTCCCACGCAGGTATCGGGATACGCGACGCCGTCGCGCTCCATCACGACGCGCGCGATGTACTCGATGTTGACCTGATGCACGATGCCGGTGCCGGGCGGCACCACCTTGAAGTCGTTGAACGCACCCTGGCCCCAACGGAGGAACTGGTAGCGCTCGCCGTTGCGTTCGTACTCGATCTCGACGTTGCGCTCGAACGCGTTCGCGGTACCGAACAAGTCGGCGATCACCGAATGGTCGATCACCAGGTCGGCGGGTGCCAGCGGATTGACCTTGTCGGGGTCTCCGCCGAGGTCGCCGATGGCCTCGCGCATGGTGGCCAGGTCGACGATGCAGGGCACACCGGTGAAGTCCTGCATGATCACGCGTGCGGGGGTGAACTGGATCTCGACGCTCGGATCGGCACTCGGGTCCCAGTTCGCGATCGCCTCGATGTGATCCTTGGTGATGTTCGAGCCGTCCTCGGTGCGCAGCAGGTTCTCGGCGAGCACCTTGAGGCTGTAGGGGAGTTTCTCGGTACCGGTCACCGCATCCAGGCGGTATATCTCGTAGCTCTTGTCCCCGACCTTGAGGTTGTCGCGGGCTCCAAACGAATCCTTGCTGCTCACATCAACTCCCGGCTAAGTAATCGCCGCGACGGGCTGTGTCGACGGCTCTCTGATTCTAACAGTACGCTTGTCCTGTAAAGCAAGCCTGGCATGCCCCAGTGTTGTCCTCACGCGTGCGTGCCGCCACTCGTTACGGTCGGTATCGCGTACGGTTCTCCTGTGGCCGGTCCGCACGTGATCCCGTTCCTCCCCTCGTATATCCCGCCCGACGTCGATATGAACCAGGTGCTCGCCGATGTCGGTGAGGGCGGCGTGAGCGTGCCGCCCGCCAACGAGAACGTCCTACCCGAACTGCGGCAGGTAGTCACCGACGCGCGCCAGCAGGACATCGATCTCAAGATCGTGGTGATCTCGACCAACCCGCCGATCGACACCCCGCTGCGCGATATCGCCACTGAGGTCGGGCACGCGTACCCCGGTTCGACGGTGCTCGCGATGAGCCCGACGTGGGCGGGTACCTACAGCCCGGACTTCGATCGGGTGACGCTCGAAGCCGGTCAGGACATAGCGAAGAACGGCGATCCCGTTCAGTCGTCGAAGAATTTCGTGAGTGAGTTGACGACGCCTCACTTTCCGTGGACGGCATTCTCCGTGGCACTCACGCTGCTGGTTTTAGCGGCCGCAGTCGCGACCCGATTTCTGCAGGTTCGAAGCAAGCGCAGAGTGACCGAAATCGAACCGGAAAAGGCTGAATAAGGCCTGGCAGAACCACCTGCCGAAGTCGAATATCACCATTCGGTCACACTCTCTTTAATTACAGATATGTAGTTTGTGACTAGAGTTTCTTTAGCGTCTGTTGTGACGTACGGTGCAGAAGTACCCAATGGTGTCATTGTTGTTGTTGTGACTTCTGCGAGGAGACCTGAGTCGAATGAGACGCACCCCTCGCGCGCTCGCGTGTTTCGGGATCCTGTTGGCGACGGCCTTCTATACCCCTGGGGGTATCGCCGCCGCCGAACCCGCCAGCCCCGATTCGATCGGGTCGCTGGTCGCCGCGATCGCGAACGTCAATCAGAAGCTGCAGGAACTCGGCGCGAACATCCAGGCCCAGCAGGAGAGCGTCAACAAGGCCATCGTCGACGTGCAAACCGCGCGGGACAACGCCGCTACGGCTCAACAGGATGTGGACGCCAGCAGGCGCGCCCTCGACGATTCCGGCGCGGCGATCAAGGTCGCGCAACAGAAATTCGACACCTTCGCGGCGTCTACGTACGTCAACGGACCTTCGAGTTCCTACCTGACGGCCGCTGACCCGGCCGACATGATCGACACGGCCTCGGCGGGGCACACCCTTGCCGCCAGCGCGCAGCAGGTCGTCACCGATCTGCAGCGGGCGCGCACCGAACAGGTCAACCAGGAGTCCGCGGCGCGGCTCGCGAAACAGAACGCCGATCAGGCCACCGGCGACGCGCAGGCCAGCCAGGACGCTGCAGTGCAGGCGTTGAAGTCGGCCCAGCAGACATTCGCCGACCAGCAGGGTCAGCTGACCCAGCTGACGGCGCAGCGCACCGCTGCCCAGGCCAAGCTGGAGCAGGCCCGCCAGTGGTCGGCACCTGCGACGGGCCAACCGAAAGCCGTTGCGCCGATGGCGAACCCGTCCGGAGACTGGGATCGCGCACCGGGGGCATCCGCACCTGCAGCGGGTAACTGGGACGTGAGTCTGTGGGATCCGACACTGCCCGCGATCCCGAGCGCATTCGTCAGCGGCGATCCGATCGCCATCATCAACTCGGTGCTCGGCATCTCCTCGACCTCGGCGCAGTACACCGCCGATATGGGCCGAAACTTCCTGCGCAAGATGGGAATTCTGCCGACCCAGAGCGGCTACACCAACGGCGCCATCCCGCGCGTTTACGGCAGGCAGGCCTCCGAGTACGTCATCAAGCGGGCAGGCTCCCAGTTGGGTGTGCCGTACTCATGGGGCGGTGGCAACGCCGCGGGCGCAAGCACAGGTATCGATTCCGGCTCCAACACAGTCGGATTCGACTGCTCCGGGTTGATCCTGTACGCGTTCGCTGGTGTCGGCATCAAGCTTCCGCACTACTCGGGTTCGCAATACGACCTTGGCCGCAAGATCCCGTCGTCGCAGATGCGCCGCGGCGACGTCATCTTCTACGGACCTGGCGGCAGCCAGCACGTCACGCTCTACCTCGGCAACGGCCAGATGCTCGAGGCCCCGTTCACCGGCTCGCACGTGAAGGTTTCACCTGTGCGCACCAGCGGCATGACCCCCTACGTCGTCCGATACATCGAATACTGATGCGAGTGATTCTCTTGAACTTCCTGCGCCACAACGTTTCCCGCTGGGCCAAGGCCGTCGTTCCTGTCCTTGCGGCACTGGCTATGACGATCGGGCTCGCCGTCCCTGCGACGGCCGCACCCGACGACGGCCAATGGGACCCGACGCTGCCCAAGTTGCTGAGCGCAGGTGCTCCCGGTGATCCGGTCGCAATCGCCAACGCCTCGTTCGAGGCCACCCAGATGGCGATGCAGACCACCCAGAGTCTTGGCCAGAAGTTTCTGCAGACCATCGGTCTCGGTGGAAGCAGTGGTGGCGCCAGCACCGGAAGCGTCGGTGTGGGCCGGGTTCGCGGACCCCAGGCGATCGAGTACGTGATCCGCCGCGGGGCCTCGCAGATGGGCGTGCCGTATTCATGGGGAGGCGGCACGCCCAGCGGACCCAGCAGGGGCGTGGACTCCGGCGCCAACATCGTCGGCTACGACTGCTCGGGTTTCACCCGGTTCGCCTTCGCAGGCGTCGGCGTCCTGATTCCCAAGTACTCGGGGGATCAGTACAACACCGGCCGCAAGGTGCCCCAGTCGCAGGCCAAACGCGGCGATCTGTTGTTCTGGGGCCCTGGCGGCAGCCAGCACGTCGCGATCTTCCTCGGCGGCGGCAAGATGCTGGAGGCGTCGGGCAGCGCGGGCAAGGTGACCGTGAGCCCGCTGCGAACGTCGGGCCTGCAGCCGTATCTAGCACGCATGATCGAATCCTGAGCGCGGCCTAAGCGGACCCTGAGCACTGCCGGGCAACGTCGACGGATTCCGTAGTGCCTGGAATAGTTGACGGCGGGCACCCCGCCCGCGACGCACGACTGCGTCTATGGACTACAACGTAAGAGGATCGTCGATGACGTCAGCAGGTGGACCGCAAGGCCAGGGGCAGGGCTTTCCCCCTAATACTCACGCTGCTCCGCCTCCCGCGAACTCCGGCGGCATGCAGAACGAGGTGCAAACCCTGGAACGCGCGATCTTCGAGGTCAAGCGCATCATCGTCGGCCAGGATCTGTTGGTCGAGCGCATGCTCGTCGGCCTGCTCGCCAAGGGACACGTCTTGCTCGAAGGCGTGCCGGGCGTCGCAAAGACGCTGGCGGTGGAAACCTTCGCCAAAGTGGTCGGCGGCACGTTCGCCCGCATCCAGTTCACCCCCGACCTGGTGCCAACCGACATCGTCGGCACCCGCATCTACCGACAGGGTAAGGAAGAGTTCGACATCGAGCTCGGCCCGGTCGTGGTCAACTTCCTGCTTGCCGACGAGATCAACCGCGCGCCCGCCAAGGTGCAGTCGGCGCTGCTCGAGGTCATGGCCGAGCGCAAGATCTCGATCGGCGGCAAGACCTTCCCGCTGCCCGCACCGTTCCTGGTGATGGCTACCCAGAACCCGATCGAGCAGGAGGGCGTGTACGCGCTGCCCGAGGCTCAGCGAGACCGCTTCCTGTTCAAGCTCAACATCGACTACCCGACCCCCGAAGAAGAGCGGGAGATCATCTACCGGATGGGCGTCAAGCCGCCCGAGCCCAAGCAGGTGCTGGCGCCAGGGGATCTGCTGCGTCTGCAGGATGTGGCCGCCAACAACTTCGTGCACCACGCGCTGGTCGACTACGTGGTCCGGGTCGTCACCGCGACGCGTGCGCCGGAGAAGTTCGGCATGCCCGACGCCAAGGCGTGGATCGCCTACGGCGCATCGCCACGTGCCTCCCTCGGCATCATCGCCGCGTCGAGAGCCCTCGCTCTGGTGCGTGGCAGGGACTACGTCGTCCCGCAGGACGTCGTCGAGGTCATTCCCGACGTGCTGCGGCACCGTTTGGTACTGACCTACGATGCGCTGGCCGACGAGATCTCGGCCGAGACCGTGATCAACCGGATTCTGCAGACCGTCGGTCTGCCGCAGGTGAACGCCATTCCGCAACAAGGTCATTCGGTGCCGCCCGTCGTACCCGCCGCAGCGGCCGCGGCTAGCGGTCGGTGACCACCTCAGGACGCAACGTCGATCTGCCTTCGCTGAAGCGCGGGGAGATCCGTGACCCCGCGCTGACGGCAGCGTTGCGCAAGCTCGAACTGACGGTGCGCCGCAAGCTCGACGGGGTGCTGCACGGCGATCACCTCGGCCTGTTGCCAGGGCCTGGCTCCGAACCGGGCGAGTCTCGGCCCTACCAGCCCGGCGACGACGTACGGCGGATGGACTGGTCGGTCACGGCGCGCACCACGCATCCGCACGTGCGCCAGATGATCGCCGACCGTGAACTGGAGACCTGGCTGGTGGTGGACATGTCGGCCAGCCTCGACTTCGGCACCACCGGCTGCGAGAAGCGCGACCTCGCGGTGGCGGCCGCGGCGGCGATCACCTTCCTCAACAGCGGCGGCGGCAACCGGATCGGCGCGATCATCGCCAACGGCGACACCGTGCGTCGGGTGCCCGCGCTGTCGGGCCGGATGCACGAGCAGGAGATGCTGCGCACGATCGCCACCATGCCGAAGGCGCCCACCGGCGTCCGAGGCGATCTCGCCGCGGCCATCGATGCGTTGCGCAGACCGGAACGGCGCAGGGGGATGGCCGTGATCATCAGTGACTACCTCGGCCCGATCAACTGGATGAGGCCGCTGCGTGCCATCGCCGGACGCCACGAGGTGCTTGGCATCGAGATCCTCGATCCGCGCGACGTCGAACTGCCGCCGGTCGGAGACGTCATCCTGCAGGACACCGAATCCGGTGTCACCCGCGAATTCACCATCGACGAACAGCTGCGCTCCGATTTCGAACAGGCCGCAGGCGCGCACCGCGAAGAGGTGGCGCGGACACTGCGGCGCTGCGATGCGCCGCTGCTTACCCTGCGCACCGATCGGGACTGGATCGAAGACGTGGTCCGGTTCGTCGCCCAGCGGCGCCGCGGGGCGCTCGCCGGGCGGCCGTAGTCTCGACGAAATGACGATTGGCACATGACATTACCGTTGCTCGGGCCGATGACGCTGTCGGGATTCGAACACGCTTGGTTCTTCCTATTCCTCCTCGTCGTTCTCGCAATCGCTGTCCTCTACGTCCTCGTGCAGCTCGCCCGGCAGCGACGGATGCTGCGCTTTGCGAACATGGAGCTGCTGGAAAGCGTTGCGCCGAAACGGCCTACGCGCTGGCGCCACCTGCCCGCGATCCTGTTGATCGCGTCGTTGCTGTTGTTCACCGTCGCGATGGCGGGACCGACAAACGATGTGCGGATTCCACGCAACCGCGCCGTGGTGATGTTGGTGATCGACGTATCGCAGTCCATGCGCGCGACCGACGTGTCGCCCAACCGCCTTGCCGCCGCGCAGGAGGCCTCCAAGCAGTTCGCCGACGAGCTCACGCCGGGTATCAACCTCGGCCTCATCGCCTATGCAGGCACCGCCACCGTGCTCGTGTCGCCGACAACCAACCGCGAAGCCACCAAGGGCGCGATCGACAAGCTGCAGTTGGCCGACCGCACCGCCACCGGTGAGGGCATTTTCACCGCGCTGCAGGCCATCGCCACCGTCGGTGCCGTGATCGGCGGTGGGGACGAGCCGCCGCCTGCCCGAATCGTGTTGTTCTCCGACGGTAAGGAGACTGTGCCGTCGAATCCGGACAACCCGAAGGGCGCGTTCACCGCGGCGCGCACCGCCAAGGATCAGGGTGTGCCGATCTCGACCATTTCGTTCGGGACGCCATACGGGTACGTCGAGATCAACGACCAGCGTCAGCCGGTGCCCGTCGACGACGAAATGCTGAGCAAGATCGCCGAACTGTCCGGCGGCGAGGCATACACCGCGTCCAGCCTCGATCAGCTGCGCGAGGTCTATGCAAACCTGCAGCAACAGATCGGCTACGAGACGATCAAGGGTGACGCCAGCGCGGGCTGGCTGCGGCTTGGCGCTCTCGTCCTGGCCGGCGCTGCGCTTGCGGCCATGCTGCTCAATCGCCGGCTACCCAACTAGCAATGGAAATGGTAAGCAGCACATGACGTTACCGGTGCTCGGACCGATCACACTGACGGGCTTCGACCACCCATGGTGGTTTCTGTTCCTCTTGGTCGTGGCAGGGCTTGTCGGGCTCTACATCGCCATGCAGGCGGCCCGGCGCAAGCGGCTGTTGCGGTTCGCCAACACAGAGCTGCTGGAAAGTGTTGCGCCCAAACGGCCGTCGCGGTGGCGGCATCTGGCGACGGTCCTTCTGATGCTGTCGCTGGTGATGTTCACGATCGCGATGGCCGGGCCCACCCATGACGTCCGGATTCCGCGTAACCGTGCCGTGGTGATGTTGGTGATCGACGTATCGCAGTCGATGCGAGCCACCGACGTGTCGCCAAGCCGGTTGGCTGCTACCCAGGAAGCCGCCAAGCAGTTCGTCGATCAGATGACGCCGGGGGTCAACCTCGGGCTGATCACCTACGCGGGCACCGCCAACGTGCTGGTATCGCCGACCACCAACCGTGACGCATCCAAGAATGCGATCGACAAGCTGCAAGTGGCCGACCGCACCGCGACCGGCGAGGCCATCTTCTCCGCATTGCAGGCGATCTCCACCGTCGGTGCGGTCATCGGTGGGGGCGACGAGCCACCGCCTGCCCGCATCGTGCTGATGTCCGACGGTAAAGAGACAGTGCCGTCCAACCCTGACAACCCCAAGGGCGCCTACACCGCCGCGCGCACCGCGAAGGACCAGGGTGTGCCGATCTCGACGGTGTCGTTCGGCACCCCGAACGGCTTCGTCGAGATGGACGGCCAGCGAACGCCGGTGCCCGTCGACGACGAAATGCTCAAGAAGATCGCCCAGCTGTCCGGCGGACAGGCGTACAGCGCATCGAGCCTGGACCAACTGAAGGAAGTTTTCACCAACCTGCAGGAGCAGATCGGCTACGAGACGCAAAAGGGCGACGCAGGCACGGGCTGGCTGCGGCTCGGCGCTCTGGTGCTGGCGTTGGCTGCCCTGTCCGCGCTGTTGGTCAACCGGCGACTACCCAACTAGTGCACCTAAGGCGATTTCTTAAGAATGGTCGACACACGTTAAGTTGGCGGTTATGACTGCGGACGCGAGGAGCAGAGAGTTGTCGGCGGCGGACGCGAGGAGCAGAGAGACAGAAGTTAGTGCCGCGGCCGACACCGCCGACCAAAATGGCGGCGGTCGTCCGCCTTTCATCGCCCGTTCGGTGCTGGTCACCGGTGGCAACCGCGGTATCGGCCTCGCCATCGCGCAGCGGCTCGCCGAGGACGGCCACAAGGTGGCCGCCACGCACCGCGGATCCGGGGTGCCAGACGGGCTGTTCGGCGTCGAATGCGATATCACCGACACCGAAGCCGTCGACCGCGCGTTCACCGAGGTCGAGGAACACCAGGGTGCGGTTGAGGTGGTGGTGGCCAACGCAGGCGTCGCCGCGGACGCGTTCCTGATGCGGATGACCGTGGAGAAGTTCGAGAAGGTCATCGACGCGAACCTCACCGGAACGTTCCGGGTGGCCCAGCGCGCATCGCGGAGCATGCAGCGAAAGCGGTTCGGCAGGCTCATCTTCGTGGGTTCGGTCTCCGGCATGTGGGGCGTCGGCAACCAGGCCAACTACGCGGCGTCCAAGGCAGGCCTGATCGGCATGGCCCGTTCGATTTCGCGCGAGCTGACAAAGGCGAACGTCACCGCCAACGTCGTGGCCCCCGGCTACATCGACACCGATATGACCCGTGCACTCGACGAGAGGATTCAGGAGGGGGCCCTGGGTTTCGTGCCGGCCAAGCGTGTCGGCACCGCCGCCGAGGTCGCCGGAGTGGTCAGCTTCCTGGCCTCCGAAGACGCCAGCTACATATCCGGCGCCGTGATCCCGGTCGACGGCGGTATGGGCATGGGCCACTGAATCTTCGATAGAGAAAAGGACTTACGACATGGCAGGACTACTAGAAGGCAAGCGAATCCTCGTCACGGGGATCATCACCGATTCATCGATCGCGTTCCACATCGCCAAGGTCGCTCAGGAAGCGGGCGCCGAGCTTGTGCTGACGGGCTTCGACCGGATGAAGCTGATCCAGCGAATCGCCGACCGGCTGCCGGAGAAGGCGCCGCTGCTTGAACTCGACGTGCAGAACGAGGAGCATCTCGCGTCGCTGGCCGACCGGGTGTCCGAGGCCATCGGCGCGGGCAACAAGCTCGACGGCGTCGTGCACTCCATCGGGTTCATGCCGCAGACCGGTATGGGTGTCAATCCGTTCTTCGACGCGCCGTACGAGGACGTCGCCAAGGGCATCCACATCTCCGCGTTCTCCTACGCATCGCTTGCCAAGGCGACACTGCCCGTCATGAACGCGGGCGGGTCGATCGTCGGGATGGACTTCGATCCGACGAGGGCCATGCCCGCCTACAACTGGATGACCGTCGCCAAGAGTGCACTCGAGTCGGTTAACCGGTTCGTCGCGCGCGAGGCGGGCCCGTTCGGGGTGCGTTCGAATCTCGTTGCAGCGGGCCCGATCCGCACCCTGGCGATGAGTGCCATCGTCGGCGGCGCACTCGGTGAAGATGCTGGCAACCAGATCCAGCTGCTCGAAGAGGGCTGGGACCAGCGTGCCCCGGTCGGCTGGAACATGAAGGACCCGACGCCGGTCGCACGGACGGTGTGCGCACTGCTGTCCGACTGGCTGCCCGCCACCACCGGAACGATCGTCTACGCCGACGGCGGCGCGCATACCCAGTTGCTCTGATGAACGTTGATGGCGTCCTGCTGCTGTCGTTCGGCGGACCGGAGGCGCCTGAGCAGGTGATGCCCTTCCTGGAGAACGTCACTCGGGGCAGGGGGATACCGCGCGAGCGGCTCGCCGCGGTCGCCGAGCATTACCTGCATTTCGGCGGTGTCTCGCCGATCAACGGCATCAACCGCGCACTGATCGAGCAGTTGACCGCCGAACTGGCCGACTCCGCTATGGATCTGCCGGTCTACTTCGGCAACCGCAACTGGGAGCCCTACGTCGAGGATGCGGTCGCGGCCATGCGGGACAACGGTATTCGCCGTGCCGCGGTGTTCAGCACGTCGGCTTGGGGCGGTTACTCCAGCTGCACGCAGTACATCGAGGACATCGCCCGCGGCCGGGCGGCCGCAGGGGATCGGGCACCCGAGCTGGTCAAGCTTCGGCAGTACTACGACCACCCGTTGTTCGTCGAGATGTTCTCCGAGGCGGTCGCCGAGGCCGCTGCAACGTTGCCAGCGGAACGCCGCGCCGACGCCCGCTTGGTGTTCACCGCGCACTCCATTCCGTTGGCGGCCGGATCGCGCTGCGGCACAGACCTCTACGCCCGCCAGGTCGCCTATGCGTCACGGCTCGTCGCGACCGAGACGGGGTATGCCGACTACGACCAGGTCTGGCAGTCGCGGTCGGGGCCTCCTTCGGTGCCCTGGTTGGAACCGGATGTGGGGGAACATCTTTCGGCCCTCGCGGATGCAGGTGTCAAGGCAGTCATCGTCTGCCCGATCGGTTTCGTCGCCGACCACATCGAGGTGGTGTGGGATCTGGACAACGAGCTGCATGAGCAGGCAACGGAGCGCGGCATCGCCTTCGCGAGGGCCGCCACGCCCAACGCCGACCGTCGTTTCGCGCAGCTGGCTGTGGATCTGATCAACGAGGTGCGCGACGGGCGAGAACCGTCTCGCTTCGAGGGCCCGCCGGGGCTGGAAGCTCCTCCGCTGTACGGCTATTCGATAAACGGGGCGCTGTGCACGCCTGCGTGCGTCAGGGCTTAGCGCCAAGCGGAGTGCAAGATCGCGCTCACCGCGGCCAACCGTGCCGAGCGCACGACGGCGGACAGTGGGCGCAACGCCTCGTTCGCGATCTGGGCCTCCGACGAGCTCTGAAGACCGATTGGCATCAATCCCGAGCTGACGGTGACGATCGCGTCGATGTGGGCGGCGTTTTCCAGCACCCGCAGCGCGCGCGAGGGCGCATGGTCGGGCGCGCGGTGCTGCCCCGAGGACTCCATCACCTGCTCGACAAGCTTGCGCGGATCGGCGACGTCCATGCCGCCCGCCTCCGCGCGAATGGCGCCGAGCGCGTCGGCCGCTGACCGGACGGCTGAGCGCAGCGCGAACTCCGCCTCGCCGAGATCGATGTGCTCGGCGAGCGGTGCGGCAGGCATCGAGTACACCGTCCAACCCAGCCCGGACAGTTCGGCTTCTTCGGAGTCCGAGTAGGCGTTGTCGTCGTCGAAGTCATCGAATTCGAAGTCGGGCACCAGACCCACGGCGTGGGACGACGGGACGCCTGCGATGATGATGGCCTCGCCTGCGGTCACCGCGTCGCGTTGAAACTGGGTTCCCGCGGGCAGGCCGCGGACGTCGCCGGGTACGGGAAGCGCCACCGAGAACGCGGGGGTGCCCACGGGGATACCGGCCGCGGTGCGCAGAGTCTGCAGCAGCGACATGGTTCCCGAGTGGTTCATATCGGGCCAGGGCAGGCCTGTGCTGCCTGCCGCGACGGCGTCATAGGCGGTGACCGAATGCCTTGGCGCCCATTGCGATAACGCGTCGAGGATGTCGTCGGGCGCGGCGGCTCCTGCGAGCCAGGCGTTGGCCCACACCGACAGCGAGACACTAGGGCACCACATGATGCTCGCAGTGTAATAGTTCGGAGCTGTGTCAGCCGACTGCACGGGTAGGCTTTCGGCATGCCTGTTTGGTTGTTCTGGCTAATCGGAGCGCTTGGCCTCGCCGGGGCCGAGGCGCTGACCGGCGACCTGTTCCTGCTGATGCTGAGTGGCGGGGCGCTGGCCGCGGTCGGGTCGAACCTGATCTTCGACAACTATGTGATCGACGGAGTCGTTTTCGCCGTGGTATCGGTCCTGCTGCTGGTGCTGGTGCGGCCCGCCTTGAGACGCCGATTCAGCCAGGGCGCGGGACTGCCGGACCGGCCGAAGGAGCTCGAGGGCAAGAGCGCGCTGGTGCTCGACAGGGTGGGACGCCATGAGGGTCAGGTCAAACTCGACGGCGAAGTCTGGACGGCGCGGCCGTTGAACGACAACGATATCTACGAACCCGGCGACCACGTCACCGTCGTGCATATCGACGGCGCGACCGCGGTCGTCCAGAAAGTCGTCTAGTCCAAGCCTGGGCAACTACGGAAGGAACCGTCATGGAAGGTGCCGTCGCCGGCTTGATTCTCGTCGGTGTGCTGGTGTTGTTCGCAGCCATCGTCGTCGCGAAATCGGTCGCGTTGATCCCGCAGGCCGAGGCCGCGGTCATCGAGCGGCTTGGCCGTTACAGCAAGACGGTGTCGGGTCAGCTCACGCTGCTCCTGCCGTTCGTCGACCGGATTCGCGCGCGGGTGGACCTGCGTGAACGGGTCGTCTCGTTTCCGCCGCAGCCCGTGATCACCGAGGACAACCTGACGGTGAACATCGACACCGTCGTGTACTTCCAGGTCACCAACCCCCAGGCCGCGGTGTACCAGATCAGCAACTACATCGTCGGTGTCGAGCAGTTGACCACCACGACGCTGCGAAACGTCGTGGGTGGCATGACGCTCGAGCAGACCCTGACCTCGCGTGACCAGATCAACGGCCAACTGCGGGGTGTACTCGACGAGGCGACCGGCCGGTGGGGTCTGCGGGTGGCACGCGTGGAGCTTCGCAGCATCGACCCGCCGCCATCGATCCAGGATTCGATGGAGAAGCAGATGCGCGCCGACCGCGAGAAGCGGGCCATGATCCTGACGGCCGAGGGCACCCGCGAGGCGTCGATCAAACAGGCAGAGGGCCAGAAGCAGTCGCAGATCCTGGCGGCCGAGGGCGCCAAGCAGGCCGCGATCCTGGCGGCCGAGGCCGACCGGCAGTCGCGCATGCTGCGGGCCCAGGGCGAGCGGGCCGCGCAGTACTACCAGGCGCAGGGGCAGGCCAAGGCGATCGAGAAGACATTCGCCGCGATCAAGGCCGGGCGGCCGACACCGGAGATGCTCGCCTACCAATATCTGCAGACACTGCCGCAGATGGCCAAGGGTGAGGCGAACAAGGTCTGGCTGGTGCCCAGCGACTTCGGTGCCGCGCTGCAGGGGTTCACGAAGATGTTGGGCGCGCCCGGTGATGACGGGGTGTTCCGCTACGAACCGCCTCCGGTCGAGGAGACCCTGTCCAAGCCCGAGGACGATTCCGACGTCGCCGACTGGTTCAACACCGAGACCGACCCGGCCATCGCTCGGGCAGTTGCCAGGGCCGAGGCCGAAGCGCGCGCGCCGGTCCAGGGAGTCCTGGGGTCACCCCCGTCGAGTGTGACCGCGCCGGTGCAGTACTCCCAGAGCACGCAGCAGCCGCTGAACCCGCAGCAGCCGCAGGCCGGACGCCACAGCGGGGACGCGGAGCAATAGTTGTCAGCTCGAAGTACACCAGGACCCTGACGAACAGCAGCACACCGGAATCGCCGACTCGGTCGACGCGCTGAGCGGTTACGAGCGAGCGCCTGCGTCGAGCCGCAGCTCGACCAACGGCAACGTGGTGTTGGTGTCGCTGATCGGACTGCCAAGCGTTTCCTCCAGCACCGGCTTGAACCGCGCCCACGCGCGCGGGTGCCGGCCGCGGTACGCGGCGAGCGCGCTGTCGGCCTCATCCTGGTCCAGCACGCGTGCGGTGGCGTTGGCGGGCGCGTGGCTGCCGACGTAGAGCCGTACCCGCGGGTTGGCCTGGATGTTGCGGAGCCATTGCGCCTTGGTGCCGAAACCGGACGCGACGAGAAAGGTTTCGGGTGTCGGATGGTCGAAGACTTCGAGGACGACGTTGCGTCGCGCCCCGGATTTTCGGCCGATGTGCTCGAGCATCATCAGCCGCGAGCCCAGCAGCGCCCCGGCACGCGCCTTGTAGAGCCAGATCGGAGCGCGCACCAGCTTGCGCGATCGAAGCAGGCGCGTTGCGGTGGTGGTGGTGGTGGTGGTGGACAACTGTTTTCCTCCTCCTTTAGGTTGGTTAGGTTCACGATTCGGTTGGGGCACCGGAGAGTCCGTCGCGGTATATCGCGAAAACCTCGGCGGCCCACCGCTTCATGCCGGCATTCGACAAAGGGTCTACGCCGAGCAGTTGGGTGAGGTGGGGGCGCAGAATCAGCACCGCCAGGTCGGCGACGAGCAAGAAGGACGCGCGAACGTCGGGATCGTCACCTGCCCTGGCGACTCCGCTGGCGACCATGGCGTCGAGGGCGTCCCTGCTGACCCGGTAGAGCCGCTCGAATAGCGCGGATCCCGCCGAGGCACCGCTGACCAGTAACTGGCCCAGATAGGCCGGGATCGCCGAATCGGGCGGCAAGTGGGTGGCGAGGCCATCGAGCATGCCCGGCACCGCCGAAGGGCTGATGCCGACGACGCCGGTCTGCTCGGCCATCTGGGTCAGCAGCATCTCCATGGATGCGACGACATAGTTGTCGACCGCCTCGATCAGCCCGTCCTTCGACCCGTAATGCCGGACCAGCAGGGCAGGAGATACGCCGGCGGCGGTCGCGATGTCGCGCATCGTCACCGCTTCGGGGCCCCGTTCGGCGAACAGCCGTAGCGCTTCGTCGCGGATCCTGGCCCGCGCAGTCCGATCATCGAACGGAGGTGAATGCACGTTCACTATTGTAAACGTCTGTTTAATCGAGCGACAGGGGGTCAGGCGCGACGCGGATGCCGCCTGCGTGGGCAAGGCCTTCTCCAGTGCGCCGACGAGTTCTTCCAGTTTCTCGGGTTTGATCTGCGGCCAGGATGGGTGCGTTGTAGATGAAGTCCCCGACGAACAGAAAGCCGTGTTCGCGGTCGAGCAGCCTCACCGAATCCGCCGAATGTCCCGGCAACGGAACCAATTCCACGCGTCGTCCGCCAAGGTCGTCGCGCATCGATCTCCCACCGCTCGTGCACCGGGAAAGGCCGCGGCAGCGGAGCGATCCGCGCGGCCGCGATGTCGCGTCTGCAAACCGCCGTTACGGTCGCGGTGGAGCACTAACGGAGCGGTCCGGCCCGGCCACCGCAATCCGATCCGGGTGGTGCTTGGGGTAGGTCCGGATCTCGTAGATCAGGCCTGCGACACCGAGGCTCGCGGTGAACAGCGACGCGAGGATCAGCAGCGGACTGATCTGGTTGGTCAGCGCGTCGCCGAGGATGACGACCGCCGCGGTGCCCGGCAGCAGTCCCGCCAGTGTCGCCAGCGCGTACGGCACCACCCGGACAGACGATGCTCCCGCGGCGTAGTTGAGCACCGAGAACGGCACCGCGGGGATCAGCCGCATCGACATCACCGTCGGCCAGCCGCGAAGGCGTAGGCGGGCGTCGAGCGTCCTGACCCGCGGATGGGGCACAAGGCGGTCGAGCCGCCAGCCTGCGGCGCGCACCAACAACAGTGCGAGCAGCGCGCTGACAGCGCTGGCGACGACCGCGATCGCGATTCCGAGCCAGGGTCCGAACAACAGGCCGGAGGCCAGCGTGAAGGCGGTCCGCGGGAACGGGAAGACCGTGACCACGATGTGGGCTGCCAGAAACGCGAGCGGGAACCACGGACCCACCGATGTTGCCCAGTCCCGAAGCTGGACCGCGCCGGGCCGCGGTACCAGCAACAGGATTGCGACGAGAATCACAATCGTCGCCGCGATGGCTGCCATCTGGCGCCGGGGGACCTGCTTGGCCGTCGAAATCACCGCGGTGCGCAGCGCGGCGAGGGTGCTGACGACGGACTTCACGCCTACCAACAGTACGGGCAGGCCGGTGATAACCCGGCCAATGCCGGTCGCGGCTCCGCCGCCCGGCGCACGCTGGTCGAACGGCGATCAATTAGCCTGAGGACGTGCAGGAATCCGGCTTGCGGGAATCTCAACAGCGATGGCGCTCGGCGGTTGCGGGCGTGTTGGCAAAGTCGACACGGCGCGATCCGGCCGACCTGCCGCCCGAACCGGAGAGCCTGCTGGATTCGCCGACCTATGAGGGCTTTCCGATCCGGGCGCTCTACACCAGCCTGGACGCCGTGCCGGAGCCCCCGTTGCCCGGCTCGTGGCCCTTCGTCCGCGGCGGCGACGCGCTGCGCGACGTCAAGTCCGGGTGGAAAGTCGCCGAGGAGTTCCCCGCCCCAGGGCAGAAAGCCGTCACCGACGGCAACGGCGCCGTGCTGGTTGCCCTGACGGAGGGTGTCAGCGCACTGGTGCTGCGGGTGGGAGCACCCGACGGTGTCGTCGCGGGGGAGCTGGATCGTCTGCTCGAGGGCGTGTTCCTCGACCTTGTCCCGGTTGTGCTCGACGCGGGCACAGAGTTCGCGGCCGCCGCCGCCGAACTGCTGCCGCAGCTGACCGATATGGACGACGAACAACGCGCCCGGCTCTCGATCGATCTCGGCGCCGACCCGCTGACCGCACCGTTGAGCGGCAGATCCGCTGCCGACATCGCTGACGTAGTCGCCACCGCAGGGAAGATCACTTGCTACGGCGGCGGCGTTCGGGCGATCACCGTCGACGGGCCCGCCCTTCACAACCGGGGTGCGAGCGCCTCGTTGGAGCTCGGCGGAGCCGTCGCGGCAGGCGTCGGCTATCTGCGCCTGCTCGGCGAGGCCGGGCTCAGCGCGTCTGATTCGTTGCGGCAGATCAGCTTCCGGCTGGCGGCTGACGATGACCAGTTCATGACCATCGTCAAGTTCCGGGTGCTGCGCCGCCTGTGGGCGCGGGTGGCCGAGGTGGTCGGCGATCCCGACGCCGGTGCCGCCCGCGTACATGCGGTCACCTCGACGCCGATGATGGCGCAGCGGGACCCGTGGGTGAATATGCTCCGTACCACCGTTGCTGCCTTCGGCGCCGGTGTCGGCGGTGCGGACACCGTGCTTGTGCAGCCGTTCGACGCCGCCATCTCCGGCGGATTGCCAGGTACCGCAGCGAGTTTCGCGCGCCGCATCGCGCGCAATACCCAGCTGCTCCTGCTGGAGGAGTCTCACCTCGGGCGGGTGCTCGACCCAGGAGGCGGCTCGTGGTTCGTCGAGGACCTCACCGAACATCTCGCCGAGAAGGCGTGGGTGCACTTCCAGCAGATCGAGGCCATCGGCGGTTTCGCTGCGGCAGGCGATTACGTGGTAGCCAAGATCGCCGAAGTCCGAGACCGGCGGGCAGACGACATCAACCACCGGAGAAAGGCGCTCACCGGCGTCAATGAGTATCCGAATCTCGATGAAGCGCCGCTGCCGCAACATGATTCGTCGGCCATTGTGGCCCGTTATGCGGCAGGCTTCGAGGCATTGCGGGATCGCTCCGATGCCCACTTGGCGAAAACCGGCTCGCGGCCGAAGGCGTTGTTGCTTCCGCTCGGCTCGCTGGCCGAGCACAACATCCGGGCGACGTTCGCGACCAATCTGCTCGCCTCGGGCGGTATCGAAGCGGTCAACCCCGGCGTCGTCGACGCTGCGGGGGTGGCCGATGCGGTCACCGCGGCCGACCGCCCCGCTGTCGCGGTGATCTGTGGAACGGACAGCCGATACGGGACGGAAGTGGCAGGCGTCGTCGAGGCCGCGCGCACGGCTGGCGTCTCGCGCGTCCTGTTGGCCGGACCCGACAAGGCTGTCGCGGATGCCGACCCGAAGCCCGACGACTACCTGACCGCCAAGATCGACGCGGTCGGCGCCCTTTCTGACCTGCTCACTCGATTGGGGGCGTGACCAACATGACCGCGACGACAGGTATCGGCAGTTTCGCCGACGTTCCTCTGCGCAGCGAGCGCGCAGGAGAAGCCGCTACAGAAGCCGCGGTCAGCGCGCACGTCGCAGCCACGGCAAAGGCGCACGGCTACACGCCCGATCAGCTCGACTGGTCGACACCGGAGACCATCGACGTCAAACCGGTCTATGTCGCCGCCGACCGGGCCGCCGCCGCGGAAGCGGGCTACCCGCTTGACACGTTCCCCGGCGAGCCGCCGTTCCTGCGCGGCCCGTATCCGACGATGTACGTCAACCAGCCATGGACCATCCGGCAGTACGCCGGCTTCTCCACCGCCGCGGAGTCCAATGCGTTCTACCGGCGCAATCTGGCGGCCGGGCAGAAGGGCCTTTCTGTCGCGTTCGACCTCGCCACCCACCGCGGCTATGACTCCGATCATCCGCGTGTCGCGGGCGACGTCGGAATGGCCGGTGTGGCAATCGATTCGATCCTCGACATGCGACAGCTGTTCGACGGTATCGATCTGTCGACCGTTTCGGTGTCGATGACGATGAACGGTGCCGTGCTGCCGATCCTCGCGCTGTATGTGGTGGCCGCAGAAGAGCAGGGGGTACCGCCGGAGAAGCTGGCCGGGACCATCCAGAACGACATCCTCAAAGAGTTCATGGTCCGCAACACCTACATCTATCCGCCGAAACCGTCGATGCGGATCATCTCCGACATCTTCGGCTACACCAGCACGCGGATGCCGAAGTTCAACTCGATCTCCATCTCCGGCTATCACATCCAAGAGGCCGGGGCGACAGCGGATTTGGAGCTGGCATACACGCTGGCCGACGGTGTCGAGTACATCAAGGCGGGCCTTGCTGCGGGCCTGTCCATCGATAAGTTCGCACCGCGGCTGTCCTTCTTCTGGGGTATCGGGATGAACTTCTTCATGGAGGTCGCCAAGTTGCGGGCCGGGCGACTGCTGTGGAGCGAGTTGGTGGCCCAGTTCGAACCCAAGGAAGCCAAATCGCTTTCCCTGCGTACTCATTCGCAGACCTCCGGATGGTCGCTGACGGCGCAGGACCCGTTCAACAACGTCGCCCGCACCTGCATCGAGGCGATGGCGGCCACCCAGGGACACACGCAGTCTCTGCACACCAACGCCCTCGACGAGGCGCTGGCGCTGCCAACCGACTTCTCGGCCAGGATCGCGCGCAACACCCAGCTGCTGCTTCAACAGGAGTCCGGCACCACACGGCCGATCGATCCGTGGGCCGGTTCGTACTACGTGGAGTGGCTGACCCATCAGCTGGCCGACCGGGTGCGCGGCCACATCGACGAGGTGAACGAACACGGTGGGATGGCCCAAGCCATCGACAACGGCATCCCGAAGCTGCGCATCGAGGAGGCCGCGGCCCGCACCCAGGCGCGCATCGACTCCGGACAGCAGCCCGTGATCGGGGTGAACAAGTACCAGGTCGATGAGGACCACGAGATCGAGGTGCTCAAGGTCGAGAACAGCCGCGTGCGCGCAGAACAGCTCGCCAAGCTGGAGAAGCTTCGCGCCGAACGCGACAAGGCCGCCGTCGACGCCGCCCTCGCCGAGCTCACGAAGGCTGCTGACGGCGAAGGTAATCTCCTCGAACTGGCCATCAACGCGGCGCGGGCGAAGGCCACCGTCGGCGAGATCTCTGAAGCGCTGGAGCGAGTCTGGGGACGCCATCAGGCGGAGATCCGTACCATCGCCGGGGTCTACCGCGACGAAGTCGGAAAGGTCAGCAATATCGCAAGCGCCATCGAGCTGGTCGGAAAGTTCGCCGAGGCCGACGGCCGACGCCCGCGCATCCTGGTCGCCAAGATGGGCCAGGACGGTCACGACCGCGGCCAGAAGGTCATCGCGACGGCCTTCGCCGACATCGGCTTCGATGTCGACGTCGGGTCTCTGTTCTCCACCCCGGAAGAGGTGGCGCGCCAGGCGGCGGACAACGACGTTCACGTGGTGGGGGTGTCCTCGCTGGCGGCAGGCCACCTCACGCTGGTGCCTGCGCTGCGCGACGCGCTCGCCGAGGCCGGGCGCCCGGACATCATGGTGGTGGTCGGCGGCGTGATCCCGCCGGGTGACTTCGATGAGCTGTACGCCGCGGGTGCGACCGCGATCTTCCCGCCCGGCACGGTGATCGCCGATGCCGCGATCGGCTTGTTGCACAAGCTGGCCGAGCGGTCGGGCTACGAGCTGACGTAGCCGCGGACTGGATGGCCGACACACAGAAACTCGCCGCCGCGATCAAGCATCGCGATCGCGCCGCGCTGCCGCGCGCAATCACCCTTGTCGAGTCCACCAGGGCCGATCATCGCGAGCGGGCCCAAGAGCTGCTACTGGAGTTGACACCGGAGGCGGGCAGCGCCATGCACGTCGGCATCACGGGTGTCCCCGGCGTCGGTAAGTCGACGGCGATCGAGGCGCTCGGCATGTACCTCATCGAAGAGGGGCACCGGGTCGCTGTGCTGGCCGTCGACCCGTCGTCGACACGCACCGGCGGATCGATTCTCGGCGACAAGACCCGGATGCCCCGGCTGGCGGTGCACCCCGACGCCTATATCCGGCCGTCGCCGACGTCGGGCACTCTCGGCGGGGTGGCAAGGGCGACCAGGGAGACCATCGTGCTGCTCGAGGCGGGTGGTTTCGACGTGATATTGGTGGAGACCGTCGGCGTCGGGCAGTCCGAGGTCGCGGTCGCCAACATGGTGGACACCTTCGTGTTCCTGACGCTCGCCCGCACCGGCGACCAGCTGCAGGGCATCAAGAAGGGCGTGCTCGAACTTGCTGACATCGTCGTGGTGAACAAGGCCGACGGCGAGCACGCCAAGGAGGCCAAGTCGGCGGCCCGCGAACTCTCCGGTGCGATCCGGCTGATCCACCCGCGCGAAACGCTCTGGCGCCCACCCGTTCTGACGATGAGCGCGCTGGAGGGAAGGGGCCTGGTCGAACTGTGGGACACCGTGCTCAAACACCGGCAGGTACTCACCGACGCGGGGGAGTTCGAGGCCCGCAGAAACTCCCAGCAGGTGGACTGGGCCTGGGCGATGGTTCGCGACACGGTGTTGGACCGGTTGCTCGGCAATCCGGGTGTTCGCAAGGTCCGCGCCGAAGTGGAACGGCAGGTCCGCGACGGTGAGCTGACGCCGACGCTGGCCGCACAGCAGATTCTCGACGCCGCGGACAATCCCTGAGGCGTTTGTTGCTGTTAGGTGGAGCCTTGGCACCTCTGACATGCGATGCAATGACGGATCGGTAACGGGCGGAAAATTTGCCGGGGTTGCAGGTAAATTGGATGCATTGTGAAGCACTCTGACAGCCTGGAGCGCAGCGCGGCGCTTCCACATGGTGTTCAAGGCGCGGCCGATGCGCACTTCGGCTGTGCGGTTCGGGCCTTCAGCACGATGTTTCCCGGTCCGAAATTCGGTGGAGGGGCGCTGTCGGTCTACCTCGACGGCGAGCCCGTCGTCGACGTATGGACCGGTTGGTCCGACCGCGCAGGCACCACGCACTGGTCCGCCGACACCGGCGCTATGGTCTTCTCGGCCACCAAGGGCATGGCCTCGACGGTCATCCACCGGCTCGCCGACCGCGGGCTGATCGACTACGAGGCTCCGGTCGCGCAGTACTGGCACGCGTTCGGCGCCAACGGCAAGGCGACGATCACCGTCCGTGAGGTGATGCGGCACCGCGCCGGGCTGTCCCAGCTCAACGGCGCCAGCAGGGCCGACCTGATGGACCACGTCAGGATGGAGGAGCGGCTCGCGGCCGCGCCCGTCAACAAGGTCCTCTACGGCAAGGGCGCGTATCACGCGCTGACGTACGGCTGGCTGATGTCGGGTCTGGCCCGGTCGGTGACCGGCAAGGGCATGCGGGAGCTGATCCGCGAAGAGCTGGCCGAGCCGCTGAACACCGACGGGCTGCACCTGGGTCGCCCGCCCGTCGATTCGCCGACCAAGTCGGCGCAGATCATCATCCCTCAGGGCACGATCAAGAACGCGCTGCTGGGAAACATCGTGCCGAAGCTCGCCGCCATGCAATGGTCCAGTGGCCTTGGCGCGCTGTACTTCCCAGAGATGTTCTCGGTCGTGCAGGGCGACACCCCGTTCCTCGACGGTGAGATCCCCGCAGCCAACGGCACGGCCACGGCGCGGGGCCTTGCGAAGATGTACGCGCCGCTGGCATGCGGAGGCAGGGTCGACGGAAAACAGTTTCTCTCGCCCGAGCTGACCGCGGGCTTGATCGGAAAGCCCAACCTGCGACCGGACCGAAACATCGTGTTCCCCATGGCATTTCATCTCGGCTACCACAGCATCCCGATTGGTGGCCTGATGCCGGGATTCGGCCACGCGGGCCTCGGTGGATCGCTCGGCTGGGCCGACCCGAGCACAGGGATGTCGTTCGGCTACGTGCACAACCGGCTGCTCACGCCGTTCGTGGTCGCCGATCAGGCCGGCTTCGTCGCGACGGCGGCGTTGATCCGTCGGGGTGCCGCGGCAGCGCGGCGGCGTGGATACCGGCCGGTGCCCGCCTTCGGCGCTCCGTCCGTGCCAGAAACGCGGCCCGTCGCCCTTTAGCGGCCTACGCGCCTTCCATTCGGAATCCGACCTTCAACGTCACCTGGAAGTGCCCGACCTCACCGTCGGCCAGATGACCGCGCACAGACGTCACCTCGAACCAGTCGAGGCCCCGAATCGTCTCGGAGGCACGGGAAATCGCGTTCTTGATCGCGGCGTCGATGCTGTCGGGTGAGCTTCCGACGATCTCGATGACGCGGTAGGTGTGATCGCTCACGACGCCCCTCTTTCCCGTTCGAGTTTCTCCGCCTCCTCGACCGCCGCGAGGGGCGATCGTTGGATGGCCTGCTTCTGCTGGCTCGCCAGCATGTCCATCGCCAGCCTGGCATAGATCATCTGGCTGGTGATCGCCATCTGGCCGCGGCTGTGGCTGACGAACGTGATGAACCAGGTGATCAGCGTCGTGAAGCGGTTCTTGAAGCCGACCAGGTACACCAGATGCAGCGCCAGCCACGCCAGCCAGGCGATGAATCCGCCGAACTCCAGCTTGCCGATTTTCGCGACCGCGCTGAACCGCGAGATGGTCGCCATGCTGCCCTTGTCGAAGTACTTGAACGGGGCGCGGTTGGCCGGATCGTCGCGGCCTGCGAGCTCACGCTTGATGAGCTTGGTGACGTAGTTGGCGCCCTGAAGCGCGCCCTGCGCCATTCCCGGCACATTCGGCACCGACATCAGATCGCCGACGACGAAGACGTTGGGATGTCCCTTCACCGACAGGTCCGGTTCCACCACCACCCGGCCCGCGCGGTCGGTCTCGGTGCCGTCGGACTGTTCGGCGATCATCTTGCCCAGCGGGCTCGCCTGCACACCCGCCGACCAGACCTTGCATGCGCAGTCGATCCGCTGCGCGGTGCCGTCCTTGCACTTGACGGCGACGCCCATGTAGTCGACGTCGGTCACCAACGAGTTGAGCTGTATCTCGACGCCCATCTTCTCCAGCCGGCGCTGCGCCTGTGCGCCGAGCTTCCGGCCCATCGGCGGCATCAGGGCATCGGCGCCCTCGACGAGGACCACTCGGCATTCATTCGGCTTGATCGTGCGAAACGCCCCGGCGAGTGTGCGCTCGGCCAGCTCGGCGATCTGCCCGGCCAGCTCGACGCCGGTCGGACCGCCCCCGACGACGACGAACGTCAACCGGCGCTGCCGCTCGGCGGGGTCGGTGCACACCTCGGCGGCCTCGAAGGCGCCGAGGATGCGGCCGCGCAGCTCCAGCGCGTCGTCGATGGTCTTCATGCCCGGTGCGAACGTGGCGAACTGGTCGTTGCCGAAGTAGGACTGCTGGGAGCCCGCCGCGACGATGAGAGTGTCGAACGGGGAGACCGTTGTCATCGTCATCAACTTCGAGGTGACGGTCCTGGCCGTCAGGTCGATGTGCTCCACCTCCCCGAGCAGCACCTGGACGTTCTTCTGCTTGCGCAGCACCAGCCGAGTGGTCGGCGCGATCTCGCCTTCGGACAGAATGCCGGTCGCGACCTGGTAGAGCAGCGGCTGAAACAGATGACTGGTCGTCTTGGAGATCAAGGTGACGTCGACGTCTGCCCGTTTGAGAGACTTGGCGGCTTCGAGGCCACCGAAGCCCGAGCCGATGACGACGACGCGGTGTCGCCTCGCGGCCTCAGGTGGCTTTGGCTGTGTCATCGCGGTCCTCCCCATTTCGACGGCGAGGCAACGATAACCGGGTTAGACCCGTGTGAACCACTTCGTCTTGATCCGCCACGAATGCGCCGACGCCAGCGCGAACCCGGCGCCGCAGAGGCAGGCGAACACCCAGACCAGGCTCGTGCCAACCACAGTTTGGAAGGACGGCACGAAGGCGGTGATGATGCGGACGACGCATGCCATGATGCCTGCGACCGATGACGCCAGATAGAAGTTGGCGATGGTGCGCGAGCGCGGATCCTTGCGCAGCACCAGCGTGGCACGGATGCCGTAGCCAAGCAGATACATCAGGGTGCCGCAGAGCAGCAGCCAGTAGAGGCTGAGCCAGAAGTCGGTCGGCACAGTGAAGAAGTCAGGGGCGTAGATCCGTGCGCCGTTACCGACCGAGAACGTCACAAGCAGAACTGGGATGCATATAGTCGCCGGTCGCTCCACGTACTGCTTGAACGAGCGCTGCATGTTCTCGTCGTCGGCGAGCCTGCCAAGCGTGTTGTAGACGATGGCCGATGCCGCGACGATGTAGCAGTCGTGGCCGAGGTAGTCCTCGAGGTTCCATTTCCCTGTGAGGGCATGCAGCCAGTGGCCGAGGGTCTCGGACGCGAACGGCGACATCAACAAGACCGCCAAGCCCTGAAGGGCGATGTTGAGTGTTGCGGCGACTTCCCAACGGCACGTCCACGTCACGCGCCGAATCCACAGGCTCCATCCAATGCATGCGATCGTGATCGCCAGGAGTGTTGCGAGAGCCATCTGTGTTGCCTTTGCGCTGTATCGGAACCAGCAAAATTCTACAGCGGCGGGGCGTCCAGGCGGGGCTTCATTTCGGATAGCTTCGCCGGGCGGACACGTCGCGTTTCCAGGGTTGCCAATGCGATACCGGCAGACTCGAAGTAGCTCTGCACTTCCTGGTGGCTCATCAGCCCGAACCGCACCTGTAGGTCGGGATAGCTGAGGTTGAACCGATCGGCGACTCTGCGGAGTTCTTCGGCGTCCGGATAGAACTCTTCCTTGATCCGCCGGTAGTACGTGCTGCTAGACACGCCGAGCGCGTCGTAGATGTCCTTCGAGTCGACATCGCCGTCGAGGAGATAGTCGAGCAGGGCTTTTAGCTGTCGGCCGTTCTCATCTGTCCGTGGCACCGCATTACTTTATCTTGTCTTCCCGTAAATGGGCAGTGCCAATCAAATCGCGGAAAGGGTTGCTGTTATTGACGCAGGTGTCACACTTTTGGGAGAGGTCTCCCATTTTTGGGACAGCGGACGTACTGTTAGCTCCATGTTGATTGCAGAATTTGCCAGCAGCCCTCTTCGTATCGTCGACCACGACACCACCGATGCCCCTGCGGCGGCAGATCTCGCGAAGGTCTCGGCGCCTTTGGGCAGCATCCTGACCGGTGAGCTTGATGGCGCGCAGTGGTCTCTCGGCATTGCAGGCGAGGAGATTCTTCTCGCCGCCCTCGGTCTCGCCATCGCCAGGACGATCGGCGAGGGGGTCGTTCTTGTCGACGTTGCCGGCCACAGCGGCTCGGTTCCGCTGTCCTGCACTTCCGCGGGCCTCGCGACGGCCACAGAGACGCTCGGCGCCGTGCACCGCACCCTGTCCGGGGGCCCGACTGCCCCGAAAGTCGCCGCTGCGCCGCCGTCGGAGATCTTCTTCTCCTATCTGGCCACCGAGCCGGGACTCCGGCATGCGCTCGAGCTTCGGGCCTACCGCGCCGACGACCTCGTGCAGCTCGACTGGTGGTACGACACCCGCAGCTTCGACGCCTACACGGTGGAGGAACTCGCGGAGCAGCTGCCGCTCGCGCTGATCGAGCTGACGTCGGAGGCCATGCCGCTGCCGCACACCCCGATGGCCGTCGGCCACTGAGTCGCTAGAATCAACACGCATCGGCGCCGATCCGGCCATCACCGGGGAGCCTTCGGAAGAACAGTTCAGGCCACGGTCTGACTCAGTAGAGCCGAACGGGTAGGCCCGTCACAGCCACAAGTCGAGCGGCGCACATCTGTGCGCAAGCGGGGTGGTACCGCGGCGTTCGCGCCACCGGCGCATCGTCGTCCCCGTGCCATGAACGACATTGGCATGGAGACGCACCACCGTGACCACCTATCCGAAGCCGGCAGCAGGCGCGCCGAACTTCCCTGCGCTCGAATCCGACGTCCTCAAATACTGGGAGGACGACGACACCTTTCGCGCCAGCGTCTCCCGCCGTGACGGTGCGCCGGAGTACGTGTTCTACGACGGGCCGCCGTTCGCCAATGGCCTACCGCACTACGGCCACCTGCTGACCGGCTACGTGAAGGACATCGTGCCGCGCTACCGCACGATGCGTGGCTACAAGGTCGACCGTCGCTTCGGTTGGGACACTCACGGGCTGCCTGCAGAACTCGAAGTGCAGCGCCAACTCGGCATCACCGACAAGTCGCAGATCGACGAGATGGGCATCGGGAAGTTCAACGATGCCTGCCGCGCCTCGGTGCTCAAGTACACCGAGGAGTGGCGCGCGTACGTGACGCGCCAGGCGCGCTGGGTGGACTTCGACAACGACTACAAAACCCTCGATCTGACGTTCATGGAGTCGGTGATCTGGGCCTTCAAACAGTTGTGGGACAAGGGACTTGCCTACGAAGGCTATCGGGTGCTGCCGTACTGCTGGAACGACGAGACGCCGCTGTCCAGCCATGAGCTGCGGATGGACGACGACGTCTATCAGAGCCGCCAGGACCCCGCCATCACAGTGGGTTTCCGCATCACCGAGGGGTCGCTGACCGATGCGTATCTTCTCGTGTGGACGACGACCCCGTGGACGTTGCCGTCCAACCAGGCGGTGGCGGTCAACCCGGACGTCGAATACGTTCTCGTGCAGGCGGGGGACCGGCGCTACGTGCTGGCCAGGGCGCGGCTCGGCGCCTATGCGAAGGAGCTCGGCGAACAACCCGAGATCCTTGCCGTCTACCAGGGTGGCGAACTGCTCGGCACGCGTTACCTGCCGCCGTTCCCGTATTTCATGGATGCGGCCAACAGTTTTCAGGTGTTGCCGGGCGGCCACGTCACAACCGAAGACGGCACCGGCCTGGTCCACATGGCGCCCGCCTACGGCGAGGAGGACATGGGCGTCACGCAGCCCGCAGGCATCGTCGCCGTCACACCCGTGGACCCGAGGGGGCGATTCGACGCGATGGTGCCCGACTACGTCGGCCAGCACGTGTTCGAGGCCAACCCGCAGATCATCCGTGACCTGAAGAACCAGAGCGGCCCTGCGACACAGAACGCTCCCGTGCTGGTGCGGCACGAAACCTACGAGCACTCCTACCCGCACTGCTGGCGTTGCCGAAACCCGTTGATCTACCGCGCGGTTTCGTCGTGGTTCGTCAAGGTCACCGAGTTCCGCGATCGCATGGTCGAGCTCAACCAGCAGATCACCTGGTATCCCGAGCACGTCAAGGACGGCCAGTTCGGCAAGTGGTTGTCCAATGCGCGCGACTGGTCGATCTCCCGAAACCGATACTGGGGCAGCCCGATCCCGGTGTGGACGTCCGACGACCCTGCGTATCCGCGCATCGACGTGTACGGCAGTCTCGACGAACTCGAGCGCGACTTCGGCGTCCGGCCTGACAATCTGCACCGGCCGTACATCGACGAGTTGACCCGGCCCAACCCCGATGACCCGACCGGCAAGTCGACAATGCGACGCATTCCCGACGTCTTCGACGTCTGGTTCGACTCCGGGTCGATGCCATACGCCCAGGTGCACTACCCGTTCGAGAACGCCGACTGGTTCGACTCGCACTTTCCCGCGGACTTCATCGTGGAGTACATCGGCCAGACCCGCGGCTGGTTCTACATGATGCATGTGCTGGCGACCGCGCTGTTCGACCGCCCGGCGTTCAAAACCTGTGTGTCGCATGGCATCGTGCTTGGCAATGACGGCCAGAAGATGAGCAAGTCGCTGCGCAATTACCCCGACGTCTCCGAGGTTTTCGACCGCGACGGCTCGGATGCGATGCGCTGGTTCCTGATGGCGTCGCCGATTCTGCGGGGCGGAAACCTGATCGTCACAGAGCAGGGCATCCGCGAAGGTGTTCGGCAGGTGCAACTGCCGATCTGGAACGCCTACACGTTCCTGACGCTCTATGCGCCGAAGAAGGGCACCTGGCGTACGGACTCGGCCCATGTGCTGGATCGCTACATCCTGGCCAAGCTCGCACAGCTGCGTGACGACCTGACCGCGTCCATGGACGTCTGCGACATCTCCGGCGCATGCGACGAGCTCCGACAGTTCACCGAGGCCCTGACGAATTGGTATGTGCGACGGTCCCGTTCGCGGTTCTGGGAAGAGGATCCCGATGCCATCGACACGCTGCACACCGTGCTGGAGGTGGCGGGCAGGCTGGCCGCGCCTCTGCTTCCGCTCACCACCGAAGTGATCTGGCGTGGCGTCACCGGCGAGCGGTCGGTGCACCTCGCCGACTGGCCCGAGCCGGGCGGGCTGCCCCACGATGCCGACCTCGTCGCGACCATGGATCAAGTGCGCGAAGTGGCCTCGGCGGCGTCGTCGCTGCGCAAGGCGAAGAAGTTGCGGGTGCGGCTGCCGCTGCTCAAACTGACTGTCGCCGTGGAGAATCCGCAGCGGCTCGAGCCGTTCCGGGATCTGCTGGCTGATGAGCTCAACGTGAAGGAGGTCGAGCTCACCGAGGACATTGCGTCCTACGGGCGTTTTGAGCTGACGGTCAACGCCCGTGAAGCGGGGCCGCGAATCGGCAAGGACGTGCAGGCCGCGATCAAGGCGGTGAAGGCAGGCGAGGGGGTCGTCAACCCGGACGGCACGCTGACGGCGGGTCCGGCCGTGCTTCTGCCCGCGGAGTTCAGTTCGAGGCTGGTCGCCGCCGATCCCGAATTCACCGCGGCACTGCCGGAGGGCTCGGGCCTTGTGGTGCTCGACGGAACGGTCACGCCGGAACTCGAAGCCGAGGGCTGGGCCCGCGACATGATTCGCGAACTCCAGGAAGCCCGCAGGCGCTTCGACCTCGACATCGGAGATCGGATCGAGTTGGAGTTGACCATCAAGGCCCATCCGGACGGCTGGCGCGATGAGTTGCGCGTTCTGATCGCGCGCGAACTCTTGGCGACGCAGTTCGAGATCAATCTCGATCCGAATCTGCGGCCGCGCGATAAGGGGAGTGCGAGTCTTGACGGCGAATGGATGACCGGATTTGTTGGCGGGGACAACCCATTCCGGCTCAGGAAAATCAACAGTCGTTCGTAGCGCAAATTTGCACTCACGGTCGTGCTTTCGCCGCAACTACGACCGTGAGTGCAATATCGCGGTGGTTGGCGATCGCGAAGGTCTAGCGGCGCAAGACGGCGGACGCGACCTTCGCGAAGTCGCCGAGAACGTCGCGGATGAAGCGTGTCCGTCGGTAGCCGATCGCGTCGAGAAGCGGGCCGTGGTCGAACGACACCACGACAGTGGCTCCGATCGCGGTCAGCCACCAGAAGGCGAATGCCAGCGCCCGCACCCCGACACGTGACTGGGCAAAGCCGGTCCGCAGCCGGTCCACCTGGAATCGCACATGCGGATGTTCGTCGGCGACGATCCGGTCGGCGACCGCCCGCACCACCGCATCGGGGCCTGATTTGGCGAGGCCGCCGTAATACGACAGCGCCACCACCTCGGCGACGGTCAACACCATCAACTCGGTCCGCAGCCCCAGCAGCCTGCGCAACCGCACGAACACCGCATCCGACCAGTGCGTGTGCATCGGCCGGCCGTCGAGATATCGGAGCAGGCGCATGAGCAGCGCGGCGTGCTGCTGCTCCTCGGCCACGAAAAGTTCGGCGGCCAGCAGATACTCGGGATCGCCTGCGCGCGCCGCCTTGCGCAGCAGCTGTTCTCCGTCGCCGCTCTCGCCGAGCTGGAACCGCCGGATCGATTCGATGAGTGGCGGCCGCACCGAATCGGGGATATCGCACTGGTCGTCGAACGCGATGGCCGCGTCGGCGTCGGCGTGCACCTGCTCGTTCTGCTCGAAATGGTCGACCCACGCCCCGAAGGTGCCGATACGGGCACCGGCCTGTTGCGTCATGGACGCCAGGCTAGCGCCCTAGCATCGGCAGGTGTGGCCACGCGATGGGTACTGCACCTCGATATGGACGCGTTCTTCGCGTCGGTCGAGCAGCTGACCAGGCCCACGCTGCGCGGACGGCCGGTGCTCGTGGGCGGGCTCGGTGGACGGGGTGTTGTCGCGGGCGCCAGCTATGAATCCCGCGTTTACGGCGCGAGGTCGGCGATGCCGATGCATCAGGCCCGCCGCCTCGTCGGCGCCGCCGCCGTGGTGCTGCCGCCGCGGGGTGTCGTCTACGGCGTGGCAAGCCGACGCGTTCTTGATACCGTCCGCGCTGCCGTGCCGGTGCTCGAGCAGTTGTCCTTCGACGAGGCCTTCGGCGAGCCTGCCGAACTCGTGGGAGCGGACGCCGCGGACGTGGAGGCGTTCTCCGAGGGGCTGCGGGCCAAGATTCGCGAGGTGACCGGGCTCGTCGCATCCGTGGGTGCCGGGTCCGGCAAGCAGATCGCCAAGATCGCCTCGGGGCTGGCCAAACCTGACGGTATCCGGGTGGTGCGCCGCGACGAGGAACGCGTGCTGCTCGACGGCCTGCCCGTCCGGCGGCTCTGGGGGATCGGCCCGGTCGCCGAGGAGAAGCTGCACCGGCTCGGCATCGAGACCGTCGGCGCGTTCGCCGCGCTGTCGGACGCGGAAGCGGCCAACATCCTCGGCGGCACCGTCGGTCCGGCGCTGCACCAGCTTGCCAGGGGGATCGACGACCGCCCCGTCGCCGAGAACGGGCCCGCCAAACAGATAAGCGCCGAATCCACCTTCCCGGAAGACCTGACCACCCTCGACCAACTGCGTGAGGCGGTGGGCTCGATCGGCGACCATGCGCACACCCGACTCGAGAAGGACGGCCGTGGCGCGCGCACCGTCACCGTCAAGTTGAAGAAGTCGGATATGAGCATCCTGACCCGTTCCGCGACTCTGCCGTATGCGACCACAGACGCCGCGACGCTGAACGCGATGGCGCGCAGGCTCCTTCTCGATCCAATCGAAGTTGGCCCCATTCGCCTTGTCGGCGTCGGCTTCTCGGGTCTATCGGAAGTTCGGCAGGAGTCGCTGTTTCCTGACCTGGAGCTGATGGCAGAGGAAGTGTCCGACACCGGGCTCCCGCAGCCGCTCAGCCAGGCCGCCGAGCGGGCGCCCGCCTGGCGGATCGGCGACGACGTGGTGCACACCGACTACGGCCACGGCTGGATCCAGGGCGCGGGCCACGGGGTGATGACCGTGCGCTTCGAGACCCGCAGCACCGGTAAGGGGCCCGTGCGCACGTTCGCCGACGACACCCCCGACATCGAGCGCGCCAACCCCGTCGACAGCCTGGACTGGGCCGACTACATCGGCGAACTCAGCCGTTACCAGAGTTCGCCGTCGCTGCCGGTGATGAAGAAGCCGTGATCGCCATAGGTTTCGCAGCGCACCGCACCCCCCTCTTCAACCGCGCAGGTCGCCCCCCAGTTCTGGAGCCGGTAACCCTCGGGAAGCACATCGACATCACGGGTGAACGACGCTGTGTCGGAGTGGCGGTATTCCGCCGGTCCCCAGCTGTTGACGACCGTCTGGTTGGTACCCGGCGGCGCATCGGACGGCACCGCGTCACAGCCGACAGGGCCGCCGTTGGGGCCGATGCCGCATGAGCGGCCGTCGGGGGTCCTGAAGTAGACCTGGTAAAAATCCGTCGAGGTGCTGTAGTTGCCTTGTGCGAGTGGGTAATCGCGGATGTCTTCCGAAGGCGAGCCTGGCGGCGGTTCCGCGCCGGCGTGTGGTGCGCCAAACGCGACGATGACGCCGATGCCCGCCAGCGCGGTCGCCATGCGGAGGGTCATTGGTCATGTCTATCAGCCCCACCTGGCAATGACGTCGTCGACGGGAGAGCCGCTCGCCAGGGCGGCCATCAGTAGCACCCGGGCCTGTGCGGCGCGCAGTCGCGGCACCATCACCGCGCCAGCGTCGACCAGTTCGCGTCCGGGCCCGTAGCCTGCGCTGACCTTCCCGCCGGGTACCCGCGTCGACACCGCCACCGCGATCCCGTCGTCGCAGTGCTTCCGAACGGCGGCGATCACCGCTGCGCCGGCATTGCCCGCGCCGAGAGCCTCCAGCACGATTCCGCGGGCGCCCGCCGCCACACAGGCGTCCATCGGCACCGCGTCGGCGCCCGGATACACCGCGAGCGTGTCGACGCGCGGTGCGTCCGCGCTCGGCAGCTCGCCGAGGAAGGGCCGCTGCTTGTCCGCCGTTGCCGTGAAACTCCCGTCGCCGACGGCGCCGACCGCGACACCGGTAAAGCCTGCGAGGTCGACGGTCGCGACTTTCTGCAGGCCGAGCGGCTGCCACACCGTTCCGGCCAGGGTCACCAGCACTCCGAGACCGTGGGCCTGCTCACTTGCCGCGACCGTCAGCGCATCGCGCAGGTTGGCAGGTCCGTCGGCATCCGGCGCATCCGAGCTGTGCAATGCGCCGGTGATCACCACGGGCACGGCGCCGTCATAGGTCAGCTCGAGCCAAAGCGCCGATTCCTCCATGGTGTCGGTGCCGTGCGCGATGACCACGCCATCGACGCCTTGGTGCGCCACCACGGCCGTGGTGGCCGTCCGCATGGCGTCCCAATCGGCGGGTGTCAGCTGCGAACTGTCCACCGACATCAGATCGACGACCTCGACGTCCAGCCCGGAAACCAGGTCCGCGCCGCTGGTCGCGGGGCGTCGAACGCCGTGCGCGTCGGTGTTGCTGGCGATCGTGCCGCCTGTGGCGATGACGACGAGGCGGCTCACGCAATCATCATTGCAAAATCATGCTTTGGAATGATGGGGGAGTGACTGATGAATCGGCGGGCACCGCCCCCGAAGACACCGAACCAAAGCCTCGCCGCCGAATCCGGCTCCTGGTGACGGTCGCCGCCGTCATCCTCGCGCTCGACATCGTCACGAAAGTGCTCGCGGTCAAGCTGCTGACCCCCGGTCAGCCGGTTTCGATCATCGGTGACACCGTGACATGGACGCTGGTGCGCAACTCCGGGGCCGCCTTCTCGATGGCCACCGGATATACCTGGGTGCTGACACTGGTCGCGAGCTGCGTGGTGGTCGGCATCATCTGGATGGGCAGGCGGCTGGTGTCACCGTGGTGGGCGATCGGCCTCGGGATGATCCTCGGCGGCGCGCTTGGCAACCTGGTGGACCGGTTCTTCCGTTCCCCGGGACCATTGCGGGGCCACGTCGTGGACTTCCTGTCCGTCGGATGGTGGCCCGTGTTCAACGTCGCCGACCCGTCGGTGGTGGGTGGGGCGATCCTCTTGGTGGTGCTGTCTCTGTTCGGGTTCGACTTCGACACCGTCGGCAGGCGACGGCCCGGCGACGAACCGGAATCCGACGCGGTCAGCGGGCACGAGGCCGAAACCTCCTGATGGACACCCGCTCGATGCCCGTGCCGGAGGGACTGGCGGGCATGCGCGTCGACGCAGGGCTCGCCCGACTCCTCGGCCTGTCCCGCACCGCCGCCGCGGCGCTGGCCGAAGAGGGCGGTGTCGACCTGGACGGTGCCCCGGTAGGCAAGTCCGATCGGCTGACACCCGGTGCGTGGCTTGAGGTTCGGCTGCCCGAACCGCCTGCGCCGGTGGAGAATACACCGGTCGACATCGAAGGCATGACCATCCTCTACTCCGACGACGACATCGTCGCGGTCGACAAACCGGCAGGGGTGGCGGCACACGCCACCGTCGGCTGGCACGGGCCGACGGTGCTCGGCGGCCTTGCCGCCGCGGGGTTCAGGATCACCACATCGGGCATCCACGAGCGCCAAGGCATCGTGCACCGCCTCGATGTCGGCACGTCGGGTGTGATGGTCGTGGCACTCTCCGAGCGCGCGTACACCATGCTGAAGCGGGCGTTCAAACAGCGCACCGTTGAGAAGCGCTATCACGCACTGGTACAAGGCCATCCGGATCCGTCCAGCGGGACCATCGACGCACCCATCGGCAGGCACCGCAGTCATGACTGGAAATTCGCAGTCATGCAGGGCGGCAGGCAGAGCGTCACCCACTACGACACGGTGGAAGCTCACCAGGCGGCCAGCCTGCTCGACATCGGGCTGGAGACCGGACGCACACACCAGATCCGGGTGCACTTCGCCGCGCTGCACCATCCGTGTGCGGGTGACCTGACCTACGGCGCGGATCCGGTGCTCGCGAAAAAGCTTGGGCTGGAGCGACAATGGCTCCATGCTCGGTCGCTCGCGTTCGCGCATCCCGCCGACGGCCGTCGCGTCGAGATCGCCAGCCCGTATCCCGCCGACCTGCAGCACGCCCTCGACGTCCTGCGCGACCACCTGTGAGCGACGAACGGCGGCGCTCAGGGCTGCTGTTCGGGGCGGGCGCCTACATCTGGTGGGGGCTCTGCCCGGGGTTCTTCCTGCTACTGCTGCCCGCAACCGCGCCCGAGATACTTGCCCACCGCTTCGTGTGGAGTGCGGTGTTGCTTCTTGTCCTGCTCGCTGCGGTGCGCCGGCTGGGCGACCTGCGCAGGCTCACCGCGCGCAGCTGGCTCCAACTGCTGGCGGCGTCGGCGTTCATCGCGCTCAACTGGGGTACCTACATCTGGGCGGTCACCCACGGGCATGTCGTCGACGCCGCACTCGGCTACTTCATCAACCCGCTTGTCACCGTCCTGCTCGGGGTGGTGATCTTCCGCGAACGGCTCAACCGGTGGCAGCTTCTCGCGCTTGTCCTCGCGGTGATCGCCGTGGCGATATTGACCGCCGAAGTCGGCGACGTGCCCTACGTCGCGCTGATTCTGGCCTTCACGTTCAGTTTCTACGGGGTGATCAAGAAGGTGGTCGACGCCGATCCACGGGTGAGCGTCATGGTGGAGACGCTGTGGGCGCTGCCGTTCGCGGTCGGCTACATGATCTGGCTCGAGGTCTCCCATCAGGCACACTTCGTCAACTACGGGGCAGGTCACGCCGCGCTGCTCATGCTGGCGGGTCCGATGACCGCGATTCCGCTTCTGCTCTTCGCCGCCGCCGCCCAACGGCTGCCGCTGGGGACGCTTGGCCTGCTCTTCTATCTCAACCCGGGACTGCAGATGGCGTGGGGCGTATTCATCGGACACGAACCGATGCCGCTCGGCAGATGGCTCGGCTTCGCACTGATCTGGGTCGGCTTGGTGGTCTTCACCGCCGATGCGCTGGTGCGGGCACGGCGTAATTCACAACAAGCGCCACGAACTATCGAAGAAAGTGTGCGATTGCCCGACTCTCGCTCCTCCTAGTCGGTGAGCACCACCCAAAGCGGGTGGTGACGACCGATAACGACCGACAAGGAGAAACCGATGAGCGCTCTCGATGTGTTGCGCGGACCGCTCGGCCGCCAACTGTCGATTCGATCCCAACCGAATCGTCATAGAGCTGACACGGTCACAATCGATGCAGAGGAGGACAACATGCGCTACTGCCTGTTGATGCACTATCAGGAGGGCGGCGAGATCGGCCTGACCGAGGAGGACATGGCGCCCGCCATGGCCGCCTTCCGGGCATACGCCGACGACCTGTCGGCGGCGGGCGTGCTGATCGGCACCGAGGTGCTCGACTCGGTTGTCGCGACCACGACGGTGACGGGCCGCAACGGCACTCCGGAGATCCAGGACGGCCCGTTCGCGGACACCAAGGAGAAGCTCGGTGGCATCTTCGTCATCGAGGTCGACAACCTGGACGACGCGATCAAGTGGGCACAACGCAATCCCGCCAATGGCTGGGGTTCGATAGAGATCCGCCCGGTGGCACGGACTTACGCCGCGGACCGCGGGTGGTATGCCCCGTAACCGGGCGGATGAGCGCTTGCGCGAAGACCACCAGATCCAGCAGCGGGTGGCCGGCCTTGTTCACGACTACTATGGCCGGCTGCTCGCGCTGCTTGCGGCGCCCACCCGTGACATCGCCGCCGCAGAGGATGCGTTGGCCGATGCGCTTGAACGTGCGCTCACGAAATGGCCGGTGGATGGTATTCCTGAAAAGCCGGATGCGTGGCTGCTGACCGTGGCCCGCAATCGGATGCGCGATGTGTGGAAGTCCCACGCGTACCGGATGACCGACCCGCTCGACGAAATCCACGACACCCCAAACGAAGTCGATGACATGCCCGCCATCCCCGACCGGCGGCTCGAGCTGATGCTGGTCTGCGCACACCCGGCGATCGCGCCGAACATCCGCACCCCGCTGATGCTCCAGACGGTGCTCGGCGTCGAGGCGGCGGCGATCGCCGAGGCGTTCGCGATCGAGCCCGCCGCGATGGCACAGCGGCTGGTGCGGGCCAAGAAACGCATCCGCGACGCGGGCATCGGATTCGTGCTTCCCGATCGCGACGACCTGGCGCCGCGGCTTGTCTCGGTGCTCGAAGCGGTTTACGGGGCCTACGCGATCGACTGGCAGCAGGCACCGGAGAGCGTGCCCGTCGAAACGCTGTCGGCCGAGGCGCTGCACCTGGCCCTGGTCCTGGCCGAACTGCTGCCCGACGAACCGGAGGTGCTCGGGTTGGCGGCGCTGCTCTGTCTGTCCGAGTCACGCAGGGCTGCCCGCCGCGTCGACGGCCGGTTCGTTCCGCTCGACGACCAGGACCCGACGCTGTGGGATGCCGCGCTGATCGCCCGCGGTGAGGACTTGCTTCGCCGAGCGCACCGGTTCGGTCGGCCGGACCGGTTCCAGTACGAGGCGGCAGTTCAGTCGGCGCACTGCAGCAGGCCGACCGATCTCGCGGCGCTGCGCAAGCTCTATCGCGCACTCCTGCAGGTAGCGCCGTCGCTCGGTGCTGCGGTCGCGTTGGCGGCGGTGGACGGGCAGATCGACGGGCCGGACGCAGGCCTGCGCGCGCTGGACGCCATCGACAATGCAGCGGTCGGGCGCTTCCAGCCCGCCTGGAGTACCCGCGCGCACCTGCTCGCGGCGGCAGGCGATGTGAACGCGGCGGCCGATGCGTATCGAGTTGCCATTGCGCTGACAGGCGACCGAGGTGTCGCTGACTACCTGCGTGACCGGCTGTGTGCGCTAGTCGGCTGACTGGCGGGCCCAGCCCTCGTCGGCAATCCGATCCGCGGCGTCAATCATGCTTCATATTTTGTAGCAAGTCGGCGTAGAGTGCCAGCATGACTCGCTATAAAACTCATAGCGCCAGGATCGCCTCGGCTCCCGAGCCGCTGCCCGACGACATGCGGGAGGCCATCGACATCATCATGCGTGGCGCCCCGCCGCTGGTTCTGTTCACCACGATGGCCCGCGACCGGCGGTTGTTCTTCAAGTTCTTCAACTCCGGTCTTCTCGACCCCGGCCATCTCACCATCCGGCAGCGCGAGATCGTCATCGACAGGGTGACGGCTCGTTGCGGCGCCGAATACGAGTGGGGTGTGCACGTGGCGGCTTTTGCCGACAAGGCCGAACTGACCGACGACCAGATCGAGTCGCTGGTCCGCGGCGGTCCCGCCGACCCCTGTTGGAGCGACGACGACCGCGTCCTGATCGAGCTGTCCGACACCCTCGACGCCACCTGTGCCATCGACGACGAACTGTGGGACAGGCTTGCCTCTCGATTCTCCGACGAGGCGATTCTGGAGCTACTGATGCTGGCCGGGACCTACCGCACGGTGAGCTACCTGGTCAACGGTCTGGCGCTGCCGCTTGAGCCCGGTGCGAGGCGGTTTGCGGGATAAGTCGAACGGGTTGCGAGACACGCATCGCGACACGCCCGGGCTCGTCGGTGGGCGGTCATACACTGGCGTCCCTATGAACTCCTCCTCCTTCGTGCACCTCCACAACCACACCGAGTATTCGATGCTGGATGGTGCCGCGAAGATCGCTCCGATGCTGGCTGAGGCGCAGCGGCTGGAGATGCCCGCGATCGGGATGACCGACCACGGAAACATGTTCGGCGCCAGCGAGTTCTACAACTTGGCAACAGAGGCCGGGATCAAGCCGATCATCGGCGTTGAGGCCTACATCGCGCCCGGCTCCCGCTTCGACACCAAGCGCATCCTGTGGGGCGACCCGGGCCAGAAGAGCGACGACGTCTCGGGCAGCGGTTCCTACACGCACTTGACGATGGTCGCCGAGAACGCGACGGGTGTGCGCAACCTGTTCAAGCTGTCGTCGCTGGCTTCCTTCGAGGGTCAGCTCGGCAAGTGGTCGCGGATGGATGCCGAGATCGTCGCCGAGCACGCCGCGGGCATCATCGCCACGACCGGCTGCCCCTCCGGTGAGGTGCAGACCCGGCTGCGGCTCGGCCACGATCGCGAGGCGCTGGAATCCGCGGCGAAGTGGCGGGAGATCTTCGGCGCGGACAACTACTTCCTCGAGCTGATGGACCACGGCCTTTCGATCGAGCGCCGGGTCCGCGACGGGTTGCTGGAGATCGGTCGCAAGCTCGACATACCGGCCCTGGCGACCAACGACTGCCACTACGTCACCCGCGATGCCGCGCACAACCACGAGGCGCTTCTGTGCGTGCAGACGGGCAAGACACTGTCGGATCCCAACCGGTTCAAGTTCGACGGTGACGGCTACTACTTGAAGTCCGCCGCCGAGATGCGGTCGCTGTGGGACGACGAGCTTCCCGGCGCGTGCGACTCGACGCTGCTGATCGCCGAACGCGTGCAGTCCTACAAAGAGGTCTGGGAATCCCGTGACCGGATGCCGGTGTTCCCGGTTCCCGAGGGCCACGATCAGGGGTCGTGGCTGCGTCACGAGGTGGACGCGGGCCTGGCCAGGCGATTCCCTGACGGCGTGCCACCCGCCTACGTCGAGCGCGCCGCCTACGAGATCGAGGTCATCTGCGCCAAGGGCTATCCGTCCTACTTCCTGATCGTCGCCGACCTCGTCGGCTACGCGCGCTCGGTGGATATCCGGGTGGGGCCCGGCCGCGGTTCGGCCGCAGGTTCCCTGGTCGCCTACTCGCTGCGCATCACCGACATCGACCCGATCGAGCACGGGCTGCTGTTCGAGCGGTTCCTCAACCCGGAACGCGCGTCGATGCCCGACATCGACATCGACTTCGACGACCGCCGCCGCGGCGAGATGGTCCGCTACGCCGCCGACAAGTGGGGCCAGGACCGGGTCGCCCAGGTCATCACCTTCGGCACCATCAAGACCAAGGCGGCGCTGAAGGACTCGGCCCGTATCCACTACGGCCAGCCGGGTTTCGCGATCGCCGACCGCATCACCAAGGCGCTTCCACCGCCGATCATGGCCAAGGACATCCCGCTGTCGGGCATCACGGACCCGGCGCACGCCCGGTACAAGGAGGCCGCCGAGATCCGCGGCCTGATCGACACCGATCCCGACGTTCGCACCATCTACCAGACGGCCCGCGGCCTCGAAGGCCTGATCCGCAACGCAGGCGTGCACGCCTGTGCGGTGATCATGAGTTCCGAGCCGCTGACCGAGGCGATCCCGCTGTGGAAGCGACCGCAGGACGGCGCCATCATCACCGGCTGGGACTATCCGTCGTGCGAGGCCATCGGGCTGTTGAAGATGGACTTCCTCGGGCTGCGCAACCTGACGATCATCGGCGATGCGCTGGAGAACATCCAGGCCAATCGGGGGATCGAACTCGATCTGGAGTCACTCCCGCTCGACGACCCGGCGACCTACGAACTGCTCGGTCGCGGAGACACTCTCGGCGTGTTCCAGCTCGACGGTGGCCCGATGCGCGACCTGCTGCGCCGTATGCAGCCGACCGGGTTCCAGGACGTCGTCGCCGTCATCGCGCTGTACCGGCCCGGCCCGATGGGCATGAACGCCCACAACGACTACGCCGACCGCAAGAACAACCGGCAGGCGATCAAGCCGATCCACCCCGAACTGGCCGAACCGCTTTCGGAGATACTGGCCGAGACCTACGGCCTGATCGTCTACCAAGAGCAGATCATGCGTATCGCGCAGAAGGTCGCCGGCTACTCGCTCGCACGAGCAGACATTCTGCGAAAAGCCATGGGCAAGAAGAAGCGTGAGGTACTCGATAAGGAGTACGAGGGCTTCTCGGAGGGCATGAAGACCAACGGGTTCTCGGCCGCGGCCATCAAGGCGCTGTGGGATACGGTGCTCCCGTTCGCCGACTACGCGTTCAACAAATCGCACGCCGCAGGCTACGGGCTGGTGTCGTACTGGACCGCCTACCTCAAAGCGAACTATCCCGCCGAATACATGGCCGGTCTGCTCACGTCGGTCGGCGACGACAAGGACAAGGCGGCGGTGTACCTGGCCGACTGTCGCAGGCTGGGCATCACGGTGCTGCCGCCCGATGTCAACGAGTCCAGCCTGAACTTCGCCTCGGTGGGTGAGGACATCCGCTACGGTCTCGGCGCAGTCCGCAACGTCGGCGCGAACGTCGTTGCGTCGATGATCAATTCGCGAACCGAGAAGGGGAAGTTCATCGACTTCTCCGACTACCTCAACAAGATCGACATCGGCCCGTGCAACAAGAAGGTCACCGAGTCGCTGATCAAGGCGGGCGGGTTCGACTCTCTCGGTCATCCGCGCAAGGGCCTGTTCCTGGTGCACACCGACGCCGTCGAATCCGTGCTCGGGACCAAGAAGGCCGAGGCGATGGGGCAGTTCGACCTCTTCGGTGGGGCCGACACCGCCACCGACGCGGTGTTCACCATCAAGGTGCCCGACGAGGAGTGGGAGGACAAGCACAAGCTTGCCCTGGAGCGGGAGATGCTCGGCCTTTATGTGTCCGGCCATCCGCTCAACGGCGTGGCTCATCTGTTGACCACCCAGGTGGACACCCAGATTCCCGCGATCCTCAACGGCGAGGTCCCCAACGACGCCCAGGTGAGGGTCGGCGGAATCCTCACCGGAGTGAACCGCCGGGTCAACAAGAACGGGATGCCCTGGGCATCAGCGCAATTGGAGGATCTGACCGGCGGCGTCGAAGTGATGTTCTTCCCGCATACCTACTCGAGCTACGGCGCGGAAGTCGTCGACGACGCGGTCGTGCTCGTCAGCGCGAAGGTCAGAATTCAGGACGATCGGATCTGCTTGATCGCCAACGACCTTCTTGTCCCCGATTTCTCGAACGCCGCACTGGATCGGCCACTGGCCGTGAGCCTGCCGACCCGGCAGTGCACCATCGACAAGGTCAACTCCCTCAAGCAGGTCCTTGCCCGCCATCCGGGCACCTCGCAGGTGCATCTTCGGCTGATCAGCGGCGAGCGCATCACCACACTGGAACTGGACCAGTCGCTGCGGGTCACGCCGTCGTCGGCGCTGATGGGTGATCTGAAGGCGCTGCTCGGGCCCGGATGCCTGGGTTGATGACCGCGGCCGACGTGTGCGTTGAGTTTCGCAGGCTCCACGAGGGCGGCTGCTTCGTGATTCCGAACCCGTGGGATCGCGGTACCGCGATCGCGTTGGCCGCCTGTGGTTTTCAGGCGCTGGCAACCACCAGCGCCGGCTTCGCGTTCGCTCGTGGCCTGCCCGACTCGCCGACGGCGTTCGCGGCCGAATCGGTGCTGGGCAACATCGCCGAGATCGTCGACGCGGTAGGTCTGCCGGTCAACGCCGACTTCCAGTCGGGCTACGCCGAAGGTCTGGATCAGTTGGCCGAGAACATCGCTCGCTGCGTCGCGACCGGTGTCGCGGGCCTGTCCATCGAGGATGCGATGGGAGAGGGCGACGATCCGGTGCTGCCGATCGGTGAGGCGGTCGAGCGTGTCCGCGTTGCACGGTCCGCAATCGACGACTCCGGCCGCGATGTTCTGCTTACGGCGCGCGCGGAGTGCTATCTGTACGGGCATCCCGACCCGCTCGCAGAGGCGATCGAACGGTTGCAGGCGTTCGCCGAAGCCGGGGCCGACGTGCTGTTCGCGCCGGGCATCGCGACCTCCGACGATATCGGCGCGCTGGTGGAGGCGGTTAGTCCGTACCCGGTCAACGTGCTGAAGTCGGCTGGCACCGGACTGTCCATGGCGGAGCTGGCCGACCTCGGCGTGCGGCGGATCAGCGTCGGGTCAGCGCTGTCGCGGGTCGCCTGGGCCGCCTTCCTGTCCGCCGCTCGCAGGATCGCCGAAGACGGCGACTTCGCTCCGCTGTCGGATGCGGCTACCTTCGACGAGCTCAACGGCCTCTTCGAGCCCGACTAGAACGCGTAGCGCAGGATTCGCCCGTGGCGGGCGGTGGTCTTGGACATACCGGATATCCGGGTGGCGATCCGCAGCCAGGTAGGAAAGAGGTCGACCTCGGGGGCGTGGGTCAGGCTGGTTTCCTCGACCAGCCGCATCCGTGGGTTCCAGGTCTCCGGGTGGCGCGCATCCTTGAATCCCGGGTAACCCCACTGGCTTCCGATGTCCTTGAACATCTTCTGCGGGTAGAGCTTGATCGCAAGACGGCTCACCCAGCCGATGCCGCCGTAGTCGTTGAAGGCGAGTTCACCGGATCGGAAGTGATCGGTGATGTGCCGGAAGATTCCGACGATGTCCGGCTCGGTGAGGAATGCGAACAGCCCGTCGGCAACCAGCATCGTCGGACGATCGGCGGGGATCGCATCGGTCCAACGGTTGTCGGCCAGCGAAGCCGCTATCGAATGCGATTGCGGTGCCGTCGGAAGAGTCTCGTCGCGGATCGACGTGATGCCGGGCAGATCTACGCTGTACCAGTCCACTGTCGGCGGTGGTGTCACCCGGTAATAACCGCTGTCGAGACCGGCGCCGAGGTCGACGACGACAGCGTCGGGATGCTCTCGGATGAATGCGCGCACCCGGTCGTCGAGCATCTTGGCCCGTAACGCGGTCTGACACAGCACACTGGTCTGCACCCCGAGGCCGGCGAAGTCGTAGTCGATCTTGCCGACCACCTCGTGTGCCAGCGTGTCACCCAGTATCGGTCTGGCCCATTGACTGTCCAGCGCTCTGGCGTATTCGGTGAGAAACGCGGTCTGCTCGATCGGTGCCAGTTCAGTGGTGGAAATCCCCATGACTGCAAACGTACTCCAGTTGACGGGCTGAACGTTTAGCCCAAAACGTTCACCGCCCTTGAGATTACGAGCGCTGCGGTGGACAGTGCGACCATTGCCTGTACCGTCATCAGCGCCTTCGCCCAGCGTGCGAGCGGCATGGTGTCTGTCGGGGAGAACGCCATCACGTTGGTGACGCTGACGTACAGGTAGTCGACGAACGTCGGGCGCCAATCCGGTTTGGCTACATGGGGAGTCGTCATCTGCGGAAAGAGGAAGTCCGGATATATTCGCTCGCCGACATGCCTGGCGAATGGACCGCCGCGGTCAAGCTCCCAGTACCAGATGCCGAACACGATGATGTTCGTGACGAAGATCGCCGCACCGCTGCCAAGCAACACCGCCGCGTCGTTGCTCACTTCGCCGGTGATGATGCGCACGTCAAGAACTATCGCGGACGCGGTGTTGTCGATGGTGATCGCGGCCAACAGCGCCCAGGTGGCGTACCGGCCGAAACGTGTCCGGCGCGACATGACGCGGGGATTGATCGCCAGCAGCGCCAACATCAGCAGAGCCTCGAGGACGAGCAGCGGCCAACGCGGAACCACCGTGTAGCCCCTGGGGATCGCGATCTGCTGCGCCATCACGGCGAGCACGGCGATGCGCACCGGTATCGCGCTTTCCGGGTCGCCATGGCGCACCCACGCGGGAACTCGCTTCTCGGCGTCGGCCGTGAGCTCCTGGGCGAAGCGGATCAGGCGCTCGCGAGGTAGATCTGATTCCGGTGAACCGTCCATCTGCCCAGTGTGATTGCTTAAGTTGTTAATCATGAGCACATCCGATCGGCCTGCCACACTCTGTGAAGCCTTCCAGCGCACCGCCGCTGTCGAGCCGGACGGCGTTGCTCTGCGAACACCGGGTGGCGCGACGACCCTGACCTGGCGGGAGTACGCCGACCAGGTGCGTCAGGTCGCGGCGGGGTTGGCCGGTCTCGGCGTGAAGCGCGGCGACACGGTGTCGTTGATGATGGCCAACCGCGTCGAGTTCTATCCGCTGGAGGTCGGGGCCCAACACGTCGGCGCGATCTCGTTCTCCGTCTACAACACCCTGCCTGCAGAACAGTTGGTGTACCTGTTCGACAACGCCGACACCAAGGTGATCATCTGCGAAGCGCAGTACGTCGAGCGTCTTCGGGCCAGCGGCGCCGCCATCGAGCACATCGTCTGTCTGGACGGCTCGCCCGACGGCACCATGTCGGTCGACGATCTCATCGCCGCCGGCGCTGACGATTTCGATTTCGGGGCGTCTTGGCGGGCAGTGCAAGCCGACGATGTGGCCACGCTGATCTACACATCGGGTACCACAGGCAATCCCAAGGGTGTGGAGATGACCCACGCCAACCTGCTGTTCCAGGCGTACGCCATCAACGACGTGCTCGGCGTCCAGTTCGGCGACCGCACCACATCGTTTCTGCCCAGCGCGCACATCGCCGACCGAATGGGCGCGCTGTACGTCCAGGAGGTGTTCGGCACGCAGGTCACCACGGTGTCCGATGCCAGAGCGGTCGCGGGGGCGCTGCCCGACGTGCGACCGACCACATGGGGTGCTGTGCCGCGGGTGTGGGAAAAGCTCAAGGCCGCAATCGAATTCACCGCCGCGAACGAGCCTGATGAGACCAAGCGGATGGGCCTGCAGTGGGGTCTGGCGGTTGCGGCGAAGAAGGCCGAAGCCCTCGCCGCGGGCACCGCTGTGCCCGATGACGTCGCGGCAGAATGGGCGCAGGCCGACGAACTGGTGCTGTCCAAGCTGCGCGCCAAGCTCGGCTTCGATGAACTGAGATGGGCGGTGTCGGGTGCGGCGCCGATCCCGAGGGAGACCCTCGCGTTCTTCCTGGGTTTGGGTATCCCGATCGCCGAGGTGTGGGGCATGTCGGAGCTCAGCTGCATCGCGACGGTGAGCCATCCGTCCGACACCAGGCTGGGGACGGTCGGCAAGCTGGTTCCCGGCATGGAGGGCCGGGTCGCCGAGGACGGCGAGTTCCTGGTGCGGGGACCGCTGGTGATGAAGGGCTACCGCAAGGAGCCGAAGAAGACGGCCGAAGCCGTCGACGACGACGGCTGGCTGCACACCGGCGACATCATGGAGGCCGACGAGGACGGCTACTTGAAGATCGTCGACCGCAAGAAGGAATTGATCATCAACGCCGCGGGAAAGAACATGTCGCCCGCCAACATCGAGAACACGATCAAGGCGGCATGCCCGCTGATCGGCGTGATCCTCGCGATCGGCGACGCCCGCCCGTACAACACCGCTCTGGTCGTCCTCGACGCCGAATCGGCGGCACCGTACGCCGCGCAGCGCGGTCTCGCCGACGACTCGCCGGAGACCCTCGCGGCGCATCCGGACGTGATCTCGGAGATCGCGGCAGGTGTCGCCGATGGCAATACGAAGTTGGCGAAGGTGGAGCAGATCAAGCGCTTCAGGGTGCTTCCGACATTCTGGGAGCCCGGCGGCGATGAGATCACCTTGACGATGAAGCTCAAGCGCAAGCCGATCCACGAGAAGTACGGCGCCGAGATCGACGAGCTCTACGCCGCCGAAGTCGCCGAAGCGGTCCATGAGCCGACGGCCGCATTGAGCCAGGCGCAGTGACATCCCGGCATATCAGCGTCTGGGTCGATGCCGCGCCAGATGTCGTGTACGCCATCGCCGCCGATCCGGAACAACTGCCCCGCTGGGCGTCGGGGCTCGCCGGAGGCGCGCTGCGGCGGACGGCCGACGGTTGGGTCGCCGATTCGCCGATGGGTGAGGTCGTCATCGAGTTCGCGGCTCCGAATGAGTTCGGGGTGCTCGACCACGTCGTGCGAATGCCGTCGGGGGAGGCGGTGTACAACCCGCTGCGGGTGGTGCCTGCGGGGGAGAACGAGCCGCGTTGCGAGGTGGTTTTCACCGTGCGACAGCGCCCTGGCATGACCGACGAGGAGTTCGAGAGCGACGCGGCGACGGTGGCCGCCGATCTGGACCGGCTCAGACAGCTCGCGGAAGGCTAGTGGCGCGTGGCTGCGATGCGCAGGCCGAGCCCGACGGCGGTGGCCGAGGCGGCGGCGCTGAGGACGGCAGGCGCGGCGCTGGCGGTGACGACGCCGACCGCGATCAGCACGACGACGCCGACCAAGACCGCAGCCAGCTTGTAGACCGGCCAGGGCACCCCGGCGATCAGAATTTCGTCGTGCACCGTCACACGTTCACGATAGCTCGTAACAGAAGTTTCGGGCAACCGAAACGCTGAATCAGGGCAATCAGCTTTTCCTAGCGCGCCTAAGCTGTCGACATGCCACTTTCCGGAGATTACGAACCCAGCACGTCCGATTGGGCCCGCGAGAACGCCGAGACCTACATCGAGTCCGGCGGTAAAGAAGGCACCGAGCTCAAGGGCAGGCCCGTCATCCTGCTGACCACCATCGGGGCCAAGAGCGGCAAGATCCGCAAGACTCCACTGATGCGCGTCGAGCACAACGGCGAATATGCCGTGGTGGCCTCGCTGGGTGGCGCTCCGAAGCACCCGGTTTGGTACCACAACATCAAGAAGAATCCCCGGGTGGAGTTGCAGGACGGCCCCACCACACGCGACTACGAGGCCCGCGAGGTATTCGACGACGAGAAGGCGACCTGGTGGGAGCGCGCCGTCGAGACCTGGCCCGACTACGCCGAGTACCAGACGAAGACCGACCGGCAGATCCCGGTTTTCGTGCTCACACCGGTGAGCTGAAAAAACCCGTTTTGGCCGGGAAACGCCGAGATGTCACCATTGATCGGTGTCCGCTGAACTGAGTCAGACCTCTCGTCCGTCGCTGCCGGTTTCCGCGGCCGACATCGATGCGGCCGCTCAGCGAATTTCCGACGTGGTGACGCGGACCCCGCTGCAGTTCAGCGAACGGCTCTCCGAGGCCGTCGGCGCGACGGTGTACCTGAAGCGCGAAGACCTTCAGGCGGTGCGCTCGTACAAACTGCGCGGAGCCAACAATTTGTTGCGTCAGCTCACGACCGAGGAGATCACCGCGGGAGTGGTGTGCTCGTCGGCGGGTAACCACGCGCAGGGCTTCGCGATGGCGTGCCGGTCGATGGGCATCCGGGGCCGGGTCTACGTGCCCGCCAAGACACCGAAGCAGAAGCGCGACCGCATCCGCTATCACGGCCGCGAGTTCATCGAGTTGATCGCTGTCGGCAAGACCTACGACGAGGCGGCGGCGGCCGCACTCGACGACGTGGCGCGCACTGGCGCCACCTTGGTGCCGCCGTACGACGATCCCCGCACGATAGCCGGGCAGGGCACCATCGCCGTCGAGCTGCTCGAACAACTCGACGGCGAGCCGGACCTGGTGATCGTGCCGGTCGGCGGGGGCGGCTGCATCTCAGGCATCACCACGTATCTCGCCGAACGCGCTACGCGCACTTCGATTCTGGGCGTCGAGCCCGCCGGAGCGGCCGCGATGATCGCCGCGCTCGCCGAGGGGCACCCCGTCACCCTCGAGCACGTCGACCAGTTCGTCGACGGCGCCGCCGTCAATCGAGCGGGCGACCTGACCTATGGCACCCTGGCCGCAGCGGGCGACATGGTGTCGCTGACCGCCGTGGACGAGGGCGCGGTCTGCACGGCGATGCTTGACCTGTATCAGAACGAGGGCATCATCGCCGAGCCTGCGGGTGCGCTGTCGGTGGCCGCGCTGTTGGAGGCCGACATCACGCCGGGATCGACTGTGGTGTGCCTGATCTCGGGTGGCAACAACGATGTGTCGCGGTACGGCGAGATCCTCGAGCGGTCGCTGGTGCACCTCGGGCTCAAGCACTATTTCCTCGTCGACTTCCCGCAGGAGCCTGGGGCCTTGCGGCGGTTCCTCGACACCGTGCTCGGCCCGAACGACGACATCACGTTGTTCGAGTACGTCAAGCGCAACAACCGCGAGACCGGCGAGGCGCTGGTCGGCGTCGAACTCGGTTCCGCCGCCGACCTCGACGGTCTGCTCGAGCGGATGAAGGCGTCCGATATCCACGTCGAGACGTTGGAGCCGGGCTCGCCCGCGTATCGCTACCTGCTTTAGGCCGGGGATACGACGACAACGCCCGCGTCGGCAGCGGCGTCAGCCAGGCGTCCGTCATAGGTGACCAGCGCACGCAGATCAGGAGCCGTCAGCGCGGCCGCGAGATGAATCGCATCGAGGGCACGGAGTTCGGGCGGCGGCAAGGTCGCTGCAGTGTCGAGCACGGCAGTGGAGATTTGGACGTATTGGAGTCTGGTGAGCAGCAGAGTGGCTTGCCGGGCGATATCGGCATCTCGCAGCCTGGCAGCGGCCCGAGCCAATTCGGTCCGGGTTATCGCAGCGGTGAACTTGGCGTCGCCGCCGGCTTCCGAGAGATAGCCGCGTAATGCGGCAGATTCCGGTTCGACGGTCACGAGCCTCACGAGTGCCGAGGTGTCGAGGTACAACTGCACTAGTAACGCTCGTCGTCACGCATCTGCAGCAGCACCTCTGACAGGTTCACCCCGCTGTCAATCGGCACGATGTCTTCGAGGCCACCTGGCGACTCCGCCGGAATGATGTCGCCGCGCGCGATCATGTCTTCCCACGCGTCGGGACGAGCGGGCACGATGCGGGCCACCAGTCGGCCGCGTTGCGTGACCTCGACGATCTCTCCCCTCGCCACGCGCGCGATGTATCGGCTCGCATGCTGCCGCAGCTCGCGAAGGCCGATGCGCTCCATGTAGCACATGGTAGCACTTCACGTTTCGGGTTCGACCTGGATAAGACACTCGTCGTTGGCGCGGAAAATGGCTTCGATTGGGACGTCGCGGTCGGAGGCTACCGCCGTCAGCAGCGTCGCCCATTGCCGGTCCAGGTCCGAGACGCCTCCCACGCCGGGCCGGGTAATCAGAAGCGCCGGAGTGCTTCCGGGTTCGAACTGATAGAGGATCCAGTGCAGGCGAGTCAGGACGTCGTCGACGAAGTCCCGCCGCGGAAAGGGCGGCATCGGAATCTGACTCATCGTCTTGTACAGCCGTCGGTCGCGGCCCACGAAGCCCACCCACGAGAGTCGTTGGCCGAACCCGAGAGGTCCCATCAAAGCCCGCCACCGTTGTCTGAGATCAGCGGCCGAATGCACGGGGTCTGTGGCGGTTTCGATGTGCGGGATGGGCAACAGCTCGGTGTGAGTCATTCACGAATCATGAGCGCCGCCGCCGACCAACGGCTTCGGCAATCCACAAGCATGCGCCGGCTGTGGATCAGCGGTTGACACCGCGCAGAACCACGAAAGAATGCCCGTCCAGCCGGGTGGTGTCGGTATCGACGGTGGGTTCGCCCCATGCCAGCAGGACTTTGCCGGCTGCCGGAACCGTCACTTCGTCGGCGTTCAGATTGCACGCGATCGCCAGTGCGCCCCGGTACATGACGATCCAGCGTTGCTCCTCGTCGAAGTCGATCTTCATGTCGTCCAGCCAATGGTCGGCCATATCCGGTTCGGTCCGCCGCAACGCCAGAAGCCCGTGATAGACCCGCCGGAGTCGCGCGTGGTCGCCCTCGTCGATCTCGGCCCAGTTCAGCTTTGACCGCAGAAACGTCTCGGGATCCTGCGGATCAGGGACTTCGTCAGCGTCCCAGCCGTGTTCGGCGAACTCCCGCTTGCGGCCCTCGGCCGTAGCCCGCGCCAACTCCGGTTCGGGATGCGAGCTGAAGAACTGGAACGGGCTCGACGATCCCCACTCCTCGCCCATGAAAAGCATTGCCGTGTAGGGCGATCCCAGAGCGAGAGCCGCTTTCACCGCTTGTTGGCCCGCAGTCAGGCTCTGCGACGGCCGGTCACCGACGGCGCGGTTGCCGACCTGGTCGTGCGTCAGCGTGTAAGCCAGAAGGCGGGTCGCTGGGATCGTCGCGGTATCGAGCGGTCGTCCGTGCCGCCGGTGCCGGAACGACGAGTAGGTGCCCGCATGGAAGTAGCCGTGCTTCAGCGTCTGCGCCAGCGTCGCCAGCGACCCGAAATCACCGTAATAGCCATGTCGTTCACCGGACACCGCGGCGTGGATCGCATGATGGATGTCGTCGTCCCACTGCGCGGTCATCCCGTACCCGCCGCGGTCACGAGGGGTGATCAGACGCGGGTCGTTCTTGTCGCTTTCGGCGATCAGCGACAACGGCCTGCCCAATTCGGTTGCCAGCGCGTCGGTCTCGGTGGCCAGCTCCTCGAGTATGTGGAACGCGGTGGTGTCGACCAACGCGTGCACGGCGTCCAGGCGTAGCCCATCGGCGTGGAAGTCACGCATCCATCGCAGCGCGCATTCGATGATGTAGCGGCGCACCTCGTCGGCGTCGGCGTCGGCGAGGTTGACCGCCTCGCCCCACGGGTTGCTGCCTGACGACAGGTAGGGCGCGAACTTCGGCAGGTAGTTACCCGACGGCCCGAGATGGTTGAACACCGCGTCGATCAGTACGCCGAGGCCGCGGCCGTGGCAGGCGTCGATCAGCCGGACCAGTCCGTCGGGGCCGCCGTACGGTTCGTGCACGGCGTACCAGAGCACGCCGTCGTAGCCCCAGCCGTGGGTGCCGCCGAACGCGTTGACCGGCATGAGCTCGACGAAGTCGACGCCGAGATCGACGAGATAGTCCAGCTTTTCGATGGCCGAGTCGAATGTGCCCGTTGAGGTGAACGTGCCGATGTGCAGTTCGTAGATCGCCCGGCCCTCGACAGAGCGGCCCTGCCAGTCGGCGTCGGTCCATGCGCCGGAAGCGGGCCGCCACAGCTGGGAGCGTTCGTGAACACCGTTGGGCTGTCGCGGTGACCGTGGATCCGGGAGAACCTTCGGGTCGTCGTCGAGCACGAACCCGTATCGGGCGTCCGGTCGGGTCTCGACGTCCGCGTGCCACCATTCGTCGTCGGACCGGGTCATCGGGTACAGCGTGCCGTCGACGTCGAGTTGCACCCGCCGCGGCCGCGGCGCCCAGACTGTGAAATCAGTCACCGGTGCGCTCCAGCAGCGAGACGGGCAGCCCGGCGAACAGGTCGGCGGGGGACACGCTGCCGCTGAAGAGGCTCCCGCCGATGCGGTCGCGCCATGTCCCGCCGGGCAGCACCAACCGCGTTTCACCCCAGCCTGATTCGGCGAGATGCACGGACTGTCGGATCGCTGCGGTCACGACGTCGTCTCCACGCACGAACGCCACCAGATGTTCGGCCGCGGGTCCGTCGGCGAGCAGCGGTCGGTAGCCGCCGCCGAGAAAGACGTCCGGCCTCTCGCGGCGAAGCCTCAACGCGGCTGTCACCACTGCGATCTTGGCGTCGTTCGACGCCGAAAGCGCTTCACGCCGCGCGGCGAAGTCGACGGGTCTGCGATTGTCGGGGTCGACCAGGCTGTCGTCGGCGAGTTCGGTGCCTTGGTAGACATCCGGTACGCCGGGTGCGGTCAGTTGGATCAGCTTCTGGCCGAGGCTGTCGCTGCGGGCATATCCGTCGAGGCGCGCCACCGTGCTGGTCAATTCCGCGGCGATCGGTCCGTCGATGATGGCGTCGATCCAGGTGTGCACGTTGTGCTCGAACGCGGTGTCCGGGTCGTTCCATGTGGTGTGTACGGCGGCTTCCCGGATCGCCTTCTCGGCGTAGGCATGGAGGCGTGCCCGTAGGTCATCGGTCACCGTACCGTCAACCGGCCAGACACCGAAGATGTTCTGCCACAGGAACAGCCCGGTCATCGGATCAGGTGACGGGAGGCGCTGCTCCCACGCGCTGACGAACTCCGCCCACAGCGACGGCACCTGCGACAGCACGCCGATCCGCGCCCGCACGTCCTCGCCGCGTTTGGTGTCGTGCGTGCTCAATGCCGTCATCGCCTGCGGCCACAGCGTGCCGCGGACCGTCGCCCGTTGATGGAATTCGGCGAGGCCCACCCCGAAGCGGTCGGGTTCGCCGCCGACTTCGTTCAGCGATACCAGCCGCGGGTCGCGGTAGAACAGGCAGTCCTCCATCGACTTGGCGGTCGCCGCTCCGCACAACTGCTGCAGGCGCACGGCCGCTTCGCCGCCTTCTCCGGCTGCCGAGGAGATCACCGCGAGTGGTTCGGCCAGATCTGGTCGCGCGGCGACGGTTTCGGCCAGTGCGATGGGCAGCACCGAGGCCAGGCTCACGTAGTCGGATCGGTATACCCCGATATGGCTCAACAACTCGGCGACGGCCTCGCCAAGCTTCGGATGAGGATGGCCGGTAGCGGCTGTGATGGCGCGGCACAGCCGGTCCTGCTCGCTGTGCAGGGTGTCGGTGACCGCATTGACCTTCAGTTCGCGGGCCAGTCGCGGCATCTCGCCGTAGTGGGCGCCGGTCGAATCCACAAGGGCGGCGAGCGGATCCGCGCCGGCGGGATCGACGAACAAACCCCCGATCTCGCGCAGTGCGTCGTAACCGGTCGTGCCCGCCACCGGCAGGCCCGGGTCCAGCGGCTCGTCGACCGCGAGGATCTTCTCGATCACGATCCATGCCTGCGGCCCGGTGATCTCCCGCAGCCAGGTCAGATAACCCGCCGGGTCGGCCAGGCCGTCCGGGTGGTCGATGCGGACGCCGTCGACCAAGCCCTCGTCGAACCAGCGCTTCACCTCGACGTGGGAGGCATCGAAGACCGCGCGGTCCTCCTGGCGCAGCCCGGCCAGCGAGGTGATCGAGAAGAACCGCCGGTAACCGCACACCCCGTGGCGCCACCCGATCAACTTGTAGTGCTGCCGGTCGTACACCTCGCGTCCGGTGCCAGAACCTGTTTCCGGCGCGACAGGGTAGGCGAGATCACCGAGTCGCAGCGTGTCTCCGCCGACAACGAGATCGTCGACGTCGTCGTCGGAACCCAATACCGGCAACACGATTCGGCCGTTGTCCAACGTCCAGTCGATATCGAAGAACGATGAGTACACGGAGTCTCTGCCGTGCTTGAGGACGTCCCACCACCACGTGTTCTGCTCGGGGTCGCCGACGCCGACGTGGTTGGGCACGATGTCGACGATCAACCCCATCCCGCGCGATCGGGCCGCCGCCGACAAGCGGGCCAATCCTTCGGCGCCACCGAGTTCCGCGGACACAGAAGTCGGGTCGGTCACGTCGTATCCGTGTGTCGAGCCTGCCGCCGCGGTCAGGATGGGGGACAGGTAGACGTGTGAGACGCCCAGACCGTCGAGGTAGGGCAGCAGCGCCTCGGCGTCGGCGAATGTGAAGGCATCGCCGCGCATCTGGAGCCGATACGTCGACAGGACAGGAGAAGGCATACGTCAGGCGGTCTTACGCAGCACCAGAAGCGACCGGGGCGCCAACGTGATCTTCTCGCCTGCCGCGACCACGAAGTCGGTGTCACCCTCGGGATTGGCGGTGTCCAGGTCGGCTGTCCACTCGTCGGCATAATCGCCTTGCGGCGCAATGAAATCCTGCTCCTGATCGTGTGCGTTGAAGCACAGCAGGAACGAGTCGTCGACGACGCGCTCACCGCGCTCATTCGGCGTCGGAATGGCTTCGCCGTTGAGGAAGACCGCCACGCACTTGTCCAGGCCAGAACCCCAATCCTCCGGTGTCATCTCGATGCCGGCCGGGGTCAGCCAGGCGATGTCGCGAGCCTGGTCGCCGGTCCGGATCGGCTTGCCCTCGAAGAACCGGCGACGACGGAAGACGGCGTGCTTTTTGCGCAGCTCGGTGACCTTACGGGTGAAGGCCAGCTGGTCGGCGTTGGTCTCAACCATCGACCAGTCCATCCAGGAGATGTCGGAGTCCTGGCAGTAGACGTTGTTGTTACCCCTCTGGGTCCGCCCGATCTCGTCGCCGTGGGAGAGCATCGGGGTGCCTTGGGACAACATCAAGGTGCCCATGATGTTGCGCATCTGCTTACCGCGCAGCGCCAGGATGTCAGGGTCGTCGGTCGGGCCTTCCACGCCGCAGTTCCACGACCGGTTGTGGCTTTCGCCGTCGCGGTTGTCCTCACCGTTGGCCTCGTTGTGTTTCTCGTTGTAGGACACCAGGTCGTTGAGCGGGAAGCCGTCATGGCAGGTGACGAAGTTGATACTGGCGCTTGGCCGGCGGCCGGTGTCCTCGTAGAGGTCCGACGAGCCGGTGAGCCGGGACGCGAATTCGCCGAGGGTCGCGGGTTCACCCCGCCAGTAGTCACGCACAGTGTCGCGATACTTCCCGTTCCACTCGGTCCACAAACCTGGGAAGTTGCCCACCTGATAGCCGCCCTCGCCGATGTCCCACGGCTCGGCGATCAGCTTCACCTGGCTGACGACGGGGTCCTGCTGAACGAGGTCGAAGAATGCGCTCAGCCGGTCGACGTCGTAGAACTCGCGGGCCAGTGTCGCGGCGAGGTCGAAGCGGAAGCCGTCGACATGCATGTCGAGCACCCAGTAGCGCAGCGAGTCCATGATCAGCTGCAGGGTGTGCGGGTGCCGCGCGTTGAGGCTGTTGCCGGTGCCGGTGAAGTCCTTGTAGAACTTCAGGTCGCCGTCGAGCAGCCGGTAGTAGGCGGCGTTGTCGATGCCGCGGAAGTTGATCGTCGGTCCAAGGTGGTTTCCCTCCGCGGTGTGGTTGTAGACGACATCGAGGATCACCTCGATGCCTGCCTCGTGAAAGGTGCGCACCATTGTCTTGAACTCGGCGACGGCACCGCCGGCGTGCGGGCTGAACGCGTACTGGTGGTGCGGCGCCAGAAACCCGAAGGTGTTGTAGCCCCAGTAGTTTCGCAGCCCGAGGTCGAGCAGCCGGTGGTCGTGCATGAACTGGTGCACTGGCATCAGCTCGATCGCGGTGACGTTGAGCGACTTGAGGTGGTCGATGACAGCGGGGTGGGACAGGCCCGCGTAGGTGCCGCGCTGTTCCTCCGGGATTGCCGGATGGGTCTGGGTGAGCCCCTTGACGTGCGCCTCGTAGATGACGGTCTCGTGGTAGGGCGTGCGGGGTGCGCGATCGGACTGCCAGTCGAAGTAGGGGTTGATCACGACGCTGGTCATCGTGTGGCCGAGCGAATCGACTCCCGGCGGGTTCGCGGTGTCACCAGGGTCGACCTCGGCGGCCTCGACGTCGTAGGAGTACAACGCCTGGGTGAACTCGAAGTCCCCGTGGAAGGCCTTCCCGTAGGGGTCGAGCAGCAGCTTGCTCGCGTCGCATCGGTGACCCGCCGCGGGATCCCACGGACCGTGCACCCGGAAGCCGTACCGCTGCCCGGGTGAGATGGTCGGCAGGTAGGCGTGCCAGACGTAGCCGTCCACCTCGTCGAGATTGATCCGCTGCTCGGTGCCGTCCTTGGCGATCAGGCACAGTTCGACCTTCTCGGCGATCTCGGAGAACAGCGAGAAGTTCGTCCCCGCGCCGTCGTAGGTGGCGCCGAGCGGATACGGAGTACCGGGCCACACCGTTGTCGAGGACATCAGTCGACCTTATCGGCGGCTGGGATCGGCCGCGCGGCGGTCACCACCAGTGGGTGGCAGCCCCGATCTGGCGTCCGAGTTCGTCGGTCATCGTGCTCATGTAGGTCTTCGAGATGTGGTGTGAATCGTGGTAGATCAGCACGTTTCCCTCGACCGCGCGGCACACGTCCTTGCGGCAGATCGCGTCGCTCATATCGAGCGGTTTCATCAACGGGAACCGATTGACCCACGGCAGCGCCGGGTTGGTCTTGGCCAGCACGTCGGTGCGCCTGATTCCGCACGAGATACCGTTGCCGCCGTCGGCGATACAGTCCGCGGGGAAGAACGGCTTGCTGCCACGCAGCAGCCATGGCGTGTCCCGCATCGCAAGGATGGGGATGTTGTTGTCCGACAACTCTTCCCAGATCCCGACGTAGGTGCCCGGCATCACGTCGCCGGGTTTGATGTTCCACGGCCTCGTCGCCGTGGTGAACAGGTAGTCGGGCCGGTCGGAGATGATCTGCTTCATCACCGACTTGTTCCACGTGTGGCATTTGGGATAGGGCCGGTTGTCGCCCATCACCAGCGGCACTTCTTCGGTGGTCAGCGGGCAGCCCATCTTCAGATAGGTGGTCACCTTGAAGTGGTGCTGCTTGCCGAGCAGGTCGAGCGCGGTGATCCAGTGCTCGGCGTGCGAACCGCCCGCCAGCGCTATCGTGTGCGACGCCGACTGGTCGCCGTATGTGCAGCTGACCACATCGACGTTGTCGAAGGTGCTGATGCAGCCGTCCTCGGTGGTCTCCGGGAGATCCTCTTTGGCCTCGAGCACCGTTGGGCGCATTGGCACGTCGGGCACCGGGGCGTTGTCGAGCAGTGCGTGCGCACCGGGGTAGTCGACCGACTCGAGGGTGCCCAGCTGCTCAGCGCTCGCCCGCTGCACCAGGACGTGCTCACGCCAGCTGAACGAGGTCACCGTCAACGCCACGCCGAGCGCCGCCACTATCGAGCCGAGCACGATCGTTGGCCTTCTGAGTCGGCGGCGAAGGGAGATCTTGTCCGACCGGGCCGCGGCGGCGCCAGACCGGTAACGCAGCGGGTTCTCAATGTATTTGGTGGTCAGATACGCGAGCAGGCCCGACACCAGCAGCACGCCTGCCCCATCGAGGAACCCGGCGTGCTCGCGGTCGGCATAGACGAGCCAGAAGATCAGCAGTGGCCAGTGCCAGAGATACAGCGAATACGCCATGGATCCGAGCCATACGAACGGCTTGGTCGCCAGCAGCCGGTTGGGCAGCGGCAGCTTGCCGCCGGTATGCGGGTCGGCGAGCCGGTTGGCTCCGGTGAGGATGAACAGCATCGTGGCGCCGACCGGCACGAGTGCCCATGGCCCGGGGAACTCCTTGACGCCGTTGATGAGCGCTCCGCAGGACAGGATCGCGGCAAGGGCCACCACTGCCACCGCGGTGCGCAGCCACATCGGCCAGCGGATGTATCCGACCAGCGCGCCGACCAAAGCCCCGAGCAGTAGCTCCCAGCCGCGCGCGAAACTGTTGTAGTAAGCCGTCGCCGGGTCGGCGTTGTGAGCAAAGATCGCGTAGACGAACGACGCGATGGTGACCACTGTCAGCAGCACTACCAGTGCCGCGCGCATATGCCTGCCGAAAACTTTGCGGAAGAGAACGGCGAACCCGAAGATCATCGCGAGAAACGCGATATAGAACTGGCCTTGGACCGACATGGACCAGATGTGCTGCAGCGGGCTCACCGATTCCCCGGCACGCAGATAGTCCGCCGCGGTGTTCGCCAGCTCCCAGTTCTGGTAGTAGCCGAGGCTGGCCAGGCTCTGGTCAGCGAACGTCTCCCACCGCGTCTCCGGCTGAATCAGGATGGTCAGCACCGCCGCTCCGGCCAGCACCACGACGAGTGCGGGCAACAGCCGCCGAACCAACCGGGTGACCTCGGGAACCGGCGACAGCGATGCGCCGGACGTCAGCGCGGCCCGCAGAAGGCGTCCGCCGAAGAAGAACCCCGACAATGCGAGAAAGACGTCCACGCCGCCGGAAACACGACCGAACCAGACGTGAAAGGCCGCCACGAGGGCGATCGCGATTCCGCGTAGGCCGTCGAGATCGTGGCGGTAGAAGCCGGACTTGCGGTCTGCCGCCGAAGCGCCCTTGGCGGGCTCGGCGGTAACCGCCGCCGGCCTTGGAGCGGCGAGGGTCATCATGTTCGCGGGATAATCTACCTAAGATCGCTGTGCGACTCATGTCGTGCCTCCCGCCATTAGGCTCGTTTTCCATGCCCGCGTTGACTCCCGCTGAAATCAGCGCCATCGACGCCGCCCACGTCTGGCATCCCTACAGCACGATCGGCTCAGAGGCGATGGCACCCGTCGTCGCAGTGGGGGCCCGCGGGGCCCGGTTGACCTTGATCAACGACGGAGAGCGCGTCGAGGTGCTCGATGCCATGAGTTCGTGGTGGACCGCGATCCACGGCCACGGCCATCCCTCGCTGGACTACGCGATCGCCTCCCAGCTGTCCAGGATGAACCACGTCATGTTCGGCGGCCTGACCCACGAGCCGGCCGCCCGCCTCGCGCAGCTGCTCGTCGAGATCACCCCCGACGGGCTTGACACCGTCTTCTTCAGCGACTCGGGCTCGGTCTCGGTAGAGGTCGCTGTGAAGATGGCGCTGCAGTACCAGCGCAGCCTCGGCCGCCCGAAAAAGCACCGGCTGATGACCTGGCGGGGCGGCTACCACGGCGACACGTTCACGCCGATGAGCGTCTGCGATCCCGATGGCGGGATGCACTCGCTGTGGACCGACATCCTCGCGAACCAGGTCTTCGCGCCCCAGGTGCCCGGCGGATACGACGCCACCTACATCGCCGCGTTCGAAGCGCAGTTGGCCGAGCACGCCGACGAACTCGCCGCGGTCATCGTGGAGCCCGTCGTCCAGGGTGCAGGTGGCATGCGATTCCACGACCCGCGCTACCTGACCGATCTGCGGGAGATGTGCGACCGCCACGAGGTGCTGCTGATCTTCGACGAGATCGCCACCGGCTTCGGGCGTACCGGCGAGCTGTTCGCCGCCGATCACGTCGGCGTGCGCCCCGACATCATGTGCGTCGGCAAGGCGCTCACCGGCGGCTACCTCACCCTGGCCGCCACCATGTGCACCACTGACATCGCGCACACGATCAGCGGCAACGAGCCCGGTGCGCTCATGCACGGCCCGACCTTCATGGCCAACGCATTGGCATGCGCAGTGGCGGTGGCATCCGTCGAGCTACTACTCGGCCAGGATTGGCGCACACGGGTTCTGGAGATCGAGGCGGGTCTGCGCGACGGTCTCGAGCCCGCACGTTCGCTGCCCGGCGTGGCCGACGTCAGGGTGCTCGGCGCCATCGGCGTCATCGAGATGGCGGATCCGGTCGACGTCCCCGCGGCGACCGCGGCAGCGCTGGAGCACGGCATCTGGCTGCGCCCGTTCCGGAACCTTGTGTACGCCATGCCGCCCTACATCTGCACTCAAGACGAGATCGGGCAGATCACCTCGGCGATGGTCGGCGTGGCCCGTGCACTAACCTGAACGGTGTTCAATTCGTTCGGTGTCAAGATCGAAGGAGCATCGTGACCCGGGTAGAGGTTTCCCCGCTGGCCTGGCTCGACGAGGTCGAGCGGCAGCGCCGCGCCGCCGGGCTGCGCCGGTCGCTGCGCGCGCGGCCGCCGGTGGGGGCGGAGCTAGACCTGGCATCCAACGACTACCTCGGACTGTCGCAACACCCCGACGTCATCGACGGCGGTGTGGCCGCACTGCGGACCTGGGGTGCAGGCTCGTCGGGATCGCGGCTCGTCACCGGCAACACCGAACTGCACGAGGGCTTCGAGGCCGCTCTGGCCGGCTTCGTCGGCGCCGAGTCGGCCCTGGTGTTCTCGTCGGGCTACACCGCCAACCTCGGTGCCGTGGTCGCACTTTCCGGTCCTGGATCGCTCCTGGTGTCCGACGCGTACACCCATGCGTCACTGGTCGACGCCTGCCGCCTGTCGAAGGCGAGGGTGGCGGTGACGCCTCACCGCGACGTGGCCGCGGTGGAGCAGGCGCTGTCGTCTCGCGCCGAGGACCGCGCGGTCGTCATCACGGACTCGGTCTTCAGCGCCGACGGCGACCTCGCTCCGCTGCGCCGACTCCACGACGTCTGCCGTCGCCACAACGCACTCCTGATCGTCGACGAGGCGCACGGTCTCGGCGTGCGGGGGACCGGTGGGCGCGGCCTGCTGGAGGAAGTCGGACTGGCCGGTGCGCCGGATGTCGTGATGACCGTGACGATGTCCAAGGCGCTCGGCAGTCAGGGCGGCGCGGTGCTCGGCCCCGTCGCGGTCCGCGATCACCTGATCGACGCCGCGCGGCCGTTCATCTTCGATACCGGTCTCGCCCCTGCCGCCGTCGGAGCGGCGTGGGCGGCGCTGCGGGTGCTGATGGACGAACCATGGCGCGCGCAGGACGTCCTTCGGTACGCGGCCGAGCTGGCACAGGTCTGCGAGGTCGCCGACCGCCCGGAATCGGCGGTGGTGTCGGTCATTCTCGGCGCGCCCGAGGTTGCGCTGGCCGCCGCAACGGCATGCCTCGACCGCGGTGTGCGGGTCGGCTGTTTCCGCCCGCCGACGGTTCCCGCGGGCACCTCGCGGTTGCGGCTCACGGCACGGGCGTCGCTGTCCGAAGACGAGATTGCGTTGGCGCGCACGGTGCTCACGGAAGTGTTGTCGGCTCGAACGTGAGCGTTCTCGTCGTCACGGGCACCGACACCGGCGTTGGTAAGACGGTGGCAACCGCGGCGCTGGCATGTCATGCCCGGCTGGCCGGTATCGACGTCGCGGTCTGCAAGCCGGTGCAATCCGGCTCAGCCGACGGTGACGATGACCTGGCCGATATCGCCCGGCTCTCCGGCGTCACCGAATTACACGGCCTGGCAAGGCTTCCCGAGCCGTTGGCGCCTGCGGCCGCCGCGCAGCGGGCCGGTATGCGATTACCGACCCGCGATGAGCTGAGCTCGATGGTGACCGCGGTCGACCAGCCGAGGCGCCTGACCCTGGTCGAGGGCGCAGGCGGACTACTCGTCGAGATCGGCGACGACGAAACTACGCTGCGCGACGTCGCGGTCGACCTCGACGCTCCGGTACTCATCGTGACCAGGGCCGGTTTGGGCACGCTGAACCATGCTGCGCTTACGCTGGAAGCACTTGCCTCACATGGAGTTTGGTGCGCCGGTCTAGTGGTCGGTGCATGGCCGCGCGATCCCGGTGTCATCGAGACGGGCAACCGGGAGGTGCTGTCGTCGATGGCCCCGCTGCGAGCCGTATTGCCCGACGGTGCCGGTGCTTTCGCACGGGCGGAGTTCGAAGCGATGAGCTCCGAGGCGTTCGACCCGCAGTGGGTCGGGGATCTGGTGGACTGAGATGGTCCACTCCGTCGAGCTGCTCTTCGACGACGAGACAGACGTCGCGATGCGGCATATCTGGGATGACCTGGCAAACGCAGGCGTCCGTAGCCTCGCGAGTTCGACGTCTCCGAGCAACCGGCCGCACGTCACGCTCACGGTCGCCGAGCACATGGACGAAGCCGTCGACGATGCATTGAGACCGCTCCTGCGGATGCTGCCGTTCCCGTGCACGATCGGCGCGCCGATGCTGTTCGGCCGGGGACCGTTCACGCTGGTGCGGCTGTTGATCCCGGCCACCCGGTTGTTGGCGCTGCAGGCCGAGGTGCACGACGCATGCCTGCCCCACATGGCGCCGGGCCCGCTACCGCATGCCGATCCTGGGCACTGGACGCCTCACGTCACCCTGGCGCGCAGGGTGGCGCCGGAGAAGCTGGCCGACGTGTTGTCGCTGCGACGCATGTCGCGGGATCGACGTGGCACCGCCGTGGCGATCAGGCACTGGGACGGCAACAACCGGGTGGAGTATCCGATCACGCCTTAAGGCACTGTCGCCGCAACGCTTTTCGGCACGCACATCCGCCACGCCTCGACGACGATCTCGCGGAGCTCGACGGCGTCGATCGCGTCGAGCCGCACGTGCACCCAGTTGTAGCGCATATCGGACGCACTCGGGAGCATGAACTTGTCAGGCTCGGAGGCGATAAGGCCGTCGCGCTCATCCTTGGGAAACGCGAATCCCATCACCGTCTCGTCGCGCGAGAACGCGAGATAGACGATCTGCCCGATGCGGAACTTGATCCGGTCGCGGACCACCACCTCATACGACCTTGGCAGCGCCGAGGTGATGCGCCGCACATCAGCGACGGTGTTCATCTCTGCGACGTTAGTCGGGCACTCCGACACCGGCCCGCCGAGCGCCGATACCGTCGACGAGCAGGGCGAGGCCGAAGCCGAAGCGTGCCCCGGCATCGTCGGCGAGCACCGACTGTCCGTCGGGCAGTTCGGCGCCTGCGGCGTCCCACTGCAGCCGGGACTGCTCGTCGGCGGTGAAGCCCAGCACGTAGTAGACGACGGTGCGGGCGGCCAGTTCGGCATTCGAGGGTTCCACTCCGGCATCGCCTGCGGCGTCGCCGAGGCGGGCCACGATGCGCGTCATCGCATCGGATTGGCCCGCCGCGAAGCTGGCCGAGACCAACTCGGCGCCGTCGGTGTGCGACAGCAGCGCGTCCCGTAGCCGGCCGCAGATCCCCACCAGCCGGTCCTGCCAGTCGCCCGGGACGTCATCGACCGGCTCGAGGATCCGGTCCGCGATCGCACCGAGTAGCTGCTGCTTGTTGGCGAAATGCCAGTAGAGGGCGCCGGGGGAGACGTTCAGCTCGCGGCCAAGCCTGCGCATCGTCAGGTCGGCGATCCCGTAGTTGTCCAGGATCGCCGTCGCCGCATCGACCACGTCGCGTTTGTGCAGCTGCACCCGGCTACCATAACCTGAACGGTGTTCAAGTTCTTTGATGGGAGCATGGCTTTGACCGACATCCTGACCGAGGCCCGCGAGCAGGTGCTCGAACGTGGTGAGGGCCTGACGCAGGACCAGGTGCTGACCGTCCTGCAGCTGTCCGACGACCGCCTCGATGAGCTGCTCGCGCTGGCGCACGAGGTGCGGATGCGTTGGTGCGGCCCCGAGGTCGAGGTCGAGGGCATCATCAGCCTCAAGACCGGCGGCTGCCCCGAGGACTGCCATTTCTGCTCCCAGTCCGGCCTGTTCGCCTCCCCGGTGCGCAGCGCGCGGCTCGACATCCCGAGCCTTGTCGAAGCCGCCAAGCAGACCGCCAAGTCCGGTGCGACGGAGTTCTGCATCGTGGCGGCCGTGCGCGGCCCCGACGAGCGGCTGCTGGCCCAGGTCGCCGCTGGCATCGAGGCGATCCGCAACGAGGTCGACATCCAGATCGCCTGCTCGCTGGGCATGCTGACGGCCGACCAGGTCGAGCGGCTCTCCGAGATGGGCGTTCACCGCTACAACCACAACCTCGAGACGGCGAAGTCGTTCTTCGGTGAGGTGGTGACCACACACACCTGGGATGAGCGCTGGGACACCCTGTCGATGGTCCGGGAGGCCGGTATGGAGGTCTGCTGCGGCGGCATTCTCGGCATGGGCGAGACCCTCGAGCAGCGCGCCGAGTTCGCGGCCAACCTTGCCGAGCTCGATCCCCACGAGGTTCCGCTGAACTTCCTCAACCCGCGCCCGGGCACACCGTTCGGCGATCTGGACGTGCTGCCTGCGTCGGAGGCCCTCAAGGCGGTCGCGGCGTTCCGGCTGGCGTTGCCGCGGACCATGTTGCGGTTCGCAGGCGGCCGCGAGATCACGCTCGGCGACCTCGGCGCGAAACAGGGCATCCTCGGCGGCATCAACGCAGTCATCGTCGGCAACTACCTGACGACGCTGGGACGCCCGGCGGAGTCGGACCTCGAACTGCTCGACGATCTGCAGATGCCGATCAAGGCGCTCAACGCCACCATCTAGCGGTGGCTTTGACGATGGGGACCGCCGAGTTCAACGTCTACACTGGCGAACCCGCAGGGGGCGCCGTGCCTACTGCGGCCCAACTAGGGCTCGAGCCACCACGGTTCTGCGCGGAGTGCGGCAGGCGGATGGTGGTGCAGGTGCGCCCCGACGGCTGGTCGGCCAGGTGTTCGCGGCACGGCACACAGGACTCAAAGGATCTTGACAATCGATGAATGACGTTGCACCACCGCGTGTTTCACGTGGACGCGCCACTGTCACAGTGGTGATCGGCCTGACTCTCGCCGGTGCGGCGGTGGGCGCGCTCTGGGCATGGATCGCGCCGCCTGTCCACGGCGTCATCGCATTGACGAAGAGCGGCGATCGCGTCCATGCCGCACTCGGCGCCGAGACGGACAACTTCTTCAATTCGGCGTTCCTGCTCGTAGGCCTTGTCGTAGTGCTGGCCGTGGTGACCGCGGTGCTGGTGTGGCAGTGGTGGCCGCACCGCGGACCGGTGCTGTGCGCTGCGCTGGCGATCGGTTCCGCGGCGGCATTCGGTGCGGCCGCGGGCGTGGGCGCGCTGATCGTGCGGGCACGCTATGACGTCATCGACATCGTCGGTGCACCGATCTCACCCGAGCATCGCGTGCACTACGTGACCGAGGCGCCGCCGGTGTTCTTCGCGCACTCAGGCTGGCTGATCGCGGCGTCGGTGCTTTTTCCGGTGGCGATGGCGGCGCTGGTCTACTCACTCGTCGCGGTGTCGTCGTCGCGCGACGATCTCGGCGGCTGGCCTCCTGAGGAACCGGTGCTGCCTGTGCCGCTCACAATGGACGGCGTTCTACCGTCCGCCCCGTAACAACCTTCGCGGCGATCCGCGCGAGCCTGGCCATACCGACGTAGGTCATCGGGTTCAACATCGTCGGCCACTTCGTGCGAACGATGTTCTCGCTCAGCGGCTTTCCGGCGAATCGGTCGGTCAGCCATCGCAACGCCATCGGCGCCGACAGTGGGTGCAGCGACAGGTGTTCGCTGAACAGGTCGCGGTGGTAGGTCACCGACGCGCCACCGGATTCATAGGTGTCGGTCAGCTCGTCGATGTCGTCGACCGACACGATCGGGTCATGCACCGCCTGCACGACCAGCACCGGCACGCTTGGCACCGTCGTGCCGAGCTTGATGCTGTCGAAGACGTGCTGCACCTCGGGCATGTCGAGGATCTCCTCGAGCGGCCGGTCGACGAGCTTGCCCATATCCATGCCGACCAGTCGCAGCACCGCGTGGGCGGTGGTCATGCGCTCGGCCCGCAGCAGCATCGCCTTGCCGGTGTCGGTCGCATGCTCCTGGATGACGCGGTCAAGGTCCGGATAGGCATGGGTCAGCGCGGCCACCACCATCGCGGGCAGCCCGGAGAAGACGCCGCCGTTGAGGCGACGGAACGCATGGCCCAGGTTTGCGACCGGCGAGCCGAGCACCGCGCCGACGATGTTCAGCTCCGGCGCGTACGAGCCGGCCATCTCGGCGCCCCAAGCGGTCGCAAGGCCGCCACCGGAGTAGCCCCACAGACCGATCGGCTCCGTCGGCGACAGTCCGAGCTTCTCCGTGCCGAGCGCGGCGCGCAGGCCGTCGAGGATCCGGTATCCCGGTTCATACGGCGTGCCCCACGCACCCGCGCGGCCCTCGTGGTCGGGCACCGAAACGGCCCAGCCCGCGGCAAGGGCGGCGGCGATCAGGAAGAACTCGAACTGCGCGAGCGCGCCAGGCGCCAGCGACCGCCGCCGGAGTGCGTACGAGGGAAAGCAGCGCGACGTCACCGCGTCGATCGCGCACTGATAGGACACCACCGGGCAGACGCGCTCGAAGCCGCGTTCGGCCGGCGCGATCACCGTGGTCACGGTCGCCTCGGGCGCGCCGTTCATGTCGGTGGTCCGGTACAGCAGCTGGGTCGCTGCGACCTTCTGCGGGATCAGCCCGAGAAACGCCACCTCGACGTCACGGCTGCGCAGGACAGTGCCGGGCGCGGCGTGTTGGAAGCCCTGAGGCGGATCGTAGAACGGGTCATCCCTGGGCAGCTGTGGCCGGGCGCCCCGCTCGATCTCCTGATGCGGTACGGAACCGATCCATTCGGGGGGTCCGGCCGGTGCGACATTGCCCAAGTCCATCGGGTCAGTATCGCTTAAGAGAGCTCTAAGAAGCTAACCGCGTCATCCGGGCGGCCGCAAAGCGGCGAATTCGTCGGTGACCCGGTAGGCGGACTCGGTGAAGCGATAGAGGGCCGCAGGCCGACCGCCGCTGCGGCCAGACCGCGCCGTCGTGCCGGTCGGCGTGATGACTCCGCGACGCCCGAGTACCCGCTGCAGGTTTGTCGCGTCCACCTGATAGCCGAGCGCGGCGCCGTAGATGTCGCGTAGCGTTGAGAGGGCGAATTCTTTTGGCGCCAAGGCGAACCCGATATTGGTGTATGACATCTTCGCGACGAGGCGGGTTCGTGCATGCTCGATCATGGTGCCGTGGTCGAATGCCATCGGCGGCAGCGTGTTCACCGGATGCCAGCGCGTGTCGGGCGGCAGCTCCGGGGTGGCGGGGGACGGCACGAGGCCCAGAAACGTGGACGCGATGGTGCGCACGGCGGGAACCCGGTGAGGGTCCGAGAACACAGCCAACTGCTCCAGGTGAGCTAACTCACGCAGATCGACTTTCTCGGCGAGTTGTCGCCGAACTGAGCTGATCATGTCCTCGTCGTGACGCAGGGTGCCGCCGGGCAGCGACCACGCACCACGCTGCGGCTCCTTGGCGCGCTGCCAGAGCAGCACGCTGAGCTGCGGGTCTCTGGTGCTCAGCTGCCGAACTTGAAAGACGACGGCGAGCACGTCGTGTGCAGTGCTACCATTAGCCATGTTTTCGATTGTAAGTCGAAAACCTATGGATTGCGAGGAGGCGGCCATGACGGTGTTGGACGAGCGGATCGTCAACGGTCCGACCGGCTATTCCGGCGTCGACGGCGACGAGGAATGGGCCGCCGAAGTGCGGCGCCTCGCCGACCTGCGCGGCGCAACGCTGCTGGCTCACAACTACCAGCTGCCCGCCATCCAGGATGTCGCCGACCACGTCGGCGACTCGTTGGCACTCTCCCGGATCGCCGCCGACGTGTCCGAGGAAACGATCGTCTTCTGCGGTGTGCACTTCATGGCCGAGACCGCCAAGATTCTGTCCCCCGAAAAGACGGTGCTGATTCCGGATCAGCGCGCAGGCTGCTCGCTTGCCGACTCGATCACGGCCGACGACCTGCGCGCATGGAAAGCCGAATTCCCCGGCGCGGTCGTGGTGTCCTACGTGAACACCACAGCGGCCGTGAAGGCGGAGACCGACATCTGCTGCACGTCATCCAACGCGGTCGAGGTGGTGGCCTCCATCCCCGAGGACCGCGATGTGCTGTTCTGCCCTGACCAATTCCTCGGCGCGCACGTGCGGCGCGTCACCGGTCGCGAGAACCTTCACATCTGGGCAGGCGAGTGCCACGTGCACGCCGGGATCAACGGCGACGAGCTGGCCGATAAGGCACTCGCGCACCCGGACGCCGAACTGTACGTGCATCCGGAATGCGGCTGCGCGACCTCGGCGCTCTACCTGGCCGGTGAAGGCGCGTTCCCCGAGGACCGGGTGAAGATCCTGTCCACCGGCGGCATGCTCGATGCTGCCCGCGAGACCAACGCCCGCCAGGTGCTGGTCGCCACCGAGGTCGGCATGCTGCACCAATTGCGGCGGGCCGCACCGGAAGTCGACTTCCGCGCCGTCAACGACCGCGCGTCGTGCAAGTACATGAAGATGATCACCCCTGCCGCGCTGCTGCGTTGCCTGATCGAGGGGGCCGACGAGGTCGACGTCGATCCAGCTGCCGCGGCGCGCGCGCGGGCCAGCGTGCAGCGAATGATCGAGATCGGCACACCCGGCGGCGGTGAATGATGTGGCATCAACGCGCCGACGTGGTGGTGGTCGGCACCGGGGTGGCCGGTCTGGTCGCTGCCCTGGCTGCACATCGGCGCGGACGCAAGGTCGTCGTGTTGAGCAAGGCCGCCGATACCGCGACGTTCTATGCCCAAGGCGGCATCGCCGTGGTGCTGCCGGACACCGACGACTCGATCGACGCCCACGTTGCTGACACGATCGCCGCAGGAGCGGGTTTGTGCGACCCGGATGCCGTTCGGTCGATCGTCGCCGACGGGTACCGCGCGGTCCGCGAATTGGTCGACGACGGAGCGCGTTTCGACGAGGCGGAGCCGGGCCGCTGGTCGCTGACGAGGGAGGGCGGGCATTCACGCCGCCGCATCATCCATTCCGGCGGTGACGCCACCGGGGCGGAGGTGCAGCGGGCGCTGGACCACGCCGCGGAAACGCTCGATATCCGCCGTAACCACGTCGCGCTCGAGGTCATCCACGCTGAAGGCGCGGTGACCGGTGTGCACGTGCTCAACTCCGACGGGCCGGGCATCGTGGCTGCGCCGTCGGTGGTCCTCGCCACGGGTGGCCTTGGGCATCTCTATACGGCGACGACGAACCCCGAGGGATCCACCGGCGACGGTGTCGCGCTGGCGTTGTGGGCAGGCGTGCCGATCAGCGATATCGAGTTCATTCAGTTTCACCCGACCATGCTGTTCGACGGCAACGCGGGCGGACGCCGCCCGTTGATCACCGAAGCCGTCCGCGGCGAGGGCGGAATTCTGCTTGACCGACAGGGCAATTCGATCACCGCAGGCGTTCACCCGATGGGCGATCTTGCACCGCGCGACGTCGTGGCGGGTGCCATCGACGCGCGCTTGCGCGAAACCGGTGACCCGTGCGCATACCTGGACGCGCGCGGCATCTCCGACTTCGAGCGACGGTTCCCCACGGTGACGGCGGCGTGCCTTGCGGCGGGTATCGACCCGACGCGCCAACCGATTCCGGTTCTGCCCGGTGCACATTACAGCTGCGGCGGCGTCGTCGCCGACGTCCAGGGCCGTACCGGGCTCGCGGGGTTGTTCGCCGCGGGGGAGGTGGCCCGCACCGGCATGCACGGCGCGAACCGATTGGCGTCGAACAGCCTTCTGGAAGGCCTGGTTGTGGGTGCGCGCGCCGGACACGGAGCCGCTGAGCACGCTTCCGACGCCCAAGCCACGGATGCCCAACTGCCAGAGGTCGAGACGCGGGTTGCGTTGCCACGCAGGAAATTGCAGCGGGCGATGTCGCGCTACGCGTCGGTGGTCCGCGACGCCGACGGGCTGCAGCATCTGACCCGCGAACTCGAGGCCGCTGATCCGCGCGACCTCGACTGCCGGGCGAGTTTCGAGGACGTCGCGCTGACGGCCACCGCCCGCGCCGTCGCAGGTGCCGCGCTGGCGCGCAATGAATCTCGGGGCTGCCATCACCGGTCCGATTTCCCGGACCCGGACCCGGCGTTGGCCCACAGCCAGGCGTTCGCGGCGGCCTGCTGCTGATGGAACTCAACGCCGACGAGCTCACTGAGGCTCGCAGGGTGATCGCCCGCGGACTCGAGGAAGACCTGCGCTACGGGCCCGACGTGACCACGCTGGCGACGGTGTCCGCCGACGCCTCCACGACGGCGTCGATGGTGACGCGGGAACCGGGCGTGATCGCCGGGGTCGACGTCGCGCTCCTCGTGCTCGACGAAGTGCTCGGCCCCGACGGCTACCGGTGCAAGGAACGCGTGGCGGACGGTGCCCGCCTCGACGCAGGCGGCGTGGTGCTGGTCATCGAGGCGCCGACGCAGGGTCTGCTCACCGCGGAGCGGACCATGCTCAACCTGGTCTGCCACCTGTCGGGCATCGCGACGGCGACCGCGGCGTGGGTCGAGGCGGTCGAGGGCACCAACGCGAAGATCCGCGACACCCGTAAGACGCTGCCGGGACTGCGGGCGCTGCAGAAGTACGCCGTGCGGGTCGGCGGAGGCGTCAACCACCGGATGGGACTGGGCGACGCGGCGCTGATCAAGGACAACCACGTTGCTGCGGCGGGTTCGGTCGTGGCGGCGCTGCGCGCCGTCCGCGAGGTGGCGCCGGATCTACCCTGCGAGGTCGAAGTCGATTCGCTCGAACAGCTCGACGCCGTGCTTGCCGAGGACTTAGGAGAAGAAGCACTCGTTCTACTGGACAACTTCCCGGTCTGGCAGACGCAGATCGCGGCGCAACGCCGCGACGCCCGCGCCCCCGGAACGAAACTCGAATCGTCTGGCGGGCTTTCGCTGGACACCGCGGCCGAATATGCGGGTACGGGCGTCGACTACCTGGCCGTCGGCGCCCTTACCCACTCCGTGCGAGTGCTCGATATCGGGGTGGATCTCTAGACGGTATGAGGGGCTGGGGCCTCACTCACATGTGAACGTGGGTTGCCGACAG
>CADEGF010000020.1:0-26285 GCA_902826815.1 uncultured Mycobacteriaceae bacterium
GCCGCAGCCATCCAAGCCGAACGCGAACTCAACAAGCTCGACGAACCGCCCTTCTAAGTCGGCTTCCATGGCGTGAGCCGCGGCGACCACGTAGGTACGTTGCGGCGATACTCCTCGTACTGTTCGCCGTACGTGCACACGCGCGTGGGTTCTTCGTACCACCGCACGAATGATGCCGTGACGATCCATCCGATCACCGCGTAGACGACGAGCCAGATGCTGTCGAAAAGCAGTGTCTGGCCGAGGATTACGGTGAGCAGGCCGACGTACATCGGATTGCGCACAAACCGCCTGAAGCCCGTGACGACACGCCGCTCGGTCGATGCGACGGGCATCGGTGTGCCACCGGCCTCGACCCGGGGATCTCCCTATGGGTGATCAACCACGGGTCCAGCCCGACAAAGGTTCCCGGCGCGACGACGAAGAAGGCCGCTGACTCTAGCGCGGCCCTGGAGATTCGCACCGCCTAAGTATTAGGCCAGCCCTGTGCGAGTTGGGTCAGGCGGACGCTGTTTCCCGACGGATCGCGGAAACCGGAGTCGATGCCGTACGGCATCTGGTTGGGCGGCTCGTTGAACTCCACGCCCCGCTCGGTCATCTCCCGATAGGACTTGTCGACGTCGTCGGTGATCAGAAACACCGTGCCCGCGAAGCCCTTGGCGGTGAGGTCAAGCACCTGCTTGCGGGTGCCCTCGTCCATCACCGGTTCGCCAGGAACCGCCATCAGCACCACGTTGACATCGTCCTGTCCCGGCGGGCCGACGGTCAGCCAGCGGAAGCTGCCCATCTCCTCGGGGAACGAAACGTCCTCACGCAGTTCCATGCCGACCTTCTCGGTCCAGAACTTCAATGCGACTTCTTGATCATGGACCCACAGGTGGGCACTTCCGATTCTCATCATGGAACCGACGCTACGGTCGGCTAACCGGTCCCGTCTTCTCCCCGTGTGCTGTCTTCACGCGGCTGTCCGGAGGCGGCCGGGTGTCGCGCGCGAGCACACAACTGGGCACCCGAGCAGACATCACCGCCGGGGGCATGTTCGCCCGGTACGCGGCGGGCGGCATGCCGTAGACGCGGGTGAAGCTCGTCGTGAACGACCCCACGCTCTGCAGGCCGACCATCACACAGATATCGGCGACCGAGCGGTCGGTGTATCGGAGCAGGGAGGCGGCCCGCTCCAGCCGTCGGGTTTGCAGGTAGGCCCGCGGCGACTCGCCGAACGTGCGCGTGAACATCCGGCTGAAATGGGCCCGCGACAGACCCGCAGCAGTCGCCAGATCGTCCACCGTGATCGGGTCGGCGTAGCGCGAATCGACCAGATCCTTCGCCCTTTGCAGGTAACGGGCCGGAGGTACCTGCGCCATGAGAATATTATGTACGGGCGAACGAGTTGGCCGGGCGGCCGCGGACGGCTCTAGGGCCGTTCGAGGAAAGTCCGGACTTCACAGAGCAGGGTGATTGCTAACGGCAATCCGAGGTGACTCGCGGGAAAGTGCCACAGAAAACAGACCGCCACCTTTAGTGGTAAGGGTGAAACGGTGCGGTAAGAGCGCACCAGCATCCCGGGTGACCGGGATGGCTAGGCAAACCCCACCCGAAGCAAGGCCAAGAGGCCGCACCTGGTGCGGCCGCGCAGGCGCTCGAGGGTTGCTCGCCCGAGCCTGCGGGTAGGCCGCTCGAGGCACCCGGCGACGGTGTGCCCAGATGGATGGTCGCCGCCTCGCCGCCGTGGTTATCCGCGACGGCGAGGGACAGGATCCGGCTTACAGGCCAACTCGTTCGCCCCTAGTGGGTTTTCCGTACCGACTTGGCCAGCTTCTTGAGCGCACTGTCGAGTTGTCGGCGCGCATCGATCGCCAACTCGTCCTCCTGCGCGTACAGCAGGCCGTAGGTGAACGTGTCCTCGCCTGCGCCGTGAGCGGCATCGGCCTGCTGGCTCAGGTGGGTGCGGCTGACCACGCTGTCCTGGTGGTCGCCCAGCAGGCTCTGAATGTTCTTGGCGCGATCGGACACCTTGTCGGCGCCCGTCGCGGCCGCCGTGTACCGAAGCCGCTTGGCGCCCTTGCGGATTCGGTGCAGCGATTCGTCGCGGTCCTCACTGGCGGCGTCGGACGCGCGCTTGGCGGCCTTGCGCACGCGCTTGTAGGCCGAATCGATGGTGGCCGTCGCGGGTTCGTCATCTGTGGCGGTGGGCGGCGGCTCCGCCGCGACGAGCCCGTCGAGCGCGTCGAGAAGGCGAAAATAGCGGTCCGATCGCATCGCGATCAACGACCGCCGCAGACCCGACCTATAGCGACGTTTGGCGCCGTCCACCAGGCGTCTCCGAATGGGACCGCGGACCAGTTCCTCGGGTAGCTCGTCGAGTGCTTTCTCGTAGCGCTGCGCCAGCACCTCGGCGTCGCGCGCCACGCCGAGCACCGCGGCAAGCTGGCGCAGCTCGTCGAGGACCCACGCGTCGCTGGAGATTCCGAATGCGCCCTCTGCGGACTGAAGCAGGCTGCGGATCTTCCGGGTTGCCACCCTCATCTGGTGCACGGAGTCATAGACATCAGCCCGCACTGCGCGGTCCCACTCGACCAACTCGCGCACGTGCTCGGCGACCGCCTTGTGGATCGGATCGGCTTTCGGCTTCGGCTTCGCCTCGTCGTCCGTGGCGCTCGCGAGCACCCGAGCCAGCTTGGACCCGTGGCCTGCGGCCGCCGCGCCAGCATCGAGCAGGCGGTTCGCCAACCTGTCCAACAAATCGCGCGATGCGCCCTCGGCAAGCTCCAGCTCCCACTCGCGCCACTGCAGCTGGTCGCCCTCACCTGCCGACGCGATCACCTTGTCGTCGCTGAACTCGGCGATCGGGGAGCCTGCGGAGTCGTAGAGAACGTCGACGGTGCGGTCCGTGGAAATCCGCGCCACCGGTCCCAGCGGGCGGTTGCGGACGATGGCCAGCACGATGTCCCGCAGGCCGTCCGGCACGACGCCGCCGATCCCGTCATCCAGCGGGGTGCGGACCTCGGTTCGGGTATCCGGCCCTGCGGGCAGTTTGAGGTGCCAACCGGCGTCAGCTCCGCCGGTGCGCCTGCGCAGCGTGATGCGGTGCGCGGCCAGGTCGTGGTCGGGCGTGTCGAAGTAGACGGCCTCGAGGTGCTGAGAGGGGGACCGTTCCACCCGCGCGACCGTCGAAAGCCCCTCGAACGACGGCGAAAGCGTCGAGTCGACGACGTCGAACTTTCGCTCGACCTCGGTGTGCCGGGACGTCTTCGGCCTGCCGCCTGCCATCTCCACCCTCGTTGTGTGCGCTCGACTGCTCAGCGTGCCATACGCAGGTAAACGGCCCAGCTAGAGTCCTGGGGTGACCGAATTCCAGACCATCACGCTCGAGCAGTCCGGCCCGATCGCGCGTATCACCCTCAACCGGCCCGATGCCGCAAACGGGATGAACGACACGATGACTCGTGAGCTGGCCGACGCCGCGGCCCTCTGTGACAGCCCGGCGACGAAGGTCGTGGTGCTGACCGGGTCTGGCAAGTTCTTCAGTGCCGGAGGCGATCTCAAGTCTTTCGCGACGGCACCCAGTCGGGGTCGGCACATCAAGGGCGTCGCCGACAGCCTGCACCGGGCGACCTCGACGTTCGCCCGGATGGATGCGGTGTTGATCACCGCGGTCAACGGCACGGCCGCGGGTGCGGGCTTCTCCATCGCGGTCACCGGCGACCTGGTGTTGGCGGCCCAGTCGGCGTCGTTCACGATGGCCTACACCAAGGTCGGGCTCAGCCCCGACGGCAGCTCGTCATATTTCCTGCCCCGGCTAATCGGCATCACCAAGACCAAGGAGCTGATGCTGACCAACCGGACCCTGTCCGCCGAAGAGGCGGCGCAGTGGGGGCTGGTCACCGAGGTGGTGCCCGACGACGAACTCGCCGCGCGGACCGATCAGCTCGCCACCCAAATGGCTTCCACCGCAAGCGGTTCCAACGGTGCAGTCAAGGCGCTGATGCTTTCCACCTTCTCCAGCGGCCTGGAGGAGCAGATGGAGTTCGAAAGCCGCATCATCGCCGGACGCGCCGAATCCGCGGAGGGCCGCGAAGGGGTCGACGCGTTCATGGCCAAGCGCAAACCCGAGTTCAGCTAGAAGCTGTGCTCCTCGGCGGGGAACGCCCCGCTGGCCACCTCGTCAGCGTATTGCGTTGCTGCGCCGCGCAACTCCGAGCCGACGTCGCCGAAACGCTTGACGAACTTGGCGGTCTTACCGCTCGTCATGCCCGCCATGTCCTGCCAAACCAGCACCTGCGCATCACAGTTCGGCCCCGCGCCGATCCCGATGGTCGGGATCGTCAGCTTGCCGGTGATCTGGGTGGCCAGTTCCGCGGGCACCATCTCCAGCACGACGGCGACGGCGCCGGCCTCCTGGACGGCGATCGCGTCGTGGACCGTCTGCTCGGCCGCGTCCCCGCGGCCCTGGACCCGGAAGCCGCCGAGACCGTTGACGCTCTGCGGCGTGAAGCCGATGTGGGCGATCACCGGGATGCCGGCCTGCGTCAGCGTCGCGACCTGGTCGGCCACCCGTTCGCCACCCTCCAGCTTGACCGCGTGTGCACCGGTCTCCTTGAGGAAGCGGGTCGCGGTCTCCAGCGCCTGCTGCGGCCCGGCCTCGTAGCTGCCGAACGGCATGTCGGCGACCACCAGTGCATGGGGCGCACCGCGCACCACGCCGCGAACCAGCGGGATGAGTTCGTCGATTGTCACCGGAACCGTGGTGTCGTAGCCGTACACCACGTTGGCGGCGGAGTCACCGACGAGAAGCACCGGAATGCACGCGTCATCGAAAACGCGGGCGGTGGAGAAGTCGTAAGCGGTCAGCATGGCCCACTTGTGGCCTTCTGACTTCCACTTGTGCAGATGATGGGTGCGGACCTTCGTCCGCGCCTTTGCCTCGGCAGCACCGTAAACAGTTTGCTCAGACATCGTTGTCCCTTTGTCTGTTCGGTCGATCCTCGAGGCCCGCTTGCGGGTCCCCGGGTTCGTCTGACCCCCCAAGTGTGCCACCGCCTGGCAAGAAGGTGAACTCACGGTTAAGTGGATTTCCTCACACTACGATCAGCCCATGCAACGGCTCAGCGGACTCGACGCCAGCTTCCTCTACCTCGAAACCGCAGCACAGCCATTGCATGTGTGCTCGATTCTGGAGCTGGACACGTCGACGATGCCGGGGGGCTACACCTTCGACCGGATGCGCGACGAACTGGCGCTGCGCATCAAGGCGATGCCGCAGTTCCGCGAGAAACTCGCCGACAGCCGCTTCAACCCCGACCATCCCGTGTGGGTCGATGACCCGGACTTCGACGTCGACCGGCATCTGCACCGCATCGGCCTGCCTTCGCCAGGCGGTCGCCAGGAGTTGGCCGAGATCTGCGGGCACATCGCGTCGCTGCCGTTGGACCGCAGCAGGCCGTTGTGGGAGATGTGGGTCATCGAGAACATCGCGGGCACCGATGCGCACGCCGGCGGTCGGCTGGCGGTGATGACCAAGGTGCATCACGCGGGCGTGGACGGCGTGACAGGCGCCAACCTGATGTCGCAGCTGTGCAGCACCGAACCGGATGCGCCCGCACCCGATCCGGTCGACGGCGTCGGTGGTGCGAGTGAACTGGAGATCGCGATCAGCGGTGCGGTGAAGTTCGCGACCCGGCCGCTGAAGCTCGCCAACGTTGTGCCGTCGACGATCAACACCGTCGTCGACACCGTCAAGCGGGCGCGCGGCGGGCAGGCGATGAAGGCGCCGTTCGTAGCGCCGAAGACAGCGTTCAACGCCAACGTGACCGGTCACCGCAACATCGCCTACGCGCAGCTTGACCTCGAGGGCATCAAGAAGGTGAAAAACCACTTCGGGGTCAAGGTCAACGACGTGGTGATGGCGCTGGTGTCCAGCACGCTGCGGAAGTTCCTGGAAGACCGTGGCGAGCTTCCGGATTCGACGCTGGTCGCGATGGTTCCGGTGTCAGTGCACGACAAGTCCGACCGACCCGGCCGCAACCAGGTGTCGGGGATGTTCTCCAGCCTGGAGACCCACATCGACTCACCGGCCGAGCGGTTGAAGGCGATCGCAGGCGCGAATTCCGTTGCCAAGCAACACAGCTCGGCCATCGGGGCAACCCTGCTGCAGGACTGGTCGCAGTTCGCCGCGCCCGCCGTGTTCGGGGTCGCCATGCGGCTGTATGCCAGGACCGGGCTGAGCGGGGCGCGCCCGGTGCACAACCTCGTCGTCTCCAATGTGCCAGGACCGCAGGTGCCGCTGTATTTCCTCGGCTCCGAGGTCAAGGCGATGTACCCGCTCGGGCCGATCTTCCACGGGTCGGGTCTCAACATCACTGTGATGTCGCTGAGCGGCAAGCTGGATGTAGGCATTGTCTCGTGCCCTGAGCTTTTGCCCGATCTGTGGGAGCTCGCCGACGACTTCGAGGTCGCCCTCGACGAGCTGTTGGAAAGCGCGGGCTAGACCCGCGGGAGTAGCGGTCTGCCAGGACTGATGTGGGTTCATGGCAGCATGTGGTGCCATGAGGCTCAACAAGGCGATCCTTGCGACGTCACTGGTTGTGTTGCTGGTGGCGGGTTGCAGCAAGGTGGTCGACGGTCGCGCCGTTGTCGCGGTGCCGCCGCCGGGGTCGCCGATTCAGTGGGGCCCGTGTCAGGAGACCAACCCGCTGGCGCCCATTCCGCCTGGGGCCGAATGCGGCAAGCTTTCCGTGCCGGTGGACTACAGCAAGCCTGACGGTGATGTTGCTCAGCTGGCGATGATCCGGTTCAAGGCCACCGGCGACAAGATCGGCTCGCTGGTGATCAACCCCGGCGGTCCTGGCGAATCCGGTGTCGAGTCGGCCGCCAGCCTGGTCAGCACAATGCCGACATCCGTGCGGGAACGCTTCGACCTGGTCGGCTTCGACCCGCGCGGCGTCGCCGAATCGACCCCAGCGGTGTGGTGCAACTCCGACGAGGACAACGACCGGCTTCGGGCCGATCCTCAGGTCGACTACACGCCGGAGGGCATCGCGCACATCAACAGCGAGACCGAGGCGTTCGTGCAGCGCTGCCTCGACAAGTCGGGCAAGGAGTTCCTTGCCAACGTCGGCACCGCCAGCGTCGTCAAGGATCTCGACCAAATTCGCGAGGCGCTCGGCGACGACAAGCTGACGTATCTCGGCTTCTCATACGGCACCCGGATCGGTGGCGCATACGCCGAAGAGTTCCCGCAGAACGTGCGCGCGTTGGTGCTCGACGGCGCGATCGACCCCAACGCCGATCCGATCGAGGAGGACCTGCGTCAGACCGCAGCGTTCCAGAAGGCGTTCGACGACTACGCCGCCGACTGCGCGAAAGACCCGAATTGCCCGCTGGGCACCGACCCCGCCAAAGCGACCGCAATCTACAAGAGCATGGTCGAACCGCTGGTGGACCAGCCCGCCAAGACGCAGGACCCGCGCGGGCTCGCCTACAGCGATGCGCTCGTCGGCACCATCCTGCCGCTGTACTCGCCGAGCATCTGGCCGCGCCTCACCGACGGTCTCAAAGAGCTCAGGGAGGGTCGCGGCGACATGTTGCTGAGGTTGTCGGACCTGTACATGCACCGCGACCTCACCACCGGGCACTACGACAACGCGACCGACGTGCGCGTCGCCGTCAACTGCGTCGACTCGCCTGCGATCACCGACAATGCCAAGCTCGTCGAGAAGGATCGCCGGTCCCGCGAGTTGGCGCCGTTCATGAACTACGGCGAGTTCACCGGATTGGCCCCGAAGGACACCTGCTCGTTCTGGCCGGTGCCGCCGACGACGGAGCCGCACGAGATCTCCGTCAAGGGTCTGCCGCCGACGTTGGTGATCTCCACGACGAACGACCCGGCGACGCCGTATCAGGCCGGCGTCGATCTGGCCAAGCAACTCGGCGGCACACTGCTGACCTTCGACGGAACGCAGCACACCGTCGCGTTCCAGGGCAACGCATGCGTCGACGACATCGTCGCGACCTACCTGATCGACGTGAAGGTTCCGCCACCGGACACCCGTTGCTGATCAACGAATCTCGGCTCCTGGGCACGCAAAGGTCTCGCAACGGTCACCGTCCGATTGCGGCTTCGCCGCGCCCATGACGGGCGTGCGACGATGACTGCCATGCGGCGGGCGGGGAGGAGTGGCGCGACGCTGCTGGCATGTGTGCTGGCCGCGGGCGTCGGGTGTCCGCCCGCGTCGGCGACGCCGGAAGGAGCGGCGACGCAGACCTACGGCCAGGCGCCGGTCTGGGCGGGCTGCGATCAGGTCGTCGGCGATACCAGCACCATTCCGACTGCCCAGTGCGGCACGGTGTCGGTCCCCGTCGACTACGCCAATCCCGAAGGCGCACAGGCGCAACTGGCGGTCATTCGGATACCTGCGAGCGGTGACCGGATCGGTGTGTTGATGGTGAACCCCGGCGGGCCTGGTGCTTCGGCGGTCGACACCGTCGCGGGCATGGGCGCCGGGCTCGCAGGCACCGAGATCGGTCGCCGGTTCGACCTTGTCGGCTTCGACCCGCGCGGGGTCGGGCACTCCACGCCCGAATTGCGTTGTCGCACTGACGCCGAATTCGACGCCTACCGTCGGGAACCCAACGCCGACTACAGCCAGGCAGGCGTCGCGCACATCGACGCCATCAACCGCGACTTCGCGCAGAAGTGTGCCGACCGGGTCGGCACGGAATTCCTGGCGAACGTCGGGACGGTGCCGACCGCGCAGGACATGGACGTCGTGCGCGCCGCACTCGGCGAGAACCAGCTCAACTACCTCGGGTTCTCGTACGGCACCGAAATCGGTGCGGCGTACGCCGAGGCATACCCCAACCGGGTCAGGGCCATGGTCCTTGACGGCGCCATCGATCCGAGCCTTGACCCGATCGAGGAGAACCTGCGCCAAATGGCCGGGTTCCAAACGGCATTCGAGGATTACGCCGCCGACTGCGCGCAATCGACCGGGTGCCCGCTCGGCACCGATCCGACGCAGTTCGTCAACCGCTACCACCAGCTGATCGACCCGCTGGTCACCCAGCCCGCCAGAACGTCCGATCCGCGCGGCCTTAGCTATCAGGACGCGATCACCGGCACCGTCAACGCGCTCTACTCGAAGCAGTATTGGAAGTTCCTCACCAGCGGTCTGCTCGGGCTGCAGCGCAGAACCGATCCCGGCGACCTGCTTCTGCTCGCCGACGACTACCTGAAGCGAAGCCCGTCCGGGCACTACCAGAATTCGCAGGATGCTTTCTACGGCATCCGCTGCGTCAACTCGCAGTTCCCGGCCGATCCGGCCGTGTGGGTGGACGCCGACCGACGCAGCAGGCAGGCCGCACCGTTCCTGAGCTACGGCTCCTTCACGGGTTTCGCTCCGCGTGATGTTTGTTCGATGTGGCCCGTGAAGGCGTCATCGACGCCCCACGCGGCCGTCTCACCCGGCCCGGGCAAGGTCGTCGTCGTATCCACCACCCACGACCCGGCAACGCCTTATCAGGCCGGTGTCGATCTGGCTCAGCAGATGGGCGCCGGTCTGATCACGTTCGACGGTACCCAGCACACCGTGGTGTTCAATGGCGATGCCTGCGTCGACACCGCCGTCGTCGCTTTCCTCATCAACGGCGTTCAACCGCCAGTCGGGCTGCGCTGCTAGACATCTCTAGGTGCAGGGAGTCCCGTGCGGACCCCCGTACCAATGACCGGGCGGGGAGTCGAAGGGAGGCGGGCACCACTTCTTGACCTGGCCTGGCGGAGCGTCAGGAATCCACTGATCAACCCAGTGTCCCCCGCCCCAGGGGATCCCCGGGATATTGGGCACCCAGATCTGGTCGGCCTGAGCCGAACCTGCACCGAGTCCTAAACCAGCGGCGGGAGCGCGCCAAACAGCGGTCGAATCCGCGCTGTCGTATGCGACGGCCGTGAATTCGCGGGTCTGGTGCCTCATCCGTAACACAGAATTAACAGCCGGTACCTACGCTGCGGTTATGGATCGGCAAAAGGAATTTGTGCTGCGCACGCTGGAAGAACGGGACATTCGATTCGTCCGGTTGTGGTTCACCGATGTGCTCGGATTCCTCAAGTCGGTCGCGATCGCGCCCGCCGAACTCGAGGGAGCCTTCGAGGAGGGCATCGGCTTCGACGGTTCGTCGATCGAAGGCTTTGCGCGGGTCTCGGAGTCCGACACCGTCGCCCGACCGGATCCGTCCACCTTCCAGGTGCTGCCGTGGACCACGAGCGGGGGTAAGCACCACTCGGCGCGGATGTTCTGCGATATCACCATGCCCGACGGTTCGCCGTCGTGGGCGGACTCGCGGCACGTGCTCCGGCGCCAGTTGGCCAAGGCCAGTGACCTCGGCTTTTCCTGTTACGTCCACCCGGAGATCGAGTTCTTCCTTCTGCAGCCGGGGCCCGACGACGGCTCGGAGCCGATCCCGGCCGACAACGGTGGGTATTTCGACCAGGCCGTGCACGATTCGGCGCCGAACTTCCGTCGGCATGCCATCGACGCGCTGGAGTCGATGGGTATCTCGGTGGAGTTCAGCCATCACGAGGGCGCGCCCGGTCAGCAGGAGATCGACCTGCGCTACGCCGACGCTCTTTCGATGGCCGACAACGTGATGACGTTCCGCTACGTCGTCAAGGAGGTTGCGCTGGCCGACGGCGTCAAGGCCTCGTTCATGCCCAAGCCGTTCGCCGAATACCCGGGCTCGGCGATGCACACGCATATGAGTTTGTTCGAGGGCGAGACGAACGCGTTCTACAGCGCGGACGATCCGCTGCAGCTGTCCGACACCGCGAAGTCTTTCATCGCAGGCATTTTGGAGCACGCCACCGAGATCAGTGCGGTGACCAATCAGTGGGTGAACTCCTATAAGCGGCTGGTGCACGGCGGCGAGGCGCCAACGGCCGCGTCGTGGGGCTTCGCGAACCGGTCAGCGTTGGTCAGGGTTCCGATGTACACGCCGCGCAAGGCGTCGTCGCGCCGCATCGAGGTGCGAAGCCCGGACTCGGCGTGCAACCCGTATCTGACGTTCGCCGTGCTGCTGGCGGCGGGCCTTCGCGGTGTGGAGAAGGGCTACGTGCTCGGACCGCAGGCCGAGGACAACGTCTGGAGCCTCACGCCCGAGGAGCGTCGCGCGATGGGGTATCGGGAGCTGCCCGGCAGCCTCGGCGTGGCGCTGGAGCAGATGGAAGGCTCCGAGCTCGTGGCGGAAGCGTTGGGGGAGCACGTGTTCGACTTCTTCCTTCGCAACAAGCGGACCGAGTGGGAGAACTACCGCAGCCACGTCACGCCGTTCGAGCTGAAGACCTACCTGTCGCTCTAGCGGGCAGCTATCGGGGCCTGCGAAACGGGCTGCGATAGCTTCTAAGTGTGGCCAAACCTGCGACGCAGCGATCGAAGCTGCCCAGCGTTGGCCGGCTAGGGCTGGTCGACCCGTCGGCCGCTGCTGACCTGGAACAACTCGGCTGGAACACCGAAGCGCAAATCGAACTGTTGTGGTCGCTGTCGCGGGCCCCCGACGCCGACGTCGCACTGCGGACCATCGTGCGACTGGCTGAGGCGGCGGGCAATGACTGGGGCGAACTGAACCAGACGCTTCTCAAGGACAAGGCCTTGCGCGGTCGGCTGTTCGGCGTGCTCGGCTCATCGCTGGCGCTGGGGGACCACCTGGTCGCACACCCGCCGTCCTGGCACATGCTGGCCGGCGAGGTGACGCTGCCGTCGGCGGACGAACTGCGGGTGATGTTCGTCGATGCTGCCGAATCGACAAGTGACACAAACGATGCGCTGCCTGTCCTGCGGACGCTGTACCGCGACCGGCTGCTGGTGCTCGCCGGATTGGACCTCGCGCCGGTGGTGGAGAACGAGCCGGTGCTGCCGTTCACGGCGATCGGCGAGCATCTGTCCGATCTTGCCGACGCCGCATTGGCCGCCGCGCTGAAGGTGGCGACGCGGTCGGTTCGCGGCGAAGACGGCGAGGAGCCGCGGCTTGCGATCATCGCGATGGGTAAGTGTGGTGCACGCGAGCTGAACTACGTCAGCGACGTCGACGTCATCTTCGTCGCCGAGGAGGCCGACGCCATCACCACCCGGGTGGCCGGCGAACTGATGCGGTTCGCGTCGGAAGCGTTCTTCGAGGTGGACGCGGCGCTGCGGCCGGAAGGTAAGCAGGGGCAGCTGGTCCGGACACTCGAATCGCACGTGGCCTACTACCAGCGCTGGGCCAAGACCTGGGAATTCCAGGCGCTGTTGAAGGCGCGACCCGCCGCAGGGGACGAAGCACTCGGCGGGGAGTACATCGCCGCGCTGATGCCGATGGTGTGGACGGCGTGCGAGCGCGAGGACTTCGTGCCCGAGGTGCAGGCGATGCGACGCCGGGTCGAGGCGCTGGTGCCGGCCGGGGAGAGGACGCGTGAGCTCAAGCTCGGCACCGGCGGGCTGCGCGACGTCGAGTTCGCGGTCCAGCTGTTGCAGCTGGTGCACGGCCGCAACGACGAGTCGCTGCATGTGGCGTCGACGATCGATGCGTTGGCGGCGCTGGGGGCAGGCGGATACGTCGGCCGAGACGATGCGGCCAACCTCACCGCGTCATATGAGTTCCTGCGTCTGCTCGAACATCGGCTGCAGCTTCAGCGGCTCAAGCGCACGCACATGCTTCCCGACGAGGACGACGACGAGTCGATGCGCTGGTTGGCGCGCGCGGCGCATATGAGGCCCGACGGCCAGCACGACTCCCTCGGAGTGCTGCGCGAGGAGCTCAAACGGCAGAGCCACCGCGTGTCGCGGCTACACGTCAAGCTGTTCTATCAGCCGCTGCTCGAGGGCGTCGGGCAGCCGGCGATGCTGACCCCTGGCGCGGCCGAACGGCAGCTTGCCGCACTGGGATACGAGAGCCCGCAGAGCGCTTTGACGCATCTGGCGGCGTTGACCGGGTCCAGTGGCCGACGCGGCAGGGTGCAGCAGGTGCTGCTGCCGACGCTGCTGGACTGGCTGTCGGATACGCCCGACCCCGACGCGGGGCTGCTGTCGTACCGCCGGATCAGCGACGAGCTGTCCGACCATCGGTGGTATCTGTCCACGCTGCGCGACGAGGGCGCGGTGGCGAAGCGGCTGATGTACGTGCTGGGAACGTCGGCGTATGTACCGGACCTGCTGATGCGGGCCCCCGAGGTGATCCAGCAGTACGCGGACGGACCCACAGGGCCGAAGCTGCTCGAGGTCGAACCCGACGGGTTGGCTCGCGCGTTGGTCGCGTCGGCGGGGCGGCATGCCCAGCCGGTGCGCGCGATCGCGGCGGCGAGGACTCTGCGTCGACGCGAGCTGGCCCGCATCGCGTCGGCGGATCTGCTGGGAATGCTCGACGTCGTCGATGTGTGCAAGGCGCTGACATCGGTATGGGCTGCGGTGCTGCAGGCGGCGTTGGATGCGGTGATCCGAGGACTTGCGCCTTCGGACGGTGAACCGCCTGCACGCATCGCGGTCATCGGAATGGGCCGGCTGGGCGGGGGCGAGTTGGGCTACGGCTCCGACGCCGACGTTATGTTCGTCTGCGAACCTGTTGCGGGGGTTGACGAATCCGCCGCTGTGCGTTGGTCGATCACGGTCGCCGAGCAGGTGCGTTCGCTACTGGGGACGCCGAGCGCCGACCCGCCGCTCGAGGTCGACGCGGGTCTGCGGCCGGAAGGCCGTAATGGTTCATTGGTGCGGACCTTGTCGTCGTACGCGACGTACTACGAACAGTGGGCGCAGCCGTGGGAGATTCAGGCGCTGCTGCGGGCGCACTGGGTCGCCGGAGACGAGGACCTCGGTCAACAGTTCTTGTTGCTTGCCGACAAGACGCGGTATCCGTCGGGCGGCGTGTCGGCCGAGGCGGTGCAGGAGATCCGGCGAATCAAGGCGCGCGTCGACTCGGAGCGACTGCCGCGCGGCGCAGATCCCAACACGCACACCAAACTTGGCCGTGGCGGGCTGGCCGACGTCGAGTGGACGGTTCAGCTGCTGCAGCTTCGGCATGCACATGAGATTCCCGCGCTGCACAACACGTCGACGTTGCAGACGTTGGATGCGATCGGTGCGGCAGAGCTGATCGCCGAGGGGGACGTCGCCTTGCTGCGCGAGGCGTGGCTGGCCGCGACACGGGCCCGCAATGCGCTGGTGTTGGTGCGCGGCAAGCCAACCGACCAACTGCCGGGGCCGGGCAAGCAGCTGAACGCGGTCGCGCTTGCCGCGGGTTGGGACACCGATGACGGCGGCGAGTTTCTCGACAACTATCTGCGCGTGACCCGTCGGGCGAAGACGGTGGTACGAAAGGTCTTTGGTGGTTAACGTACGTGGCTGAATCGATAGATTTCTCCTTCGAGGAGATCAGTGACGCCGAGCACGAGCGGTTGCAGGCGGTGTACTCGCCGATCACCGATGCGGTGCGGCGGCTAATCCAGGCGGGCATCAGAAGCGATGCCGACGAAGCGGCCATTCGCGAGGCGCAGGCGCTGGTGGAAGCCGCCGTCGAAAAGTTGGGTGGCACAGGGGACTCCGAACAGGTGCGTCTTGCGGTGGGCGGACGCCCAGTGGTGTGGGGAAATCCCGTGACGGGTTTTCGGAATGCGATCGCGCCGCCGCTCGTCATGCACGAGGAACCGGATGGCTTGTGGTGGAGCGAGTTCGAGCTTGGCGATGCCTATCAGGGTCCGCCGGGCTGGGTGCACGGCGGAGTCCTGGCAATGGTGCTCGACCAGTTGTTGGGTGAGGCGGCCAGCGACGGGCTGACCAAGCCGCTGTTCACGGGGACCATCACGCTGCGGTATCTGCGCGGCACACCGTTGGGCCGGCTGCGAGCGGAGGCGGCCATTGAGCGCACGGACGGGTTCAAGACGTTCGTGAGCGGGCACATGAGCGATGCCGAAGGCAAGACGGTCGAGGCGGAGGGCATCTTCATCAAGCCGGCGTGGGCGCGAGACGCAGGATGAAGTTCTACGTCAGCATCGCCTTCCGGGAACCCAAAGAGGCGATCGAGATCGCCAAGGCCGCAGACGATCTGGGGTACGACGGCATCGGAATCCCGGACCATGTGATCAACCTGGAGTCGTTGGCGACGCCGTATCCGTACACCCGTGACGGGACGCGCCGCTGGGAAGCGTTCACGGACTGGCCGGACCCGTGGGTGTTGGTCGGGGCGATGGCGCAGGTGACAACGCGGCTGAAATTCGTGACGACGGTGTATATCCCGGCGATGCGCGACCCGTATGCGGCAGCCAAGGCGATTGGTTCGGCGGCTTATTTATCGGACGGGCGAGTGGAGCTCGGCATCGGGGTGGGCTGGTGCCGAGAAGAGTTCGAGTTGATGGGCCAGCAGTTCGAGCGGCGCGGTAAGCGGACCGACGAGATGCTGGAGCTGTTCCGTGCGCTTTGGGAACCGGGGTGGGTCGAGTTCTCCGGCGAGTTCTACCAGGCGCCGCGGCTGGAGATGGAGCCGACGCCGCCGAGGATTCCGATCTATGTCGGCGGCCTTTCAGGCGTTGCGTTGCGGCGCGCGGCGCGGAACGACGGGTGGATCGGCGATCTGATTTCGACGGACCAAGCCTTGGCTGGGGTGGAGCGGATCAGGGAGCTACGGGCCGAGAAGGGTTTGTCGATGGACGATTTCACCGTCCTGACGCCATTGACGGACGCCTTCATGCCCGAGCACTACGAGCGTGCGGAAGCCGGCGGCATCCACGGCATCATCACGATGCCGTGGATGTTCTATGGGGGTCCCGACGCTTCTCTGGCGGAGAAGATCGACGGCATGAAGCGCTTCCGCAAGGACCTCGCGCTCGACCGATAGAGGTTTTATGCGTGGTGCGCATGGCAAATTAGTGAACGCATGGTACCGACGCGTGCGACTATTTGATCGCAAATACCACCGGAACACGGAAGCCTGTGGTATGGAGTTGCTGGCTTTTCTCAGAAAGTTCACAGTATTGGGGAGTGCGGCAGCTCCGACAACGGTGCTAGCAAGCATCTCCAGGTAGTGGGCCGGCGTGCCGACGACAATGAATTCTTCCTGTCAATTTGCTGGTTGACGCGGGGTTTGAGGCCACTGAGCAGCGCAATCACTGATTACTCGGGAAATGATCTTGGCAAAGTACTTGCGTCTGAAACTTTCCTGAGATGTCGATCGAAACTTCACACATAAATCGCGTGAGAGGACTTACGCTCGCGTTATCGGGGCGGGAGGGCATAAGGACAGCAAAACTGCATATCGGCTGCTCGCTGTTGAGTGGCCGACGTCCGCGAACAAGCAGGGGTAGTCAACTACTCGTGCCTGCCGGCTGTCTTCATTCCTACGCTCGCCCTGTCAAGTCGTGAACGAAAAGGGGATCACCATGGGGTACGCCAAGCACGTTGGTCGCGTAGGGGCGCTGGCAGTTGCGCTCGGCATCGGGGCGGCGGTCGCTACGACGCCGGGTGTGGCGTGGGCGGACGGCACTGAAGGCAACCCACCCGCTGCGGACGGCGGCACGCCCGGCGGCGAGGCCGGCGCGAATGACACGTCGACGCCAACGACGCAGAAGCAAGATCCAGGTGAGGCCATCAGGCGCAACATCGAGCGAGCAGCTGACGATGTGCGTGACACCATTCGCAAGGTCGTGACGGGTGTGGTGCGGAGTTCGGGTGGCGCGATCACATCGACCCATCGGACCGGGCCCAACTCGAGCAACGGCAACATTCCGCCGGTCGTCGTCGAGGACGAGGACGGGCCGGTGACCCCGGAAGCGCCCAAGGACGCGGTCGAGAAGTCGACCCCCTTCGTTGCGAATGACAACCCCATCAGCAATCCAGTGCGCAGTTTCGTGCCGCGCTGGCGCGGGCCGCAGGCTCAGATCACTTCTAAGCCTGCGCCGAAGCCTCTCGTCAAGGTGGCCGACGACGTCAAAGATGTCGTCGAGAAGTCAATTGATGCTGTGACGGGAAATCAGGCGCAAACCGGTTCGACAAATGTTCAACGGAACGCGATCACGACATTCGATGCGCCGACGACCGAGGACGTCGAGGAAGTCCGTCCGAGCTTCGTCGCACCGGTCGCCATCCTCACCAACGTCCTGAATGCGGCCATCGCACCGTTCCTCAATTCCACACCCGGTCAGCCGGCACCCCAAAATCCGATCCTGTGGGCAGTTTTGGGCTGGGTGCGCCGCCAGGTTCAGGACAGCCCGTTTGGGAAGTTCACGCTGAACCGGACTCCGCAGATCGATCCGGTTGCGACCCAGGTCGAGGACAACGGTGACGGCACATTCACCATCACAACAGCTGCCACCGACCCCGACGGCGACGACTTGACTTACACAGCCGCCACTCGTGATGGCGAAGGCACACTAACCCCCCTCGGTGGCGGCAAGTTCCTGTATGACGTCACTGCTGCCGATTGGGATGAAGATGACGCCGTAACGCTGACGGCGAGTGACGAAGCGGCGTACCCACACATCCACGGCCTCGCGGGTTTGCTCAATCCCGGTGGCGGACACACCGCCACATACACAGTGTCGATCGCGCCCGCTGATGGCAGCCTCCCACCGCCACCCGAAGTCGTGACACCGCCGACGGAACGCAACGATGGAAGCGGCAACTTCGACACGGTGTTGCAATACAGCCCCGAAACCACTTCCAATGTGTCGGCCGCCCCTGGCTTCAAGCCGAAGTACTGGACAGTGGTCAGCGAAGAGTACGACCCCATCACCGGCAAGTACACAGCCGTGCTCAAACCCACCCTGGCGGGGCAGCTCCGCGCCGGTCAGGGGATGGATACGACCGATCAGCTCAAACTCAATGTCACCGGTCAGTCGCAGAACGTTCAGACGTTCGCGCTCAGGACAACTGGCGGTGATGAGCAGTTCGCGGCGTTGGCCGAGGATGGTCCAGACCAGGCGTTGACGTTGCCGACGCCGCCTGGGGCGACTCTGCATGTCGACTCCGAAGGATTGGATACCGGGAGCAATCCGATGGGCGTCGTCGTGACCAACAGGTATGCATACATCACGACTTCGGATAACCCTGGCAAGGTCGTGGTCATCGATGCGAATCCTGACGACGATGACCCGAATAGCCCCACCTACAACACCGTCGTGAAAACCATTGATGTTGGCAATGATTCGGCTTTCGGAACATTGGCGGGAGACAACCTCTACGTTGTGGGTGTCGGCAACAACAAAGTTTCAGTAATCGACACGAACCCAGACGATGACGACCCGAACAGTCCAACGGTCAACAGTGTCATTGACGACATCGACGTCCCGGCTGGGTCGCTCACACCCGTTGCGACTCCGGACGGGAAGCGGATGTACGTCACGAACGGCAGCACGGGCGACTTGACCGTGATCGACACCGATCCGCAAAGCCTGACGTACAACACAGTCGTAGGCACTGTCACCGGTGTGCTGCCGCCGGCCAATCAGCCGAACAACCACACCATAGAGGGGTACCAAACCGCGGCTGGAATGGCGTTCAACGAAGACGGCACTCGTGCCTATCTTCCGCGAGTCCATTACGTCGTCGTCTACAAGGTGGACGAAGACGGCAATCCCATCCCCGAAATCGAATCAGCGGATTACGACGGGGACATCGTTGTCATCGATACCGACCCGAACAGTGCCACCTATAACCAGGTGCTGGATCTCGATGAATCCACACCTGAAGTGGATGGAATATCGTTCAGCACCGGTCAGTCTCCGGGGTCGATCACTTCGAGCGGAAAACGCTTGTATGTCAGCACGTATGACTACGAGGCGTTCCAAAGGGAATACAGCGGATACACCGGACAGGTTCCGTCGTCTGCGGTGCTGGCGGTCGACATCGATCCAGCCAGCCCCACCTACGATCAGGTGATCGACACGAACGCTGCTACGCCCGACATCGACGGGTTGCCCGTCGGCCAGCTTCCGTTCAACGTGGCACTAAGTCCCGACGGCAGCGTCGCCTACGCCGTGAACATCATCGACGGGACGGTCTCGGTGATCGATACTGCGACCAACGAACGAATCGGTGACCCGTTCGTCTATGACTCGACTCCGCAAAGTTTCGAACATGTCCCGGTCTACGCCAATATTCTCGCGATCAGTCCGGATGGTAAGCACCTGTACATCTCCAAGTACCAGGACGGGACCGCCGCGGCTATTTCAGTGGTTTAGGCCAGGCCTTTTACCGGCGGAAGCGGCTGAGCAGTCCACCCCGCCGGCGCGGGCGATCGTCAGCCACGCGATCGACACGCCGGCGCGCAGCCCCCGCGGTACGCGCGTAGCCGCGTCGTCGTGCGTCCACAGCCGCGGCGCCCGCGCCCGTTGTCGCGATCAACAGGAACGCGAAGCAGAACATGATGGCGAGCTCGCCACCGTTGGCGATCGGCCAGAAGCTGGCACCGCCGCCCTTTAGCGGCGGCCAGTGCTGATAGAAGTACGCGAACGCCATCTCGCCCGACGCGATGAATGCCGCGATCCGGGTGAAGAATCCGACGGTGATGAGGATGCCGAGGACGACCTCGATCAGGCCCGCCCACCAGAACGGAAACGAGCCCACCTCGGCCGCCCCGCCGGGCGGGGGCACGGGCCAGCCGAACAGCTTCTGCGCGCCGTGGATCGTATAGAGGAGACCGAAGATGATGCGGAATGCGCTCAAAACAGGGGAGTGGTAACCCGCAAGGCGGGTATCCAAGGTGCTCATGTGCTGACGATACGCCCGAATGTCCAGGCAACTCACAGCTGCGCCGGCACCGTTACCCGTCCGTTCTGCATTCTGCACTTGAGTCGTAATCGCACCATCTGTTGAGACTGCAATAGCGGCGAAGAAGTACGAGTAGGGTCCGCCGCCAGCGCAATCTCGACGCAGCAAGAGGGCCGGGCGACACTGCTCGCCCGGCCCAAATGCTGTGCTGGTTATACGTCGTAGTACAGCGCGATCTCATACGGGTGCGGACGGATCTGAATCGGCAGAATCTCGTTCTCGCGCTTGTAGGAGATCCACGTCTCGATCAGGTCCTCGGTGAAAACCCCGCCCTCAGTGAGGTATTCGTGGTCCTCCTCGAGTTTGTCGATGACCGCCGAGAGCGACGTCGGTGCCTGCGGGATACCCGCGGCCTCGTCCGGCGGCAGCTCGTAGAGGTCCTTGTCGATCGGGGCCTGCGGCTCGATTTTCTTCTTGATGCCGTCAAGGCCGGCCATCATCATCGCAGCGAACGCCAGGTACGGGTTGCCCGAGCTGTCGGGGCAGCGGAACTCGAGGCGCTTGGCCTTCGGGTTGTTGCCCGTGATCGGGATGCGCACACACGCCGAGCGGTTGCGCTGGCTGTACACCAGGTTGATCGGCGCCTCGTAGCCCGGCACCAAGCGCTTGTAGGAGTTCACCGTCGGGTTGGTGAACGCCAGCAGCGACGGCGCGTGGTGCAGGATGCCGCCGATGTAATGGCGTGCGATGTCCGACAGCCCCGCGTAGCCCGACTCGTCGTGGAACAGTGGCTTGCCGTCCTTCCACAGCGACTGGTGGGCGTGCATGCCCGAACCGTTGTCGCCGAACAGCGGCTTCGGCATGAAGGTGACGGTCTTGCCCGCCGCCCACGCGGTGTTCTTGATGATGTATTTGAACAGCACCAAATCGTCGGCGGCGTGCAGCAGCGTGTTGAATTTGTAGTTGATCTCCGCCTGTCCCGCGGTGCCCACCTCGTGGTGACCGCGCTCCAGAACAAAGCCGGCATTCTGCAGGTTCGTCGCCATCTGGTCGCGAAGGTCGACGAAGTGGTCGTACGGCGCGACGGGGAAGTACCCGCCCTTGGGCCGGACCTTGTAGCCGCGGTTAGCGCTGCCGTCGGACTCGAACGGCTCACCGGTGTTCCACCAACCCGCCTCCGAATCGATCTCGTAGAACGTGCCGTTGATCGTCGAGTCGAAGGCCACCGAGTCGAAGATGTAGAACTCGGCCTCGGCGCCGAAGTATGCGGTGTCGGCGATGCCGGTGCTGGCCAGGTAGTTCTCCGCCTTGCGGGCCACGTTGCGCGGATCGCGGGAGTATGCCTCGCGGGTGAACGGATCGTGCACGAAGAAGTTGAGGTTCAGCGTCTTGGCGGCCCGGAACGGGTCGATGCGCGCGGTCTCGGGATCGGGCAGCAGCATCATGTCCGACTCGTGAATGGACTGGAAGCCGCGTACCGACGAGCCGTCGAACGCCAATCCGTCCTCGAACACGCTCTCGTCGAATGCCGACGCTGGGATCGAGAAGTGCTGGACGACGCCGGGCAGGTCGCAGAACCGGATGTCGACGTACTCGACTTCCTCGTCCTTGATCTGCTTGATGATGTCGTCGGCGGTCTTTTCTGCCACTGAAGACTCTCCTTTTATGTCTTGTTAACCCGGGGCATGACGCTATGGACACGATGTTGCACCGCAGTCAACCGCATGTTGCGCCGAAGTTACGCAATTGCGCCAGACCTATGCTGGAAGCATGCCATCCAGCTTCGGTTCCTGGCTATCGGGCCCGCCGCCCGTCGGGCCGGGACCCACGGACAAGCGACCTAATGATTATCCAGGTGAGCGGCTGGGGCTACCCCAGAGTGGACCCAGATCGCTGGCCCGGATGGGTAGGCGCATCGGGGCGCTGTTCATCGACTGGGTGATCGCCTACGGGCTCGCCGGCCTGATCATGTCGTTCGGGTGGATCAGCGTGGGGTTTCTGTCCACGGCGGTGATGGTCATCTGGCTCGTGATCGGGGCGGTGTCGGTCCGATTGTACGGATTCACCCCAGGTCAGTACGCCCTAGGCCTGATCGTCATCCCCGTCGACAACCGGCTCCACGTCGGCTTCGGTCGGGCGCTGGTCCGGGTATTGCTGATCGCGCTGGTGGTACCGCCACTGTTCACCGACACCGACCTGCGCGGACTGCACGACCGGTTGACGCACACCGCAGTGGTTCGGCGCTAGCGCCTGCGCACGGTCCGCTGAATGCCGCGCATCTTCGCCGCGTTCGGCATCGGGCCCTTCGGCATGGCCGCCGGTCCGACCTTGCTGCCAAGTGCGGCCAGCCGCGACTCCAGCGCGTCCATCTGCTTGACGGTGATGTTCGCGGGCAGCTTCGACAGGTGACGTTCCAGCTTGCCCAGCGGGACCTCGCCGTCGCCGGTGCCGATCACGAAGTCGTAGATCGGGATTTCGCCGACGAGCCGAGCCGTGCGCTTTTTCTCCTGCGCCAGTAGCGGTTTGACCCGCGCCGCGGAGCCTTCGCCGACGAAGATCACGCCGGGCCTTCCAATCACCCGGTGCACCGCGTCGAGATGACCGGTGGCCGCGACGCCCGGGGTCACCCGCCACTTCCCGCGCAGGTTCTCCAGCGCCCACGCCGCCGCGCCTGCCTGGCCCTCGGCTTTGCGATAGACCGACTTCTGCGCCCGTCGCGCAAAGATGATGAACGCCACCAGCGCGCCCAGCACCACGCCGAGGGGGATCAGCGTGTACATCGTGAACCCGCCCGCGAACAGCCCAGCCACCACGGAAGCGGCCACGATCAGCACGAACGCGCCGATCATGTACGGCAGAAGGCGCTTGTCCTCCTTGCGCTGGATCTTGAACGCCTCCCACAGCTGACCACGACGCTGCTTGGATGCCTGTTTGCGGGTGGCTTTCGCCTCGGCCCTCGCGGCCTTCTGCTCGGCTTTGTTGCGGGTCTTCGCCATGGGATCAGGATACGGGTGGGCGCGAGGCCCTTGAGCCCGCTGCCTGCGAATAGAGGCGACCGGCCCGGTACGACGACCGCACCAGCGGTCCGGCGAGGACGCCTGCGAAGCCGAGCTCCTCGGCGAACGCCGCATGCTCGACGAACTCGTCGGGATGAACCCACCGCTCGACGGGGTGGTGACGGGCTGACGGCCGCAGGTACTGCGTGATCGTGACGATGTCGCAGCCTGCGTCGAGCAGATCCTTCAGCGCTGTGCGCACCTCATCGGTCGTCTCGCCCATTCCGAGTATCAGGTTGCTCTTCGTCACCAGCCCGTAGTCGCGCGCTGCGGTCAGCACCGCAAGGCTGCGGTCGTAGCGGAACGCGGGCCGAATTCTCTTGAAGATCCGCGGCACCGTTTCGACGTTGTGCGCCAACACTTCTGGGCGGGATTCGAAAACCTGCTCAAGCAGTGCGGGCTCGCCGTTGAAGTCGGGGATCAGCAGTTCCACGCCGGTGTCGGGGTTGATCTTCTTGATGTAGCGCACCGTCTCTGCGTACAGCCATGCGCCGCCGTCGGGCAGGTCGTCGCGGGCCACACCGGTGACTGTCGCGTACCGCAACCCCATGGTCGCGACACTCTCGGCGACCCGGCGCGGCTCGTCGCGGTCCAGGTCGGCGGGCTTACCGGTGTCGATCTGGCAGAAGTCGCAGCGCCGCGTGCACTGCTCACCGCCGATCAGGAACGTCGCCTCCCGGTCCTCCCAGCACTCGTAGATGTTGGGGCAGCCGGCCTCTTCGCAGACGGTGTGCAGGCCCTCGCGGCGAACCAGGTTCTTCAGCTGTGTGTACTCCGGGCCCGTCTTCATCCGGGTCTTGATCCACGGCGGTTTGCGCTCGATCGGAGTCTGCGCGTTGCGGACCTCCAATCGGAGCAGCTTGCGGCCTTCCGGAACGACAGTCACGACTTCAACGCTACCCGGAGGCGGCCGTCGAGGGCGTCGCACACGGCCGTCGTCACACGGTCGATGACGGCGTCGACGCCGACATGACGGCCGAGTTCGGCCGTCAGCGAAGTGACCCCGGCGTCGGAGATTCCGCACGGCACGATCGAGGAGAACGCGTTCAGGTCGCAGTCGCAGTTCAGCGCGAATCCGTGCAGCGTCGTCGCGCGCGAAACCCGCACCCCGATCGCGCCGACCTTGCGGGCCGGCCCCTTGGCGTCGGCAGGCACCCACACGCCCGACCGGCCGTCGATCCGCACTGTCTCCAGCCCGAGCTCGGCACACACGTGGATCAACGACTCTTCAAGGCGCCGAACGAAATTCACCACGTCGAGCGGTTCGGCCAACCCGATGATCGGATAGCCGACCAGCTGACCGGGCCCGTGCCAGGTGATTTTGCCGCCGCGGTCGGTATCGATGACCGGAATATCGGAGGTGGACGCACTGGGTCTTTCGCTGGGCAGCGTGCGGCGACCCGCCGTGTAGACCGACGGGTGCTCGAGCAGCAGCAGCGTGTCCGGCCCGCCCGCGGTGCGCGCATCGGCGAGTTCGCGTTGCAGCGCCCATGCGTCGTCGTAACCGATCGCGCCGAGGCGCCGGACCTCTAGCGGAGCTGCCGCCGACCGGATGGAACTCACGATTCGACGGTACTCGTGGCGTAGGCCAGCGCCTCGCCAACGGTGTTGTGGCGGTACTCGTAGCCGGCACGCTCGAGCGCGGCGGGGATGGCCCGCTGCCCACCGAGAATGCCTTCCTCGGCGAACTCGCCCAGCAGCGTCTTCAGCGCGAAGCCCGGCACCATCAGCGGCGTTGGCCGGTTCAGCGCGCGGCCCATCGCCGTCGTGAACTCGGAGTTCGTCACCGGTGCCGGTCCGGTGAAATTCACCGGACCCGACACGTCGTCGTGGAAGATCGCGAACAGCAGGGCGCGAACCTGGTCTTCGAGGCTGATCCACGGCATGTACTGGCGGCCGTTGCCGAGGCGCGCGCCGAGCCCGAGCGAGAACAGCGGCCGCAGCCGGCTCAACAGCCCGCCGCGTGGTGACAGCACAAGACCGGTGCGGGTCAGCACGACTCGGACGCCTGCGTGCTGCGCAGGGCCCGTCGCCGCCTCCCAGTCCCGGCACAGCTGCGCCAGAAACCCGCGGCCCTGCGGTGCGGTCTCGTCGGCGATCCGGTTACCGGTATCGCCGTAGTAGCCGACGGCACTGGCGTTGATCAACACGCCGACGCCTGCCTTCGCGACAGCTTCTGACAGCACCTCGGTGGGATCTATCCGACTGTCGCGCAGGATTTGTTTGAACGCACCCGACCACCGTTTGGCGCCGACGCTGACGCCGCACATGTTGACGGCGGCGTCGACCCCGCGAAGCGCATCCGCGTCGAACTCGCCGGTGTCCGGATTCCAGAACAGCTCATCGGAATTCGACGGCGCACGTCGAACGATCCGCAGGACCCGGTGGTCGGTCGCCCTCAGCGCATAGACCAGCGCCGAGCCGATCAGTCCCGAGGACCCCGCAATCGCAACGGTGGCCACTGGTGTCTACAACCCCAAATCCGCCTCGAATGCGCCCTCTTCGAGGCGACGCTTGATCGTGGTCACGAAGCGGCCCGCATCCGCGCCGTCGACGAGGCGATGGTCGTACGTCAGCGGCAGGTAGCAGACCGAGCGCACGCCGATCGACTCGTTGCCCGCCCCGTCGAGCACCACGCGCGGTCGTTTGACGATCGCACCGGTGCCGAGCATCGCCGCCTGGGGCGGCACCAGGATCGGCGTGTCGAACAACGCACCCTGGCTGCCGATGTTGGTGATCGTGAAGGTGCCGCCGGAAAGCTCGTCCGGCTTGAGATTGCCCGACCGCGCCCGCGCCGCGATGTCGGCGATCGCCCGCGCAAGGCCGCCCAACGATAGATCGCCCGCGTTGTGAATCACCGGCGAAAGCAGACCCTGTTCGGTATCTACCGCGAACCCGAGATGCTCGGCGTCGTAGTAGGTGATCTCCTTGGTGTCCTCGTTGTAGCTGGCGTTGACGTTCGGGTGGGCCTTCAACGCGTCGACGACAGCCACCGCGATGAACGGCAGGTACGTCAGGTTGACGCCTTCGCGCTCGGCGAAGCTGGCCTTGGCCCGGGCGCGCAGCGACACGATCTTGGTCATGTCGACCTCGTGGGTCTGCGTCAACTGCGCTGTCTCCTGCAGAGATTCCCGCGTCTTCTTCGCGGTGATCTGCCGGATGCGGTTGGCCTTCTGCGTGGTGCCACGCAGGTGAGCCAGCGCTGACGCTGGTTGGGCCTTTGCCGAGGGAGCCTGCGCCTTCTCGGCGGCAGGAGCCTCCTGCGCAGGTGCCTTCTTCGCATCGGCCGCGGCAAGCACATCCTGCTTGCGGATGCGCCCGCCGATACCGCTGCCCTTCACAGTGCCGAGGTCGATGTTGTTCTCGGTGGCCAGTTTTCGCACCAGCGGTGTCACATACGGCGCGCCGTCACCAGACGGTTCCGCAGCGGCCTGCGGCGCCTTGGGTTCGGGTTTGGGCTCCGGCTTGGGTTCGGGCTTCTCGGCGGGCGCGGCTCCTGCATCGCCGATCT
>CADEGF010000020.1:26385-101518 GCA_902826815.1 uncultured Mycobacteriaceae bacterium
GGCTCCGGCTTGGGTTCGGGCTTCTCGGCGGGCGCGGCTCCTGCATCGCCGATCTTGGCCAGCTCGCCACCGACTGCGACGGTGTCGTCCTCCTCGGCGGTGATGCTGACCAGCGTGCCCGCCACCGGTGACGGGATCTCGGTGTCGACCTTGTCGGTGGATACCTCCACAAGCGGCTCGTCCACTTCGACGCTGTCGCCGACCTTCTTCAGCCATCGGGTGACCGTGCCCTCGGTCACCGATTCGCCAAGCTCGGGCATCAGCACCGGGGTGGCATCGCCGCCACCCGACGACGCGGCCGCGGGCTTCTCCTCGGGCTCGGGCTCAGGTTCGGGTTCGGCTTCTTCTTCGGCGGCCGGCTCGGGCTGCGCGGCGGGCTCCTCGGCCGGCTTCTCCTCCTCGGCGGGCTCTTCGGACTTCTGCTCCTCGCCGCCCCCGCCGGAGTCCTCGTCCGCATCGCCGATCACGGCCAGCTCGCCGCCGACCTCGACGGTGTCGTCTTCCTGGGCGACGATCTTCTTCAGCACGCCGGCGGCCGGGGACGGGATCTCGGTGTCGACCTTGTCGGTGGAGACCTCGAGCAGCGGCTCGTCCAGCTCCACCGTGTCACCCTCTTGCTTCAGCCAGCGGGTGACCGTCCCCTCGGTGACGCTCTCACCGAGTGCGGGCATCTGGACGGAAGTTGCCATGTCTGTTGACTCCCTCGAACGGTTGGTCGTCACGGATTTCAATGCCGGTTCCATCCTGTCATGTCGAGCCCCGCCGCTCGCCCCAGACCTGGAGAGCTTTTGCTCTGGCACTATCGATAGAGGTGGAGCGCTCGGGAGCTCCGGAAGGAGTACGGCCCAATTGGGACTGTTCGGCAGATTTCGGCGCGGCCGCTCAGCGCGCGGTAGCGGCGCCAATAACCCTGCGGCCGACCTGGCCTACATGCGTCAGTGGGTCGCCGAACACGACGGCGTCGAGGCCTTCATCGAGCCGAAGACCACCGTCACCGAGCTCACCGTCGTGCTGGTGGCGGGAGACGGCGAATGGACGCGGCGGCGTACAGGCGGCGACTCGGGCGCCAAACGACTGAACGAACGCCTGCGCATCCCCGTCTACGACGTGCAGAAGGTCGGCTATCCGCAGCGGATGCGCGACTACGACGCGCGCCGCCGGATCGAACGCGAACGCGCTGCTCGGCGGGAGTTGGAAGACAGTTAGGGTGACGATCGTGGGGGACACGATCGCCGAGAGGTTCGTGGAAAGCGCCGACGATGTTCGCATCGCTGTCTACGAGCAAGGCAACCCAGACGGGCCGACGCTGGTGATGGCCCACGGCTGGCCCGACTCGCACGTCCTGTGGGACGGCGTCGTCTCGCGGTTGGCGGACAGGTTCCGCATCGTCCGTTACGACAGCCGCGGGGTTGGTAAATCGTCCGTGCCCAAACCGAATTCGGCATACGCGATCGCCAAGCTCGCCGACGATCTCGGTGCCGTGATCGCGGATGCGAGTCCCGGCGAGCCCGTGCATTTGCTCGGCCACGACTGGGGGTCGGTGGCCACGTGGGAGTACCTGAGCAGACCGGGGGCAGGCGACCGGGTGGCGTCCTTCACGTCGGCATCGGGTCCGGGCATCGCCCATTACGGCGGCTATATCTTCGACAGCCTCAAGCGGCCATACCGGCCGGTGCAGTTCGCCCGCGCGGTCGACCGCATCCTGCGGCTGACCTACTGGTATCCGTTCGCCGCGCCGGTTGTCGCTCCCGCGGTGTTCCGGCGCCTGATGCGCTCGAGCGGCAACAAGCTGCTCACCGACGGCGTGCCGGCCGAGCAGCGCTACCGCAGCGATACCGCCCCCACTGACCTGGTGAACTCGCTGAAGATCTACCGCACGCTGGCGGTGCGGCCGCCAACGAGGTTCCCGGCCGACCGCTACGTGAACGTGCCTGTGCAGTTGGTCGTCGGGGCGAAGGACCCCGTGGTGCGGCCGCACGGATTCGACGACCTGTCCCGCTGGGTGCCGCGACTGTGGCGCCGTGATATCAACGCGGGCCACTGGTCGCCGATGTCGCACCCGCAGGTGTTGGCCGCTGCCGTCGAGGAACTGATCGACTACCTCGACGGCAAGCCCGCGAGCCGGGCGTTGTTGCGCGCCGAGGTCGGCCGCGACCGCAAGGCCTTCAGTCACACGCTGGTCTCGGTGACCGGTGCGGGCAGCGGCATCGGCAGGGAGACCGCGCTGGCGTTCGCGCGCGAGGGCGCCGAACTCATCGTCAGTGATATCGACGAAGCCACCGTCAAGGAGACCGCCGCCCAGATCGTCGAGCGCGGTGGCGTTGCCTACCCGTATGTGCTCGACGTGTCCGACGCCGAAGCCGTCGAAGGATTCGCCGATCAGGTGTGCGCCGAGCACGGCGTGCCCGACGTCGTGGTGAACAACGCGGGCGTGGGCCAGGCGGGCGAGTTCCTCGACACGCCTGCCGATCAGTGGGAGCGCGTGCTCGACATCAACCTCGGCGGTGTGATCAACGGCTGCAGGGCATTTGGCAAGCGTCTCGTCGAGCGCGGCGCGGGCGGCCACATCGTGAACGTCGCTTCGATGGCCGCGTACTCGCCGTCGAAGACGCTCAACGCCTACTGCACCTCCAAGGCAGCGGTGTACATGTTCTCCGACTGTCTGCGCGCCGAACTCGACGACGCGGGCATCGGACTGACCACGATCTGCCCGGGCACCACCGACACCAACATCCTGCAGAACACCCGGTTCGACATGCCCGGCCGGTCAGACGAGAGCGTCGAGAAACGACGCGAGCAGTTGCAGAGGTCGTTCCGGCTTCGGCGCCACGGACCGGCCAAGGCGGCCAAGGCGATCGTCTCGGCGGTCAAGAAGAACAAGCCGATCCGGCCCATCACCCCTGAGGCGTACCTGCTCTACGGCACGTCGCGGATCGCTCCGCAGGTGATGCGTAGCACGGCGCGCCAGAAGCTCGTTTAGCCGTTCGCGGCTACTGCTGATCAGCCGCTCGCGGCTATGTCCTCTAGCACCGCGAACATCGTGCGGGTGGGCACCCCGGTGCCGCCCTTGCCGTTGTAACCCCATGGGCCGCCGGTGTTGTAGGCAGGCGCCGCGATGTCGATGTGCGCCCAGGAAACCCCGTCGGCGACGAACTCGCGGAGATAGGTGCCCGCGACCAGCATGCCCGCGTACCTCGAACCGCTGACGTTGGCCAGATCCGCAACCGTCGACTTCAGGTCGTCCTTCAGTTCCTCGGGAAGCGGCATGGGCCAACCGTTCTCGCCGACTTCCTGGGACAGCTTGGCAACCCGGTCACGGAATTCGTCGGAACCCATCACCCCTGGTGTGCGGGCGCCGAGTGCGACGGTCTGCGCGCCGGTCAGCGTCGACGTCTCGATCAGGTAGTCGGGATCGTCCTCGCAGGCCCGCACGATCGCGTCGGCGAGAATCAGACGGCCCTCGGCGTCGGTGTTGAGCACCTCAACGGTGATCCCGCCGTACTGGGTCAACACGTCGCCCGGCCGCTGGGCCGTCGCCGACGGCATGTTCTCGGCCATCGGCACGGTGGCGATGACGTCGATGGGCAGATTCTGCTTGGCCGCGAGCACCACCGTCGCGATGACGGCCGCCGCACCACCCATGTCCGACGTCATATGGTGCATGTTCGCCGCGGGCTTGATCGAGATGCCACCCGTGTCGAAGGTGATTCCCTTGCCGACCAACGCGACCTTCTTGGCCTTTTTGTTCTTGGCGCCCTTATGGGCGAGCCGGACCAGCCGCGGTGGGCGCGACGATCCCTTGCCGACCCCGATCACGCCGCCGTAGCCGGCCTTGGCCAGCGCCTTGTCGTCGAGCACCTCGACGTCGAGTCCGGCTGCTTCACCCAAAGCCTTTGCCCGCTTGGCGAATTCGTCGGGAAATAGATGCGACGGGGGAGTGTTGACGAAATCTCTCGCGGTGGCGACGGCCGTCGCGACGTCAGTGGCGCGCTCGGCCTCTGTCTTCGTCTTCGCCTTGGTGTCGGCCGTCAGCGCGGTGATCTCGCGCAGGCCCCTGTCCTTCGGCGCGGTCTTGTCGCTGCGGAAGTCGCTGAACCGGTAGGCGCCGAGGATCAGGCCCTCGATAGCGGCCTGCAGATCGATATCCGACAGCGTGGTGATCACCGCCTCGGTGCCGTTCAGCGACCTGGCGGCCACCCCGGCCGCGCGTCGGATCACGTCGGACGGCCACCCGTCGCCGTTCTTGCCGAGGCCGACCGCGAGCACGCTGCCCACGGGCAGTGACGGTGCGACCACCCGCGTCACCTGGTCCGGCCCGCCCTTGGCGCCGAGCGATTCGAGCGCGACCTCGATCTCGCCGACGGCCTCGGCGTCGAGGAACGGGTTGGCGACGACGGTGGCCTTCGCGTCGTCGTCACCTGCGCTGATCACGGGCACGATCAGCACCGTCTTGTCGGCCTTGCGCTTCGGAAGCGACGAGCTGACGGTGACGGCGGGGGCCTGGTAACCAGGATTTGCAGGGCTCACGAGCGTTGAGCCTATCGCTGCGCGGGACAGGTGCAGGTCGTAGGCCGTGACAGGGGTGTCGAAACCCTTGAGCACCAACGGTTCCTGAGGAATCGCAGGCCAGTCCGCCAGCTCGTCGCGGACATCTGCGCCGACAAGGATCTGGCCGGGAGCCGCGGCCGCCACGAGGCGGGCCGCCAGGTTGACCGCCGTACCGAAGTAGTCACCTGCGATCGCGAGCACCGAGCCGTAGCCGAGGCCTGCGCGCACCTGGAGCCCGGCCTCGCGGGCGTCTGGGTGTTCGACCAGGTCGAATGCGACTCTCGCCAGTTTCTCCGGCGTGGGGCTCACCCACATGACCTCGTCCCCGATGAACTTCACGATTCGTCCGCCGTCGGAGAGCACCACATCGCTGACCGCGGACGCGAACTCGACGAGCAGGTTGGACAGCTCGGTCGCGCTGAGCTGTTGGCTCAGCGCGGTGAAGCCGGTGAGGTCCGCGAACCCGATGCCGCAGACGACGCTCGCCGTCGTATCGCGGACGACGCCCTCGAAGTAGGTGCGGGCGCTGACCGTGTGGTGACGGAAGACCGCGTCGATGAGCACGCCGAGGCGCGGGATGAACTCTCCGACCCGGCGATAGGCCTTCGCGGTGGTGAGCTCGTCCGCGCTGTGCTCCATCTGGATTTCGGGCATTCCGAGGCGGATGGCGGTCGACCCCGCTTCTGCGAGTCGGGCCATCGACCCGCCGAGCACCCGCAGCAATGTCATCGTCGGCTCGTCGCCAACGGCGTCCTTCATCGCGACCCAGGACGCCAAGCCGTCGACGTCGATCCGGCTGAAGACCGGCTGATCGGTGTCCGGTGCACTCAGCCCGAGGGCATGCCAGGCGCGGATCAGGTCGTCGGCGTCAACGCCCAGCTCGCCGGCGGCTTCGCGAAGCGTGTATATCGGCTCGCCGGACCGCTGCAGCGCGTCGCCTGCCAGGCCGAACAGGCGGCCTCGGCGCTCGGCCTGCACCATCTCTTCGGTGCTGAACCCGAGGCCGTCGAGGTATTCGATCAGCGCAGCGCGCTGGCGTGCGTTGGCGATTCCGGCGGCCTCCAGCGCATCGAAATCGACCACCCACCGGAGTCTGCCAGCGTCGACGCCACGATTAGGGTTGATTCCCGTGAGGACACAGAAGTGAGCGATATCCAGCACGGTCCCCTCGAGGATCGGCACCGCCAGCTCGGCGCCAGCTTCGCCGAATTCTCCGGCTGGCTGATGCCGGTTTCCTACGAAGGCACGGTGGGCGAGCACACGGCAACCCGAACCGCCGTCGGCCTTTTCGACGTCAGCCACCTCGGCAAGGTGTCGGTCCGGGGTCCCGGTGCCGCCGAATACGTGAACTCGACGCTCACCAACGACCTGTCCAGGATTGGGCCGGGCAAGGCGCAATACACGTTGTGCTGCACCGAATCCGGCGGTGTCGTCGACGATTTGATCGCCTACTACGTCTCCGACGACGACATGTTCCTTGTGCCCAACGCCGCCAACACCGCGGCCGTCGTCGCCGCACTGCGGAAGAGCGCACCGGACGGGCTGACGATCACCGACGAGCACCGGTCGCGGGCCGTGCTCGCGGTGCAGGGACCCAAGGCCGCTGACGTCGTCGGCTCGCTCGGTCTGCCGACCGAGATGGACTACATGGGCTACCTCGACGCCGACTTCAGCGGCGCCGAGGTGCGGGTGTGCCGCACCGGATACACCGGCGAGCACGGGTACGAACTGCTGCCCGCGTGGGATGACGCGCCGGTGGTGTTCGACGCCCTCGTCGACGCCGTGTCCGCGGCGGGTGGCCGGTTGGCGGGCCTTGGTGCCCGCGACACGCTGCGCACCGAGATGGGCTATCCGCTGCACGGACACGAGCTGTCGCTGGATATCTCGCCGTTGCAGGCCCGCTGCGGGTGGGCGATCGGCTGGAAGAAGGATTCCTTCTGGGGTCGCGACGCGCTGGTCGCCGAGAAGGAGGCCGGGCCGAAGCGACTGCTGCGCGGTCTTCGCGCGGTGGGCAGGGGAGTGCTGCGGCCGGACCTGACGGTGCTCGACGGCTCGACCCCGATCGGGGTGACGACCTCGGGAACCTTCTCTCCGAGCTTGAAGGTCGGCATCGCGCTCGCGTTGCTCGACACCGATCGCGACATCGCCGACGGGCAGCGGGTTTCGGTCGACGTGCGAGGTCGGCCCGTCGAGTGCGAGGTCGTCAAGCCGCCGTTCATCGAGGCAAAAACCCGGTAGCGGGCCAGAGATACAATCGGCCCCATGACTGACCACCTCGAGTTCACCGTCGATCGCAACGCGAATCCGGCGAGCGACGAGGTACGCGCCGGAATCCTGGCGAATCCGGGATTCGGGCGCTATCACACCGACCACATGGTCTCGATCGACTACGTCGAGGGCAAGGGCTGGCACAATGCGCGAGTCATCCCCTACGGCCCGATCGAACTCGACCCGTCGGCGATCGTTCTGCACTACGCGCAGGAAGTGTTCGAGGGCCTGAAGGCCTACCGCTGGGCGGACGGCTCGATCGTGTCGTTCCGCGCCGAGGCCAACGCTGCCCGGCTGCGCACGTCGTCGCGCCGGCTGGCCATCCCTGAGCTGCCGGAAGAGGTGTTCATCGAATCGCTGCGCCAGCTCATCGCGGTCGACGGACAGTGGGTGCCACCCGCCGGTGGCGAGGAGTCGCTTTACCTGCGGCCCTACATCTTCGCCACCGAGCCAGGGCTCGGCGTGCGGCCCGCATCCGAATACCGCTACATGGTGATCGGCTCGCCTGCGGGGGCGTACTTCCCACGCGGCATCAAACCGGTCAGCGTCTGGCTGTCGCATGAGTACGTGCGTGCCTCGCCCGGCGGCACCGGTGCCGCGAAGTTCGGCGGCAACTACGCGGCGTCACTGCTGGCGCAGGCCGAAGCCGCCGACAACGGATGCGACCAGGTCGTGTGGCTGGACGCGATCGAACGCAGGTATGTCGAAGAGATGGGCGGGATGAACCTGTTCTTCGTCTTCGGCAGCGGCGGATCGGCTCGTCTCGTCACCCCGGAGCTCAGCGGCTCGCTGCTGCCCGGCATCACGCGGGATTCGTTGCTGCAGTTGGCCACTGACGCCGGGTTCGCTGTCGAGGAGCGGAAGATCGACGTCGACGAGTGGCAGAAGAAGGCTGCGGCAGGCGAGATCACCGAGGTGTTCGCGTGCGGCACCGCCGCGGTGATCACCCCGGTGTCGCATGTGAAGCACGGCGAAGGCGAGTTCACCATCGCCGACGGCGAACCGGGCGAGATCACCATGGCGCTGCGCGACACGTTGACCGGAATTCAGCGCGGCATGTTCGCCGATACTCACGGCTGGATGGCGCGGCTGAGTTAGTTTCTGGCTCATGACGATGAGCCCGGTGATGGTCGCCCGCGACGAGGGTGAGCGCTTCCATTTCCTGAACACGCTGCACACCGCCAAGATCAAGGGTGAGCACACGAATGGCACGCTGCAGGCCGTGGAGTTCCTGGCGCCGCGCAATTTCGGCCCGCCTCTGCACCGCCACGACGGCGAGGACGAGCTGTTCTACATCCTCGACGGCGAACTGTGGCTGTCCAGTGGCGATGTCGAGGCCGTGCATGGCGAGGGGGCGGTGGTGTGGCTGCCGCGCGGGCTACCCCACACCTTCCAGGTGCGCTCGCAGACGGCTCGGGTGCTCGTCGTCTCGATGCCGTCGGGATTCGAACGGTTTGTCGCCACCCTCGGCGAACCGACCGAAAGCCGCACCATGCCCGAGCCACGGGAGATCGATCCGGCGCGTATCGCCGAGGTGTGCGCGCAGTTCGACATTCAGGTGCTCGGCCCACCCCCTGCGCCGCTGGACTAGCGGATCGCGAGACCGACAGCCGCCAAGGTCGTCGTCACCTCGACCGCGGCGCCGAGCACATCGCCGGTGATCCCGCCGAAGCGCCGCACACAGTGCGCGACGAGCACCGCGCCGCACGCGAGCGCGATCAGCACGACCAGCGGGCCCAGCCACGGCCGTGGACCCGCGAAAACCGCCGCCCCGGTAAGGGCGACGATCCAGGCGGCGACGACCGTGATCGGCTGGCTGCCCGCCACCATCGCGCCGAGCGTGCTGCCCTCCGCCGCGGGCACCGACCGGCGGCAGGCCGCCACGGCGGCGACCCGGCCCGCCGTCACGGCCACGATCACCGCGATCGCACTCAGTTCGGCGAACGCCAGCGCCTGCACCACGATCACCACCACGACGGCGGCCACCCCGAACGGACCGGCCCCGCCATCGCGCATCACCTGCAGCGCCCGCTCCGGCGGGCCGTAGCAGCCCAGTCCGTCGACGGTGTCGGCCAGCCCGTCGATGTGCAGGCCCCTGGTCACGATCAGCAGCGCCGCCACCGCAAGCACACCGGTCAGCGGGTGGCCGGTGTGCAACGCCAGCGACGACACCCACACCACCCCGGCCGCCAGCGCGCCGAGCGCAACGCCGACGACCGGCAGCGCCGTCAGCACCCCTCGGCCGACTCCGGACCCAACGCGCAGCGGCAGCACCGTACCGAACGCGAACGCCCCTGTGACCGAACGGATCACGACGAGACGCTGGCCTCATCGAACGTGGCCATCGACCGCAGCGTGGCGATCGCGGCGCGAACCACCGGCAGTGCCACCGCCGCGCCGGTGCCCTCGCCGAGACGCATCGACAGGTCGACGATCGGCTCGAGTTCCAGTTTCTCCAGCGCCAGCATGTGCGCGGGTTCGGTGGAGCGATGACCCGCACGCCACCAGTCGCGCGCACCCGGCGCGAGTACATCGGCGACCATGGCCGCGGCGGTCACCACAACGCCGTCCAGCAGCACCGGCGTCCGGCGCACCGCGGCCTGAGCGCAGAACCCCGCCATCGCGGCCAGGTCCGCCCCGCCGCACACCCGCAGCAGCCCGAGCGGGTCCGCCGTCAGACCGCAGGCACGGTACAGCGCGTCGCGGACAGCCGCGACCTTCCGCGCCCAGCCCGCGTCGTTGATCCCAGTGCCGCGACCGACGATCGCGACCGGCTCGGTACCTGTCAGTGCGGCGATCAATGTCGTTGCGGCCGTAGTGTTTCCGATGCCCATGTCGCCGGCGATCAGCAGATCGGCGCCGGCGTCGACCTCCTCGTCGGCGATCCGGCGGCCCGCCTCCACCGCGGCCTGTGCTTCCTCGGCGGACAGCGCGTCCTCGACAGCGATATTGCCGCTGCCCCTTCGGATCTTGTGCGCGCCGATGGACGCGGAATGCGGTTCGTCGACGTCGACCGCGATATCCACTACCCGAACGGTGGCGCCGGCGGCCTCGGCCAGGACGTTGATCGCGGCGCCGCCCGCATCGAAGTTGGCGACCATCTGTGCGGTGACTTCGGCCGGAAACGCCGATACACCTGCTGACGTGACGCCGTGATCGCCTGCGAACACGACCACCCGGGCGCGTTCGAATTGGTTGGGCGGGCACACACCCTGGCATGCCGCCACCCAGACGGACAGCTCTTCGAGCCGCCCGAGCGAGCCCGCCGGTTTGGTCAGCGTGTCCTGGCGCGCTCGCGCCTGCGCGGCGACGGCCTCATCAGGTGCCTCGATCGGCGGGATGTCCGTCACGAGGGCTCCTTCACCGTTAGCGGTTGTCCGGCGACCACGAGCACCACGCGGTCGCACACTGCGGCGAGCCGCTGGTTCAGCACGCCGAGCTGGTCGGCGAAGAGGCGGCCCGCGACGGTCTCTGGCACGACGGTCAGACCTACTTCCGGGCTGACGAGCACTAGGTCCGCCTGATACGCGGCGACGGCGTCGACGAGGCCGTCGACATCCGCGCCTGCAGACCCGCCCGTCCACGCCTGCGTGCGGTCCATGGCGGCGGTGAGCCAGCCGCCGATATCGTCGACGATCGTGGGACCGGTGTCATCGGACCGCAATTGCTTTGTCACATCGGAGGTTTCGACGGTTGCCCAATGCCCGGGCCGACGTTCGCGATGGGCGGAAACACGCGCGGCCCACTCGTCGTCGTCGGCGAGGACTCCGGTGGCCAGGTAGCGCACCCGGTCACTGGATTGCGAGATGACGCGCTCGGCGAAGTCGGATTTGCCCGACCGGATACCGCCGAGCACCAGAACGCGCACCGTTGGCTCAGGTGACCTTGTCGCCGCGGTTGACCTGCGGGCGCGGCGCCCGCATCCGCCGCAGCTGGGAGGCGCGGCTCGCGGCGTAGAACCCCAGCTTCCAACCGCTTTCGGTGTGATCGGGGTACTTCTCGTCGACGAGCCGATTCACCCTGCGGCCCAAGAGCAATCCGTCGACGATCATGATCGCCATCAGGATCAGCATCGCGGGTGAGATGAAGTACTGCACCTGCGGCACCGCGAGCATGATGAAGATCAAACCGAGTGCGGCGGGCATGAAGAGACCGAGCACGCTGATGCGGCGCGAATCGACGATGTCGCGGGCGTACCGGCGCACGGGGCCCTTGTCGCGGGGCAACAGATAGTCGTCGTCGCCAGCCATCATCCGTTCGCGGCGCTCGGACGTGGCGGCCCGGCGGACGGCTTTGTCCTCGCGGCGTTCCTCACGTGACAGCTTCGGCCCGCGCAGCTCCTTGCGCCTGCGCCTGGCCTCGGCACTGGTCATCGGGGCGGGCGCGATGGGCCCGCGACGGCGCGCGGCATCGCGTTTGGGCGTCGGCCTGCCCTTCGGCGCCGTTTTGCCGCCTGCTTTCGCATCGGCGTCGCTGTCCGCGGTCGCCTCGACGCCATCGGTGTCGTCCGAGTCTCGGGGAGGCGGGTTGTCCTTCTTGCGGCCCAGCAGGTTCACGCCCGCCAGCATAATCTTGGAGAAATGGCCGGCTCGGATGGCCTAGGTCACGGCCGACAGACTCGGGAATAGCGGCATCACAAGGTACCGTTGACCAGGTGGGCTGTAGTCGGCCCGCAACACAAGCCATTCAGGGAGACGCAATGACTGTTCAGGACGAGTCGGCGACCGCCACCACCACCCATGGCGCGGTCCTGACCGAAGCCGCCGCCAGCAAGGCCAAAGCACTGCTGGACCAGGAGGGCCGCGACGACCTGGCGCTGCGCATCGCGGTCCAGCCGGGCGGATGCGCCGGCCTGCGCTACAACCTCTTCTTCGACGACCGGGCCCTCGACGGCGATCTGACCACCGAGTTCGGTGGCGTCAACTTGACCGTCGACCGGATGAGCGCGCCCTACATCCAGGGCGCGACCATCGACTTCGTCGACACCATCGAGAAGCAGGGCTTCACCATCGACAACCCCAACGCCACGGGTTCGTGCGCGTGCGGGGACTCGTTCAACTGACTTAGTACTGGCCTGCCACGCGCAGCAGATACGAACACACCAGGACCTGGTCGTCGGCCACGATTAGCTGCGCCACGCCCTGTTCCGCCAGCTCCGGTGGGGGCCGGGTGCGGCTGCCCGCCGGTGTGACGTTCATGCTGAACAGCACCTGCGCCTGGTAGGGCGACGAGAACACCATCTTGTCGACCGAGGTGACCTCGGCCTTACCGAACTGCTTTTTGAACGTATCGCTGCTCAAATCGGCCAGCGCCAGGTCCGACCGCTTTTCCTTCACCGCGTCGAACAACCCGCACAGCGTGTTGCGGGCGATCTCCTCCACATCGCCGCGCTGCAGCGCATCCAGATAGGCCTGGATCGCGGCTTGCGCGGACGCATTCGTCAGCTTCTGAGGCTGCGAAGAGTCGCTGTCGGAGCGCATCACGAAAATCGTTGCGCCCACAGCGGCGGCCAGCACGGCGAGCGCCGCCAGCACGGCAAGTACGGCGCGCCACTGACTCCCTTTCGGATATTGAATCGGCGGCGGAAGCATGCCCGGATACATCGGCGCCCCAACGAAATTCTCCGGATAGGGATTCGGAGGCGCGCCGACAATGTGAGGAGGTGCACCGGGTTGCGGGGGAGGCCCTACCGGTCCAGCGCCGTAGTGGGGCGGATACGGACCAGCCATGATAGGCAGGTTAGCGCAACCGGCCCACGGCCGACGGGGCCGCGAGGCTCGGTAAGATTATCTAGACGAGTTAATGAATTGAAGGGTGACACTTCGTGACCATCGCGGTAACCGGATCGATCGCAACTGACCATCTGATGCGATTTCCGGGCAAGTTCTCCGAAGGATTGCTGCCCGAACACCTGCAGAAAATCTCGGTCAGCTTCCTGGTGGACGATCTGGTCATCCATCGAGGCGGGGTCGCGGGAAACATGGCCTACGCCATCGGCGTCCTCGGCGGGGATCCGACTCTGGTCGGCGCCGTCGGCACCGACTTCGACGACTATCGCGGCTGGCTGACCAGCCACGGCGTGGACTGCGACAGCGTGCTGGTCTCCGACTCCGCCTACACGGCGCGGTTCGTGTGCACCACGGATCAGGACATGGCCCAGATCGCGTCGTTCTATCCGGGTGCGATGTCGCAGGCTCGCGATATCAAGCTCGCGGACGTCGTGTCGCGAAGGGGCACACCGGATCTGGTGATCGTCGGCGCCAACGACCCCGATGCGATGTTCCTGCACACCGAGGAGTGCCGTGCGCTCGGACTGGCGTTCGCCGCCGACCCGTCACAGCAGCTCGCCCGGCTCACCGGCGACCAGATTCGCCAACTCATCGACGGAGCCACCTATCTGTTCACCAACGACTACGAATGGGACCTGCTGCTGCAGAAGTCCGGCTGGTCGGAGGCGGAGGTGATGCGCCAGATCCAGATGCGCGTCACCACGCTGGGGGAGAAGGGTGTCGACGTGGTCGGCCGCGACGGCACCTTCATCCACGTCGACGTGGTGCCCGAAACGCACAAGGACGATCCCACCGGCATCGGCGACGCCTTCAGGGCCGGCTTCCTGACCGGACGCGACAAGGGGCTGTCGATCGAGCGGGCCGCACAGCTGGCGTCGCTGGTCGCGACCCTGGTGCTGGAGGCGCCCGGTCCGCAGGAGTGGAGCTGGGACCGCGACGCAGGCATCAAGCGGGTGACCGACGCCTACGGCGACGAAGCCGGCGCGGAGATCTCGGAGGCGCTTGGTGCCGACAGATAGCCGAGTGGCGCTTTTCCTGAATTTGCCGAGTGGCGCTTTTCCTAAATTTGCACCGGGTAGGTCGGCTCCTTGATATCGGGCGTCACGCTGCCCTCGACGAAGATCGCGTGCCACAGCATGAAGATCAGCACGGTCCACAGTCGTCTGCTGTGATCGCTTGCACCGCTACGGTGTTCGTCGAGCATCGTGTGGACCGCGGCGATGTCGACCAGCTCGCCTGCGCCCGACGACGCGACGAGGCCGTAGGCCCAGTCCAATAGTTCCCCCGCCCGCAACCAGTGCCGGATCGGGACGGGGAAGCCCAGCTTCGGCCGGTTCAGTACGTGCGGCGGGATGACGGGTTCCAGCGCGCGGCGAAGCGCGTATTTGGTCGTCGACCTGGTGATCTTCTGGTCCAGCGGAAGCCGGGACGCCACCGCGAACACCTCTGGGTCGAGGAACGGAACCCGCAGCTCTAGCGAGTTGGCCATCGTCATCTTGTCCGCCTTGACCAGGATGTCGCCCCGCAGCCAGGTGAAAAGGTCGATGTGCTGCATGCGCGCGACCGGGTCCCAGCCCTCGGACTCGGCGTAAACGCGGGCCGTGACGTCGGTGTGGGTCCAGTCGGGGCGGAATCTCCTCAGCACGGCCTGCAGCTGTGCGTCGGAGAAGCTGCGGGCATTGCCGTAATACCGCTCCTCGAGGGTCTGGCTGCCTCTATGCAGCAAGCTCTTTCCCCTCATGCCGTCGGGGAGTGGGGCCGACACCTTGGCCATCGACCGCCGCACGGGACGGGGTAGATAGTCGAAAGGCTTGAGCGACAACGGTTCCCGATAGATCGTGTAGCCGCCGAAAAGCTCGTCGGCGCCCTCGCCGGACAGCACGACCTTGACATGCTTGCGCGCCTCCCTTGCGATGAAGAACAGCGGCACCAAGGCGGGATCGGCGACGGGTTCGTCGAGATACCAGACGATTTCGGGTAGCGCGGCGACGAACTCGGTCTGGCTGACGACCTTCGTCACATGCTTGGCGCCGATCGCCTCCGCCGACGCGACCGCGACGTCGACCTCCGAGAAACCCTCCCGTTCGAAGCCGGTCGTGAACGTGATGAGCCGCGGGTTGTGCCGCATCGCCAGCGCGGCGATCGCGGTGGAATCGATGCCGCCCGACAGGAATGCCCCGACTGTGACATCGGCGCGCATGTGTTTGGCGACCGAGTCCTCGAGCACCGCGGTTATCTCGTCGTAGCGCTGCTGCTCCTCGCCCGCGACGAACGGTTTCGCGGCGAAGCGAGGGGTGAAATACCGGGTGACCTCGGGTCGGCCACCTGGTCGGATCCTCGCGTAGCTGCCCGACTCCAGCCGGCGCACGCCGCGGTGCAGCGTCTCGGGCTCAGGCACGTACTGCAGCACCGTGTAGTGCTGGACGGCGCGTTCGTCGATGCCGAGGTCGACGCCCAGCTCGTCGGCGAGATCGAGCAGACACTTCTTCTCGCTGCCCACCGCCGTGCCTGCCGTCCCAGTGGCCATGAAGAGCGGCTTGATGCCGAACGGGTCGCGTGCGCAGAACATTTCGCGTTCCACGGTGTCCCACAGCGCGAACGCGAACATGCCGCGCAGCCGGGCCAGCGAGTCGGTGCCCCAGTAGTGGTAGGCGGCGATGATCGCCTCACCGTCGCCGTCGGTGTGGAATTGCGCGCCGTGGGTGGTCGCCAACTCCTCGCGCAGCTCCAGGTAGTTGTAGATCTCGCCGTTGAAGACCAGCACATAGCGGTCCGGGGTCTCGGCAGGGCCCCAGCGCAACGGCTGGTGGCTGTGGGCGATGTCGATGATCGACAGCCGGTTGAAGCCGAGCACCACGTCTTCGTCGTGCCAGGTTCCCGGTTCGTCGGGGCCGCGGTGACGCATCAGGTGAGACGCGCCGGATACCGCCTCGACCAGACCTGCGGAGACGTCGGCGGACGGGTCAGTCAGCAGGGCAAGCAGTCCGCACACGGCGCCAGTATGCCCAATAGCGCCGCGCACGCGAGGAGCGGACAACAGAGGTGTGTCGAGACCTGCGCCCACGGGTGGTCTACGCTGCGTAGTATTCGGCTAGTCCTACCGACTTCAAGGAGGCTCCAACGTGACACCTCGCGGACGCTGGGTGGTGGCACGAAGAGCTGCGTTGGCGGTCGTCCTTGGTGCGACTGCGCTGCTGCTCAGCGGGTGTAGTTGGTCGGAGGCTCTCGGCCTGGGCTGGCCGACCGGCATCACCCCTGAGGCACACCTCAACCGAGAGCTGTGGATCGGCTCGGTGATCGCCTCGCTGGTCGTCGGTGTGATCGTCTGGGGCCTGATCTTCTGGAGCTCGGCGTTCCACAGGCACAAGAAGGGCGATACCGAGCTTCCACGCCAGTTCGGCTACAACATGCCGCTCGAGCTGGTGCTGACCGTGGTGCCGTTCCTGATGATCTCGGTGCTCTTCTACTTCACCGTCGTGGTGCAGGAGCGGATACTGCACAAGGACCCCAACCCTGAGGTCGTCATCGATGTGACCGCCTTCCAGTGGAACTGGAAGTTCGGCTATCAGAATGTCGCGTTCACCGACGGCACGTTCAACTACGACGGCGCCGACCCGGCGCGCAAGGCGGCGGTCGCATCGGGTCCTGAAGGCCTCGAGGGCGAGCACGGCGGAGAGTTCGGCGTCATCGGGAACAAGAACCCCGAAGACCGGACCTACCTGAACTTCGACAAGGTCGAGACCCTCGGCACCAGCAACGAGATCCCCGTTCTCGTGGTGCCGTCCGGTAAGCGCATCGAGTTCCAGATCGCCTCCGCCGATGTGATTCACGGCTTCTGGGTGCCGGAATTCCTGTTCAAGCGCGACGTGATGCCCGATCCGAAGGCCAACAACTCCGACAACATCTTCCAGATCAGCGAGATCACCAAGACCGGCGCGTTCGTCGGCCGGTGCACGGAGATGTGCGGCACCTACCACTCGATGATGAATTTCGAGCTGCGGGTGGTCGAGCCCAACGACTTCAAGGCCTATCTCCAGCAGCGCATTGCGGGAAAGACGAATGCCGAGGCGCTGGCGGCGATCAACCAGCCGGCGACTGCGGTCACGACGCATCCGTTCGACACCCGCCGCGGAGAGCAGGTCGGGGCACCGTCTCAGGCAAGCAACTAGGGATCTCATGCATATTGAAGCCAGGCTGTTCGAGTTCCTGACCGCGTTCTTCGTCCTCGCGGCCGTCGTGTACGGCACGTTGACCCAGATGTTTCAGTACGGCGGCATCGAGTGGGCAGGCGTCACCGCGCTGGTCATGACCGCCGGGCTGTGCCTCATCACCGGCACCTTCTTCCGGTTCGTCGCGCGCAGGCTCGATACCAGGCCGGAGGACTACGAGGACGCCGAGATCAGCGACGGCGCCGGCGAGCTCGGCTTCTACAGCCCGCACAGCTGGTGGCCGATCATGATCGCGCTGAGTGCCTCTGTCACGGCCGTGGGCGTCGCGCTGTGGCTGCCGTGGCTGATCGCGGCGGGCGTGGTCTTCGTGCTCGCATCCGTCGCAGGCCTGGTCTTCGAGTACTACACCGGGGCCGAGAAGCACTGACCGGCCCTGATCCCGCGCGGACGGTCGGCAAGGTCACATCTGGGCTTCAGTTGGTCTCCCACCGCGCTGCTGAATTCGATCCGCTCATCGGTTTGGGTAGGGTTGCCGGGGCCGTGCAAGTTCGCTGTCAGCCCTAGCTGTCGCGCCGATGAGTAGTGGAGAAGGATAGGCGTAAATGAGCGGGCCGAATCCCCCAGGACCGGACTCCGAAGGGGCGGACGACCTGGACCAGGAACCGGGCGAGCCGACCGCCGAGGAAGACTCCGTCGCGGACGCGACCGGTGAGACAGAGATCCACTCCCGGGCCTATTCCGCGCCCGAGGCCGAACAATTCACCGCGGGGCCGTACGTGCCCGCCGATTCCGACCTGTACGAGTACGACGATTTCGACAAGGCGGGGCTGGTCGACGCGGGCAGACCGCCACGCTGGCCCTGGGTGGTCGGCGTCGTCGCGATCATCGCCGCCATCGCCTTGGTGGTATCTGTTTCGTTGCTGGTGATGGGAACCGAGTCCGACAACCTCAACGCGCAGGGCGGCCCGACGTCGAGCACCACTACGACGCCGCCCGTGCAGGACGAGATCACCACGACGACTCCGCCGCCGCCACCGCCGCCTCCTCCGCCGTCTGAGGAGCCGCCTCCGCCGCCGCCCGAGACCGTGACGGTGACCGAGCCGCCGCCCGCTCCCGCACCGCCTCCCGAAGAGGCGCCACCGCCTCCGCCGGAGGAGCCGCCAACTTCGGCCGCACCGCCGCCCACGACGACGCGCGCCGGTCCGCGCCAGGTGACCTATTCGGTGACGGGCACCAAGGCGCCCGGTGACATCATCACCGTCACCTACGTCGATGCGTCCGGCCGCAGCCGCACACAGCGCAACGTCTACATCCCGTGGTCGCTCACGGTGACACCGATCTCGCAATCCGAGGTGGGGTCGGTACAGGCGTCCAGCCTGTTTCTGGTCAGCAGGCTGAACTGTTCCATCACCACGAGCGACGGCACCGTATTGTCCTCGAATACCGGCAACTCCGCACAGACAAGCTGCTGATGACACACAACACTGGGGCTGCGGCCCGCTCGCGGTTCAACCCGACGGCGAGCGACGCCGACAACGTGGACCGGATCCTGCTCGCCTCCTGCGCGGCGATCTGGCTCGCCGTGCTTGGATCGGCTGTCGCCGCCGCGGTCGCGCTTGTCGACCTGGGCAGCAAGCACCAGGAGTCCTCGACCGAGTCCGGCACACCGTGGTTGCTGTATGGCGTGATCGGGGTGTCGGCACTCATCATCGTCGGCGCCATACCGCTGCTCATTCGGGCCAGGCGCACCGCGCTGGATGATCCGCGCGGCGGTCACGGCGGCGGCGCAAGACCCGCTGCCGGACGGCCCCAAACAGCCACGCGGGCACCAGAACCGCGCACCCAGAACCTGCGTACCGCTGCGCAGACGTCGGCGGCTCCTGGCCGTCAGCGCAGCGGCCACCCGTCATCCGCGGGGATCAGCACGTTCGACGCAGGGGTACCGCCCGCCGTGGAACGGGTCTGGTTGCGCTGCGCGGTGTTCATCGCCGGCGCGATCGGGGTGGCGCTGCTGGCCATCGGCATCGCCACCTATCTGATGGCGGCCGGCCACGACGCATTCGCGTGGGCCTTCTACGTCGTCGCGGGGCTCGTGACGCTCGCTATGCCCGCCATCCCGTGGATCTACCTGCGACAGCTGAACGAACTCGTCGACACGCACTAACCGGCGCGTCAGTGACCGTTCGTCGAGCCGTGCCCGTTGGATCCATGGCCGTTGGATGAACCGTTGCGGTCCTGATGCTCGCGTAATGCCGTGAGTGCCTTACGTTCTCCGGCATGCTCGGCTTCGACGAGCGCCTCCTGCTGATCGACGGGATCCGCACGAAGGAAGCTGCCGCTGCCTGGAGCACCGCCTGAGCCCAGCTTGTTCATCCGCTTGGGCACCGCCGCGCCCTGGTACTCCAGCGGAATCGGGTGGCCGTGATCGTCGACCGGTCCCAGCGGCTGGTGCAGCTCGACGTAGGCACCGTGCGGCAGGCGTTTGATGATGCCCGTCTCGATGCCATGCTCGAGCACGGCGCGGTCAGCGCGCTGCAGCCCGACACACCACCGGTAGGTCAGGTAGTAGACGATCGCAGGCAGCACGACCATGCCGATGCGGCCGATCCAGGTCGTCGCATTCAGCGAGATGTGGAACTTGAGCGCGATGATGTCGTTCATGCAGGCGAATGTCAGCACCAGGTAGAACGAGATGGCCATCGCGCCGATTGCGGTGCGTACCGGGGCATCTCGGGGCCGCTGAAGCAGGTTGTGGTGCGCCTTGTCGCCGGTGAATCGCTGCTCGAGGAACGGCCATGCCGGAAGCAGCATGAACACCAAGCCCATGAGCACAGCGATCCACACGGGCTGAGGAATGGTGTGCCCGAACGGGTAGAACTCCCAGGCAGGCCATAGGCGGATGAGGCCGTCGGTCCACATCATGTAGAAGTCCGGCTGGCTGCCCGCCGAGATCTGGGAAGGCTTGTACGGGCCGAGCTGCCAGATCGGGTTGATCTGCAGCACCCCGCCCATGATGCCGAGGATGCCGGTCGTCATCGCGAAGAACGCACCGGACTTGACCGCGAACACAGGCATCACCCGCACGCCGACGACGTTGGTCTCCGTGCGGCCGGGGCCGGGGAACTGGGTGTGCTTCTGGAACCACACCATTGCCAGGTGGGCGCCGATGAGGGCGAGGATGATGCCGGGGATCAGCAGAATGTGCAGCGCGTAGAGCCGCGGGATGATGATGCCGATCGAGCAGTCGTATCCGACACCGCCGCAGGGGAAGTCACCGCCGAACAGTGCCCAGTGCAGCCAGGTGCCGATAATCGGCATGCCCATCGTGATGCCCGAGAATGCGGCGCGCAAGCCGGTTCCGGACAGAAGATCGTCGGGCAGCGAGTAGCCGAAGAAGCCCTCGAACATGGCCAGTATCAACAGCAGTGAGCCGATGACCCAGTTGGCCTCGCGAGGCCTGCGGAACGCGCCGGTGAAGAAGATGCGGGCCAGGTGGACCATGATCGAAGCCGCGAAAAGCAATGCGGCCCAGTGGTGGATCTGGCGGACGAAGAGGCCGCCGCGCACCTCGAAGCTGATGTCCAGGGTGGACGCGAAAGCCCTGGACATCTCGACGCCGCGGAGCGGCTGGTACACGCCGTTGTAGGTGACGTCGACCATCGAGGGGTCGAAGAACAGGGTGAGATACACGCCGGTCAGCAGCAGGACGATGAAGCTGTACAGCGCGATCTCGCCCAACAGGAACGACCAGTGGGTGGGGAACACCTTGTTGAGCTGTCTGCGGACCGCCGCCGAGGGGTGATAGCGCGAGTCGATCGCGTCGCCTTGTTCGGCTGCAACCTCCGCGAGGCTAGGCGGTTTTGGCAATTTCGGACTCATGATCGCCGCTCCCAGAATGCCGGTCCGACGGGCTCGATGAAGTCGCCGTTGGCAACCAGATACCCGTCCTTGTCAATGGTGATGGGCAGCTGCGCCAGTGCGCGCGCAGCCGGGCCGAATATGGGTTTCGCGAAATGCAGCGCGTCGAACTGCGACTGGTGGCACGGGCAGAGGATGCGATAGGACTGTTGCTCGTAAAGCGAAGAGGGGCAACCCAAATGAGAGCACACCTTGGTAAAGGCGAACAGGTCGCCGAAGTTAAAGCTCTCCTGGCCCTGCCTCTTGACCACTCGCTTCATGTCGCCTGGCTTGATGCGGATGAGCATCACCGGGTTGCGGACGCCCATCATGATCTGGTTGAGCCGATGGTGTGACTCGGTGGTGGTGCCGTCGCCGTCGGACTCCCGCCACGGGAACACGGTTTCCATCCCGCCCGCATCGAGGTCCTCGGGGCGCATCTTGACGAACGGTGCACCGTGGCCTGCGCTTCCGGTGGCGCGGGCGATGAAGATGGTCTCGCCGGTGAACCTCGGGGTCCATCCCGTTGTCCACAGCACGGCCTTCTTGCCGTCGGCGGTCTGGACCACCGGCTTCCACGGATTCTTGATCAGGCCGCCGATGAATGCGACCAGTGTGCCGGTACCGAATGCGCCGAGTCCGATGCCGAGTGACAGCCCGATCAGCTTGCGGCGCTTGATCGTCGAGCCTTCCAACGCGTCGCCGAGGTTGGCCACCACCGTCTTGCGCTGGAGTTCCGGTGAGCTACCGTCGTGCCGGTCTTGTATGGAGATCTCTTGGGGGATGAACTTCTTCTGGAAGAGCACGGCGCCGACGCCGATCGCGAGGATCGACACGCCGAACGTCAGGCCGTACAGCGGGGTGGCCAGGTCGTACCACCAGTGCCCCGGGGTGTCCCCGCCTTTGTACTCCCACGGCCAGAACAGGAAGACCAGCAGCAGTGCCAGGCCTGAAAGGCCGCCAAGCAGAAGCCAGTTCGCAACTGAGCGTTCGGCGCGCTTCTCGGCCTTGGTGCCCTGTACGGGCCAGCGGTCTTCCTTGTAGACGATCTCGACGCCGTCGAGTTTGCCGCCGAGCTCGAGCAACTCCTCGCGGGACATCGACGCCAGTTCGGCATCGGTGGGCTGCCCGGGAACACCCGCCTGACCGGGGGTGTCCATTCCCTTGACGTCGTCGGTCACGTCCGCGCTCCGATCCACAGGGCCACCCCGACGATGGCCACAATCCCGATGATCCAGATCGCCATACCCTCCGTCGTGGGTCCGAGACCACCGAGCCCGTAACCGCCGGGATTCGGGGCTTCTGTGGACATCCGCACGTAGGCGATGATGTCGCGCTTCTCCTGTGGAGAGAGCTGACGATCGGAGAACTTCGGCATGTTCTGCGGGCCGGTCTGCATCGCGGTGTAGATCTGCGCAGGATCGGCGCCAATCAGCTCGGGCGCGTACTTACCCGACGACAGCGCACCGCCCTTACCCGTGAAGTTGTGGCACGAAGCGCAATTCAGCCGGAACAGGTCGCCGCCGCGAGCCACGTCGTTGCCGATCAACGACTTTCCGGCGATCTCGCCGTTCTCGTCGCGCGGTACCTCGGGGCCGCCGCCGTTGGCATGCACATAGGCGCCGATCGCATCGATCTGGGACTCGTCGAACTGCGGCGGCTTCTGCGGTGCCTGCGCTTCGCCGCGCATCGCGGGCATGCGGCCGGTCGACACCTGGAAGTACACGGCGGACTCGCCGACCCCGATCAGGCTCGGCCCACGATCGGCCACACCCTGCAGGTTGACACCGTGGCAGGTCACGCAGGAGGTGTCGAACAACTCCTTGCCTGTGCGAAGCATCGCCGAGGCGGATTCATCGGCGACAGCCACTTGCGGTGCCGGTGTCAGCGTGGCTGCAAGACCACCTGCGACGCCGAGTCCGATCAGCAGCAGCACTGCCGCTGAAAGTCGCCGACGAAGCCGGCGGCGCTTCAACGTCGCCGGCCTTCCGGCTCCGCGGGCCTTCCTGGTCATCGAACCCCTTCTCATCGGCGCTGTTACCGGACGAAGTAGATCGTGGCGAACAGCGCGATCCACACGATGTCGACGAAATGCCAGTAATACGACACCACGATCGCGGCGGTGGCCTGCGCGGGTGTGAACTTTGTCATCTTGGTGCGCACCAACAGGAATATGAACGCTATGAGCCCGCCGATGACGTGCAGGCCGTGGAACCCGGTCGGCAGGTAGAAGACCGAGCCGTAGGCGCTGCTGGAGATCGTGGTGCCGTGCTCCACGAGGTGGATGTATTCGTAACCCTGACCGAGCACGAAGAACAGCCCCATCAGGAACGTGATCACATACCAGCGCCGCAAGCCGAAGACGTCGCCGCGCTCGGCCGCGAAAACACCCATCTGACAGGTGAAAGACGAGGCGATGAGCACCAGCGTGACCGGTACGGCCTGCACCAGGTTCAGCTCGGTCGGCGGCGGCGGCCATTCGCCACCCGCCTGCGAGCGGGCGGTGAAGTACATCGCGAACAGCCCAGCAAAGAACATGAGTTCACTGGAAAGCCATACGATGGTGCCAACACTGACCATATTTGGCCGGTTCAGCGAATGCACGCGCGACGTGATCGCGGTTCCCGACGTCCCTACAGCGCTCGTCACACCGCAAGTATGACGCTTTGTAGTTGTTCAACTCCACCCGGGTGGAGCAATTCGTCATAATCTGGCGGTGACTTCTTCGCGCAGTGAGCCGACATGGCCGCTGATACTGGGCCGACTGACCACCCAAAAGCCGCTCGAAGTGGGCCAGGCGGGCTGGGCGATGGACCAGATCATGACCGGAGTCGCCACGCCGGCACAGATCGCGGCGTTCGGCGTGTCGATGAAGATGAAGCGGCCGACATCGGCGGAGGTCACCGAGTTGGCGGCCACGATGCTCTCCTACGCCCTTAAGGTGCCGACCGATGAGATCGGCAACGACACCGTCGACGTGGTCGGCACCGGCGGCGACGGCGCCAACACGGTGAACCTGTCCACGATGGCGGCGATCGTCGTCGCCGCTGCAGGCGTGCCGGTGGTCAAGCACGGCAACCGGGCCGCGTCGTCGCGCAGCGGTGGCGCCGATACCCTCGAAGCCCTCGGGGTGCGCATCGACCTCGGGCCCGAGGAAGTCGCCCGCAGCGTGGCAGAGGTCGGAATCGGCTTCTGCTTTGCGCAGAAGTTCCATCCGTCGTACAAGCACGCGGGTGCCGCCCGGCGTGAGATCGGCGTGCCAACGGTGTTCAATCTGCTTGGGCCGCTGACGAATCCGGGTTCGCCGCGCGCCGGCCTTGTCGGCTGTGCGTGGGCCGACCTGGCCGAGGTGATGGCCGGAGTGTTCGCCACCCGCCGGTGCAGCGTGCTCGTCGTGCACGGTGACGACGGACTCGACGAGCTCACCACCACCACGACGAGCACCATCTGGCGGGTGCAGTCGGGCACCGTCGAGAAGCTGACGTTCGATCCGGCCGGATTCGGGTTCGCGCGCGCCGACATCGCCGAGCTGGTTGGCGGCGATGCCGAGACGAATGCGGCAGAGGCGCGTGCGGTGTTCGCAGGCGCGACGGGCCCCGTCCGCGACGCGGTGGTCCTCAATGCGGCGGGCGCGATGGTGGCCCATGCGGGACTATCCAGCGGCGCCGAATGGCTGTCGGCGTGGGAGTCGGGCCTCGACCGGGCGGCCACTGCGATCGACTCCGGGGCGGCCGAACAGCTGCTCGCGCGTTGGGTGCGGTTCACTCAGCAGGTTTGACGAGTCGAGCGTTTGCGCGGCGGCCAGCCGCGCCGAGCGTGCCGATGCGGCCCATGACGCCCATCGTCCCGCGCATCCAACCGGTGACGCCCATCCTGGCTCGGCCCGAACGACGCGCACACCTGGCTGGCCGAGCCAGCGCATGATCAATGCCACCTCTTCGACCAGCGCACCGCCCAACGGGGCCGGGTCGGGCAGAATCGCTTGTGCCGCAGCGCTTATCGCGTCGACCACAGGCATCGGCGGTACGCCTCGCTGCGCGTTGCCCGCCGCCGCGAGCTGGCCGCAGCGGATCACCGCAAGGTGCCAGCCGCCGCTGCCGTCGGGGCGCGCCGCGACGAGTTCGGTGACTGCCGCCAACGCACGCAGCCGCTGACCGCGCCACAGCACGTCGATCCCGGCGGCGGCGTGATCGCGCAGCCGGGCGGCGCTCTCGTAGCGCTTGCACCCGGCGAGCTCGTCGATGTGAGCAACCACCGCCGACAGCGCGGCGTCCTCGACGCCGTCGATCAATGCCGCCGCCCGCCGCGGCGCCTCCGCGTACCCGGCGGCGAAAATCTCCCGCGGTGCAGGACATGGCGAGAGCTCACGCTCGGGGCAGCCGGGGCCGTGTCGGCCGGACCTGGCGATTCTGGTGGTACAGGTGCGCAAGCCGGTGAACCGCGCCAGCAGATCGGCGGTCTCGGCCGCGTCGGCGCGCACCCGGAACGGGCCGACGGCACTGTCGGATTTCGGCGTGCGCACGATCGACAGCCGCGGAAACGCCTCCTCGGTCAGCACGATCCACCACCACCGCTGCGGGAATTTCGACCGGCGGTTGTACGGCGGTGCGTGGGCTGCCAGCAGTCGCAGTTCACGTACGCCCGCCTCGAGGTCGTGCGCGCACTCGACGTGGTCCAGCGCGGTGGCCAGGGCGACCATCTCCTTGATCCGCGGCCGCGAATCGGAGCCGTTGAAGTACTGGCCTGCCCGTCTGCGCAGATCAACCGCCGTGCCGACATAGAGCACCTCGTCGGCGGGACCGCGGAACAGGTAGACGCCGGGCCGGTGCGGTAGGTTCGCGGCAAGCGTCCGCTTTCGGCGTTGTTCTGGCGACACGTCGGGCAGGTAGGCGCGCAGATCGGGGTAGGTGTGCACGCCCCGGTTGCCGACCCGCTCGATGAGCCCGTGCAGCACGTCGACGGTGGCCCGCGCATCGTCGAGGGCCCGGTGGGTCGGTGTGGTGGCGGCACAGAACAACCGGGCCAGCGCCGAGAGCTTCACGCTGGGGGCTTCGTCGCGGGTGAGCACGCGCCGGGCCAGCCGGACGGTGCACAACACCGGCGGACGCGGCCACACGATCTGGCAGCGCTCCGCGGCGGCGCGCAGAAATCCGATGTCGAATCCCGCGTTGTGCGCGACGAGCACTGCGCCGCGCGCGAATTCGAGAAACGCGGGCAGCACCGAATCGATGGTCGGCGCGTCGCGGACCATCGCCGACGTGATGCCGGTGAGTTCGACGATCTGCGGTGGAATGCTGCGGCCGGGGTCGACCAACGTGGCCAGCTCGCCGAGTACCTCACCGCCGCGGACCTTCACCGCGCCGATCTCGGTGATGGCGTCGACGTTGTCGCCGTCGCCGCTCGCGCGCCCACCGGTGGTCTCGAGGTCGACGACGACGAAGGTGGTGTCCCTCAGCGAGACGTCAGAGAACGGATCCACGTCGGCGAAGCTGAGCTGCCCCATGGCCTGAAGGTAGGCAGTGGCACCGACAGCGTGACGTTGCCGCGCGGGGGATGTCGGTGGTGGCCGTTACCGTGCGACTAACTCGATCGAGAGGACGATCAGATGGACGAGACCAGCGATACCGGTGCGGTCACCATCGACTGCGATGACTGCGCGGTCCGTGGCCCCGGCTGCAAGGACTGCGTCGTGAGCGTTTTGCTGGGGGTGCCGGACACCCTGCTGGAGGACGAACGCGCGGCGCTGGAGGTTCTCGCGGAGGCCGGGATGGCACCGCGGCTGCGGCTGGTGCCGATTCATCGGAAGGGCGATTCGGGAGTCGTCGCCTAGCGACACGCCTGGCAACGGATCGTGTCCGAAAAACTCTGAGAGGCTGTTAAATTTGCGTCTCTTGTTTGGACAAGGCTGATGCCGTTTCGTAACCTGTCTGAGACCTAGGACAGTTCGGGGCGACTCGCCTAACGGCAGTTTGAGGACACAAATCTTGACGCTCGACCGTACGCAGCGGACCACGCGCGGAGTTAAGCGACCGTTCATACTCGCAATTTCAGGTTTGACGCTATTTGCCGGAATCCTTGCAGGCAATGTGCAGGCCGACCCGGCCGATGACGCGCTCGCAAAGCTCAACGAGCTGTCCCGACAGGCCGAGCGGACCACAGAGTCGATGCATTCGGCGCAGCTAGACCTGAACAACAAGCTGACCGCACAGCACGAAGCCGAGGCGAAGCAGGTCGCCGATCAGGCCGCTGTCGACACGGCGAAATCGCAACTGGCAACGTTCCAGGCGGCAGTAGACAAGTTTGCTGCGGCCCAGTACATGGGTGGCAGGACCAACGGCATGGACGCGATGCTGACCGCCGACTCGCCGCAGCGCCTGATCGACCAGCTTTCCGTTCAGCGGGTGATGGCATCCGAGATGTCGGCGCAAATGAACAGCTACCGAACCATCAGCGATCAGGCAGCCAAGGCGCAGGAGGTGTCGGCGAAGTCCGCGGCCGAGGCCAAAACCGCCGCTGAGCAGGCCGCCGCGGTGCGCGCGGACCTGCAATCCAAGCAAAGCCGGCTGCAAGTTCAGATGGCTGTCGTCAAATCACAGTTCGAGACTCTGACGCCTCGCCAGCGGGAAGCGCTCGCGGCCGTGCCGCCCGCGCCTCCGCCGCCCGCCGCATTGCCGCCGACTCCCGACGACCCGGCCATCGTCGCCGCTCCGCCCGAAGCAATCCCGCCGGGTGACGTCGCCCCGCCGGAGGCCGCCATCGCGGGCGGCGAGGGCACCATGGCAGTGCAGGCCGCGCTCACCAGGATCGGCTCGCCCTACTCGTGGGGTGGTTCTGGACCCAACGCGTTCGACTGCTCAGGACTCGTGATGTGGGCCTTCCAGCAGGCGGGTGTCTCGCTTCCGCACTCCAGCCAAGCGCTGGCCCGGGGCGGCCAGCCGGTGGACATGTCGCAGATCCAGCCCGGTGACGTCGTCAACTACTACTCGGACGCGTCGCATACGGCGATCTACATCGGCGACGGAATGATGGTGCACGCGTCCACCTACGGCACGCCGGTGAGAGTGGCGCCGGTGAACAATGCGCCGATCTACAACATCCGCCGGTACTGAACGACGACTGCTGGGCCTGCTGCTGCTCATCGAGCTGATCGTGGCGGTGACGCTCGTCGGCAGACCGGCCGCGTCTCCTGGAATCCCGGCCCCCGCTTCGACGCCCGCCGCAACTGCCGTGGCGTCACGTACCGAGACGGCGTCTGATGGCCGCACGGTAGAGCTGATCAACCTGGGCGGCCCGCAGACACAGCCGCTGCTGGACCGGGTGTCCGGCGCCATGGACGACGCGACCGGGGCGGTGACGGCATTCTGGGGCGCCGACTGGCCGCGCGACATCGTCGTCGTCGCAACCGGATCGGACGAGCAGTTTCGCGCGCTGGCCGGTGGCGGATCCGACATCGCCGCCGCGACCGTGGGCGAGCGCATCGTGTTCGCTCCAGGCGCCGCAGGCATGAGCGATTCGGCACTGCGAATCGTCTTGCGCCACGAGCTTTTCCATTACGCGGTCCGAGCCAAGACTGCAGCGGACGCCCCGAGGTGGATGACCGAAGGCGTCGCTGATTTCGTCGCACGACCGGACGCGCCGCGGCCGGGTCCCGAGCGGTCGGCCGAGATCGCGCAACTTCCGACCGACGCCGACCTGGACACCGTTGGCGCGACCCGCACCCTCGCCTACGACCGTGCCTGGTGGTTCGCCCGCTTCGTCGCCGACCGATACGGGACGCAGACCCTGCGGAAGCTCTACGAGCGGGCGTGCGGCCATGGCCACGTGGGCGTCGAAACTGCCGTCGCCGAGACGCTCGGCACCGACCTCGACGAGGTGCTGGTGCAGTGGCGACGCTGGCTTTCTCGGATAGCCTGACCGCGATGACCCGGGTTCTGCTGGTTACCAACGACTTTCCGCCTCGTCGCGGCGGTATCCAGTCGTACCTGCATGAGCTCGTCGGCCAACTGCTGCAATCCGGCGGCGACTACACACTGACCGTGTATGCGCCGAAATGGAAGGGCTGCGAGGAGTTCGACGAGGCCGCACGGGCATCCGGCTACCAGGTGGTGCGCCATCCGAGCACGCTGATGCTGCCCGGTCCAGGCGTCGACGACAGGATGCGGCGGCTGATCACCGACTACGACATCGAGACGGTCTGGTTCGGTGCGGCGGCGCCGTTGGCGCTACTTGCGCCCCGTGCGCGCAGCGCGGGTGCCAACCGCGTCGTCGCCAGCACGCACGGCCACGAGGTCGGCTGGTCGATGCTGCCGGTGGCCCGCAACGCATTACGCCGAATCGGCGACGGAACCGACGTGGTGACCTATGTCAGCAGCTATACCAGGGGCCGATTCGCATCGGCGTTCGGCCCGCACGCCGCGCTTGAGTACGTTCCGCCGGGGGTGGACACCGACCGGTTCGCACCGGATCCGGCCGCCCGCGCCGAGATGCGGTCGCGCTACGGGCTCGGCGATCGCCCCCTGATCGTCTGCCTGTCCCGGTTGGTTCCCCGTAAGGGCCAGGACATGCTCATCCGCGCACTGCCCGCCATCCGCGAGCGCGCCGACGGTGCCACTCTGGTGATCGTCGGCGGCGGTCCGTACATGGACACGCTGCGCCGGCTCGCGGGGGACACCGGCGTGACCGAGCATGTGGTCTTCACCGGCGGCGTGCCCGGCGCCGAACTACCCGCCCACCACGCGATGGCCGACGTCTTCGCGATGCCGTGTCGGACCCGCGGAGCCGGCCTCGACGTCGAAGGCCTCGGCATCGTGTTCCTGGAAGCATCGTCGACCGGGGTGCCCGTCGTCGCGGGCGACTCCGGCGGGGCGCCGGAGACCGTGCTCGACGGCGAAACCGGAACGATCGTCGACGGCACCGACGTCGGCCAAATCGCAACGGCGATAACCGAAATACTCGCCGATCCCGATCGGGCAGCCCGGATGGGAGCGGCGGGCAGGCGCTGGGCCGTCGACAACTGGCAGTGGCGCAGACAGGCGCAGCGGCTGGCCGGGCTCCTCACGAAAACGTGAGAAAGCCCTTGCTGTAGACCCAGGCGGTACCGTTGGGCAGTCCTTCGAAGCCGCCGAGTTCGATGCCGCCGACACGACACCAGTCGTTATGGCACGGCTCCATCAGTGGATGTTGTTCGCCGACGTAGAGGGTGCCGATCTTCTTTCCGTTGCCGTCGGGCTTGTCGTAGATGTCGGTGTCCTGGATGACGGTGGCCCAGCCGGAAGGCGTTACTCCGCCGGGGGGCCCCGCAACCGAAGGATCGATGCACTTGACCTCGCCCTGCCAGTGCCATTTGTCGGTCATCCCCATGGTTTGCGCGCTCGCCAGCTGACCCCCGACATCGGTCTCGCTGTTGACCTGGCCATAGAACGTGTCGACCTCGCCAGTGATGGGTCCGGCGTCGTCCCAGGTGACAGTGAACTGGACCTTACGACCGTCGATTCCGCCCCTGATTGTGCCGTTCATGGGCGTACCCGCGGGGATACTCAGGTCGGGGCGGTTGGGCGCGGTGAAGCCGTCCCGGGTGTTGACGGCGCCCGATTTTCCGTCGGGACCCCACCCCGTGAAGAGGTCAGGGCCGTTGTCCTCGATGATTGTGCCCATCCCAGAGAATTGGTAGCTCTCGCAGGCGGCGCGCGCGAGCGGGACCATCGGATCGGCCGCGGTAACGGTCCCGGCCAAAAACGTCGCGGCGGTCAGCGTGGCCGCGGCGGCGAATCGAGTTTTCATGGGCTCACGCTAGGCGCGCATGCAGTCCCGATAAATCGGGTGTTTCCCTACCTTTTCAGCCCTTGTCGTAGAGCGCTTCGATATCGCCTGCGAACTTCTCGGCCACCACCTTGCGCTTGACCTTCATCGTCGGCGTCAGCTCGCCGGTGTCCTCGGTGAAATCGACAGGAAGCACCCGGAACTTGCGGATCGCCTCAGCCTTGGAGACGGCTTGGTTGGCGTCCTTGACGGCCAGTTCGATCTCGGCGACCAGATCGGGGTCCTCGGCCAGATCCGCCACCGAAGCGTCGGCGCCCTTGCCGTTGCGTTCCTTCCAGCCTCCGAAGGACTCGGGGTCGATCGTGATGAGCGCGGCGATGAACGGTTTGGCGTCGCCGACGCACATCGCCTGGCTGATCAGTGGATGGGCGCGCAGCCGGTCCTCCAGTATCGCCGGGGCGACGTTCTTTCCGCCCGCGGTGACGATGATCTCCTTCTTGCGGCCGATGATGGTGAGGAAGCCGTCGTCGTCGATCGCGCCGAGATCGCCTGTGTGGAACCAGTCATCGGTGAAGACCGCGTTCGTCTCCTCCTCGTTGCGCCAATAGCCTGCGAACACCACGCCACCGCGAACCAGCAGTTCGTCGTCGTCGCCCAGCCGCAACTCATTGCCCGGCACGGGTTTTCCGACCGAACCGATCTTCAGCGCGCCGATCTGGTTCACGGTGATCGCCGCGCTGGTCTCGGTGAGGCCGTAGCCCTCGTAGATCGTCAGGCCGACTCCGCGGTAGAAGTGACCGAGCCGGGCGCCGAGCGGCGCGCCGCCGGAGATCGCGGCGTGGCAATAGCCGCCGAGCGCGGCGCGAAGCTTGCCGTACACCAACCTGTCGAACACCGCGTGCTTGGCGCGCAGCAGCAGGCCCGGTCCGCCTTTGTCCTGCGACTGGCTCCATTCGATCGCGGTGTTCGCCGCGATCTCGAAGATCCGGCCCTTGCCGTCGTTGCGGGCGTTCTGCTCGGCGGTGTTGTACACCTTCTCGAACACCCGGGGCACCGAGACCACCAGCGTCGGTTTGAAGACCCCGAACATCGGGACCAGGTTCTTGATGTCGCTGGTGAACCCGAGCGTCACCTTGTTCACGAAGGCCGAAATCGTGATCGCCCTTGCCAGCACGTGGGCCAGCGGCAGGAACACCAGCAGGCGCTCACCCTTGTCGAGCATCGCGGGGAAGGCAGCCTTGGCGCCGCGGATCTCGTAGACCAGGTTCGCATGCGTCAGCTGGCAGCCTTTCGGTCTGCCGGTGGTTCCCGACGTGTAGATCAGGGTGGCCGGGTCGGCGGACTTGATCCCGGCCAGCCGGGCGTCCAACCCTGCGCGGTCGGTCGCCTTGCCGGTTTCGGCCAGCTCGTCCAGCGCCTGCCCCGAGGAACTCTCGATGCGGATCACCTTGCGCAGGTCGGGCAGGTCGCCCCTCAGCTGCTCGATCGTGTCGGCGTGCGCATCGGTCTCGGCGAAGACCAGCACCGCACCGGAATTGCCGAGCACGAACTTGATCTGTTCGGCGGAACTGGTCTCGTAGATCGGTACGGTCAGCGCGCCCACCGACAGGATCGCGAAATCGATGATGGGCCATTCGTATCGGGTCGCCGACAACACCGCTACGCGGTCGCCGGGATTCACCCCCTCCGCGATCAGTCCGAGTGCGATCGCGCGGACCTCTGCCGCGACCTCGGCGGCCGTCACATCCGCCCACGCGCCGTCGACGAGGCGTTGGAGGATCACGTGGTCGGGGTCTTCGCGTTCATGGGAGTAGACGGAGCTGACGACGTTGTCGTGCTCGCCGACTTCGAACGGTGCGGCAACACTGAACTCGCGCACGATCTTCGCCTCCGATGCTGGTAGCGGAATTGCCTGGCCCAGCCTAGTCGGCCAGCAGCCACCCCCGCGGTGCCATATGTGAAGCTAGAGCCGATGAACAGCATCCAGATCGCCGATCAGACGTTCGTGGCGGCTGAGCCGGCGGAGGTCGGCAAGGCCGTCGCAGACCCGGCAAGCTGGCGGCGCTGGTGGCCGGATCTGCATTTGACGGTGATCGAGGACCGCGGTCCTCTCGGCCACCGCTGGACCGTCAACGGCGCGCTGACCGGAACCATGGAGGTCTGGCTGGAGCCGTCGCTGGACGGGGTGATCCTCAACTACTTCGTCCATGCCGAGCCCGCTGGCGTGGCCGCATGGCAGCTGGCCAAGATGAACCTCGCCAAGCTCAATCACCAGCGCCGGGTCGCAGGCAAAAAGATGTCCTTCGAGCTGAAACAGAAGTTGGAGGCGTCGCGGCCGGTCGGGATGCCCCCGCAGGCCTGATACTGGGTCAGACCCAGCGGCGACGGGTAGATTTCCCTTTCATCGAGCGCATTCGGGCTCAGGAACGACAGAACGACAGAAAGCTGGCCTAGTGGCGGACAAGACGGCACAGACCATCTATATCGACGCGGATCCTTCGACGGTGATGGACGTCATCGCCGATATCGGCTCGTATCCCGACTGGGTTGCGGAGTACAAGGAGACCGAGGTCCTCGAGTCCGACGACGAGGGCTACCCGAAAACGGCCCGGCTGTTGCTGGACGCCGCGGTGCTCAAGGACACCATGGTGTTGTCCTACGACTGGCCGCCCGACCGCGGTTCGGTCACCTGGACGTTGGTGTCCAGTTCGTTGCTGAAATCGCTTGAAGGTGCATACCGGTTGTCGCCCAAGGGATCTGGCACCGACGTCACCTACGAACTGTCGGTCGATCTGATCATCCCGATGATCGGCCTGCTCAAGCGCAAGGCAGAGCGCAGGCTCACCGACACCGCACTGAAGGACCTCAAGAAACGAGTCGAGGCTGAGTGAAACCCCCGCGCCTACCCACGCCCGGATCAGTCTCTTCGTTGGCAAGGGCGGTGTAGGTAAGTCGACGCTGGCGACCGCGACCGCGGTGCGCGACGCGCAAAGCGGCCTGCGGGTCCTCGTGGTGTCCACCGACCAGGCGCACTCACTCGGCGACGTGCTCGGCTGCCCCGTCGTACCCACCGGGGTTCGCGAGCCGACCAGGGTGCTCGCCGACGATGCGGACGCAGGCGGTGGTTTCCTCGACGCCCTTGCGCTGGACACGCTCGCCCTGCTGGAGGCGCGCTGGCGTGACATCGCGGGCGTGCTGACGGCGCGATTCGACGAGTCGGACCTGGGACATATTGCTCCAGAAGAACTTTCGGCGCTGCCCGGCATCCAGGAGGTGCTCGGCCTTCACGAGGTCGGCGAGCTCGCGAGATCGGGGGCGTGGGACCACGTCGTCGTCGACTGCGCATCGACGGCCGATGCGCTGCGGATGCTGACGCTGCCGTCGGCCTTCGGTCTCTACCTGGAGCGGGCGTGGCCGCGCCACCGCAGGCTCAGCTCGGGGGGCGACGATGCGCGCACCGCGGCGATCGTCGACCTGATGGAGCGCATCGATGCGGGCAACGGTGCGCTGACCGGCCTGCTCACCGACGGGGACTGGGTGAGCGCGCACCTGGTGCTCACCGCGGAACGCGTGGTGGCCGCAGAAGCCGCGCGCACCCTTGGCTCACTCGCGTTGATGGGCGTGCGGGTCGCCGAGCTGATCGTCAATCAGATTTTGGTGCAGGATGATTCGTACGAGTACCGCAACCTGCCCGAGCATCCGGCGTTCGACTGGTACTCCGAACGGATCTCCGAACAGCAGGCGGTGCTCGACGAACTCGACGCCACCATCGGCGATGTGCAGTTGGTGATGGTTCCGCATCTCGCAGGCGAGCCGATCGGGGCCAAGGCGCTGGGCGAGCTGCTCGAATTCGCCCGCAGGCGCGACGGCTCCCCGCCGCCGGGGCCGCTGCGGCCGATCGTCGAGCGCGAGTCCGGATCTGGGTTGAGTTCGGTGTATCGGTTGCGGCTAGAGTTGCCCCAAATCGACTCGACCGCGCTGTCGCTGGGTCGCGTCGACGACGACTTGATCATCGGCGCAGGCGGGATGAGGCGCCGGGTCCGGCTGGCGTCCGTCCTGCGGCGGTGCATAGTGGTGGACGCCCAGCTCAAGGGCAGCGAGCTGACTGTGCGATTTCGACCAAATCCGGAGGTGTGGCCGTCGTGAGCTCCAGCGAGCACCCCGACCTCGGTCCCGAGCTGAGGGCGCTGGCCCAGTCAATCCTGAACCGCATCGACCCGGCGGTACGCGCGGCCGCGGCCGCCGCGGCGGGCGCGGACGGCCCCGGCAAGTGCCAGCAGGTGTGGTGTCCGGTCTGCGCGCTGGCTGCGCTGGTGAGCGGCGAGCAGCACCCTTTGCTGACCGTCATCGCCGAGCACAGCGTGGCGCTGCTGAGCGTCGTGCGCGCGATGGTGGAGGACATCGAGTCCGCGCCGAGCCCCGATCAGCCGCCGCCCGACGAGCCGCCGCCGTCGGGTCCGAGCCGGTATCAGCACATCCCGGTGACCGTCGAAGAGTGACGGTAGAGTAAACCCCAAGCACTGCGGTCCGGTGCGTCCAATCCGGGAGGGTCCATGTGGTATTGGCTGTTCAAGTACATCTTCATGGGCCCGTTGCTGACTTTGCTGGGTCGGCCCAAAATCGAAGGGCTGGAATACGTTCCGGACTCCGGCCCTGTCATTCTGGCCAGTAACCACCTGGCCGTCGCGGACAGCTTCTATCTGCCTCTCGTCGTCAAGCGCAGGATCACCTTCCTTGCCAAATCCGAGTACTTCACGGGGACCGGCCTCAAGGGTTGGTTCCAGCGCTGGTTCTACACCGCGGCCGGACAGGTCCCGATCGACCGCACCGATGCCGACTCCGCGCAGGCGGCCCTGGTGACCGCGGCGCGGATACTGAACGACGGCAAGCTGCTCGGCATGTACCCGGAGGGCACCCGGTCACCTGACGGGCGGCTGTACAAGGGCAAGACGGGGATGGCGCGGGTCGCCCTGAACACCGGAGTCAAGGTCATCCCGGTCGCGATGATCGGCACCGACGAGGTCAATCCTCCCGGCAGCAAGATGTGGCGATTCGGCCGCGTGACGGTTCGGTTCGGCAAGCCGATGGACTTCAGCCGGTTCGAGGGCCTGGAGGGCAACCGGTTCATCGAGCGCGCGGTCGTCGACGAGGTGATGTACGAGCTGATGCGCCTTTCGGGCCAGGAGTACGTCGACCTGTACGCCGCCGATATCAAGGAGGGTAAACAACCCGCCGCGGAGCTCGTTGCCTAGCTCGGAGCGTGCTAGCAGTTCGTAGCGGGTACCCGTGCCGCGCCCAGCTCGGTGGCTTCGGAGTCCTTCCGGCGGGGCGATAACGTGCCCGCGGCCACGATGACGGCCAGCGCCCACCACAGGTAGGAACCGCCGACCAGTTGGCGCCACAGCGACGCCGTCGTCTCGTGGTGCTCCGGCATCAGGGTGATCGGCGTCCACACCATCAGCGCCACCCCGGCCGCGGTGACGACACCAAGCGCGACATTGCGATGTCGCCAGGCGAGCACGCTGCACACGACCACCGTCGGCAACGCCCACACCCAGTGGTGCGACCACGACACCGGCGACACCACAAGGCCGAACATCGCCACACAGATGAGCGCGAGGACGGGCTCGCCCGCCCGCAACACCCGCCGCGCCGCCCAGATCGTCAGCCCGAGCACCGCGAAGCAGGCCACCGTCCAGAGCACGAACCGCTCGCCCTCGCCGAGACCCAGCCGCGCCAGTGCGCCCGCGATGTTCTGGTTTGTGTTCAGGGTCGCGGTACCGATCCGGTCGGTGTTGCGCACGGTGGCAGTCCAGTACTCCCACGAATCACGCCAGGCGAACGCGAAGCCGACGAGGGTGGCCGCCACCGCCGAGGCCGCGGTCACGATCAGCGCGCGGGTGTCCCTTCGCAGCAGGAAATAGAGCAGGAACACCGCGGGTGTGAGCTTAAGCGCGATCGCGACGCCTAGCAGAATGCCGCGCGGCCACGGCGTCCTGCGCGGTACGCAGTCGGCGATGACGAGCGTCATCAGCACGACGTTGATCTGGCCGAAATCGAAGTTCGCGCGGATCGGCTCGAGGTAGACCGCCGCGGGAGCCACCAGAGCGGCGGCCAGCCAGCACCGCCGCAGCCAGGCCGGCTCGGTGGTGACAGAAGATGTCGGCCAGATGTTGATGCGGGTCAGCACGATCACCGTGGACGCGATCAACAGCACGAAGGTCGTCACCGTGATGAGGGCACTTGCCACCGACAGCGGAAACAGGGCGAACGGGGCGAAGGCGACGGCCGCCAGCGGCGGATAGGTGAACGGCAGCTCAAGCCCCACCTGGGTCTCGAACATCGCGCCGTCGGCATACAGCGGTTTGCCGTCCAGCCAGGCTCGCCCGCCCATCCGATAGACGTCGATGTCGATGCGGTACGTGACGTGGCCGAGCAGCCGCCAGCCGGCCCATGCCACTGCCGCCAATGTGAGCAGTTGAAACAGCCGCCACGCGACGGTCCGCGACAAACCAGTCCCGCCGGGCCGTGCCCTCTTCGCTCCTCGCGTGCGCGGCCCAAACCTACTCATCTCGAGTCCAGACTATCGGCCGACCGCGGCGCGCCGGACCACATCCCCTCCCGCGTCGCTACCCGGGCAGCGTAGGTTTTCTGCGTGCACGTGACGCTGGGCTGGAGCCTGGACATACCCCATGGCCGGATGCCTCTGGTGTTCTGTCTTGTGGCGTTCATCCTCACCTTCTTCGTCACCCGCACCATCGTCCGGTACATCCGCAGCCACGCCGACAGCGACAAGCCCCGCAAGTGGTGGCAGCCGCGCAACATCTCGGCGGGGGGCGGCCTGCACATCCACCATGTGGTCATCGGTGTGATCTTGGTCATGATCTCGGGCATCTCGATGGTCACCTTGGCGGTCAATGGGGGAGTACCCGAATTCACGGCCGCGGCAACCATTTTCGGAATCGGCGCTGCGCTGGTGCTGGACGAGTTCGCGTTGATCCTGCACCTGCAGGACGTCTACTGGGCCGAGGACGGGCGCACATCGGTGGATGCGGTGTTCGCGGCGATCGCGGTGGCCGGGCTGCTGATCCTCGGTTTCAACCCGCTCTCGTTCTTCGACATCGGGATATGGCGGCAAGATCACAGCGTCGCGGCGCGGGCCGCCGTCGTCGCGCTGGCCGTCATCACGCTTGCGCTCGCGGTGATCGTGCTGCTCAAGGGAAAGGTCTGGACCGGCCTGATCGGAATGTTCATCACCCCGCTGCTGGTCGTCGGGGCGTTTCGGCTGTCCCGCCCGCATGCACCGTGGGCGCGCTGGCGCTACACCGGCAAACCGCGCAAGATGCACAGGGCCCTGGTCCGCGAGCGGGTGCTGCGCAGGCCCGTGGTGCAGGCCAAGCTGTGGCTACAGCACATCGTGGCGGGCGAACCGCGGTTCCCCGATGACGCCGAGGTGGATCAGCAGCTCGATCTCGAGATCCACGCCGCTCCCGCACCGCCGACGGATCCCGAGGCCGTCGCCCAGAAGGCCACCGCGTAGGCCCGGCGTGAAGTATTTCTACGACACCGAGTTCATCGACGACGGCTACACCATCGAGCTGATCTCGATCGGCATCGCGGCTGAAGATGGCCGCGAATACTACGGCATATCAACCGAATTCAACCCCGACCGGGCGGGGCGCTGGGTGCGCACCAACGTGCTGCCCAAGCTGCCGTCACCGTCGTCGCAGCTGTACCGGTCGCGCAAGCAGATCCGGTCGGAACTCGAGGACTTCTTCGGCGTCGACGGGGACGAGCCGATCGAGCTGTGGGCCTGGGTCGGCGCCTACGACCACGTGGTGCTGTGCCAGTTGTGGGGCCCGATGACCGCGCTGCCACCCGCGATCCCGCGGTTCACCCGCGAACTGCGCCAGTTCTGGGAGGAGCGCGGCTGCCCAAGGATGCCGCCGCGACCGCGCGACGCGCACGACGCCCTCGTCGACGCGAAGCACAACCTGCTGCGGTATCAGCTGATGACCGCTCCCTGACCGGTCAGAAGAAGATGTTGGCGTTCGAGCTGGCACCGTTGTCGCATGTGACTGCCACTGACCAGTCCCTGAGCAGGGGAGCGGCCGGAACGAGTTTCAGGTCGGCGGTGGAATTCGCCTGCAGCGTGAAGTCGCGATCGAAGAACTCCGAGTCGTAGTGGCACTGCGAAGTCTCGCCACTGTTGTCCTTGACGTGGATGACGATCCCGCCCAGAACGGTGTTGGACGTGATCGTCGGACCCGCCTTCGTGCCGCATTTGAGCTTGGCGAGGGTATGCCACGCAACACTGTTGTCGGGCGGCGACATACCCTTCGCTATCCCGTCCGCTCCGACCTGACCATTGAGCGGGATGGAAGTTCCGTCGTTCTCGGTGTACGTGAGCGAGACACTGCCGTCGGGTCCGATGTTGCCCGAGATGTTGCCGTGGTCGACCGAGCCTTGCTGATGGTCCCAATCGGCGGGCGCGCCGGCGTTGGGGCCATTGGCGGTGAAGTTGACGGTCTCACCGGTGTCGCGCCTGATGGTGACCGGCCCGGGGAATTCCCACTGCTGGCAGCCCTCGGGAGCGAGCGGCGCAGGTGGCAACGCCTGTGCCGGTCCGGCGGCGATGACGAGACCTGACGCCGATAGTGCCGCAGTAGCCGCTATCAGCGGCAATGTCTTGTGCAGGCTGGCCTTGGACATTGATTGCTCCATCTCTTCGCTTAGTGGCAACGCATCCAACCTGGACGCTATCGATGAATCGCACACGAAAAAATGGGGTGTTTCCCTACGTTTGCCGGCCCGGGCCGCAGGTAAATCGGCTGGTCCCGCCCAGTTACCATGTACGGGTGAACTGGACTGTCGACGTACCCATCGAGCAGCTGCCGTCGCTGCCCCCGCTGCCGGATGACCTGCGGCAGCGGCTGGACGACGCACTGGCAAGGCCTGCCGCACAGCAGCCGAGCTGGGACCCCGGACAGGCCGCGGCGATGAGGACCGTGCTGGAGAGCGTGCCGCCGGTGACGGTGCCCTCGGAGATCGAGAAGCTCAAGGCCCAGCTGGCCGACGTCGCGCTCGGCAAGGCCTTTCTTCTGCAGGGTGGCGACTGCGCCGAGACGTTCGCCGACAACACCGAACCGCACATTCGCGCCAACATCCGCACGCTGCTGCAGATGGCGGTGGTGCTCACCTACGGCGCCAGCATGCCGGTGGTCAAGGTCGCCCGCATCGCAGGTCAGTACGCCAAGCCGCGGTCGGCCGATATCGATGCGCTCGGCCTGAGGTCCTACCGCGGCGACATGATCAACGGCTTCGCGCCGGACGCGGGTGTCCGCGAGCACGATCCGTCCCGCCTGGTCCGCGCCTACGCGAACGCCAGCGCGGCGATGAACCTGGTGCGTGCGCTGACGTCGTCGGGCCTTGCGTCGTTGCAGAAGGTGCACGACTGGAACCGGGAGTTCGTCCGGACATCGCCTGCCGGTGCGCGCTACGAGGCGTTGGCCGGTGAGATCGACCGCGGGCTGACGTTCATGAGCGCCTGCGGAGTCGACGACCGCAACCTGCAGACCGCCGAGATCTACGCCAGCCACGAGGCTTTGGTGCTCGACTACGAACGCGCGATGCTGAGGCTTTCGGAGGACGATGACGGCAAGGCCAAGCTCTACGACCTGTCGGCGCACTACGTGTGGGTCGGCGACCGCACCCGCCAGCTCGACGGTGCGCACATCGCATTCGCCGAGGTGATCGCCAACCCGATCGGCGTGAAGATCGGCCCGAACATGACGCCCGAGCTGGCCGTGGAATACGTGGAGCGGCTCGACCCGAACAACGAGCCCGGTCGTCTGACGCTCGTCAGCCGCCTCGGCAACAACAAGGTGCGCGACCTGTTGCCGCCGATCATCGAGAAGGTGCAGGCGGCGGGTCATCAGGTCATCTGGCAGTGCGATCCGATGCACGGCAACACCCACGAATCGTCGACGGGCTACAAGACGCGCCACTTCGACCGCATCGTCGACGAGGTGCAGGGCTTCTTCGAGGTGCACCACGCGCTCGGCACCCATCCCGGTGGCATGCACGTCGAGATCACCGGCGAGAACGTCACCGAATGTCTCGGTGGCGCACAGGACATCTCGGACTCCGATCTGGCAGGCCGCTACGAGACCGCGTGCGACCCGCGACTGAACACCCAGCAGTCGTTGGAGTTGGCGTTCCTCGTCGCGGAAATGCTGCGCGGCTAGATCAAGTTCGACAGGTTGCTGCCGAGCGTCCATGCTGCCGCGGTGAGCAGGCCGGTGAGTACGAGCACCGCGACCACCCAGAAGAACAGCACGCGTTTGGCGCGCTGGCGGGCCCAGTAGAACTCGTCGAAGTCGATACCCGCGAATTGCTCTGCGGCGCCGTAGGTCTCGGCTAGCGAACCGTCGTCGTCCTGCCAGTCCTGCGGTCCGCGGGTGAATTCGCGCGTGTGCTGGCGCGGCGGCGCAGGCCGGACGGTATCGGTGGCGGCTTCGTGGCCGACCCGGTCGCGATGCACCTGCGCCGACAGATGCTGCGCCGAATTGCGTGGCGCCGGAACCCGGAAGTCGGGCAGCCCCAACTCGCCGACGATCGCCTCGAGTTCGGCTGCCATTTCCCCGGCGTCGGCGTACCGGTCAGCCGGATTGCGCGCTGTCGCTCGCGTCAGGAGTTCATCGAATTCCTTTGGCACGCCGCCGATCACGGTGCTCGGCGCGGGTACGTCGTGGTCCATTCGCTGGTAAGCGACCGTCAGCGCCGTGTCGCCCCGAAACGGTGTGGCGCCGGTCAGCAGCTCATAGGTGAGGATGCCGACTGAGTAGACGTCGCTGGCCGGCCCCGCATCGCCGGTGCTGACCTGTTCGGGGGACAGGTACGCGGCCGTGCCAAGAATGACGCTGGTCGAGGTGATCTTGGCCTCCGCGATGGCGCGGACGAGTCCGAAGTCGGCGATCTTGACGTCGCCGTCGTCGGAGATCAACACGTTCTCCGGTTTCACGTCGCGGTGCACCAGTCCCGCGTGGTGTGCCACCGCGAGGCCGCCAAGCACCGGGCGGAGCACCGCCGCGACGGCATGCGGTGGCATCGGACCTCGCTCGGTAAGCAGTTCGCGCAGGGTGCCACCCTCGACGAGTTCCATCACCAGGAACGGGTGCGCGCCGTCGATGCCCTGGTCGTAAACGGCGACAAGGCCGGGGTGCTTCAGCTTCGCAACGGCGCGGGCCTCGCGCTGGAACCTCGTCAGGAACTGGTTGTCGCCCGCATAGCGGGAATCCATGATCTTGCACGCCACCGGCCGGTCCAGTCGGAGGTCGAGTCCGCGGTACACGCCGGACATGCCGCCGGTGGCGATCAGGGTGTCGACGCGGTAGCGCGCGTCCAGCACGGCCCCGGCGAGCGGGTCGGATTGCTGGCGGGCCTCCACCCGAAACATGTTACGGAAGCGAATTGTCGTCAACTGTGGTTGCAGAGCGCACACACCGACGCGTCGTGCGACCTAGAATCGGCGCGGTGAGCAGTATTCCAGCCGCTGAAGATGTGCTCGACCCTGGCGAGGATGTTTTAGACCTGGCTCGTGTCGCACAGTTGCTCGGTATTCCTGTGACGAAGGTCCATCAGCATCTGCGCGACGGCCATCTGGTCGGAGTGCGCCGTGAAGGGGCGGTGGTGGTGCCGAAGGTCTTCTTCGACGACCACGGTCACGTCGTCAAGTGCCTGCAGGGGTTGCTCGTCGTCCTGCACGACGGCGGATACAAGGACACCGAGATCGTCCGTTGGTTGTTCACGCCCGACCCGTCACTGACGATCAGGCGCGACGGATCGGTTGAGCGGCAGGACAACGCCCGTCCTGTGGACGCGCTGCATTCGCATCAGGCCCGTGAGGTGGTGCGCCGCGCCCAGGCGATGGCGTACTGATCCGGATCCTTGTAGAGCGAGTACCAGGCCACAACGGCGCAGGCGCTGGCCAGCAGCACGTGTATCCATGAGTACATGCCGTGGCTGCCATCGGGTTTGAAGATCACCATGATCCAGGTGGAGAAGCCTGCGATGAGCGCGATCGACTGCCTGCTCTGGGCCAGTGCCGCCACGATCGCCAGCGGCCAGGTGTAGTACCACGGCAGCGCGGCGGGAACGAACAGCACCACGATCACCATCGCCCACGCGATACCGGTGAGCACCTGGCGGTCGGTGTGCCGAAATCGCCACCACAGCACCAGAAGTGAGATGGCGATGATGGCAATGCCGATGATCCGGGCAACTTCGAGCACCGCGTAGAAGTTCACCGGGAAGAACAGCCCGCCGACCGCGTTGACGACATTGGAGACGGCGGTCGGCACGGTCAGCCAGTTGATGATCTTCACCGAACCCGCCAGCGCGGTGAGCCAGCCGAGGCCGACTCCGGCGAATCCCGACAAGACGGCGAACACAGCGATGAAAATCGTGATCGCCCCCGCGGATGCGGCCGCGAACGCCCGAAACGGCGAAAGGCCGCGGCGCTCACGCAGTTGACGCGCCCACACCCACACCATGAAGGGAAGCGCAAGGCCCGCAGTTGCTTTCACGGCGACGGCGACGACGATGAGGGCATTGCCCGCGATCGGATGGCGCTGGAATATCAACGCGATGCCCGCCGCCATCAGGCCGACCATCAGCATCTCGTTGTGCACGCCGCCCATCAGATGAATAATCACCAACGGGTTGAGCGCGCAGATCCACAGCGCGGTGGCGCCGTTGGCGCCGACGTGACGGGCCAGTCGGGGCGCCGCCCAGATCAACAGGATCAGCCCTGGCAGCATGCACAGCCGCAGCACCATCGTGCCCGCGATCACATGGTCGCCGACCAGCATCGTGACGAACTTCGCGACCATGATGAACGCGGGTCCGTACGGCGCGGTCGTCGTCGTCCAGATCGGACTGACGTCGTCCAGCAACGAGTTCGGGTTGTCGACCGGGCCCACGGCGTACGGATCGAAGCCGTCGCGCAGCAGTGCGCCCTGGGCCAGATAGGAGTAGGTGTCGCGGCTGAACACCGGTACGGACAGTAGAAGCGGGGCCAACCAGAAGCCGGTGGTCGCCACCATCGTGTACTCGCGCGCCGAACCGTCGATCACGCTGCGGCCCAACCGCAACCAGGCGATAAGCATCACCGCGACACCGCCCCACAGCAGCACCGACGACAGCACAAGCCCGTGCCCGAACCGCAGCCACGACAGGTGCAGCGACTCCAGCAGCGGGTCGTGCAGACGCGTACTGCCCGCACCGACCCCGCCCGCCGTGATCATCACCGCGCCGAGGAAGCCCAGCAGTGCGGGCCTGGCCTCTGGCGACTTGGTGAACGCGGCCAGCCGCGACAGGGTTGTCACAACTCAGGCGGACCGGTTGGCGGCCAACCTGGCGAACATGGACAGCCCCGCCTTCGCCTGCTCGTTGATCGGCGCGGCGTTGATGGCATCAAGCGACCTGATGGTGAGCATGTCGATGTGCTGCTCGACGGCGGCAAGCGCGCCGACCGACTCGATGACCCCGGTCAGCTCGCGGACCTGAGTGTCGGAGAGTTCGGTACCGACCGACGAGCGCAGCAGCGCCGCGGATTCGGGGTCTGACTTGTCGGCGAGTTCGATGGCCTCTGCGAGCAGCACGGTGCGCTTACCCGAGCGCAGGTCGTCGCCCGACGGCTTGCCCGTCACCGCCGGGTCGCCGAAGACACCGAGTACGTCGTCACGGAGCTGAAACGCCACCCCGACGTCGTTGCCCACCTCGAAGAAGATCTCCTGCACATCGGGCCGGTCGGCGGCGGCCGCGACCCCCAGCTGCAGTGGTCGGGTGATGGTGTACGACGCGGTCTTGTAGGTGTTGACGTTCATCGCCGACGCCACCGTCGTCGCGCCGCTGGATTCGGCGACGATGTCGAGGTACTGGCCGCCGAGCACCTCGGTGCGGATGTCGGCCCAGACCCGCTGCACGCGTCGCCGGGCGTCGGAGGGCAGATCGGCCGTTGCGACGATGTCATCGGCCCACACCAGCGCGAGGTCGCCGAGCAGGACCGCCGCCGAGAGCCCGAACTGGTCGGCTGATCCGTTCCAGCCGTGATCGTGGTGCTTCTGCGCGAAGATCCGGTGCACCGTCGGCAGGCCGCGGCGGGTCGCCGAGTCGTCGATCACGTCGTCGTGGACAAGGGCGCACGCCTGCAACAGTTCCAGCGCTGCGAACAGGCGCCACACCGATGCGTCGGCGTGCTCGTTGGGTGGTTCGGCGACGGCGCGCCAACCCCAATAGGCGAATGCGGGCCGAAGTCGCTTGCCGCCGCGAAGCACGAACTCCTCGAGAGCGGCGGTCAGATCCGCGTAGTCGGTGCCGATGTAGGCGGCGCCCGCACGGCGCTCCGCCAGATACTCCCGGAGCTGGTCGGTGACCGCGCCTGCCAGCTCGACGGCCGACGGTGTCGCTGTGTCCACGCTCAGCGCCCGCCCCTTTCTCATCGAAGTTCGGCCCCCGCGAGTGCCTTCAGACTAGAGCGTGACCGGGGCTTTGTAGCAAGTCAGGGCGCTGCTAGTTGCGCGATGCGCCTGCGGGGTCGGCGAACCTGGGGGACTGGTCGCGGTTCACCCACGCCAACGCGGCGAGGATGCCTGCCACCAGGAACGCCGCAAGCCCCAACCAGATCGCCGCCCCGGTGAAGGAACGGGCGCTCGGATCGGTGTAGCGCGCCTGGGCGGACATCGTGCTCACCACGCCTGGCTTGAGCTTCCATTCGACGACCTCGGCCGCCACCTGATCCCCGTTGGTCGACGTCACCTCGCCGGGGAACGAAACGGAAAGCGACACATCGGCGTCCGGATCGGTCAGCGACGTCAGGTCGGCGCGGCCGTCGAGGATCACCAGATCGCCTGCGCGACGCAGCGATAGGTCGACGCCTGCGGCGTCCTGGTTCATATTCGCCAGCTGCGGCAGCTCGGCGAAGGTCAGGTCGGAGAACACCGCCTGGGAGCCGACGTAGTCGTCTCTCTCGTAGTCCGAAACCGCCACCTTATTGCTGAACGGCAGGTTGTTCAGCAGCTGCGGGCCCTTGTCGTCGGCCCCGCGGGGTTTCGCTGAGGCGACGATCTGCCCTGACACCCGGTCGTCGGGGGAGACGGTGATGCTCGCCCTGACGCGCACGCATCCGACGGCCGACGGAATGATCACCAACAGCATCACGATCGCCAGCATGCGAATTCTGCGGCGGTTCGACACGAGGTCATCGTGCCAGACCCGAGCCTTCAGAGCGGCAGTGACCGCCCGAGAATCGCGAACGGGCGAGGGTCGCCCGCGAAGTGGTAGCCGCGGATGATGTCGGTGAAGCCGAGTCTGCGGTAGAGCCGCCAGGCCCGGTTGGCCTCCCCGTTGATCTCCGGCGTGGACAACAGCACGTGCGATTCGGTTCGCCCTGCGAGAAGCCTGCGGGTCAGCGCCTCACCGAGTCCACGCCCCTGTGTGCGTGGGTGAATGTGTAGCTCGGTCAGCTCGAAGTAGCTGGTCATCAGCTCGGAGATGCGGGACCGGTCGGCCCCGACCCGGTGCAGGCCCGCGACCACCTGCTGCTGCCACCACTGGTCGGGTGCTCCGCAGTAGCCGTATGCGACGCCGGTGATCGGTGCGGCGGCCAGCTCGGCGGCGGCCGTTCCCGCGTCGGCCGAGTCCGGTGTCTCCACCGCGGCGACGGCCTTCCAGCCGTCCCTTCTGGTGTGTTCGAGCCACATCGAAGCCCGCTGGTCCTCGGTGCCGCGCGGATAGCGCATCGCGTCGACGTAGACGCCAAGTGCGTCGGGAAGCCTGCGCTCCATATCGGCCGGCGACAGATCGATGAGAAATGTCGCCAACTTCTCTGTCCGCCTTTCTTCTCCCTGTGAGGTCGTCAATCTGAGAGCCATTGCCATTATCGCCGGACGAGCCGGTGGGCCACGAGGGCGGTGCACGTCATACAATCGGGTGGTGAAGTAGGTGGTACGGCTCAGATTCACCTCGTATCATGACTGTTAGTTGTCCGCGAACGCGGGCGTAAATGTCGTTGAAGACCAAGTGACGGGCGGCAAGGAGGGACGCATGCCACTCTCCGATCATGAGCAGCGCATGCTCGATCAGATCGAGAGCGCGCTCTATGCCGAGGACCCCAAGTTCGCGTCGAGCGTGCGCGGCGGGGGGCTGAGGGCGCCTTCGGCACGTCGTCGCCTGCAGGGTGCAGCACTATTCGTGGTCGGCCTCGCGATGCTGGTGTGCGGCGTGGCGTTCAAAGCCACCATGATCGGAAGTTTCCCGATCCTCTCCGTCGTCGGCTTCCTGGTGATGTTCGGCGGTGTCGTCTTCGCGATCACCGGCAACCGGGTGAAGGGGCGCCGCGATGGTTCCGCCGCCGAGCAGGGCGGGCCGCGGCCGAAGAAGGCCAAGGGCTCCGGCGGGTCGTTCACCAGCCGGATGGAAGACCGCTTCCGCCGTCGCTTCGACGAATAACGCGCGTATCACGATGGGGTAGCCGAAACGGCTGCCCCATTTTTTTGTGTTGACGACCCCCACTTCCCCCCACAGCCGCATGAGCTGGCCTTTCATGTCGCCTGCACCCGGGCGATCGATGCATGGCGATGCTGTCTGACCCTCATCGTGGGGAAACGGCGTCAACATTTGCTGGCAATTGGAGCGATGTGGGGGATTGTGGGGTAAAGTGGCGTGCGATGGAGCGACCGGGGCTCCCTCACCGGCGGGAGGTGGCGAGATGTTCCTCGGCACCTACACGCCAAAGCTCGATGACAAGGGGCGGCTGACGCTGCCCGCCAAGTTCCGCGACGCGCTGGCAGGAGGGTTGATGGTGACGAAAAGCCAAGACCACAGCCTTGCCGTCTACCCGCGCGCCGAGTTCGAGGCGCTGGCCAGGCGGGCGTCGGGGGCATCGCGAAGCAACCCGGAAGCCCGCGCGTTCCTGCGCAACCTCGCCGCCGCAACCGACGAACAACATCCCGATTCGCAAGGCCGCATCACGTTGTCCGCCGATCACCGCCGCTACGCCGACCTGTCGAAGGACTGCGTGGTCATCGGCTCGGTCGACTACCTGGAGATCTGGGACGCCCAGGCGTGGCGGAACTACCAAGAGACACACGAAGAAAACTTCTCCGCGGCCAGCGATGAAACTCTGCGCGACATCATCTGATCCGGCTGCTGACCGTGTACCGCGGCCTCTGTCCGAGCCCGCCCTGGCGTACTTCCCCGACGCCAGGTCAATCCGCTCGGACAGAGACCACGGTGCATCGGCCGGTACATCGGCCCATTTCTCCGGAGGGCTAGCCATGGATACGAGCTCCGATCACGGACACATCCCGGTTCTGCTCGACCGCTGCGTCGAACTGCTGCGACCGGCGCTGACGCGACGCGACCCCGACGGCTCCGGTGCCGTGCTGGTCGATGCGACGCTCGGGGCGGGTGGACATGCAGAGCGCTTCCTCACCGAACTGCCGGGCCTGCGGCTCATCGGGCTGGATCGCGATCCGAACGCCCTGTGGATCGCCGGTGAGCGCCTTGCCCCGTTCGCCGACCGCGTCCTGCTGACTCGAACCAGATTCGACGGGATCTCCGGTGCCCTCGATGATTCCGGTTACTGGGCAAGCGAATCCGGCCGACCGGAAATCGACGGGGTTCTTTTCGACCTCGGCGTCTCGTCGATGCAGTTGGACCGCACCGAACGAGGTTTCTCGTACTCCGCCGACGCGCCGCTGGATATGCGGATGGACCCGGACGCCGAGCTGACCGCGGCCGACGTCGTCAACACCTATGACGAGAAGTCGCTTTCACGGATCCTGCGCGAATTCGGCGAGGAACGGTTCGCAAGCCGGATCGCCAAGCAGATCGTGCGAAGGCGGACCAGTCGACCGTTCGCCCGCACCGGAGAAATCGTCGAGCTGCTGTACGAGGCGATCCCCGCGCCTGCCAGGCGCACCGGCGGGCATCCGGCCAAGCGCACCTTCCAGGCGCTGCGCGTGGCCGTCAACGGTGAGCTGGACGCGCTTCGCGACGCGCTCCCCGCCGCGATGAGCGCGCTGGCACCTGCCGGACGCATAGCGGTGATGTCGTATCAGTCACTGGAGGACCGCATAGTCAAGAGCACCTTCGCCGCGGCGACGGCGTCGCGTACACCACCCGGTCTGCCAGTCGAACTTCCCGGGCACGAACCCGAATTCACCAGCCTGACCCGTGGCGCCGAACGCGCGGGCTCCGCCGAAATCGAACTCAACCCGCGAAGTGCGTCCGTGCGGCTTCGGGCGTTGGAAAAGGTTGCCACAAGGCCAGAAGGGACGGTCTGATGAAGGCCAAGCGACCCGCCGCGGCACGCGGCGCCGACGAGCGCAGGCGCGTGCCGCGCCAACCCGCACGCGGTGCGCAGCGCCGCTCGCACGACGCACCGCCGAGGCGGGGACGTCCGCGCGCCCCGGAGACCGCGCCGATCACGCGGCCGGTGATCAAGCCGGTCCGCCCGAAGAACACCAGTGAGGCCAAGGCTCGGGCGAAGGCCCGGAAGGCCAAGGCGCCCAAGGTCGTTCGGCCGCCACTGCGGGAGCGGTTGCTCGCGCGGATCGCAGAGATCGACCTCAACCCGCGTACGTTGGCGGCCAGGGTCCCGTTCGTGGTGCTGGTCATCGGGTCTCTCGGCATGGGTCTGGGCGTCACGCTGTGGCTGTCGACCGACTCCGCGGAACGCTCCTATCAGCTCGGCAGTGCCAGGCAGACCAATCAGGCGCTGCTGCAGCAGAAGGAGGCCCTCGAGCGCGACGTGCTGGAGGCACAGGCCGCACCGGCCCTGGCCGAATCCGCGCGCGAACTCGGGATGATCCCGTCCCGTGACACCGCTCATCTCGTGCAGGACCCGGCAGGCAACTGGATCGTCGTCGGCGATCCCAAACCGGCCGAAGGGGTTCCGCCGCCGCCACTGAACACGCCGCTTCCCGACGACACCCCGACACCGCCCGCCCAGGCCGCCGCAACCAGGCCCGCGCCGCCGGTCGTCGAGCCGCGCGAGATGGTCGTCCGGATGCCGGAACGGGGCCAGCCTGCGACGCCGACGGCTCCGACAGCGCCGGGTGCGCCTGGCGCACCGGCGCCTGCGCCCGCACCCGGTCCGGCGCCCGTTCCGTTGGCGGTGCCGATGCCGGACAGTCCACATGGAACCAGCGGTCAGCCGCCTGCCCTCGGACCCGCGCAGCCGCCTGCCGAATCGCCCGCTGCGCCACTGGCCGCACCCGTGCCCGCGGAGCAGTTCGGCCCGGTCGCTGACGCTGCTACTGCTCCTCCCGTCGGCGTGACCGTTCCCGGTTCCCCGACGTGACCCGCGGCGGCGGCCAGCGCGGCCGGAAGACACCGCAACCACGTCCGGGCCAGGGACGGTCGGCACGAGCGCGACGCACCAGGGCGCCGGCCACCGACACCGGCTTGGGCAGTGCGTCTTTCGTGTTCCGGCACCGGGCAGGCAACGCTGTCATTCTGCTCGTGCTCGTCATCGCGGCGGCGCAGCTGTTCAACCTCCAGGTGCCGCGCGCCGCGGGGTTGCGCGCCGAGGCCGCGGGCCAGCTGAAGGTCACCGATGTCGACCAGGCCGTGCGCGGCAGCATCGTCGACCGCAACGACGACAAGCTGGCATTCACCATCGAGGCGCGCGCGCTGACGTTCCAGCCGGTCAAGATCCGCAAACAGCTCGCCGACGCAAGACAGAAGACGTCAGAGGCGCCCGATCCCGCGGCCCGGCTGCGCGCGATCGCCGCAGAGGTGGCTTCGCGGCTCAACAACAAGCCGGACGCCAAGACGGTGCTGAAGAAGCTGAAGAGCAACGAATCGTTCGTATACCTCGCCCGCGCCGTCGATCCTGCCGTCGCCGAGGCGATTTCGAAGAAGTTTCCCGAGGTCGGCTCCGAACGCCAGGATCTGCGCCAGTACCCGGGCGGATCGCTTGCGGCCAACATCGTCGGCGGCATCGACTGGGACGGGCACGGGCTGCTCGGACTCGAGGACTCGATGGACGCCACCCTTGCGGGCACCGACGGCTCCGTCACCTATGACCGCGGGTCCGACGGCGTGGTTATTCCAGGCAGCTACCGCAACCGGCACACCGCCGTCAACGGCTCCACCGTCCAGCTGACCCTCGACGACGACATCCAGTTCTACGTCCAGCAGCAGGTCCAGCAGGCGCGCAACGCATCCGGTGCCGAAAACCTCTCCGCGGTGGTGCTCGACTCGAAAACCGGTGAAGTGCTTGCGATGTCGAACGACAACACGTTCGACCCGAGCCAGGACATCGGCAGGCAGGAAGACCGCGAACTGGGTAACCCCTCGGTGTCGTCACCGTTCGAGCCCGGCTCGGTGAACAAGATCGTCACCGCGGCTTCCGTCATCGAGTTCGGGCTGTCCAACCCCGACGAGGTACTGCAGGTCCCCGGCTCGATCGAGATGGGCGGCGTGACCGTCGGCGACGCATGGGAACACGGCGTGATGCCGTACACCACCACGGGCGTGTTCGGTAAGTCCTCCAACGTCGGCACGCTGATGCTGGCGCAACGGGTCGGCCCAGAGCGCTACGCCGAGATGCTCGACAAGTTCGGCCTCGGTCAGCGCACCGACGTCGGGCTGCCCGGCGAGAGCGCGGGTCTGGTGCCGCCGATCGACCAGTGGTCGGGCAGCACGTTCTCCAACCTGCCCATCGGCCAGGGTCTTTCGATGACCCTGCTACAGATGACGGGTATGTACCAGGCGATCGCCAACGACGGGGTCCGCGTTCCGCCGCGCATCGTCAAGGCCACCGTCGCCCCGGACGGCAGCCGCACCGAGGAGCCCCAACCCGACGGTGTGCGGGTCGTTTCGCCGCAGACCGCGCAGACGGTGCGACAGATGCTGCGCGCCACTCTGCAGCGCGACCCGATGGGAACCCAGCAGGGCACCGGATCCCAAGGTGCGGTCCAGGGCTATCAGCTTTCCGGGAAGACCGGCACCGCCCAGAAGATCAACCCGGCCTGCGGCTGCTACTACAGCGACGTCTACTGGATCACCTTCGCGGGCATGGTCACCACCGACGACCCGCGATATGTGATCGGCATCATGGCCGACAACCCGCACCGCACCGCGGATGGCCAGCCGGGTACGACCATGGCGCCTCTCTTCCACAACATCGCCAGCTGGTTGCTGCAGCGCGAGAACATTCCACTGTCGCCCGACCCGGGCCCGCCGCTGACGCTGCAGGCCACCTGACCGGCCTGCCGCTGGTCGCCAGGCCGGTACTGTGTCAAGGCCATGAAACTGCGTCCCTCGCATCCAACAGGCCAGGCGCTGCGGCCACTGGCCGACCGGGTAGGCGCGGTCATTTCGCCCGCCGACGACGGGCGGGAAACCGTCGTCACCGGTGTCACCCTGCGCAGCCAGGATGCCCAGCCGGGAGATCTGTTCGCCGCGCTGCCCGGTGCGGCGTCGCACGGCGGGCGCTACGCGGCCGACGCCATCGGGCGTGGGGCGGTGGCGGTGCTCACCGATTCGGACGGCCTGGCCCACATGGGCGCCGATGCGACGGTGCCCGTGCTCGTCCGATCCGACCCCCGGTCGGTGCTCGGCGGGTTGGCCGCCACCGTGTACGGCGACCCGTCGCGCCACCTCCGGGTGATCGGAGTGACCGGCACATCCGGCAAGACCACCACCACATACCTCGTCGAGGCGGGGCTGCGGGCCGCCGAACGGGTCGCCGGGTTGATCGGAACCGTCGGCATCCGGATCGCCGGTGCGGATCTGCCGAGCAAGCTGACGACGCCGGAGGCACCCGATCTGCAGGCTCTGCTTGCGCTGATGCTCGAGCAGAGCGGCGACACCGTCGTGATGGAGGTGTCCAGTCACGCGCTGAGCCTCGGACGCGTCGACGGAGTCTCCTTTGCCGTCGGGGGCTTTACCAACCTGTCCCGTGACCACCTCGACTTCCATCCGACGATGAAGGACTACTTCGACACCAAGGCGCGACTGTTCGATCCCGTATCGTCAACCGCCGCAGCCTCTTCGGTGGTGTGTGTCGACGATGACGCGGGACGGGCGATGACCGCGCTCGCGTCGAACCCGGTGACGGTCAGCGCAACCGGTGAGGACGCCGACTGGCGCGTTGAGGACGTCCGCACCGTCGAGCGCGGTGCGCAGGAGTTCTTCGCTGTCGACCCGGCGGGCGTTCACCACGCGCTGCGCATCGGGTTGCCCGGCCGCTACAACGTCGCGAACGCTCTGCTCGCGGTGGCGCTGCTGGACGCGGTCGGGGTGTCACCCGAACAGGCCGCGCCGGGACTGCGGGATGCGCGGGTACCCGGCAGGCTCGAGCGTGTCGACCGCGGTCAGGATTTCCTGGCGCTGGTCGACTACGCGCACAAGCCAGGGGCGCTTCGCGCGGTGCTCGAGACGCTGCGCAGGCAGACCGCCGGACGCATCGCGGTGGTGTTCGGCGCAGGCGGCAACCGCGACCCTGGCAAACGTGCGCCGATGGGTCAGGTGGCCGCCGAACTGGCCGATCTCGTCGTCGTCACCGATGACAACCCTCGCGACGAGGATCCCGCGACCATCCGCTCGGCGATCGTCGGCGGCGCGACGGCCGGCGCAGCCGAAGTCGTGGAGATCGGCGACCGGCGCGCGGCCATCGACCACGCCGTCGGATGGGCGCGCGCCGGAGACATCGTGCTGATCGCAGGGAAGGGCCACGAAGCGGGCCAGACCAGCCACGGGCAGACCCGCCCGTTCGACGACCGCGACGAACTCGCCGGATCCCTCGAGGCGTCAGGATTCCACGCATGATCGATCTGACACTGGCTCAGATCGCCGAGATCGTCGGCGGTGAGCTTGCCGATATCTCGACCGCCGATGCCGCGACGACGAGGGTCACCGGCTCGGTCGAATTCGACTCTCGCGCAGTGACTCCCGGTGGCCTGTTCCTCGCGCTTCCCGGCGCGCGGTCCGACGGTCACGACTTCGCCGCAGGCGCGGTGGCCGCCGGCGCCGTCGGCGTACTGGCCGCAAGGCCGGTCGGGGTGCCCGCGATCGTCGTCGAGCCCCGCACCGAGGCGGGAACCGACACGGCCGCAAGCGTTCTGTCCTACGACACCGACGGCTCGGGTGCGGCCGTGCTCGCCGCACTGGCCCGGCTGGCCGCCGCGGTGGCCGCGGAGCTGGTCGCGGGTGGCCTGACGATCGTCGGCATCACCGGCTCGTCGGGTAAGACGTCCACCAAGGACCTGGTGGCCGCCGTCCTCGCGCCGCTCGGCGAGGTGGTGGCGCCGCCCGGCTCCTTCAACAACGAGCTCGGCACCCCGTGGACGGTGTTGCGGGCGGGGCAGGACACCGACTTCCTGGTCCTCGAGATGTCGGCGCGCCATCCCGGCAATATCGCCGCGCTGGCGTCGATCGCCCCGCCGTCCGTCGCCGTCGTGCTCAATGTCGGCACCGCTCATCTCGGTGAGTTCGGCTCCCGCGAAGCGATCGCGCGGACCAAGGCCGAACTGCCGCAGGCTGTTCCGGCGTCGGGGGTGGTCATCCTGAACGCCGACGACGATGCCGTCGCCGCCATGGCGGATCAGACCGCGGCCCGCGTGGTGCGGGTATCGCGCTCGCCGGGCGCCGATGTGTGGGCCGGTCCGGTGAGTCTCGACGCGGTCGCGCGACCCCGCTTCACGATGCACGCGGCGGGCACCGAGACCGAGGTATCGCTCGCGGTGCACGGCGACCACCAGGTGTCCAACGCGCTGTGCGCCGCCGCGGTCGCACTGGAGTGCGGTGCGAGCGGAGACCAGGTGGCTGCCGCCCTCGCCGGCGCAGGTCCGGTATCGGTGCACCGCATGCACGTCAGCACCCGCGACGACGGTGTCACCGTCATCGACGACGCCTACAACGCAAACCCCGATTCCATGCTGGCAGGGCTCAAGTCACTGGCCTGGATGGCCCGCCAGGGGGGTGAAAGCAGGCGAAGCTGGGCGGTGCTCGGCGAGATGGCCGAACTCGGCGACGACGCGATATCGGAACACGACCGCATCGGCAGACTTGCGGTGCGATTAGATGTCACTCGACTGATCGTCGTGGGAACCGGGAGATCTATGAGCGCGATGCACCACGGCGCGGTCATGGAGGGTTCGTGGGGAGGGGAGGCCACCATGGTCGCCGACGCTGACGCCGCGCTCGAATTGTTGCGGGCCGAGCTGCGCCAGGGAGATGTGGTGCTCGTCAAGGCGTCCAACGCCGCCGGGCTGGGGAAACTCGCCGAGGCGTTGGTCGCCTCATGAGGCAGATCCTCATCGCCGTCGGCATCGCGCTGACGATCTCGATCCTGCTGACGCCGGTGCTGATCGGCCTTTTCACCCGGCAGGGCTTCGGCCACGAGATCCGCGAGGACGGCCCGCCGAGCCATGCCAAGAAGCGCGGCACCCCGTCGATGGGCGGCGTCGCGATCCTGGCGGGCATCTGGGCGGGTTACCTCGGCACCCACCTCGTCGGGCTGGCGCTCGACGGCCAGGGTCCGTCCGCGTCGGGCCTGCTCACCCTCGGACTCGCGACCGCGCTGGGCATCGTCGGGTTCGTCGACGACCTGATCAAGATCCGCCGGTCGCGCAACCTCGGCCTCAACAAGACCGCCAAGACCGTCGGCATGCTGGCGGCCGCCGTCATCTTCGGCGTGCTTGCGTTGCAGTTCCGCAACGCCGACGGCCTCACCCCTGGCAGTGCTGAACTGTCCTATGTCCGTGAAATCGCCACGGTAACCCTGGCTCCCGCGCTCTTTGTGCTGTTCTGCGTGCTGATCGTCTACGCGTGGTCGAACGCGGTGAATTTCACCGACGGACTCGACGGGCTGGCCGCCGGTGCGATGGCGATGGTCTGCGCGGCCTACGTGATCATCACGTTCTGGCAGTTCCGCAACGCGTGCGCGACGGCGCCAGGTGTCGGTTGCTACAACGTGCGCGACCCGCTCGACCTCGCCCTGATCGCCGCCGCGTCCGCGGGGGCCTGCATCGGGTTCCTGTGGTGGAACGCCGCGCCCGCGAAGATCTTCATGGGCGACACCGGTTCGCTTGCGCTCGGCGGCGTTATCGCCGGGCTCTCGGTGCTCAGCCGCACCGAGATGCTGGCCGTCGTGCTCGGCGCCCTGTTCGTCGCCGAGGTGACATCGGTGGTCGTGCAGATCCTGGCGTTCCGAACCACGGGGCGACGAGTGTTCCGGATGGCACCGTTCCATCATCACTTCGAGCTCGTCGGGTGGGCCGAAACCACGGTGATCATTCGTTTCTGGCTGCTGACCGCGATCGCCTGCGGGCTCGGTGTTGCGCTCTTCTACAGCGAGTGGCTCACCACCGTCGGAGCGTGAGGTGAGCCGCCGCGCCGTCGCGCCGCTGTTGCCAGGCACCCGGGTGTTGGTGACAGGGGCGGGCATCACCGGCCGGTCGGTGAGCGCGGCACTCGAGCCGACGGGCGTGCGGCTGACCATCTGCGACGATGACCCGCTCGCGCTACAGCGCCTGATCGCACCGGCGAGCGTCGTCACCACCGCAGAGGCCGTCGACCATATCGGCGACTACGCGCTCGTCGTCACCAGCCCCGGATTCCCGCCCACCGCACCGGTTTTGGCGGCCGCCACGGCAGCGGGCGTGCCGATCTGGGGCGACGTCGAGCTGGCATGGCGGCTGGATCAGGCCGGCTGGTTCGGCCCGCAGAAGCGCTGGCTGGTGGTGACGGGCACGAACGGAAAGACCACCACCACCTCGATGCTGCACGCCATGCTGGTCGCCGCGGGTCGGCACGCCCTGCTGTGCGGCAACATCGGCAACCCGGTGATCGACATGCTCGCCGAACCCGCCGAGCTGCTCGCGGTCGAGCTGTCGAGTTTCCAGCTGCACTGGGCGCCGTCGCTGCGACCGGATGCGGGAGCGGTGCTCAACGTCGCCGAGGATCACCTCGACTGGCACGGTTCGATGGACGCCTACGCGGCCGACAAGGCGCGGGCGCTGGACGGCAGGGTGGCCGTCGCAGGCCTCGACGACGCTCTGGCGGCCGGGCTACTCGATCACGCCGCCGCGGAGGTGCGAGTGGGGTTCACGCTCGGTGACCCGGCGGCGGGGCAGCTGGGGGTGCGCGACGGCGCCCTGCTCGACAGGGCCTTCGCCGACGGCCTCGTCCTCGCCGAAACGGCGTCGATCCCGGTGCCGGGTCCGGTGGGGGTTCTCAACGCGTTGGCGGCCGCCGCACTGGCCCGCGCCGTCGACGTGCCCGCCGAAGCCATCTCGGATGCGCTGTCGTCGTTCCATCTGGGCCCGCACCGTGCCGAGAAGGTGGCCGAAGTCGACGGCGTCGCCTACGTCGACGACTCCAAGGCCACCAACCCGCATGCCGCGCATGCGTCGATAGCGGCGTATCCGCGGGTGGTGTGGATCGCGGGCGGTCTGCTCAAGGGCGCATCGGTCGACGAACTCGTCTCACAGGTATCGAATCGCCTGGTCGGCGTCGTGTTGATCGGCCGGGACCGGGGGCTGGTCGCCAATGCGTTATCGCGACACGCGCCGGATGTACCCGTTGTGGAGGTTGTGACGGGGGAGGATTCTGAGGTGCCTGATGCGAATGAGTCAGATGTGAATTCTGTGACTCGCTTGATGACCGAGGTGGTCGCCGCCGCGGGCCGGCTGGCGCGTCAAGGGGATACCGTGCTGCTGGCTCCTGCGGGCGCATCATTCGACCAGTTCAGCGGCTACGCCGAGCGTGGGGACGCGTTTGCGGCGGCCGTGCGCGCGGTCCGTTAGCGGGACCCGTGTCCAGCATTCTGAGCCGGCTGAAGCTCCGCCGGACCGGCGCCGCGGAGGCAACCTCCGCTGAAACCGCCGCGGTTCGTGAGCCGCGCACCCGTTTCGGTGCCTGGCTCGGCAGACCGATGACCTCGTTTCACCTCATCATCGCCGTCGCCGCGCTGCTCACCTCACTTGGCCTGATCATGGTGCTGTCCGCCTCCGGCGTGCACTCGTACGACGAGGACGGCTCGCCATGGGTGATCTTCGGCAAGCAGCTGATCTGGACTCTCGTCGGCCTATTCGCGTTCTACGCAGCGATGCGGATGCGCGTGCAGACGATGCGGAGCCTCGCGTTCAGCGGCTTCGCGGTCTCCGTCGTGCTTCTCGTGCTCGTGTTGATCCCGGGAATCGGCAAGGAGGCCAACGGCTCCCGCGGTTGGTTCGTCGTCGCCGGACTGTCCATGCAACCCTCGGAGCTGGCCAAGATCGCATTCGCGATCTGGGGTGCGCACCTGCTTGCGGCCCGCAGGATGGAGCGGGCGTCGCTGCGGGAGATGCTCATCCCGCTGGTCCCCGCCGCGGTGATCGCCCTGGCGCTCATCGTCGCGCAGCCCGACCTCGGGCAGACCGTGTCGCTCGGCATCATCCTGCTGGCGCTGCTCTGGTACGCGGGCCTTCCGCTGCGGGTTTTCCTCTCGTCGCTGTTCGCGGTCGTCGTCTCGGCGGCGGTACTCGCCATGGCCGAGGGCTATCGCTCCGACCGGGTGATGTCCTGGCTGAACCCCGCCGAGGACCAACAGGGCTCGGGCTACCAGGCCAAACAGGCCAGGTTCGCGCTGGCCAACGGCGGTGTCTTCGGCGATGGCCTCGGCCAGGGCACCGCGAAGTGGAATTACCTGCCCAATGCGCACAACGACTTCATCTTCGCGATCATCGGCGAAGAGCTGGGTTTCATCGGCGCGGCAGGCCTGCTGTGCCTGTTCGGGCTGTTCGCGTACACCGGCATGCGGATCGCGCGCCGGTCGGCCGACCCGTTCCTTCGCCTGCTCACTGCGACCGCCACCATGTGGGTCCTCGGCCAGGTGTTCATCAACGTCGGCTACGTCATCGGCCTGCTTCCGGTCACCGGTCTACAGCTGCCGCTGATTTCTGCGGGCGGAACATCAACGGCGACAACGCTTCTGATCATCGGAGTGATCGCCAACGCGGCCCGACACGAACCCGAGGCGGTCGCTGCACTTCGTGCAGGCCGTGAAGACAAGGTGAACCGGCTGCTGCGGCTGCCGCTACCGCAGCCTTACGCGCCGACCCGCACAGAGGCGCTGCGAGACCGGCTGAAGTCCCGCAAGGACAAGCCGGCCGCCAAACCGCAGCGCAAACCCGCCAAGGACAACCGGCGTAAACCCCATACGGCCGACCGGCCGGTGCGACGCTCAGTGCATCATGGAGGCGGCCAGCGCGCTCACCGCGCGGCTGGGCAGCAGCGCCACCAGGGCCGACGGGCTCGCACATTGGAAGGTCAACGTCACTGGTGAATGGGCCGATCTCCATAGTTATCGCCGGCGGCGGGACGGCAGGCCACATCGAACCCGCCATGGCCGTCGCCGATGCGCTGCGTGCGCTTGATCCGGACGTGCGGATCACCGCGCTCGGCACGCACCGGGGCCTCGAGACTCGTCTGATTCCAGAGCGCGGGTACTCCCTCGAGCTCATCACGCCGGTGCCGCTGCCCCGTAAGCCCGGCGCCGACCTGTTGCGGCTGCCGGTGCGGGTGCGCAGGGCCGTCAAGGAGACTCGCAGCGTGCTCGACGACGTCGGCGCCGACGTCATCGTCGGGTTCGGCGGCTATGTCGCGGTGCCCGCCTACCTGGCTGCGCGCAGACGCCGGGTGCCGGTGGTCGTGCACGAAGCCAACGCCAGCGCGGGCTGGGCCAACAAGCTGGGTGCGCGGTCGGCGAGCCGAGTGCTATCCGCTGTCGCCGACTGCGGCCTGCCGCGCGCCGAGGTCGTCGGGGTGCCTGTGCGGTCGGCGATCACCTCGCTCGACCGGATGGCGGAGCGCGCAAAAGCCCGGGCCCACTTCGGATTCGCCGATGACGCGCGGGTGCTCCTGGTTTTCGGCGGTTCCCAGGGCGCGCAGTCGATCAACCGTGCCGTCGCACCGGCGGCCGATGCGCTCGCCGCGGCCGGTGTCTCCGTGTTGCACGCGCATGGCCCGAAGAACACCCTCGATCTTCGCGAACCGGCAGAAGGCGACCCGCCGTACGTCGGGGTGCCCTATCTCGACCGGATGGATCTCGCCTACGCCGCAGCCGATTTGGCGATCTGCCGGTCCGGAGCGATGACGGTTGCCGAGGTGTCCGCCGTTGGGCTGCCCGCGGTGTACGCCCCGCTCCCCATCGGCAACGGCGAACAACGGCTCAACGCGCTGCCCGTCGTCAACGCGGGCGGTGGGCTTCTGGTCGACGACGCCGACCTCACGCCCCAGTTCGTCGGCGAGACCGTCGCCGGACTGCTCAGCGACGCTCCGCGGCTGACCGCGATGACCGCCGCCGCGGCGATGGCGGGCCACCGCGACGCCGCGCAGAAAGTCGCCGAGGTCGCACTCGAGGTGGCCCGCAGCGGCCGCGTTACCCGAAAGTCCCACCGGTGAGCGCGATTCCGCTGCCCGATGAGCTGAAGCGGGTGCACATGGTCGGCATCGGCGGCGCCGGTATGTCCGGCATCGCCCGCATCCTGCTCGACCGCGGCGGACTGGTGTCGGGGTCGGACGCCAAGGAGTCCCGCGGTGTCGCGGCGCTTCGTGCCAGGGGCGCGGTGATCCGCATCGGCCATCACGAGTCCTCGCTTGACCTGCTGCCCGGCGGCCCGACAGCCGTCGTGACCACTTACGCGGCAATACCCAGGACCAACCCCGAGCTCGTCGAGGCGCGCAGGCGCGGTATCCCGGTGATCCTGCGGCCCGTGGTGCTGGCCAAGCTCATGGCGGGGCATACCACGTTGATGGTGACCGGCACGGCAGGCAAGACCACAACGACCTCAATGCTCATCGTGACGTTGCAGCACACCGGTTTCGACCCGTCCTTTGCGGTAGGAGGCGACCTCGGCGAAGCGGGCACGAACGCCCACCACGGCAGCGGCACGTGTTTCGTGGCCGAGGCCGACGAGAGCGACGGCTCGTTGCTCGAGTACACACCGGACGTCGCAGTGGTGACCAACATCGAGGCGGACCACCTGGATTTCTTCGGCACTCCCGAGGCCTACAGCGCGGTCTTCGACCAGTTCGTCGAACGGCTGGCGCCGGGCGGTGTGCTGATAGCGTGCGCCGACGACCCTGGCGCCGCCGCTCTCGCGGATCGGTCGGCGGAGCAGGGCATCAGGGTGCTGCGCTATGGCAGCGCGCAGGACGGCGAGCAGGCACCAGGCATGACGGGGACGCTTCTCAGTTGGGAGCAGCAGGGCACCAACGCAGTGGCGCATATCGCGCTGGCGGGTGAACCGTATCCACGCGTGATGCGCCTTGCGGTGCCCGGCAGGCATATGGCCCTGAATGCTCTGGCGGCGCTGTTGGCGGCGGTCGAGGCAGGCGCACCAGTCGACGGCGTCCTCGATGGCCTTGCCGGGTTCGACGGTGTCCGAAGGCGATTCGAGTTGGTTGGCACGGTCAACGGCGTGCGGGTGTTCGACGACTATGCCCACCACCCCACGAAGGTCCGTGCCGCTCTTTCGGCGCTGCGCACGTTGGTCCGCCAGGGCGAGACGACCCATGCGGGTGCGGGTCGGGCCGTGGTCGTGTTCCAACCGCACTTGTATTCGCGGACACAGATTTTCGCGCGAGAGTTCGGGGAGGCTCTCAGCGATGCCGACCGGGTCTTCGTGCTCGACGTCTACGGCGCCCGTGAACAACCGATCGCGGGAATCAGTGGGGCCACAGTCGCCGAGCACGTCAACGCCGAGGTGACCTACCTGCCGGACTTCTCCGCCGTCGCCGAACAGGTGGCCAACGAGGTGCGCACCGGCGACGTGGTCGTCACGATGGGCGCGGGGGACGTAACGATGCTCGGCCCTGAAATCGTCGAGGCGCTCGCGGCACGGGCCAACCGGTCGGCGCTGCAAAGCAAACCGGAAACGGGCGCGCCGTGACTGAGCCCGAGGACGGCGCCGAGGCGACGGCCGAACCCGACCTCGAACCCGCGCCCCAAGAGGAGGAGGACGCACCCGAGGAGGAGTTCGAGGGCCCGCGCCGCAGGGCCAGGCGGGAACGCGAAGCGCGTCGCGAGGCGCAGGCCCGCGCAGTCGCGATCGAACACGCGAGAAGAGACGCCAAGCGGCGGGTCCAGGGAAAGTCGACCGAGGACGCCAAACCCGTTGGGCGGGGCACGGTTCGGGGCCTGAAGTTGTTGGTGTGGACGATTCTGCTCGTGGTGTTGTTCGTCGGGCTCGGCCTTCTTCTGTACTTCACCCCGATCATGGCTGCCCGAAACATCGTCATCACCGGGGTCGGCGCGGTATCGCAAGAGGAGGTCACCGCCGCCGCGGCAGTCAAGCAGGGCACGCCGCTTCTGCAGGTGAACACCGACGACGTGGCCGAGCGGGTGGCCACCATCCGCCGGGTCGCCACCGCACGCGTGCAGCGCGAGTACCCGTCGACACTTCGCATCACCGTCGTCGAGCGGGTGCCGGTGGTGGTCAAGGACTTTCCCGACGGGCCACACCTATTCGACCGCGACGGGGTCGACTTCGCGACCGGACCGCCGCCGCCCAACCTGCCGTACCTCGAAGCGGACAACCCCGGGCCGAGCGATCCGCCGACCAAGGCGGCGCTTGAAGTGATGACCGCGCTGCGCCCTGAGGTGGCCGGACAGGTCGCGCGGGTTTCGGCGCCGTCGGTCGCATCGATCACGCTGACGTTGGTCGACGGCAGGGAAGTGGTGTGGGGCACCACCGACCGCACGGAGGAGAAGGCGCAGAAGCTCGCGGCGCTGTTGACCCAACCGGGCCACACCTACGACGTGTCGAGCCCCGATTTGCCGACGGTCAAGTGAACCGGTCGCGGCGAAATCACCGGAAATTCCCGGCGTTTCCGTCGGCGCGCCTGCATGGATAGTGGTTGGCCTCGCCCTACCGTTCTGTTTGCGCGAAACAACTTGACATAACTATAAACCTCTTGTTGAGGTTGAGAGTTTGCCCGAGAGTCTTGCGCACCGAAGGCAACCAGGGAGGAAAGGCGACCGCGATGACCCCCCCGCACAACTACCTCGCCGTCATCAAAGTGGTCGGCATCGGCGGCGGCGGCGTCAACGCCGTCAACCGGATGATCGAGCACGGCCTCAAGGGCGTGGAGTTCATCGCGATCAACACCGACGCGCAAGCGCTGTTGATGAGCGACGCCGATGTCAAGCTCGACGTCGGCCGCGACTCCACAAGGGGGCTCGGCGCGGGCGCCGACCCCGAGGTCGGCCGCAAGGCGGCCGATGACGCCAAGGACGACATCGAAGAGCTGCTGCGCGGCGCCGACATGGTGTTCGTGACCGCGGGCGAGGGCGGTGGCACCGGTACCGGCGGCGCACCCGTCGTCGCCACCATCGCGCGCAAGCTCGGTGCGCTCACGGTCGGCGTGGTGACGAGGCCGTTCTCGTTCGAGGGCAAGCGACGCAGCAACCAGGCCGAGACGGGCATCTCCGCGCTGCGCGAGAGCTGCGACACCTTGATCGTCATCCCCAACGACCGGCTGCTCCAGATGGGCGACGCCGCGGTTTCGCTGATGGATGCGTTCCGCAGCGCCGACGAAGTGCTCCTCAACGGCGTGCAGGGCATCACCGATCTGATCACCACCCCTGGCCTGATCAACGTCGACTTCGCCGACGTGAAGGGCATCATGTCCGGCGCGGGCACCGCGTTGATGGGTATCGGCTCGGCGCGCGGCGACGGAAGGTCGCTCAAGGCAGCCGAGATCGCGATCAACTCGCCGCTGCTCGAGGCGTCCATGGAGGGTGCCCAGGGCGTGCTGATGTCCATCGCGGGCGGCAGCGACCTCGGTCTGTTCGAGATCAACGAGGCGGCCTCGCTGGTGCAGGACGCCGCCCACCTCGAGGCCAACATCATCTTCGGCACCGTGATCGACGACTCGCTCGGCGACGAGGTGCGGGTAACGGTGATCGCGGCGGGCTTCGACGCATCGGGACCGAGTCGCAAGCCCGTGGTCGGCGCCGGTCAGGCGATCGCGCCTGCGAAGGCGGGCAAGGTGACCTCGTCGCTGTTCGAACCGGTCGATGCCGTCAGCGTGCCGGTGCACACCAACGGCGCGACGGTCAGTATCGGCGGGGACGATGACGACGACGTGGACGTTCCGCCCTTCATGCGGCACTGACGGGCGCTGGAGCCATTAGGTGCTCCTCGCGTCCGCTCGGAATACTGGAATCGTGAGTGTTCGGATTCGGCGCGTGACGACCACCCGCGCAGGCGGTGTCTCGGCGCCGCCGTATGACACCTTCAATCTCGGCGACCATGTCGGTGACGACCCGGCGGCTGTCACGGCCAACCGGAAGCGGCTGGCATCGGCCATCGGGTTGGGCGCCGACGCCGTCGTCTGGATGAACCAGGTGCACGGCGACCGGGTGGTGCGGGTCGATGGCCCTCTGGAAGCGGGAGCGGGCGCTGTCGATGCGACCGACGCATTGGTGACGACCACGCCACGTTTGGCATTGGCCGTCGTAACGGCAGATTGCGTTCCCGTTTTATTGGCCGACGCCCGCGCCGGGGTGGTGGCGGCGGTTCATGCAGGCCGAGTCGGCGCGCAAAAAGGCGTCGTGGCACAGGCCGTGGAGGCGATGGTCGACGCCGGGGCGCACGCCGCGGACATCTCGGTGCTGTTCGGGCCTTCGGTCAGCGGACGCAACTACGAGGTGCCCGCCGCGATGGCCGATGAGGTGGAGGCGGCGCTGCCCGGTAGCAGGACGACTACCTCACGGGGTACCCCCGGACTGGATCTGCGAGCCGGAATTGCCCGGCAATTAAAGGATTTGGGTATCACCGCCATCGACGCAGACCCCCGCTGCACGATGGACGACCGTAGCTTGTTCAGCCACCGGCGCGACGCCCCGACCGGACGCATCGCCTCTGTGGTGTGGATGGAGTGAGGCGATGGCAACCCCGAGGGAGAATGAACTCGCCAACGCGCTGACCCTGCTGCGCGAACGACTGGCCGACGCTGTCAAAGCCGCGGGTCGTAACAGTGACGAAATTCAATTGCTCCCGATAACGAAATTCTTTCCAGCAACCGATGTACTAATTCTGTCGCATTTGGGGTGTGCCGAATTCGGCGAATCGCGTGAACAAGAGGCGGTCGTGAAATCGGCCGAATGCAATTCCGCCGAACCCGGTTCACAGGTTCGCTGGCACATGGTGGGCCGGATACAACGCAACAAGGCGCGGTCGATCGCCAACTGGGCCTACGCCGCGCACTCGGTGGACAGTGCCAGGCTGATCACCGCGCTGGACCGGGCGTCGACCGTGGCGCTGCGCGAGGGCGCGCGATCCGAACCTCTGCGGGTCTACCTCCAGCTCAGCCTCGACGGCGATGTCGAGCGCGGGGGAGTCGACATCACGCGGCCCGATCTCGTCGACGAACTGTGCGCCGAAGCGCAAGCGGCGCAGGGGCTGCGGTTCGTCGGCCTGATGGGCATCCCGCCGCTCGGGTCGGATCCCGAGGACGCGTTCGCGCGGCTGGAGGCCGAGCACCAGCGGGTACAGGCCTCCTACCAGCAGCGCCTCGAGCTGTCGGCCGGGATGTCCAGCGACCTCGAGGCGGCCGTCAAACATGGTTCGACGTGTGTGCGTGTCGGTACCGCGGTTCTGGGGCAACGTCCTCTAACGTCACCATGAGTAGTCACTCCAGTCACATCTTCATCACAGGCATCAGGCAAGAAGGGTCCAGCGATGAGCACACTGCACAAGGTCAAGGCGTACTTCGGTATGGCGCCTATGGACGACTACGACGACGAGTACTACGACGACGAGGACCGTCCCGGCCGCAGCTATCCGCGCCGTGAGCGCTTCGGCGACGAGGGCTACGGCGGCCGCTACGACGACCGTTACGAGGAAGAGGAGATGGCGGGCGCCTACCGCGGCGGCTACGCCGACGAGGGACGCTTCCACCCGCGCGAATTCGATCGCGCCGCACCGAGATACGCCCCGCTGCGTGGCTCGACGCGGGGCGCGCTTGCGATGGATCCCCGCCGGATGGCAATGCTGTTCGACGAGAGCAGCCCGCTGTCGAAGATCACCACGCTGCGGCCCAAGGACTACAGCGAGGCACGCACCATCGGCGAGCGCTTCCGCGACGGCACGCCGGTGATCATGGACCTGGTGACCATGGACAACGCCGACGCCAAGCGGCTCGTCGACTTCGCCGCGGGCCTGGCATTCGCCCTGCGCGGATCATTCGACAAGGTCGCGACCAAGGTCTTCCTGCTGTCGCCTGCCGATGTCGACGTCACACCGGATGACCGCAGGCGCATTGCCGAGACCGGCTTCTACGCCTATCAGTAGGGCGGCCGCTGCGCCCGACGTCGCGCTGCTCTCGTCTGCTCGGCGCGCCAGGTAGGCTTGCGGCAACGCATGGGCCGGCATCGGTCTGCGGTCCGTATCGAACGTCACATCGGCTGTAGTGAGGTCGGCTTAGTTGGCCCTGTTTTTTGAGATTCTGGGTTTCGCGCTGTTCGTCTTCTGGCTGCTGCTCATCGCCAGAGTGGTGGTCGAGTTCATCCGCTCGTTCAGCCGCGACTGGCACCCGAGGGGTTTCACGGTGGTGATCCTCGAGCTGATCATGACGCTCACCGACCCGCCGGTGAAGCTGCTGCGCCGCATCATTCCGCAGCTCACGATAGGGGCGATCCGCTTCGACCTGTCGATAATGGTGCTGCTGCTCGTTGCGTTCATCGGTATGCAGCTGGCGTTCAGCGCCGCGGCGTGACAACGGCGAAACGCCGTTTGCCGGACACGGCAATTGGGCATAAGAAGATTGAATTTCACTCTTAATTATTGGCCTCACCTGCAACCGCCGTGTCCCGTGTGACAGGATGGACGCCAGTTACTCCACGGACGCTCTACACTTTGAACCGATTGACGGTCCAGACCATCTAGGGGGCAGAAAATGCCGCTCACTCCAGCCGACGTTCACAACGTCGCATTCAGCAAGCCACCCATTGGCAAGCGCGGCTACAACGAGGACGAGGTCGATGCCTTCCTCGATCTGGTCGAGAACGAGCTGACTCGGCTCATCGAGGAGAACGCCGACCTTCGTCAGCGGGTGACCGAGATGGACCAGGAGCTGACGACTGCGCGGGCAGGCGGTGGAGCCGCCCAGGCTCAGCCGACACAGGCCATCCCGCTGTATCAGCCTGAGCCCGAACCCGAGCCGGCGCCTGCGCCCGTATATGAGGCGCCGCCGCAGCAGGCGCCGCCCGCTCCGGTGAGCGAGGACCAGCACCTGAAGGCTGCCCGCGTGCTCAGCCTGGCCCAGGACACCGCCGACCGGTTGACCACGACCGCCAAGACCGAGTCGGAGAAGCTGCTGTCCGACGCCAGGTCGCAAGCCGACCAGATGGTCAGCGAGGCGCGGGTGACCGCGGAGTCCACGGTGGCCGAGGCGCGCCAGCGCGCGGACACGATGCTCGCCGATGCGCAGACCCGGTCGGAGACCCAGCTGCGCCAGGCTCAGGAGAAGGCGGATGCGCTGCAGGCGGACGCCGAGCGCAAGCACTCCGAGATCATGGGAACGATCAACCAGCAGCGCACCGTGCTGGAAGGCCGGCTGGAGCAACTGCGCACGTTCGAGCGCGAGTACCGCACCAGGCTCAAGACCTATCTGGAGTCCCAGCTCGAGGAACTCGGCCAGCGCGGCTCGGCGGCGCCGGTCGATTCGAGCGCCAACAACGACAGCGGCGGCGGGTTCAACCAGTTCAACCGCGGTAACAACTAAGCCCTCAGGGTCTTGGGCCCGCAGGCGTTGGGAGTGACCATTGCTGATCGTTGCCCTTGTGCTCGCCGTCATCGGCCTGGCGGCCTTGGTGACCGCGGTCGTCACGAGCAATGAGCTCATTGCCTGGGTCTGCATAGCCGCGAGTGTCATCGGCGTGGTGCTGCTCATCGTCGATGCCCTGCGCGAGCGTTCGCGCGGGGACGTCGATTCGGATGCCGATTCCAATGCCGAGGAGCCGTCGCAGGAAGTCGACGAGGGATACGCCGAGGACTATCCGGACGAGCCGGCGGCCGAAGCCGGCGACGAAACCGCCGCGGTCCCAACCGAAACCGTCGACAGCGACGCGGTAGAGGTCACCGAGAAAGACAACAACCCGCACTAGCGCGTCGGCGTCGCCAGCAGTTCGCGCACTTCGTCGTCAGACACCTGGTGGAAGTCCGCGTAAACCTGCCCGACGGCTTCGAACGACGCGGGCGTCGTCGCGCACACCACATCGTCGGCCTCGTCGGCCAACTGCTTGCATGCCGACGGCGGGCCGACCGGAACCGCCACCACAACACGCGCAGGCTGTGCAGCGCGAACCGCGCGGACGGCGGCGAGCATGCTTGCGCCGGTGGCGATCCCGTCGTCGACGACGATGGCGACCTTGTCCTTCGGGTCCGCGGCAGGGCGGTCACCGCGGTAGGCCGTCTCCCTGCGGTTGAGTTCCTCCGTCTCTCGGGCGATGGCGTCGCGCAGCGCCTGCTCGCCGATGCCAAGGTTTCTCATCAGGTTGTCGTTGACGACCAGGCCGCCACCACTGGCCACTGCGCCCATCGCGAGCTCCTCCCACTGGGGCACGCCGAGCTTTCGGACCAGGAACACGTCAAGCGGCGCCCGAAGCGCGGCGGCGACCTCCCAGCCGACCGGAACTCCGCCGCGCGCCAGCCCGAGGACCAGAAGATCGTCTCTGCCGTGATATGCCGTCAACGCCTTGGCCAGGACCCGGCCTGCTTCGCCGCGGTCCCGGTAGGTACGTGCTGCGCTCCGTCGCGCGAGCCCACTCCAACCGGCCATGACTGTGACTTCCCGTTTCGGGACTCGTTTAGCCTACGACGGGCAATCCAACTGCGCGTCGACTCCGAATATCACTGAGGTATTCACGGGTATTCACGGCGAAGGGAAACATGGGCATCGAATTCGAGAGCGTCGTCGACCACCCGTTGGCCGAGGTGTTCGCGTGGCATACCAGGCCCGGTGCGATGTCCCGGCTGGTTCCGCCGTGGCAGCCGATGACAGTGGTCGCCGAAAGCGAGTCGCTCGCCGACGGCAGGGCGGTGCTCGGCCTGCCCGGTGGGCTGCGCTGGATCGCCCAACACGATCGGGACGGCTTCGACCCGCCGCACCGGTTCGTCGACGTGCTGTCCTCGGCAGGGCCGCGGTCTGTGCCTGCCCGCGCCATCGGCTGGTGGCGGCACACCCATGAGTTCTCCGAGGCACCCGGCGGCGCCACCCTGGTGCGCGACGAGGTCGACACCACCGTGCCGGGCGTGGCCCTTCGGCCGACGTTCGTCTACCGACATCGCCAGCTCGCCGACGACCTCGCCGCCCATCGCGATGCGACCGACGCAGGCGCCGAGCCGATGGTCATCGCCGTCACCGGTGCGTCCGGTCTTGTCGGATCCGCGCTCACGGCGTTCCTGACCACGGGCGGACATCGGGTGATCCGGCTGGTCCGACGGCCCGCACGGGCCAAGGACGAGCGGCAGTGGCGGCCCGACGCCCCGGCGCCGGATCTGCTGTCGGGGGTCGACGCCGTGGTCCATCTGGCAGGCGCCTCGATCGCGGGCCGTTTCACCGAGAAGCACAAGGCCGCGATTCGCGACACCCGTATCGAGCCGACACGCAACCTGGCGCGGGCCGCGGCCGACTGTGACGACGGCCCCGCGGTGTTCGTCAGCGCATCGGCGGTCGGCATCTACGGGCCCGACCGCGGCGACGCGCTGCTCTGTGAGGAAAGCGTTCGCGGCGGCGGATTCCTCGCAGACGTGGTCGCCGACTGGGAGGCCGCGACCCGTCCAGCGGCCGAAGCCGGGCTGCGGGTGGTATCGGTCCGCACTGGTGTCGTGCAGGCCGCGGCGGGCGGAACGCTGCGGTTGCTGAGGCCGTTGTTCCTCGCAGGCCTCGGCGGCAGGTTGGGCAGCGGGCGACAGTGGCTGTCCTGGATCAGCCTCGACGACCTGCTCGACGTCTACTACCGCGCGCTCTATGACGCCCGGCTGACCGGACCCGTCAACGCGGTCGGGCCGACGCCGGTACGAAACAGCGAATACACCAAGGCGCTCGCTGGTGTGCTGCACCGGCCATCGCTTGTGCCGGTGCCGTCCTTCGGGCCGCGGCTGCTATTGGGCGGTCAGGGCGCCCGTGAGCTCGCCGAGGCCGATCAGCGGGTGGTGCCGACGAAGCTGACCGATCTCGGCCACAGGTTCAGGCACGCAACCGTTTCGCACGCGTTGGCCCATCAGCTGGGGCACGGCTGATCGGCGAACCGCGACAGGAAACCGCGCACCAACGCCCGGATTCGCAGCGCCGCGCTGTCTTGGAGTTCCCTTGTCGCCGAGAGCAGTTCGTCGTATGTGTGACCGTTGCTCGTGATCTCCCCGTTGCGGTCGTCGGCAAACCAGCGCGCAAGCATGTCGTGATCGACCTCGGGATGAAACTGCAGGCCGACCGCCCGACCGAGAACGAACGCCTGCGATGCCATCGCCGTTCTCGCGATCTCGGTGGCGCCAGGCGGAAGTGTCCAGGCGTCGAAGTGCCACGCGAACCACCGGCCGCCGGGTATCAGGCTCTCGTCATCGCTTGCCACCTCGCACCAGCCGATCTCCGGCGTCGCCAATGCAGAAACCGCACCACCGAACGCCTGCGCAAGCAGTTGACCGCCGAGGCACACGCCCAATGTCGGCACGCCGGCGTCGGCGGCATCGCGCAGCATCTGCATCTCCGCGCCTACCCAGGTGCGCTGCAGCGCCTCGTCGTAGACCGGCCATCGCGCGCCGAGAGGCACGATGACGTCGTAGCGGCTCGGGTCGGGAAACTCCACGTCAAGCACGGGGTCGTCGACCCGTTCGGCGGGCACCACCCCGAAGGTGGCGACGTCGTAGCCGCACTCGGTGAACGCCTCGCCAAGTAGACCCTCGGTTGCGAGGTGCTCGTTGTGGATGAACAACACTTGCGGTGCCATGGTGAGAGATTATTTCGGAGGCGTCGGCGGCGCGTCGTCAGGGGCGAGTTCGTTGGCGATGCGCCTGAACAGGGTGTCGGCTTCGTTGCGGTAATTGCCCTGGTCGTCGAACGCTTCGGGTTGGTAGGTGACGGCGAGGGCCAACGAAATCTTCTTGGCAGGAAGGTAGGCCATCACCCCGGCCTCGCCTGCGAACAGCGGGTTCTGTAGCAGCCAGTTGCCGGAGATCACGATCCCCATGCCGTATGTGTAGCCGTCGTTCATCTCCATACAGGTGGTGCAGCCGGGAAGCGCACTGGTCTTACCGCGCAGGTCGGTCGAGGAGAACTTCTCGTATGAGTCCTTCGACAGCAACTTGCCGGAGCCGAGGCCAGAAGCGCTGGCTTCCATGTCGTAGATATTCGTCGTCTGGATGGCGCCTTGGGTGATCGTCCACGACGGGTTCCAGTAGGTGGATTCCTCGTAAAACGGTGTGTCTGCAGGTACTTTGAGCGCCTGCCTGCGTTCGCTGGTGAACGCGTGCAGCACCGGCGCCGGGATCTGCGGGGTAAACGAGTTGGCGGTGTTGGTCAGCCCGAGCGGCCGTAGCACCTTGTCCTCCAACAGCTCTGGCATTCGCTGTCCGGTCGCGTTCTCGAGTGCCTTGCCCAGCAGCACGTAGTTGGTGTGCGCGTAGTTCCAGTTCGTACCCGGCTCATACAGAAGTGGCTTGCTCGTCGCGAACCCGAGGAGCTGGTCGGGTTCCCACTGACGGAACGGGTCTTTGTACAGCGCCTCTTCGAACTCGGTATTGCCGATGACGTAATCGACGTAGCCGGAGGTCATTTGGCCAAGCTGCCCGAGAGTGACCCTGTCCGCATTCGGCACATCCGGCAGCCACTTCGACAGTTTGTCGTCAAGGCTCACCTTCTTCTCGTCGACCAGGATCAGCAGCAGTGTCGAGACATAGGAGATCGCGACCGCGCCGTTGCGAAAGTGCATGTTCGTCGTCGCGGGCACATTGGTCATCGAGTCGCCGACCGCCCGGGTGACGATCTCCTTGCCGTCGACGGTGACCCGGACGATGACCGCCTTGAGGTGCGCCTCGGCCATCGTGTCGCGCACGATCGTCATCACCGCATCGGCCTTGGCGGGGTCAGCCGGCGGCGCGGGCGATTCCTCAGAATGCGGAGCGGTCGGCACGCAGCCTGCGAGCATGACGAGCGCGCAGGTCAGACCGAGGATGCGACGGGTGGGGAGCATGTCCGATCTTGGCACGCGGGGAGTTTGGAGTTGATCGCCTTCGGCTATTCGAGACGCGTGTCGGAGCTCGCGGACTGGTTTCTAACCGCCGAGGAGCGCGGCAATCCGGCCTCTGCGATTGCGTCATGGTGCGCGGGCAGTCGCGCAGAGCCGCTGATCCACGGCGCGACCTACTTCGACCAGTTGGTCAATGAGGTCGAAGCTCTCGGCGACGGTGACTATGTCTTCTTCACCGACTGGCGCGGTGATCCCGACCAGAAGATGCGCGAGGACGGGCCGACCGTCAGAGAGCTGTTATGCGAGGCGGCCGGGCGTGGCGTCGTCGTCAAGGGTCTGGTGTGGCGCTCGCATCTGGACAAGTTCGCCTACAGCGAGGAGGAGAACCAGCATCTCGGTGAGGCGATCGAGCGTGCGGGTGGTGAGGTGCTGCTCGATCAACGCGTCCGGTTCGGCGGATCGCATCACCAGAAGCTGGTGGTGATCCGGCACCGCGACCAACCCGAACGCGACGTCGCATTCGCCGGCGGAATCGATCTGTGTCACTCCCGCCGCGACGACGCGGAGCACCACGGAGACCGGCAGGCCCAGCAGATGTCCAAGGAGTACGGGAAGCACCCGCCGTGGCATGACGTCCAGCTCCGCCTCCAGGGCCCGGTGGTCGGAGCCCTGGACACCACCTTCCGGGAACGGTGGGACGACCCGGCACCACTCGACATGCTTTCGCCGATCGCGTGGATCAAGGACAAGATTCGCGGTGCGGACCTCAAGCCGGACCCGCTGCCTGAACAACCCGCCGATCCGCGGCCGTGCGGACCGCACTCCGTGCAGGTGCTTCGCACCTATCCCGACGCACACTTCGAATACGACTTCGCCCCGCACGGCGAGCGCAGCATCGCCCGCGGCTACTCGAAGGCAATCCGGCGGGCGAAGCGGCTCATCTATCTGGAGGATCAGTACCTGTGGTCGAAGCACGTCGCGAAGCTGTTCGCGAGCGCTCTGGCTGATAACCCAGAACTGCATCTGGTGGCCGTGGTGCCGCGACATCCCGATGTCGACGGGCGGCTGTCGTTGCCGCCCAACCAAGTCGGCCGTCAGCGGGCCATCGAAGTATGCCGAACCGCCGATCCAGAACGGGTGCACATCTTCGACGTGGAGAACCACGAGGGCACGCCGGTGTACGTGCATGCGAAGGTGTGCGTGATCGACGACATCTGGTCGACGGTCGGCAGTGACAACCTGAACCGTCGATCGTGGACCCACGACAGCGAATTGACCTGTGCGGTACTGGATGACACGGGGGAGTTCGCCAGGGACCTGCGGCTGCGCCTGCTACGCGAGCATCTCGATCGTCGCGACGACGGAAGCGATGACGACGGGCTTGTCGACCCCGACGCCGTCGTGGAAGCGATCGAGGCATCGGCGACGGCGCTCGAGGAATGGCATGTCAACGGCCGCAAGGGCGCTCGGCCGCCGGGTCGGCTCCGTCCGCACCGTCCGGAGAAGCTCGGCACACTGACCCGGTTCTGGGCCGTTCCGGCGTACCGGGCGTTGTATGACCCCGACGGGCGGTCCTACCGCGCCCGGCTCAAGGACGAGTGGTGAGTTTCGTCGGGGGCAGCCACCGAGCGACGCAAGTACACGTAGGCGACCACCGCCGCGATCGCGGTGAGAACGCCGGATAGTTCGAAGGTGGCGCGGGTGCCGAAATGTTCAGCGACCCAGCCCATGATCGGCGCGCCGATCGGCGTCGTCCCCGCGATGGAGACGACGAGGAGGGCCAGCACCCGTCCACGCATTTCCGGCGCCGCCCTCAGCTGCAGCCATGTGCTCGCGAGGGACTTGAAGACGACGCTGCTCACACCGAGCCCGAATACCAGCGCGAAGGCGATGACGAGGTTCGGCGCCGCACCGGTGGCTACAAAGAGGACAGCCAACATCAGCGCCGCGATGATGATGTGCCCGATCGACGCGCGCAGCACCCCGGCGAGCGCCAGTCCGCCGATCACCGAGCCGGCGCCGAGGGCGCCCAGCAGGTATCCGACCGTGCGCGCATCGCCGTCGAAGGTTTCGCTTCCCAGCAGCGTGAGAAGCAGCTGCCAGTTGTATGCCACCAGACCGACGGTCGCCAGCAGCGCGAGCGGAACGAACAGCTGGGGCGTGCGCCATACGTATGCCAGGCCTGCACGAAGCTGCCCGGCGCCGCGGCCGACCGGCTCTGGAGCCAAAAGCTCGTGTGGGCGCATCAGGAGCAGACCGACGATCACGGCGACGAACGAGAGCGCGTTGAAAAAGAACGTGTACGGAAGCCCCACCATGGCGATGAGGACACCGGCTACCGCGGGCCCGATCACCTTTCCGGTGTCCTGTATGACGTTGTTGAGCATCACCCCGTTCGTCAGGTTCGCGGCGGGCAGCATGTCGCTCGGAAACGACTGTCGCGCAGGCTTGTCCAGCGCATCGACGAGGCCCCCCATCAGCGTGACACCAAGGACGATGGGGATGTTGACGTGGTTGGTGAGCGTGAGGACTCCCAACAGCAGAGCCGGGATGACGGACGCCACCGCCGTGCAGATCAGAATCGTGCGCTTGCTGAAGCGGTCGGCAAGCACACCACCCCACGGTGCGAGAACGAGGGTGGGCAACTGCTGGGCGGCGAGCGTGATACCGAGCCAGGTGCCGGAGTCGGTCAGCTCGAGCACCAGCCAGGCTTGCGCCATCTTCTGCATCCACGTGCCGCTGACCGAGACCGACTGGCCGAGAAAGTACAACCGGTAGTTGCGTATGCGCAGCGATTTGAATGTGGCGGTCAGGTAACGCTTCACGCCTTGACCGCCAACAGCTTCTCCAGTGGTGCGACCGCCCCAAGGAGTGCGGCCTGGTCGTCGGCGCCGAGCGCATTGAACTGAAGTAACAAGTAGGCGTCTTGGCGCGTCCGTGCCGCGCGCAGCACGGTGGCGCCGTGGTCGGTCAACTTCACCAGGAACCCGCGACCATCATTCGGGTCCACCCAGCGCTGGAGGTAGCCCGCGTCCTCGAGTTTGGATACCAGCCGCGTCATCGTGGACTTGCCGATCTGCTCCAGTCGGCCGAACTCGCCCAGCCGCAACTCGCCGTGCCGTTCCACTGTGGTGAGTGCGGAGATCTGTGACGCTGTCAGGTCGAGGTCCGCGCGCTTCCGCAGCCGTCGGGCCAGCCGGTGGACCGCCTGGCCCAGGGCGGCCACCTCGGGTGCATCAGTCGTCGGAACGCTCATCTCGCCTCTGATAGTACGCCTAGCGTACTAACTTGGCCGACCGGCACCAGCGACCGTTGAGACTGCAGCCACGCAGGCGCTTACTCGCACTTCACCTGCGTGTGTGCAGTCTCGATGAACCAGCCCGGGCTAGTGGGCACCGACTGGCACGGTGTCGCTGCTTCTCGCCGACGTCGAGGGCTCCACCCGGCTG
>CADEGF010000021.1 GCA_902826815.1 uncultured Mycobacteriaceae bacterium
CCGTGTAGCGTCTGGGAATGCGTGACGCCCTGACGCAGCGGGTTGCCGGTGGAAGCCATGATCACCATCGGTACGTGCCGCGCACCGTTGGACACGTACCGGACCTTGGCCAGGTAGTTGTAGATCTGGTCCATCGCGACGCCGAAGAAGTCAACCGTCATCAGTTCGACGATCGGTCGCACGCCGTGAGTAGCGGCACCCGCGGCCGCACCGATGAACCCGGCCTCCGAGATCGGCGTGTCGCGAACGCGGTCGGGGAATTGCTCGTGAAGGCCGGCCATGTGGCCGTAGATCCCGCCGTACCGGGCAACGTCCTCACCGAGCAGAACAACCGACTCGTCTGCTTCCATCTCAGCGCGGATCGCAGCGGCGATCGCCTCGGTGTAGGTGCGTCCGGGAACAACGGCGGTCGGGGCAGTCATGCGGTGACCTCCTCGGAGTCAGCGAAGACGCCCCGGGTGGCTGTTTGCGGGTCGGGCCAGGGCGCGGCGGTTGCGGCGTCGATCGCAGCCGATACGCGCTGCCGCTCGCATCGCAACAGTTCGTCGGCCTCGCCCGGCTGCAAGATACCGGCGTCTAGCAATTGCGTGCTCAGCCGCGGTAGTGCGTCGCGGGCACGGGCGGCCTCGAGCTCGCCCTCGGGGCGGTAGCGCTGCTTGTCGCCCTCGAAGCCACCGGCGAGCCGGTCGGTACGCAACTCGATGAGGGTCGGGCCCTCTCCTGCTCGGGCCCGAGCGATGGCCGAGACGGCGGCCTCGTACAGGGCGAGCGGATCGTTGTTGTCGATAAGGACACCGGGGAAGCCATACGCTTCGGCGCGGGTGTAGAGCCGGTCGGGGATCGGCGAGCTGATACGGGAGCTGGTGCTCAGCGCGTAGCCGTTGTTCTCCAGCAAGAAGATGAGCGGCAGGTGCCACAGGCCGGCGAGGTTCGCCGCTTCGTGAAAAACGCCCTGGTTGATGCCGCCATCGCCCAACGCGACCATCGCGACGTCGTCGCGGCCCTGCAGCTGCGCGGCCAGCGCGTGTCCGGCGGCGACCGGCATCAGCTGTCCGACGACCGGCGAGTTCTCGAATCCGTGTTCAACGTCATGGACGTTGAAGTCGCCGGCCCGGCCGCCGCAGAGACCGGTTGCGCGGCCGAACATCTCGGCCACCAGCGGCTCAATCTCGACGCCTTTGGACAGCGCGTGGTGATGCGCGCGGTGGGTGCCCGCGAGGTAGTCGCTGGGGCGCAGCGGCAAGATCGCGGCCGCGACCGTCTCCTGGCCGAGCGAGAGCTCCAGGTTGCCCTGCAACGCGGGCCCGCTCAACGGCTCCCCGTAGGCGAACGCGCCGAAGCGGTTGCCGGTACTCGCTGCCGACGCCTGCCGCAACGCCTGGAAGTACTCCTGGAATGTTGACTCGAACGCCCGGATGCGGGTCATCCGGGCGTGAATCGCCCGCAGCGCTTGAGGGGCGATGCGCCCGGCGATCAAATCGGTCGGATGTTCCATGGATGGGGTGTCGCTTTCGGACGCGGTGGTCATCGGACGAGGTTCCCGGCATCGACGGGCAGCGAGATTCCGGTGACCCGGCGCGCGGCCGGGGAAACGAGCCAGAGCACGGCCTCGCTCACGTCTTGCGGATCCAGGAGCTCAACGTCGAGAAGGTTGCGCAGGTCGATCCCGGAGGCGTCGATCGCTGCGAATGCGCGTGGCATCACGTCGTTTTCGACCATCGCCGTGCGCACGGCCGTCGGGTGCACCGTGTTGACCCGCACGTGATGCGGTGCCAGCTCAATGGCGAGGGTACGAGTCAAGCCAACGAGACCGTGCTTGGCGGCGTTGTAGTGCGCGACGCCGGGCACGCCGCGCAGGCCGTTGACAGATGAGACAAGGACGATCGAACCGCCGTCCCCGCTCTCGATGATGTGTGGCGCGGCTGCGGCGCAGGTTCGCCAGACACCGCCGAGGTTGACGTCGAGCATGACGTCCCACTGCTCCTCGGTGAGCTCCCAGGCGTTCGGCGCGAAGCTGTAGACGCCGGCGTTGGCGACCACGATGTCGAGTCGTCCGAGCACGCCGGTGGCGCGTTCGGTGAAGGCGCGCATGGCGGCGAGGTCACGCACATCGACGGTGTCCGCCACGCACCGGCGACCGAGCCCCTCGATCTGCCGCACGGTCTCAGCCAGGTCATCGGCGGTCGCAAGCGGGTAGTCGATGGTGGTGACCGAGGCCGCGATATCGCAGATCGCGACATCGGCGCCCGCGGCGGCGAGGGTCAGCGCGTGGGAGCGTCCCTGGCCTCGGGCACCACCGGTGATGAGGGCGACGCGTCCCTCGAGAACCGTCGAGCTCGTCATGCGGGAATCCCCGTCGGCTGGCTTAAGTGCCCGGACTCGAGATCTCGGTCGGCAGCACGGATCCGAACAAGCATGGGGCGCATCAGATCCGCTCGGGCAGCTTGATGCCGTCGTCGGCGTACGGACCGACCTCGACATCGTCGGCGTAGACCGGCGTCGTGTTGTAGGGCGGCACGACGCTGTGGCCACCGTCGACAAGAATCTCCGCGCCCGTCACGTAGCGCGCGTCGTCCGAGGCCAGCCACAGCGCAGCGTCGGCGATCGCGGCCGCAGGAAGCGCGGCGGTGCCGCGGAGGGCGTGCCAGTGGCGAGTCGCCTCGACGTACTCCTCGGTTGTCGCGTTCTCACGCCCGAACATCCATTGCCGCGTCGGCGGATTGTCGCCCATCTTGTCGTGGATGGCGCTGGGCAGCAGCGTATTTGCCCGGATCCCGAACGGCCCTAGCTCATATGCCAGGCTTTTGACCAGGCCGAGGACACCGTGCTTGGAGGCGGCGTAGTGAGCAAGGTCCTTTCCCGTCTCGCGGCCCATCACCGACGATGTCGCGATGATGACGCCGCCGAGCTGTTCCTTCATCGGCGCCGCGACCGCCTTCGCCGAGTTCCAGACGCCGGTCAGGTTGATGTCGATCACCTGCTGCCACATCTCCGCCGGCATGCTCCAGACCGGGAGGAAGCTGTGCACCCCCGCACTGGCGCAGAGAACGTCCACGTGTCCGAACTCCTCGAGCGTTGCGGCGACGGCCGACTCCATAGCGGGCAGGGAGCGGACATCACCGACGACCGTTAGGCATCGTTGCCCGAGTTCCTCGACGCGACCCTTCGTCTCGGCCAAGTCGTCGGTGCTCGACAATTCATACGGGATGGTCTGCATCGGCGAGCAGGCGTCGACGATCGCAATGTCCGCGCCTTCAGCCGCGAACTTGATCGCCATCGCACGGCCTTGCCCCCGCGCACCTCCGGTGATCAGTGCCACTTTGTTGCTCAGCTTCCCCATGCAGGCCTCCCACTGGATTTGCGTGCGCCTGGTATGTGATCCAGCACATCTAAGAACGTTGCGAGTAGAGATTCTCACAGTGCCCAATTCGGTGTCAAGCCCTTTTAGGCTCGTGTTAACACACATACAACCGCAGCAAATGACAGACCAGCCATACCGTCAGTTGCACACGGGCTTTCGCGCACACCGGAACGTCAACACCAGCGCGTCGACCCCTTCCAGGTCGAGGTGACCTGCAGGTGGAATCCGATGACATCGTTATTGTTTTATGGCATGCTGAACCCTCACCGGGACACCGGATGTGAAGTCTCCAGCGCCGACCGCCATCTACCGAAGGAGATCGATGAGGACTCGTGACCTGGTCGGATACGCACGCAGTGTCCCGGAGGGGCGGTGGCCGAACGGCGCCAGGCTGGCGGTCTCGTTAGTACTGAACTACGAGGAAGGGTCCGAGCGGACTTTTGCAGCTGGCGATCCAGACCAAGAGACAGGCACCGAATGGGGCCAGTACCCCTACCCGCCAGAGGTCGCCAATCTGGCCATGGAGTCGATCTATGAATACGGGTCGCGTGTCGGTGTGTGGCGGATATTCGACATGGTCGATGCCCGAGAGGTGCCACTGACTGTCTTCGCTTGTGCTCGCGCGCTGGAACTCAATCCCGCTGTGGCCCAATACCTGCGCGACAGCAGACACGAGATCTGCAGCCATGGATATAGATGGGAGGAAGTATTCCGGCTCGCTGAATCCGAAGAAGCGGAACATATTTCGCTGGCCATGGAAAGCTTCCAACGTACCGTGGGCCGCCGCCCGGTCGGCTGGTACTGCCGGTACGGTCCCAGCGTCCGAACCCGCGAACTCCTCACCAAGCACGGTGGATTTCTCTACGATTCCGACTCTTACTGCGACGACACGCCCTATTTCGTGGAATGCCTCGGTGAGCGTCGTCTGGTACTCCCCTACACGCCCGATAACAACGACTTCCGCTTCTGGCAGGCGAACGGCCCAGCGACGGCGTCGGCATTGACCGAGTACCTCACGGACAGCTTCGATGAGCTCTACCGTGAATCAGCAATCATGCCGAGAATGCTGTCTTTCGGTCTGCATCCTCGGATCATCGGCCGCCCGGGACGGATTCGTGCCCTGCGCGACTTCATCGAATACGCCAACCGACACGACGGGGTCTGGTTCGCAACGCGCGCGGAGATCGCCCGAGAGTGGCTGCGAAGGGATGGCGCCGAGATCGATGAGCCGAAACGATGAGTTCCATGCCGCGTCCCGACTCGCACGGCAGTCCCGTGCAGCAGTTCGTCATCGCTTCTGAGGATGCACCGCAGCGATGCCCCGGATATGGCTTTCACGTCGGTGTCACATACCTGCGGCCAGGCGCATGCACAAATGCCATACGACACAAGGCAAGCGAGGCAGTGTTGGTGACGGCCGGGGAGTTCGACGTGGAGCTTGATGGCGACAGCAGCACCGTCTGTGCCGGTGAGAATTTCGTGATACGCCCGGGAGTATGGCACCGATTCACCAACACGGCACCCACGACATCGTCGATGATCTACGTCTTTGGTGGTCGGCCAGAACCGATTACCGAAATCCGTGAGAAGTCGTGACGTTTATGGACACATCGATCCCGATCAGGTCGATCTCGATGGACTCTAGTTTGCGTCAACTCAACCCGTTGGTTTATCCGGCCAATTGGTGGATGGATAGCCGCAACCGGCGTTCCCGTCTGTCTGCTGGTGAGGGACCGCCGGATTACTGACTACCGTTGGGGCCGAATCCGTTTACGCTCATCCCCCGCGGGTTCCTACGCTGCCGCCAGCACTGGCAAGGTTCGGAATCGCAGCGTGGTCAGCAGATTTGGCGAGAACAGCCAGGTATCGACGCTGGGCTGGTTAGCAGTTCACATCGACATAAGCGGTCATTTCCCTGACGGTGGTGACGATGTCGTCGCCGGCCCCCGGTGCGCCGGAGTCGGTGCGGGAGTACGTATGACCGGGACGGACAGCTTTCACGGAGCATCGATCTAGGGGCGCGGTGCCGACCCTGCTCAGAATGACTTGATAGCCCTGGGCGCGAAGTTGTTCCACGATCTGACCGACTGTTTGGGGTCCGGTGGGCGCTGCATTGGCAGCAGTAATTGAACTGAACATGGCGGTCGCGAGTGCGCCCGCGACAGCTGCGGACGCGGTGAGCTTCTTCATCGACATTCCTTTCCTCGTGCCTTTCATTGAGATATACGCTGGCACAAGGAGTTTGGTTCACCGCCCCAGTGCAGGTACCGGCGCTGGGCGCGCTGGGCCATCTACGAACGAATTACGATGTCAGCGCTGCATCGTGGCCAACACAGTGTTGTTGGCGTCGACAACGTTGAGCCTACGGAGTTGCGACATCTGAATCGATGTGGATCCGTGCACCACCCCTGCCCCACTGGGCATGGCTGCCCAGTTTGCAGCGGGTTCCATTCGACCCTGACCATCCATCGTGCGGAGCGTGAAAACGCCGTCGGACGGCAGCCTCTTGACGTCGAGGGAGATGGCCGTGCCCCAGGGCATGGGTGTCATTGTGATCATCCCGCTCACCTCTCCGGTGATCTCTTCGACGGCGGAAGTGCCAGCAGTCGGTGGTGACGAGTCACCGGGGATCGTCACCGTGACGACGCCGACGGCGACCGCAGCCGCACCCGCCAGCGCCGCCCCCGCCGCCCACCACCGGCGGGTGTTGCGGCGTGGTGCGACAGTCTCGAGAACCGTTGTCGGGTAAAGGGAACGGTCGGTGACGTCATCTGCCGTCAGGTCGGCGGGGTTGACCTTTGTCAGCAATGCAGGCAATGAAGCGCAGTCTGCGACGTCGCCGCGACATTGTGCGCATTCGCGCAGATGTTCTTCGAACTGTCGCCGTTCATCGGCGTCAAGACCGCCCAAGATATATGCCCCGAGCAAGATGTGCGGTTCGTCGTTCATAGCAGCCCCATTTCGTCGAACGCCGCCCGCAGTGCCCGAACGGCGTGGTAACTGCGGGACTTGATCGTTCCCACCGCGACGCCCAGTCGATCCGCCGCCTGGGCAAGCGTCATGTCATCGAAGTACAGCGCCTTGATCACCTCGCGGTGTTCGGCACTGAGGCGCCGCATCGATTCGGCCAACAGGATCCGTTCCAGCGATTTGTCGACACCATCATCGGTCGCACCGGCGGCATCCTTGTCCGTCAGCACTTCGGGGCGCCGTGACCTGGCCCGCCACTGGTCGACGAGAGTGTTGTGGGCGATCGAGAACAGGAACGACCGCGGGTTGCCCTGCTCGGTGTCGATCCGATCGATGTTCTTCCACGCTCTGGCGAAGGTCTCCTGCACGATGTCCTCACGATGTTGTGCGTCGGCGACATAGCCGGCGACGAATCGGCGGACCGCATCGGCATGCGCCGAATACAGCATGGTCAGCACCTGACCGTCAGTGCCGCGGTCCGGACTACCACGGCGCCATCGATACACCGTCCTACCGTGCGCCTTGACCGCACCGTGGTCAAACACGTTGATCGATGCAATTGCGACCCGAGTGGTTCATTGCGCTTGCGGGACCCTTCGTCTGCGGATGCGAAATGCCATCCTCCTCAGCATCCCGTCGCGCAGTGTGAGGGTATGCAGCAGGACCGCAGAAACGTGCGCGGCAATTACGACGACCAGCGTGTAGGCGAGGACCGAATGGCCGTTCCGCAGAAAGGCATAGAGGCGGGCGTCGACGGGAACGATCGACGGCAGCTGGAGCGAACCGATAACGACGGGCACACCGGCCGCCGCCAGCATGGCCCAGCCCACCACGGGCTGTGCCAGCAGCGTGACATACATCAGCCGTTCCGATACGACAACTGCCCGGCGTTCCCATCGCCCCACCGTCGCGGGCCAAGCAGGCGGGTGGTGGCGCCACCGGTTGATGACGCGGGCGATGACGACGACGAATATCAGTGCCCCGATGACCTTGTGCATCGTCAACAGCGTGGCGTAGTCGGCCAGTGCATTGGCCAGCGCGAAGCCGACGATGAGCGCGGCGAAGACCAGGACGGCGGTCAGCCAATGAAAGACCCGGGCTGACACGTGGAATCGATCTGTGGTCGGTGTGCCGGTCACAGTGACACCTCGTTCACCTGCACCGTCGAAGGGGCGGCCGTCTCGCCGGACCTTCGCCGGAATGATGCTGCGTACACCGCCGACCGAGCAGACAGCAGCGGATCCTCGGACGGCTCGATACCGTCCGGCAGCACCAACGGGTCGAAGTTGACATCCCGGGCATTGCCAGCGCGCTCACTGTCGATCGAATCGAGTACCACGGTGCCGACATCAACGACGCGCCGTTCGGGCGGCCACGCGATCGTCGCGTCACGCACGTCATCTTCGGGCTCGCCAACGGTCAACAGCAACCGCCAGCGCAACGGACCGGATCGAACGTCACGGATTGCGTTATCGAACAACCAATTCCGTCCATCACCAGGGGTGGCCGGCGCACCGACGGGCGCCATCGACTCCAGCGACCACCGCACCGGCGTGGACTGACCTGCAGCGTTGACGAAGTAGAACGCATTCAACCCGTAATAGGGACTGTCCCCAAAGCCTGCTGTCGGCGGTTGTTTCTTGTTCGTCGCCATCGCCCTGGCGGTTTCGGGGTGCGCCGCCAGAAACTGCGCCATCGCGTCGGGGTCGGGTTTTCCGGTATCGGCTGCCGGCTCGGATGCCAGTAACCGGTCATAAAACCCCTGCACCGAGTTGTCCGAGAAGACAGGGGTATTCAACATCGCGGTCCGCCATTGCCCGGCGCCCGGATACCCGAACGCCAGTCCCAGTCCCCGAGGGGTACCCAATTTGTCGGGCACGGCCGGGTTGCCGCCCGGGAGCGAAAAGCGCCCCACCACCGGTGTACGGCCAGTGCGAAAAACCGCCGCCCGACTCAACTCCACCCCGTTACCGTTGGAATCGAAGTACCCGGCCAACGCCACCCCCTTGGCATGGTTCCGCCGAAAGCCCGGATGCAATCCGTAAACCCGTCGAAATGCGTCGATGAACGCCTGCGGGGTCAACCGGCCACTCGACCCGACCGGTCCGCGCGCGTACAACACAGCACCCAGATCCAGGGCCAAGAAACCGCCGATTGCGGCCATACCGAGGAGTGCACCACGACGATCGATCGGGGCAGTGGCCCAAGACGAGGGAATCAGTTTGGGTCGCTCTTTCAAGATTGCGCTCCTGTCATCTGAGGTACCGACGAATCGGTGTACGCCCGCGACGACATGTCGGTTCATTGCCATCAAGATGTGTGACTCACGACACACCAAATGCACTCGGCGAAAGTGGCTTCTGCGCATCGGACGGAGCCACCGCCGCCTCAACGGCCACTGATTGGATTGGAGGATGTCCTCTCCTAGAAAGAGGGGTTACTGCGGTGTCGTTGCTGGGTTAGCCGAGGTGGTGGCACTGTCACTCTCCTTGCCCGGCTCACATCCAGCTCGGCGGTCTGATCGAATTCGAAAGATCGACCAGGGTGTAGCGATGGCGCCGCCGTGGCGAATGCCGCGCCAGTTCCCGAAGTGCCTCCTCGATACCGGCGCGCAATCCCTGTTGGTCGAACTGTTGGCCGAAGATCGGATCGGCGGCGGGCGTGGCACCGGATCGAAGCCAGTCGAGGGCGGTACCGAGGACGAGCGCACGCATCTGCGTGGCCCGCGGCTCGCCCTCGGCCAAGTGCTCGACACGACGCGCGGCGTCGCGAAGGTCCGCCTCGGTGATCTCGGCGATCGGACGGGAGTCGAGCAGCATCAACACCGATGTCAACTGCGCTTCGCCGTAATGTCGCGAGGTCAGCGGGACCTGGTCGAGCACTTCGATCGCACCGGACCGGTCGCCGCGGAGGGCCAGCGAGCGGGCCAGGCCGAACGCCGCGCTCACCATCGAGCGGTCGGTGCGCCACAGCGTCCGGTAGTACCGCTCGGTCGATCGGCGCAATCGCTCGGCATCGGCAGCGTCGTTCGCCTCGAGCATCAGTTCGCCCACCGCCGCCGACGCCAGCTTCGGTCCGGCTTCACCAGGTAGGGCGGCGACCACTCGCTCCAAACATGCCAGTGCGGCCTTGAATTTGCCGGCATCCAGCGCGACGACAGCGTCCTCCCAGTCGAGACGCCAGTCGCTTTCTGGATCATCGGCCGGTACCGGTACGGGTTCGGGCAGGGCACTGGCGACGCTTCGCGCGTTCGGGCGGACCTCGTGCCGGATTCCATCGACGAACACGTCGGTCCGCTGGAGCCCGAGATCGGTGCCGAACGCGGCGCGTGGCGGAGTAAAGAGCGCAGATGTGCCTGGTGTCGGTTCACCGGTCTGCTCGGCGAGGGTCTCGCGCAGCACGCCCTTGCATTGGGTCGCCATCGCGTCGGCGGACGAGAATCGTTGCGCTGGCTTAATGTTCGTCGCGCGTACCAACAGCCGGTAAAACGACTCGTACCGGTGGAACAGGGGCACGTCGTCGGGGTCGGGCAAGGACTCTGCGAACCGGTCGTTCGGCAGGTCGACGGTCAGTTTGGCCAGGGTGCGGCCGACGGTGTAAATGTCCGACGCGATCGTCGGACCGGTACGCACGATCTCGGGTGCCTGAAATCCTTTGGTGCCGTATATGTATCCGCAGTCGCCGATGCCGGACACCGCGCCCATGTCGATCAGCTCGACGTGATCCTCGCTGAGCATGATGTTTTCCGGCTTGAGGTCGTTGTAGACCAGGCCGAAAGAATGCAGGTAGGAAAGCGCCGGCATGATCTCGAGCACGTAACCGAGGGCCTGCTCCACCGGCATCATTGGTATCGGTTCACCCGCCGGCATTCCGTCTTGCAGCTTGTCCAGGATGTCCTGCAGAGTCGTGCCGCCGATGTACTCCATCACGATGTAGCCGATTGGGCGTCCGTCGAAGCCCGGATGTTCGACGAAGTTGTAGATCTTGACGATGCCCGGATGGTTCACCATGGCGAGGAATTGGCGCTCGGCGATGGCGACCTCCTGCGCTTGCTGTCCGCCGGGCTGAAGGAGGCCTTTGAGCACCACCCAGCGGTCGCTGACGTTGCGGTCGATCGCCAGATAAATCCAGCCGACGCCGCCGTGAGCGATGCACCCCTGAACGTCGTACTGGCCGGCGACCATCTCGCCGGCTTCTAGCTGCGGCGAGAACGAGAATATTGCGCCGCAGTTCGGACATACGCCTTCGCTGGGCCCCGGTCGATCCGCGACGCCGCGCCCGACCGGTTGCTGGCACGTGCCACAGTACCGTTTCGACTCGGCAACAACGGGATTGGTGAGAATCGCGCTTGTCGGCTCGATGTCCTCGCGAACCGGAACCTCGACGAGGCCGTCGCCGATGCGTCGTCGGCCGGAGCGCAGCCGCGGCCGGGTGCCCTCGACCGTGGTGGCTCCGGTTCCGGTGACCAGGACGGCCCGGGTTCCTTCGACCGCGGTCGGTCCTGTCCCGCTTACCGGGACAGCTCGTGTTCCATCGTCCCCGGCCATCGGTCAGTCTCGATACTTCGGTTCTGGTGGACTGGCGGGTCCGAGCACGGAAAGCCACCTGTCGTACAACGACATCCAGGTGCCGTCCCGGCGCATGCGGTCCAGGCTGGCGTTGACGGCGCGAACCAGGTCCCCTTGTGACTTGTTCACCCCGATTCCATAGGGTTCGTCCTCCAGGCTCGGTCCCACGATGTGAAGGTTGGGATCTTGCACCGCCAGTCCGGCGAGGATCGAGTTGTCGGTACTCGCCGCATCCGCCTGGCCCTGCTGAAGCATGACCAGGCAGTCGTCCCAATTCGGAACGGCGACAAGGTTTGCCGTCGGCGCGACACGAGCGACAGTGGCCAACGACGTGGTGTCCACCACCGAACACACGCGCTTTCCCGCCAGCTCGGCCGGGCCGCTAATCTGCGAATCCTTCGGCACGAGCAGCCGTTGGCTGGCATCGAAATAGACTGTGGAGAACGCGATCTGCTCGGCGCGCGCGCACGTGATCGTCATCGTCTTCGCAACGATGTCGACACTCTTGTCCTGCAGCGCCGAGATGCGCTCCGGCGACGTCACTAACCGAAACTCCACTTTGTCGGGATCGCCGAGGATGTCGCGGGCAATTTCGCGCGCAATGTCGATGTCGAACCCCTGCAGTTCGCCGGAGTTGGGATCCCGGAAGCTGAAGAGGTTCGTGTTCTGGTCGACCCCGGCGATCAACCTGCCGCGGCGGACAATCTCCTCGACGGCCGGACCCCCCGCTGTGGATGGGCGGAGACTCGCTGTGGCATCACAGCTTTCTACCGGCGCACCGGCGACGTCCGACACCACGGCCGCGCCGCTGGGCAGCGGCAGCGTGGTGCGCGACGGTGACACCTCAGCTAGCGGTTGCACGGTGGAACAGCCGGCGAGCAGGGCCGCCGCGAACACGAACGCAGCCGCGGCGCGCATCATTGGTACTCGTTCAGTCGTGGCCAGATACCTGCTGCAACCGCCAACGCGGCCAGCACTCCGATCGACGCGGCGCCCGGTCCGAGCAGGCTCAGCGCCGTATAGGCATGGGCGATCCCGTCGCGCTGCCGGTCCCGCAGCCGAGTGATGTCGTCGCGTAGCGCGGTGTCCAGCCGGCTGAACTGGACGGTGGAGTGTTGCGGGTCGTCGTCTCGCGCGACAGCAACGGCACCAAGATAGTCGCCACCGGCGAGTCTGCGTCGGATGTCGTCATGCGAGCGCACCCAGCCGCCGAACGCGTCGGCCGCGCCGTCCACCCGGTCCCGGTCGAGTGTCTGCGACAGCTGTGCAGTCCGCGCTTCGAAATTGGTTTCGGACTGGGTATCGGATCCGCGCTTGAGCAGTCCGAGGATTTCGTCTGCACGAGCTTGCTCGGCGAGGATCCTTGCGGCCACCGCGGTGCCCAGCGGCTCGGCGCCCTCGGTTCGAGCGCCGGCGGCGGCCCGCGCTGACAGCAGACCGGCCACCCAGAGCCACATCACGAGGACCGCCACCAACACCGACGCCAACAGCAGCCCGGGGTTCAGCCGACGGTGACTTCGCTTGGTCAGGGCGACCTGAGCGACCACCAACATGCCGAGTGCGAGCAAGGATCCCGCGATGATCGCGCGCATCGGGCCCGCGGATCGTTCCGACGACATGACGGCCTCGGCCTGGGTCCGGTACAGCTGCTCGGCGGACGGGAGGATGTCCCGCTGCATCATCGCAGACGCTTCGCTGAGGTATGCGACTCCGATCGGGCGCCGAGCACGGTTGTTCGCGCGGGCGGTGGCGATCATCCCGGTGTACACCGCGAGCTGGTTGGACAGGTCCGTGAGCAGCGTCAGTGAGCGAACATCGTTGGGCGACACGCCGTTCGCGGCGGTAACCAGGCCGGCGGTCGCCTGGCCGATTGCGGCGTCGTAGCGATCCCGAACATCGGATGGTTCGACGGCACCGGAGAGGAACGTCGTCGCCGCGGTCGTGTTGGCGACCGACAGTGCGTTGTAGATCTGTTGCGCGGCATCAGCCAACGGTTCGGTGTGCGATCGCAGGGTCTTCAGTTGGTCCCTGCGGTCGGTAACCGTGGTTGACGCGGCCACGCCGACGGCGAGCAGCCCCGCTATCAGAACGACGGCCACCAACGCCATCCGGCCCGGCGTGGATCCGAGGAAGTCGAAGACCGGCCGATCTGATTCCGCGGGATCGACGAGCAGGGACTCGTCAAGTGTGTGCGTCTGCTGGCCCGCCAGCTCACCGCTGTGCACTCGACATCACCTCGTCGCAGGTTGGGCACGGACCCGCGGTACCGGACTCGATCCAACCCAGATGGATCGCACGGTAACCCATCGGAAACGTGTTGCGGTGGTGGTTGCTCGACTCAGTATCCCGCTCGCACCGGTACTCACCTCGTCGCTACCAAAAGCGCGCACCCGGCTGCACCAATGCCGCTGGCCAGGACGACTGGGGCAGGCGACCCAGCGGGCACAACGACCATCGCGGTGGGTGACAGCTGAAGAACGACCGCTGCCGTTCACAGAGGCATGAAAACGGCCCCCGGAGACTTCTCCGAGGGCCGGTTCCTTTTAGTAGCGGGGACAGGATTCGAACCTGCGACCTCTGGGTTATGAGCCCAGCGAGCTACCGAGCTGCTCCACCCCGCGTCGGGTGAACGCCAGGTTACCGAAGGTCAGGGTGCAGCGCCAAATCGCCCAGTGAGACGGTCGGCGTGCACCGGGCGATCCACTCCAACAGCTCCTCGGCGGGCAGCGGCTGGGTGTGCACATAGCCCTGCGTGATGGTGCAGCCGTATCGACGCAGCGCCTGCAGCGTTGCCTCGTCCTCGACGCCTTCTGCGACCAGGTCCGCGCCGAGGCTGTGCGCCAGCGCCACCGTGGACCGCACGATCGCGATGGACCGCGGATCTTCTGCCAGCCGCGATACGAAAACCCTGTCCAGCTTGAGCTCGTCGACCGACAGATCCTGCAGCCGCGCCAGCGATGACCACCCGGTGCCGTAGTCGTCGAGCGAGATCCGCACCCCGAGACGCCGCAAGGCGAATACGGTCTTGCGGGAGCGAGACGAGTCGTTGGCGAACGTGCCCTCGGTGATCTCGAGGATCAATTCCTCCGGCGGCACATGGTGAGCGGTGAGCAGCCGGTCGACGGTGTCGACCAGGCCGAGGTCGAGCAGGTTCACCATGGACAGGTTGACCGCCACCGTCATGCGGACGCCTTTGCTGCGCCAGGCCTGCACCTGACCAAGAGCCAGGTTCACCACACAGTTGGCCACCTGCCGCATCAGGCCCGCCCGTTCGGCCGTCGGCAGGAACTCCTCGGGTAGTAGCAGTCCGCGACTCGGATGCCGCCATCGCAGCAGGGCCTCGACGCTGTGCACGCGCCCGTCGTCGGCGCAGATCTTCGGCTGGTAGTGACACGTCAGCTCGTCGTTCGACAGCGCAGCGCGCAGTTCCTCCACGAGGTAATCGTCGTTGTACTTCTCCGACCGCACCCTGCCCGCGTCGTAGACCACGACCTTTCCTGCCGCGTCTTTCGCATGCGACACAGTTCTTTCGACGCAGTTCAGCAGCTCGTTGGGATGCTCACAATGGTCGGGGTACAACGCAATTGAGATGCTGGCGTCGACCTGCACCGTTATCGGATCGAGCTCGAACGGCGCACGCAACGTGTCGAGGATCGCGCCCGCTCGTGCGCGGGCGGTGGTGATGTCGACACCGTCGGCGAAGAGGATCGCGAACTCGTCACCTCCCGTGCGAGCGACGACGTCGTCGGGCCGAACCGCCCGGACAAGCCGCACCGCAACGTGATTCAGCAGTTGATCGCCGACATTGCGGCCCGCGAAATAGTTGATCTCCTTGAACTGGTCGATGTCGAGCAGCAGCAGCGCCCGGCTGGTCCGCGACCGGAACAACGCCGTGGACTCCTCGACGGAGACTGCCGTCAACGTCGTCGCCAACGACATCCGGTTGGGCAGCCCGGTCAACTCGTCGGTCATCGCCCGCCGATGCGCTTCCGCCGTCGCGCTGACGTCGCGGAACGTGACGGCAAACCGCCACGCGACCGCGATAAGGGTCAGCGCCGCCAGCGTCACCGCGACCCTGGACTGGTTGGCCAGCACCGCGACCGCGAGCGCGATTCCCCCACACAGGACAGCCGGAACATAAGCCCCGAGACCGGGTTTCGGACGCGGGACGGAACCCGAGGACGGCAGCCAACCCGAGACGGCGACAAGAAGCGACGCGATCGGCCAGCCAGCGTCGATCCATGTGCCCTCGAGGTAAGTGCCCGCCGACGACTGGAACAGGTAGCCGGTGTCAGCGATCGCATACGACATGAACCCGACGACAAGAAGACCCCACCGCAGCTCTGCCCGCCAGCCCAGAATCGGCAACATTCCCGCCGTCAGAGCCAGCAACAGCAGATCCCCGACGGGATACGCGAGCCCGACGACGACGGCCGCGGGTTCGCCCTGCAGCGCGGCGTCGATCGGGCCGGTCGCGATCGCCGCGGCCACCGCACCGAGCGTCAGCCCGCAGATCAGCGCGTCGAGTCGGAACGCGGTGGGAACGCGTTTGAGCCGATCCCGCATCAGCAGCACCATGCCCGCGTAGACCAGCGGATAGAACGCGAGATACAGCGGATCGGCGACCGACGGGATCTGACCCTCCGGCACGAAGGCGGCGTACACCACGTCGCCCGCCGCGAAGCTCGCCATTCCCGCGCCGATGAGCAGGCATGGCCAGCGCTCGGCGCGAATCTTGTACCCGCGGAACAACACGAACGCCGCCGCGGCGATGTTCAGCGCCGGATACAGGATGCTGTCGAAGACGACGTCCCGGCCCGGTTGGTCACGAAAGAGCGTCGTAGCGGTGAAGAACACCACGCCGAGTGTCAATAGACCCAAACCAGCACAGATAGCGGGTGACGGCCACCCACCCCGGAACGGCTCCTTGACGTCCTCTCCGTCCCCCGGTGGCGAGTCCCGCGTTTGGGTCACCGACGCGGGCATCGAAATCTGTTGTTCTGCAGGCAGATCGGTGAGTTGTTGCAGTTCCCACGGCACCGGCAGATCGGGCACGAAACTGCGCACGCATCCGCCGCCGTCGCGCTTGGCGGCGTACATCGCCAAATCTGCGTTGAGCAGCAGGTCGTCGGCGGTCTGGTCGGCCTTGCTTGCCGCGACCGTCAAGCCGATGCTGGGCCGCACCGTCTGCGGAATGCCGTCGACGATGATCGGCGCGGTGAACGCGTCGAGGACACTGTTCGCCGCGGCCAGCGCGTCGACGGGCCCCTCGAAGAGCGCCGCGAACTCGTCGCCGCCGAGCCGGGCGACTGTCCACGTCGCACCGAGCGTGCTCGTCAGCCTCCCCGCGACGCGGATCAACAGTTCGTCGCCCGCGGGATGGCCAAGCGCATCGTTGACGGCCTTGAAGTTGTCCAGGTCCAGACACAGCACCGCAACGGGTTCGTCGGTGCGGCGCCTGCGACCCATCGCGCGCTCGAGCCGGTCGAGAAAGTTCGCACGGTTCGCGAGGCCGGTGAGGTGGTCGTGATACGCCTCGCGGGCCACCTCGGAGAGCAGGTGCTGGTTCTCGGTGAGGACGAACAGCTGACGTGCAAGCACTGCCACCACGAGTATCGCCTCGGCGATGAACAGCTGCCGGTGGTCGCGGTGACTGAGTTCGAAACCGATCGCGGCAACCCCGGCGGCGAGCAGCGGCAGATACGGCAACCACACCCGCACACCGGGTTGCAGGTTCGTCACCGAGGTCTCCACAGGCCGCTCGTCGACGCTGAACAGCGCCGCGTAGGCCAACATGCCGAATCCCGCGACGCGGACCAGGTCGACCATGCCGCCGCTGTGATACCCCCCGACGCCCGCCATATAGACGCCTGCGATATCGGCCACCCCGATGGTGGTGACCCCGGCAGCAAGGACGGTGACACTCGCCCGGCCGAGGGGCCTCGACCACACCAGGATCGCCGTCGACATCAGAACGATGTCGACGGTGATGTGCAGGACCGTCTCCGCCGACGCGGCGGCATCGCTCCCGAGGTTCCTCAGCACGCACACCCACGAGACGACGAACAAGGACATCGCGACGATGACGCCATCGAGGATCATCCGCCTGCGCGGCGCCTTCTCGAGATCGCCCAATAGCAATAGACACACATAGGCGGCCGCCGGAAACGCCATCAGCACGCCCTGCGTCACCGCCGGATGCCAGAGCCGGCCGTCGCGGGTGATTTCGGTGACTATCTGGCTGACCTCGCCGAGCGACCACGCAGACAGGGCAACGATCAGCGCCAGCCAGCCGTAGCGCCGTCGCCCCTGAGCCCGACGCACGGCCTTGACGGCGCAGCCGACGGCGAAGAGCAGGCAGACCAGGTAGGCGATCTCGTCGACCGGCTTGGTCCCGTAGGTGTCCTCCCACGACCACAACGCCCAGGCAGCCATGACGAGCAATGCGACGAGGTATACCGCAGCCGCGATCAAGCCGATGCGCCCCAAGCTCGCGAATCGACGCCGCGCAGCACGCACCCAGTGCTTCATCGCCGCCCCAAGGTCTAGATCTCCCAAACGGCGATTTTGCCCTGATTTGGCGCTAGTAGCAAACGTCTAGCACGTTACTTGGCGTTGTCGTACTTCTCCATCGCGTCATCCAAGCGCTGCAGCGCGGTACCAAACTCCTCGAAATTGCCACTTTGCTGTGCCGTGCGCAGCTCACCCAGAGCCGATTGCACGTCGGCAAGCGCCGCGGCCCTTGCCGCCGACAGCTGGGTCGGCCCGCCGGGAGGTACGGCCGCCACCGGCGACGGCACCTCCGGTGCCCTGCCTTCCTGGTTCGGGGGAGGCGCCTGCGGCTGACCGTCCGATTCAGGTGCCGCCGGCGGTCGCCCACCGGGCGCATTCGTCGGCGCGGGCCCTGTCGCCGTCGCGTCGGCGCCCCGCCCGAACAACTCGGTGAGCGCGTCCCGCACCGTCGGCCCGTAACCGACACGGTCCTCGTACATCATCGCGACACGAATCAGGCGGGGATACGACGATGCGGCGTCGCTGGCGCCAGGAGACGCATACACCGGCGCGACATAGAGCAGACCGCCGTTGGCCACCGGCAGCGTCAGCAGGTTGCCCCACCGGATTCGGTTCTGGTTGTCGCGGCCGATGACGCCGAGGTCCTGGCTGACCGCGGTATCGGTACTGATGGCGTTGAAGGCCAGCTTCGGCCCGTTGACCTGACCCGGAATCGTCAGCACCGTGAGCTTGCCGTAGCTGTCCGGATCCGAACTGGCGCTGATGTAGGCCGCCAGGAAGTCGCGCTGGAACCTGTTCATCGCGGTGGTCAGCTGGAACGACGCCGAGTTGTCATTCTTCGCAAGGTCTTTCGCGACGATGTAGTACGGCGGCTGATAACTGCTGGCCGTCGGGTTCGGGTCCTGCGGCACGTCCCAGAAGTCCGAGGTGGAGAAGAAGGTCACCGGGTCGTTGACGTGATACTTCGCCAGCAACGCGCGCTGCACCTTGAACAGATCCTCGGGATAGCGCAAGTGCGCCTGCAGTTCTGGCGAGATGTCGCTCTTGGGCTTCACCGTGCCGGGGAACACCTTCGTCCACGCCTGAAGCACCGGATCCGACTCGTCTTGCGCGTACAGCGTGACCGTGCCGTCGTACGCGTCAACGGTGGCCTTCACCGAGTTGCGGATGTAGGACACCTGCTTGTCGGGAGCCAGTCGGTTGAACGCCACCTCGTTGGAGTCGGCGGTGGCACTCGACAGCGACGTCAGCTCCGAGTACGGATAGTTGTCCAGCGTGGTGTAGCCGTCGACGATCCACACCATCCGCTTGTTCACGATGGCCGGGTAGACACTGGTGTCGGTGGTCAGCCACGGCGCCACCGCCTCCACCCGCTTGGCCGGATCCCGGTTGAAGAGGATCTTGCTTTCGGGTCCGATCGGGCTGGGGAACACCAGCTTTCGCTCGGAGAACTTCGCGGCGAACACGGCTCGGTTCAGCCAGTTGCCGATCGCGACGCCACCTTTGCCGGCGTAGGTGTAGTTCTTCGTCGCGGTGTTGGTCTCATAGTCGTACTCCCGATCGGCGCCGCTCTTGCCGACGATCGCGTAGTCGGCGGCGGTGCCCGCGATGACGGGGCCGAAATACACCCGCGGCTGATCCAGCGGCGCGGGTCCCGGCGAGATGACGCTGCCGTTGGCGCCGACGACGCTGGCGAGGAACTCCGGATAGCCGCCGTTCTGGTTGGGGTCGTTGGCGACCCCGCGCACCGTGTTGGCAGGCGAGGCGATGAAGCCGTTGCCGTGGGTGTAGACGAAGTGGCGGTTGATCCAGTCGCGCTGGTTGTCGATCAGGCGGTCGGGGTTGAGCTCGCGAGCGGCCACCACGTAGTCGCGGAGGTTTCCGTCGGGCCCGTTGTACCGGTCGATGGACAGCTGGTCGGGGAAGTAGTAGAAGTTCTTGCCCTGCTGGAACTGCGTGAACGCGGGGCTGACGATCGTGGGGTCCAACAACCGGATATTCGACGTCGTGGCACGGTCGGCCGCCACCTGCTGAGCGGTGGTTTGGGCATTGCCCTGATAGTCGCGGTAGGTCACGTCCTTGTCGGTGAGCCCGTAGGCATCCCTTGTCGCCGTGATACTTCGGGTGATGTAGTCGCTTTCCTTCTGCGCCGCGTTGGGTTTGACGGTGATCTGCTCGACGACCAGCGGCCAGCCTGCGCCGACGACCATCGACGACAACAGCAGCAGAACCACACCGATCGCGGGAATCCGCAAGTCGCGCAGCACGACCGCGGAGAACACCGCCACCGCACAGATAACCGCGATGGCCATCAGGATCAGCTTGGCGGGCAGCACCGCGTTGATGTCGGTGTAGCCGGCGCCGGTGAACGGCTTACCGCTGCGGGTGTTCGACAACAACGCGTAGCGGTCGAACCAGTACGCGATGGCCTTGAGCAGCACCAGGGTGCCGACCAGGCTGATCAGCTGGATGCGCGCGGACCGGCTCAGTGCACCGGTCCTTCCCGACAGTCGGATCCCGCCGAACAGGTAGTGGCCCAACAGGTTTGCGATCAATGCGAGGAACACCGCGACGAACATGTAGCCCAGCACCAACTGGTAGAACGGGAGATCGAAGGCATAGAAGCCCAGATCCAGACCGAACTGCGGATCCTTGACGCCGAAGTCGCCGCCGTGCAGGAACAGCTGAATCCGCTCCCAGTAGGTCTGGGCGACGATGCCCGCGAAGAAGCCGATGACCGCAGGGACGCCGATGCCCACCAGCTTCAGTTTCGACATCACCGCGGTGCGGTACCTGGCGACGGGATCGTTGGGACCGGCGGTCGGCACGAACACCGGGCGCGTGCGGTACGCCAGCGCAAGCGCCCCGAACACAATGGCACCGACCAGAGCCCACACCACGAGGAATACGACCAGCTTGGTGACCAGCTGCGTGGTGAACACCGACCGGTAACCCATCTCGCCGAACCACAGCCAGTCGACGTACGCGTCGACAAAGCGTGGCCCCACCAGCAACAGCAAGACGACCGCAAGGGCGATCGTGATCAGAATTCGGCTTCGTCGTGTCAGCTTCGGCATCTTCGCCGCGGGCCGCATACCCACTCGTCAACTCCTGGTGTTCGCCCATGCACGTCTTGGATGACGTGCCACAACTCTACGCATCGGTTTTACGTGGTCCCGATCAACAGTGGGGTGCTTCGCCACCGGCAGAAAGCGCCTTCAGCGCATCCACCGCACCTTCGAGGTTCTCCACCTTGACGAGGTCCACGCCGTCTTCATGAGCAGATTTGGCCTCGTCGCAGTTGTCGGCGGGGACCAGGAACACGGTCGCGCCCGCCTCATGCGCGGCCAGGATCTTGTGGGTGATGCCGCCGATCGAGCCGACCTTGCCGTCGGCGTTGATGGTGCCGGTGCCCGCAACGAACGTGTCTCCGGTCAGATCGCCTGTGGTCAGCTTGTCGATGACGGCCAGGCTGAACACCAGACCCGCCGACGGGCCGCCGATGTTGGCGAGGTTGAAGTCGATGGTGAACGGCGCCCACGGGGCTTCCACGACGCCGATGCCGAGCACGCCCTGCTTCTTGTCGGGGGCCGAGCCGAGCTTGATCGTCGCGATACCCGGCGGCGCCTTCTTTCGGCGGAAGTCGAGAATCACCTCATCGCCGGGCTTGGTCTTCTCCATCAGCGCCTGAAACTGCTCCAGATTGCTGACCGGAGTCCCGTTCACGGCGTCGATGGCGTCGCCCTCCTTGAGCTTGCCCGCCGACGCCCCGTCCTTGCTGACCGTCTCCACGGTCACCGCCGGTGCGTACTTCAGGTAGCCGAGCGCCGCGTATTCGGCGCTGTCCTCGGAGCGTTTGAACTCCTGGGTGTTGGCCTCGTCGATCTCGTCCTTGGACTTGTCCGGCGGATAGACGAGATCGCGCGGCACCAGCTGCTCACGACCCGACATCCACAGAGTCAGCGCCTGCCCGAGCGTGAGGCCGTCGCGCTGGGACACCGTGGTCATGTTCAGGTGGCCCTTGGTTTCGTGGACGTCGGTGCCCTCGATGTCGACGACCTCTTTGCCGTCGTACTCACCGAGGGTGGGGAACGTCGGGCCGGGACCCAGCGAGACGTACGGCACCGTCACCACCGCCAGCAGCACGCCGAACGCGACGATCGGCGCCAAGGCGACCAGCAACGTAGAAATCCGCCTGTTCACGCCAGCAACAGTAGACGGCCTAATCGCACAAGGTTCACTCAGAGCGTGACGGCGGGCGGCACGCGGTGTGCCCATGGTGAGTACCGTTGAGGACATGTCTGACCTGCCCTTCGGGTTTTCCGGAGATGACCCTGAGCGCGATAAGCCCAAGAAGGATCCCGATGGCTCCGGCCAGGATCCGTTCGGCCTCGGCGCAGGCGGCGAATTCGACATGTCCCAACTCGGTCAGGTCTTCAGCCGCCTCGGCGAGATGTTCAGCGGCGCCGGAGGCGCGATGGGCACCGGCGGTCAGTCGGGTCCGGTCAACTACGACCTCGCGCGCCAGCTGGCCTCGAGCTCGATCGGGTTCGTCGCCCCGGTACCGGAGACGACCAACTCGGCGATCAGCGATGCCGTGCGGCTGGCAGAAACCTGGCTGGACGGGGTGACAGCGCTGCCCGCAGGGACCACGACGGCCGTCGCCTGGACGCCGACCGACTGGATCGACAACACCATGGAGACCTGGAAACGGGTCTGCGATCCGGTGGCCGAACAGATCTCCACCGTGTGGGCGTCCGCACTGCCGGAGGAGGCCAAGGCGATGGCGGGCCCGCTGCTGTCGATGATGACGCAGATGGGCGGCATGGCGTTCGGATCACAGCTCGGCCAGGCCCTCGGCAAATTGTCCAAGGAAGTGCTGACGTCGACGGATATCGGGCTTCCGTTGGGCCCCAAGGGCGTTGCCGCGCTGATGCCCGAGGCCATTGAGTCGCTCTCCGAAGGCCTCGAGCAGCCGCGCAGCGAGATCATGACGTTCCTCGCCGCACGGGAGGCCGCGCACCACCGGCTTTTCAGCCATGTGCCCTGGCTGTCCAGCCAGCTTCTCAACGCGATCGAGGCCTTCGCCAAGGGCATGAAGGTCGACATGACCGGGATCGAGGATTTCGCGGCTGGTTTCAACCCGGCGTCGCTGACCGACCCGTCCCAGATGGAGCAGCTCCTCAACCAGGGCATCTTCGAGCCGAAGGCCACGCCAGAGCAGACCGCCGCGCTGGAACGGCTCGAGACGCTGCTTGCGTTGATCGAGGGCTGGGTGCAGACGGTCGTCAACGATGCACTCGGCGAGCGCATCCCCGGCGCCTCCGCGCTGAGCGAGACGCTGCGCCGCCGCAGGGCGACCGGCGGCCCCGCCGAGCAGACCTTCGCGACGCTGGTCGGCCTCGAACTGCGGCCGCGCAAGCTGCGCGAGGCCGCGGCGCTGTGGGAGAAGCTGACGCAGGCCGCAGGCGTCGACTCGCGCGACGCTGTGTGGCAGCACCCCGACCTACTGCCGTCGGCCGAAGACCTCGATGAGCCCGCCGGCTTCATTGACCGCATCATCGGCGGGGACACAAGTGACTTCGACTCCGCCATCGAGGACGCGCTGAAAGACGTGCGCGACCCCGAAAACGGCACAGCGGGCGAGGACGACAAGAAAGACTAGCTACCCCGGCCCGGCTGCCTGTGGATAACTCCAGGCCGCCGCGCGCTGCATGGCAGAGTCGATCCATGACGCGCTACGCGCTCAATCCGGCCATGCCGGTGCTGTCCCGACCCGACGGTGTAGTCCAGATCGGTTGGGATCCGCGGCGCGCGGTGCTGGTGCGCCCGCCGTCCGGGATGAGCATCGCGACGCTCGGCGCCCTGTTGCGGGTCCTTCAGGCCGGTGCGACGCCGACGCAGCTGCAGGATGCCGCCGAGGGCGCCGACGCGACGACGATCGCGGGCCTCGTCTCCGAGTTGGTCGACACGGGGGTGGCCACCGCGATTCCACGGCCGCGCACCCGGTCGGCGTCAATCCGCATTCATGGTCGGGGACCGCTGTCGGACCTGCTGGCCAGCGCGCTGCGCTGCTCGGGCGTCAGGATCAAACACAGCAGCCAGCCGCACGCAGGCGTCACCCCCGAGAAAACCGACCTGGTCCTGCTCTCGGATTCACTGGTGGCCGATCCGCGAATGCTGCGGGATCTGCACGAAACGGGCACACCACATCTGCCGGTGCGGGTCCGCGACGGCGCCGGCCTTGTCGGGCCGCTCGTGGTGCCCGGCGTGACCAGCTGCCTGCGATGTGCGGACCTGCACCGCAGCGACCGGGACGAGGGTTGGCCCGCGGTGGCCGCGCAGCTGCGCGACGCCGTCGGCACCGCCGACCGGGCGACCGTGCTCGGCACCGCCGCCGTTGCGCTCAACCAGGTCGACCGGGTGATCGCGGCCGTGCGCGCCGGCATGGACATCGCAGGTATCTCGGCCGTCGATCGGGGTCCGCATCCGCCGTCCACTCTGGACACCACGCTGGAGTTCGACGTCAACACCGGTTCCACCACGGCCCGCAGGTGGACGCGTCACCCTCGGTGCAACCTGTGCTCAGCTCGGTAATGGATGATGAACGGGTGAGCGACATCAAACGCGGCGGAGCAGCGCGTAACGCCAAAATTGCGGGCCTCGGGGCCGGTATGGCGGGACGCGCGGCGCTCGGATTCGGCAAGCGACTGACCGGAAAGTCCAAGGACGAGGTCAACGCCGAGCTGATGGACAAGGCGGCTCAGCAGCTGTTCACCGTGCTCGGCGAGCTCAAGGGTGGCGCGATGAAGGTCGGCCAGGCCCTTTCGGTGATGGAAGCCGCGATCCCCGAGCAGTACGGCAAGCCGTATCGCGAGGCGCTGACCAAGCTGCAGCGGGAAGCCCCGCCGCTGCCCGCCCCCAAAGTGCACCGCGTGCTCGACGCGCAGCTGGGGACGAAATGGCGGGAACGGTTCTCGTCGTTCGAGGACAAGCCGGTGGCGTCGGCCAGCATCGGCCAGGTGCACAAGGCAGTGTGGTCCGACGGCCGTGAGGTCGCGGTCAAGATCCAGTACCCGGGCGCCGACGAAGCGTTGCGCGCCGACCTGAAGACCATGCAGCGGATGGTCAGGGTGCTCAAGCAACTCTCCCCCGGCGCCGACGTTCAGGGCGTGGTCGACGAACTCATCGAGCGCACCGAGATGGAGCTCGACTACCGGCTGGAAGCCGACAACCAGCGTGCGTTCGCGAAAGCCTATGAGGGACATCCACATTTCGTGGTCCCGCATATCGTGGCCAGTGCGCCCAAGGTGGTGATCCAGGAGTGGATCGAGGGGATCCCGATGTCGGTGATCATCCGCGAGGGCACCACCGAGCAGCGAGACCTGATGGGTACCAGGCTTTTCGAGTTGACCTACGACGCCCCTCGGCGGCTGGAGATGATGCACGGCGACGCGCATCCCGGGAACTTCATGTTGCTGCCGGACGACAAGATGGGCGTCATCGACTTCGGTGCGGTGGCCCCGCTACCGGGTGGCATTCCCGAAGACATCGGCCTGGCGACGAGATACGCGCTCGACGACGATTACGAGAATCTGCAGGCGGCCATGCAGCGGATCGGGTTCATCCAGAAGGGTGAGCAGGTGTCGCATCGCGAGATGGACGAGATGATGAAGCAGTACGTGGAGCCACTCGAGGTCGAGGTGTTCCACTACACGCGCAAATGGCTGCAGAGGCTGACCGCCGCGAACATGAAGCCCGACCGCGCCGCAGGCCAGATCAGGGCCGCCAGGCAGATGGATATCCCGGCCAAGCTCGCGATCCCGATGCGGGTGATCGCCTCCAACGTCGCGATCTCATGCCAGCTCGACGCACACATCCCAGCCAAAGCGCTTGCCACCGAACTGATTCCGGGCTTCGCACCAGAAGCGGCCTAGATCCAAAACGCCGGAAACCGGCAGCCTCAGGCGGCTGCCGGCTCGGCATCTTTGCGTGGACGCCCACGTGGGCGCTTGCGCGCGACGATCGTGCCGCGTTCGAGGATTTCGCCACCCCAAACGCCCCACGGCTCGCCCCGGTCCAGCGCCGCTGCCAGGCACTCCCGTTGAATCGGGCAGTCGGTGCACAAGGCCTTCGCGCGCTCAAGGTCGACCGGGCTTTCCGCGAACCACAGGTCGGGGTCACCGACATGGCACGGTACGGCCGGTAGCGTCCTCTTACGGCACGTCTCGGACTCGATGCTCTTCGCGCAAGCGCTCATCGAAGCCGACATGGCTATCTACCTGCTTCCTGGTCATTGATCTCTTGGTTTTCGTGTCCTTTGGATCTGTGACCAGGCCTTCGGGGGTGTCCCAAAAACTATGGCCACGGATCCGGTGATTGCGGGTCCGTGGCCATTCGGCTTCTTGTGGGGCTCTAGCTAGACAGTGCCCCTCACGGACGCGCCAATCGCGGTAGCGGTACGCGGCTTACGCGGCGTAATCGCGGCGGCAGCGCTATGCGCCGCCGCGGCAATGGCTGCGGAGACATGGAGGGTCTGCGCCATGCCAGCCATGCGAGCCATGCGTACGCCGGTAAACGAATTCACATTTGTCATGATTGCAGCAACCCTCCTCTCGTCCGTGTCGATCTTCTTGAGGCTAAACCTAGCAGGCGATCTGCACAAGAAATTTTCTGACCTGCGATTTTGGCTTGATCTTTACGAATGTTGGCGGCCCTTGACCAACGCAAGCACGTCCGGGCCGAACTGCTCGAGCTTGCGTGCGCCGATACCGGGAATGGCGACGAGCGCGGTGTCGTCGGTGGGCAGCGTCTCGGCGATCGCGATCAGGGTGTTGTCGGTGAACACCACGTACGCGGGCACGTTCATGTCCTTGGAGGTGCGTAGCCGCCAGTCCTTGAGGTCGGCGAGAAGCTGCTCGTCGATGTCGGACGGGCAGCCTTCGCAGCGGCGCAGCATGACGGCCGCCGGGGTGGTCAGCGCGTTGTTGCAGACGCGGCACCGCGGCGTCGGCCCGCGCGGTTTTCGCGGTCTGCTCGGGGTGTCGGCATGCGAGTTCGGTGCGATGCCGTTGAGGAAGCGCGACGGCCGCCTGCCCTGCCTGCCGCCGGGATTGCGCGCCAGTGCCCAACTCAGCGCCAAATGCACCCGCGCCCTTGTGATCCCGACGTAGAGCAGCCTGCGCTCCTCCTCGACAGCCTCGCTGTCCTGGCCGTGGGCCAGCGCGTGCGAGATGGGCAGGGTGCCGTCGGCAAGACCGACGAGGAAGACGGCGTCCCATTCCAGACCCTTGGCCGCGTGCAGCGAGGCCAGGGTGACACCCTGCACGACGGGCGGGTGCCGGGAATCGGCGCGCTGACGCAGCTCGGTGAGCAACGCCCGCAGGTCGAGCGAAGGCCGTTGCGCCACTTCGTCATCGACGAGGTCGGCCAGTGCGGTCAGCGCCTCCCAACGCTCCCTGGCGCGGGTACCCGCCGGCGGTTCACCGGTCATGCCAAGCGGTTCGAGCAGCTGGCGGACCAAAGGAGGAAGGTCGTCACCCGACGCGTCGGCGCCGCGCTCGGCCGCCCGCTGCATCGCCAGCAGCGACTGCCTGATCTCCTGGCGGCTGAAGAAGCCCTCTCCGCCGCGCACCTGGAACGCGATGCCCGCTTCGGTCAGCGCCTCCTCGTAGGTCTCCGACTGGGCGTTGATCCGATACAGCACCGCGATCTCGGCGGCGGGCGTGCCGTTCTCGATGAGGCGGGTGATCTTCTTCGCGACCGCGGCCGCCTCGGCGACCTCGTCGGAATGCTCGGCGAAGGTCGGCTTCGGCCCAGGGTCGCGCTGGCCGACGAGATGCAGCTTGCTGCCCGCCACCCGGCCGCGGGCGGCGGCGATCACCTGGTTGGCGAGCGACACCACCTGCGGGGTGGACCGGTAGTCGCGTTCCAGCCGGACCACCGCGGCGTCGGGGAAGCGCCGCGAGAAGTTCAGCAGATACTGCGGGGTGGCCCCGGTGAACGAGTAGATGGTCTGGTTCGCGTCACCGACCACTGTCAGGTCGTCGCGCTCGCCGAGCCACGCGTTGAGCACCCGCTGCTGCAGCGGGGTGACGTCCTGGTATTCGTCGACGACGAAGCATCGGTAGCGGGCACGGAACTCCTCGGCGACCGCCGCATCGTGCTCGATCGCACCCGCCGTGTGCAGAAGGAGATCGTCGAAGTCCAGCAGCGCCATGCCGTCGGCGCGGGCCTTGAGCGTCTCGTATCCGGCGTAGACGCCTGCCACCTTCGCCGCATCGAGCGGAATGTCACGGCCTGCCTTGGCGACCGCGCCTGGGTAGTCCTCCGGGCTGATCAGCGACGCCTTGGCCCACTCGATCTCGCCGGCCAGATCACGCACGTCGTCGGTGCTGGTCGGCAGCCCGGCCCGGCTCGCGGCCTGGGCGACGACGGAGAACTTACTGTCGAGCAGTTGCCATCCGGTGTCGCCGACCACGCGCGGCCAGAAGTACTGCAGCTGACGGCGGGCCGCCGCGTGAAACGTCATCGCCTGGACCGAGGCGGTACCGGAGCCGTCGTCCAGGGCGCGCAGCCTGCTACGCATCTCACCGGCTGCGCGCTGGGTGAAGGTGACTGCCAACACCTGGCCGGCGGCGACGTGCCCCGACGTCACCAGGTGCGCGATACGCCGGGTGATGGTCCTGGTCTTGCCGGTTCCCGCACCGGCGAGCACACATACCGGACCACGCGCGGCCAACACCGCCTCGCGCTGCTCGTCATCGAGCTCATCGAGATGAGCGCAGGCCGGGCCATCTCCGCTCCTCACGTCCGCGGCGGCAACCGACATGACGTTCATCATGGCAGGGCGCACCGACATTGCCCATGAGGTGAGGCGCGTCGCATCGAATTTGAGCAATAGAAGCGGGCTCGGTTACGTTGAACGCGCTATGACACCCAGCGACGCCCCGCTCACCATGTACACCACGTCGTGGTGCGGCTACTGCTCCAGGCTCAAGATCGCGCTGAAGTCCGAAGGCATTGCCTACGCCGAGGTCGACATCGAAAGCGACCCGGCGGCAGCGGAATTCGTGATGTCGGTGAATCGCGGAAACCAGACGGTGCCGACCGTTAAGTTCCCCGACGGATCCACCATGACCAACCCGAGCGCGCGCGACGTGAAGGCCAAGCTGCGCTAGTCGCCGAGCGCCGCCCAGGACTCGATGATCTCCCTGGCGATCGAGATCGACCCGGGCAGCAGCAGGCGTGACTCCGAGTCGCTGTTCCAGTCGCCGTGCTCGAGCGCCTCGCGGATTTCGGCGCGGGTGAACCATGCCGCCTCGGCGATCTCGCCGTCATGGAACGCGAACTCCTGCTCCGGGTCGCCGATGGCATGGAAGCCGACCATCAGCGACCGCGGGAACGGCCACGGCTGACTACCCAGATACGTGACGTCGCGCACGGTCAGCCCGACTTCCTCGGCGATCTCGCGCATGACGCACGCCTCGAACGACTCACCGGCCTCGACGAACCCGGCCAGAAGCGAGAACAACCGATCCGGCCACACGGTCTGACGAGCCAGCACCGCGCGGTCGTAGCCGTCGTGGACCAGGCAGATCACCGCGGGGTCGATCCGCGGGAACTCCTCGTGGCCGTTGACCGCGTTGACCCGCGACCAGCCGCCCTTGATCGGCTTGGTCGCCGACCCGTCGATAGCGCTGAAGCGCGCGCTGTCATGCCAGTTCAGCAGTGCGGTCGCAGTCGCCACCAACTGAGCGCTGACATCGTCGAAGATGTGTCCGGCTCTGCGCAGGTCGAGAACCTCGGTCTCGCCCTCGGAGTCATCCGGAGCGACCAGCGCACTGCGCACCGCCCAGACGTGCTCACCGTCTTTCAGCCGACCGAGGAACACCGCATGGTCGGTGGGCTTGTTGCCCAGCGCGACCGCCTTGCCGAGGACGACGCGACCGTCGGCGATCAGTACCTGATTGCGCGAATCGACCCGCAGGAGAAGCGCGTCCGCCCACCCGGCCACCGCCGCGTCGATATCGGTGCGCAGGGTGTCGGCGCGGTCGGCGCCGATACGGGACAGCAGCGGCACATTCCGCAGCGAGAAGGACGTCAACCGATCGCTCAACGGTCGGGCTCGGCGCTGCGGATGTACAGCAGGCGGTCGCCGAGTTCGAGCGCGTCGACCTCCGGATCGTCGACGCGCAGCAGCTTCCCGCCGCGCACCACACCGAGCACGATGTCGGGATTGTGCCGCGGCGAGCCGCCGACCTCCTTGACCTCGACCTCGCGCTCTGCGATCGCGAAGCCGGCGTCCGGGGTCAACAGGTCTTCCATCATCTCTACAACGCTGGGCGTCTGCACCGCTATGCCCAGCAGCCTGCCCGCTGTCTCGGAGGTCACCACCGTGGAGTCGGCGCCGGACTGCTCGAGCAGGTGCTGGTTCTCGGCTTCCCTGACCGCGGCGATGATCTTCGCGTTGGGCGCCAGCTCGCGCGCGGTGAGGGTGACCAGCACGGCGGCGTCGTCGCGGTTGGTCGCGACGATGATCGCCTTCGCGTGCTGGGCGCTGGCCAGCCGAAGCACCTCCGAATCGGTGGCGGTGCCGCGGACGGTGACCAGGCCTGCGCTCTTGGCGCGCTCGAGGGCTGCCGGGTCCTCGTCGACGACGACGATGTCCGCGGGCGCGACGTCGTCGCCGACCATCGCGGCGACCGCCGTCCTGCCCTTGGTGCCGTAGCCGACAACGATGGTGTGGTTGCGCACTCTGCTCCTCCATCGCTGGATCTTCAGTGCCTGACGCGACTGGGTGGTGAGGGTTTCGACGGTGGTGCCGATCAGCACGATCAGGAACGCCACCCGCAGCGGCGTGATCACCAGAACGTTGACCAACCGGGCCGACGATGTGACCGGCGTGATGTCGCCGTAGCCGGTGGTCGACAGCGACACCGTCGCGTAGTACAGGCAGTCCAAGAACGTCAGCGGGTCGTCGGGGTTCGGGCTGCTCTCGACGTCACGGTAGCCGTGCCGGTCCAGATAGACGATCAGGACGGCCAGGAACAGCGCCGACATCGCGTAGATGACCCGCCGGATGATCCGCTGGGTCGGGCTGACGAACGGTTCGGGAATGCGCAGCACGTCGACCAGGTCGGCGTCCGGTCGAGCGGTCAGATTCTGGTCGATGGCGGCGAGCCGCCGACGCAACCTACCTTTGGCCACGAGACCCTGTCATCGCTCGCGGGAGGGTGGGCACGCCATTATGTAATCATGACCGCTCCCCCAGCCGAATTGCAGCAGATCGCCAACCCCACGCGGGCATCGAAGATGGGCGCGATGCTCGTCGGGATGGGCCTATTGCACTTTGCGGCCCCCAGACCGTTCGACTCGGTCGTCCCAGCGGAACTGCCTGGTGACGCGCGGTTCTACACCCTCGCCTCGGGGGTGGGTGAGATCGTCACCGGCGGGCTGCTGCTTGTGCCGCGAACCCGCAAGCTCGGCGCACTGGCCGCAATCGCGTTGTTCGTGTCGGTGTTCCCGGCCAATGTGAACATGGTCCGGTTGTGGAAGGACAAGCCGCTGCCGATGCGGATCGGTGCAATCGCAAGGTTGCCGCTGCAGATCCCGATGATCACCCAGGCGCTGAAGATATACCGCGAGTCCTAGCGGAGTCGACCAATGCCCGAATTGCCCAGCGTTTGACCTCGGCGGCCTCGGCTGCGTCGAGTTGCAGCACATCCTTGAGGACCACCATCGATTCCGTCCCGATGACAAGGGCGAGCGCGTTCGCAAGCCGTTGCGCCACCAAGGGATCGAATTGATCGCGAGCTGGCGCCAACGCCGATTCGATCAGTGCTGTCCGACGGTTCTGCCGGGCCGGAAAGCCCGTGCTCGCTTCGCCATTGGCGGCGCGCTGCAACGAGTGAGCCAGCATCAGCCGCAGCGCCTGTTCATTGGCGGCGACCACGTCGTCGATGGCTGCGTTGACGAGTTCAACGCGCTCGATCGCGTCATCGGGTGAGTTATCTCCGAACAGTTCGTCGGGCTCGGGCATGGCGCCATCCAGCGGCGCCTCGACGAGCAGCGCATCGACGCTGGTGAAGTAGCGATAGGCAGTCGCCCTGGACACCAGCGCCTCTTCGGCGACTTCCTCCAGCGTCGGCCTGCGGCCTTGTTTCATCAGCCGGGAGGCGGCGTCGAGCAGGTCTTTCCGGGTGCGTGTTTTCTGGTTCGGTCTACCGGCCTCTCCGGAAACCATCGCTCAGTCCTGCGGCAACTGTTGGAGGATCGCGGCGAAGTCGATCCATACGTTCTCCCGTTTGATATCGCCGCTTTCGCCGAATTCGACGATATGCAGCAGCCGGAACTCAAGCGGACGGTTCTTGCCCTCCACCCCGAACGGCGAGCCGGGTGCTCTTCCACGCCATAGTGATTCGTCCACGAGGAAGCCGTCGCCATACAGCCGGCGTTTGGTCTCGACCGCGCTTTCCGACAGATCCTTGAACAAGCCCTCATAGAAGGCCCGGGCCGCGTCGCGGCCGCGGGTCGGCCCAGTCGGGTAGCCAACGATGTCGTGTTCGGCATCGGGCGCGAGGGTGGCGAGCACGCCCTCGATATCGTCGCGGGCTTCGAACTCGAAATGCTCGTCGAGTTTTTCGTCCATTTGGCCAGGAGTCAGTGCCATGACGACAACCGTAATGAGACTGCTGTCTCATGTCAATACTATCGTCTTGTTATGCGACCTCCTCGCGGCTGAGCAGGTCCGCCAGGTCTTCGATCTCGGGCAGCGACTCGGGGACGACGGTCTGTCCCGACCGCACGTAGTGGAACGCCGCCCGGACGGAGTCCGCGGGTACGCCGCGCAGCGCAGCCCACGCCAGCCGGTAGACGGCGAGCTGAACGGCCGCGTGCCGCTTGCCCTCCTCGGTTTCCGGCGGCTCGCCTGTCTTCCAGTCGACAACGGTGGCACCGTCGTCGTCGGTGAACACCGCGTCGATCCGGCCTCGCACCACCGTGTCGCCGATGACCATGTCGAACGGCACCTCGACATCGACAGGCGTGCGGGCCGCCCATCGCGACGCCATGAACGCGGCCTGCAGTTCAGCGAGGCTGTCGGCGCCCTCACGCGCCAAATGCCCGTCGACCGCACCAGGCAGGTCGTCGAGGTCGAAGAGCCGCTCTGCGCCATAGAACCGCTGAACCCAGTCGTGAAATGCAGTGCCCAGCAAGGCATGCGGATCGGGCCGCACCGGCAGCCTGCGGCGCAGCCGTCGCAGCGCGGCGTCGGGTTCACGGCCCAGATCCACCAGGCTGCTCACCGACAGCGCCGCGGGCAGCGTCGCGGGCCGCTGCGGTGCCACCCGGTCCCGTTCTGCGAGCAGCGCGTCGACATCGGCGGCCCAGTCCTCGACTTCGGCTAGGTCGTCGCGGGGCGCATCGAGTGGCGCATCGAGCCGTCCCGTGAGCGCGCGCCGCACCAGCGCGGCGCCACGATCGACATCTCCGCGACGAACACCCGCGGGGTCGGCGGGCCACACCGCTTCGACCGCCCTGTCCCGCAACGGGTTTGCCGCGCCATCGGCCGGCGTCGGCGCCCAGTGTTCGACGACACCGCACGGTTCGCCGTCGACCGCCGAGCTGTCGATGATCTCCTTGAGCTCGCAGAGGAACTCCGACGGCCCCCGTGGTTTGCCCTCCGATGCACCCCAGTGATGACCCGAAAGCAGCAGCGTGTCCTCGGCGCGGGTGAGCGCCACGTACAGCAGCCTGCGCTCCTCGTCGACGCGGCGCTGATCGAGGCTGCGCTTATGCTCGTAGATCTTGTCGGACAACAGCTTCCGATCGTTCACATCCGATGTGTCGAGAACCGGGACGCCGTGCGCGCCGAGAGTGGCCCTGTCACCGCGCAGCAGCGGTGGCAGGTCGCCCGCATCGGTGAGCCACGTCCGCATCGATGCCGTCGACGGGAAGACGCGCCCGCTCAGGTGGGGCACGGCTACCAGCTGCCACTCGAGGCCCTTGGCTGCATGCACGGTCAGGATCTGGACCCGGTCGGCTGCGACGGTGACCTCGGCAGGCGCCAGTCCGTTCTCCACCACCATCGCGGCTTCGAGGTACCCGAGCAGATCCGAGACCGTCGCGCCGGGACGTGCCGCCGCGTAGTCGGTCACCACGTCGGCGAAGGCGTCGAGATGTTCGGTGCCGCTCCACCCCGCAGACGGCGGCCGTGCGGCGCGGGCCTCGGCGTCGACGCCGAGCACCCGGCGCACCTCGGCGACCAGGTCGGAAAGTGAGTGAGTCAGGTGAGCGCGCAGTCCCGTCAGCTCGTGGCCGAGCGCGGTTATCCGGCGGTGGCCCTCCGTCGAATAGGCCTGGGCCGCACCGGGATCGCCGATCGCGTCGGCCAGGCAGGCGGCGTCGGCGTCGGGAGCGGCGTCGGCGACGATGACGTCGGCGCAGGCGCGGTCCCGCGGGCCGCCGACATGATCCAGTTCGACGGCGCGGCGCCACAGCGCGGAGATGTCACGGCCGCCCAGCTGCCATCGCGGGCCGGTGAGCACCCGCATGGCGGCGGCACCTGCGGCGGGGTCGGCGACGAGGCGCAGCATGGCGACCACGTCGGCGACCTCGGTCACGGCGAGCAGCCCGGCAAGCCCGACAACCTCGACCGGCACTCCCCTTTCGCCGAGCGCATCGGCCATCGGTGCCGCATCGGCGTTGCGCCGCACCAACACCGCTGCCGTCGGCACGGCGTTCCCGGCATCGCGGGCCCCGTGGTAGCGGCGCGCGATGTGGTCGGCGACCCAGTCGCGTTCGGCCTCGACGTCACCCAGGAGCGCGCACCGGATGGTGCCCGGTTCGGCGCCGGGCCGGGGGCGCAGCGCCGACACCGCCACCGACCTGCGCCTGGCCTCGGCCGACACCGCATTGGCCACATAGAGCGCCCGCGGAGGATTGCGCCAGCTGGTGCGCAGCTCCAGCGTCGGCGCCGGGGTGCCGTCGGACAGCGGGAAGTCGGTGGTGAAGCGCGGCAGATTGGTGGCAGACGCCCCGCGCCAGCCGTAGATCGATTGAATCGGGTCGCCGACGGCGGTCAGCGCGAGATCGTCGTCGACCCCACCACCGAACAGCGACGACAGCGCCACCCGCTGCGCGTGACCGGTGTCCTGGTATTCGTCGAGCAGCACCACCCGGAAGCGCTGCCGCAACTGCGCACCCACCTGCGGGAAAGTAGAGGCCAACCGGGCGGCCGAGGCCATCTGCATGCCGAAGTCCATCACCTTCTCGGCCCGCATGCGTCGGTGCAGCGCGTCGATCAGCGGCACCAGCACGGTGCGCTCGTTCTGGGTGGCGAGCATTCGCAACAGCCACTGGCTGGGGCCGCGGTCGCGTTGGTAGGGACCGGCGGGCAGCGTGTGCACGAGTCGGTCCAGTTCGACATGGGTGTCGGTCAGCTGTTCGGTGTCGACGAGGTGCTCGGCCAGTTGACCTGCCAGCCGCAACACCATCGTGGTGACGGCGGCGGGTGTCTTGTCGGTGTCGAGTGCGCCGGGGTGTTCGGAGACGACGCGAAATGCCAACTGCCACAACTCTGTCTCGCTGAGCAGCCTGGTATCCGGCTCTACCGGCAGTAGGAGTCCGTGCTCACGCAGAAGCGTGCCGGCGAAGGCGTGGTAGGTGCTGACCGTCGCGGGGTCGTCGGCCATGTCGAGGCTGCCTGCAACGAGCCCGGCGCCTGCGAGCCGGGCCAGTCGGGAGCGGACGCGGCGCAGCAGTTGACCCGCTGCCTTGCGGGTGAACGTCAGGCCGAGCACCTCACCGGGCGAGGCGTAGCCGTTGGCCACCAGCCACACCACGCGGGCAGCCATCGTCTCGGTCTTACCCGCGCCTGCACCTGCGATCACCACCAACGGCCCCGGCGGTGCCGCGATCACCGCCGCCTGCTCGTCGGTCGGCGCGAAAAGACCGAGGGCAGCGGCCAACTCGGCAGGACTGTATTTCGCGATCATGACGTCGATGTGCCGTCGGACGCGGCCTGCGCGGGACAGCTCTGACGCACCGGGCAGTGCGCGCAGCCGTCGTTGACGCGGGCCGTGAACTGTGGTCCCTGCGTCGCGGCGGCCGCCTTGCCTACCAGTTGGCGCCACTGGTCGCGGGCATCGGGGGTCAGCGGGTTCTGCTCCCGCTCGGTCGGCCCCGCCGCCGCAGGCTTACCGAGATAGACCAGCCGTCCGCCGCCAGGGGAATCCCCGTCCTGAAGAAGGCCTTCGGCGATGGCGAGCTGATACATCGCCAGCTGGGCGTGCTTCTGCGCGTCATTCTTGCTGACCGGTGTTTTCCCGGTCTTGATGTCGACGACCACCAGCCGGCCGGCTTCATCGCGTTCGAGCCGGTCAAGACGGCCCCGCACCTGTACGGAGGTTCCGTTACAGTCGAGCACCCCGTCGACGTCGACCTCCGTGCCCACCTCGGTGAGTTCCTGGCGCGTCTGTTCCCGCCACTGCGCGAAGGTGGACAGCATCGTCTTGTGCCGTACCAGTTCGTTGTCCGCATACCATGTTGACTCGAACGGCAGTTTCTCCCAGAGTCTTTCGAGCTCAGCGACCATCCTGCCCTCGGTCATGCCGGGATCGGCGACCAGGGCGTGCACCAACGAGCCGATCGCCGAGCGCACGTCACGGCCGTCGCTGCCGCCGTGCCGTTCGAGCAGCCATCGCAGCGGGCAGTCGGCCAGCGTCTGCAGCGTCGACGGCGACAGCCGCACCACGTGTTCGTCACCCGACCACAACGGGTCGTCACTGCTTGGCACCGTCATGCCGTACCACTGCGCGGGATCGGCGCCGGTGACGCCTGCAGCCGCCAGCCGTGCCAATTGAGCTGCCGCACAGGCCCTTACCGTGTCGTCGACGACACCCTCGGGCGCGCAGATCGCCGCGCGAAGCGTGCCGACCAGCGGTGCGGGAGCGAGCACCCGCGGGGCGAGCACTGGCTCGGCGGTACCGGTGTCGGCATCGGTCACGAACCGGGCCAACTCGGCGTGAAACGGCGAAGGCAGCATCGAGTCGTCGCCGCACTCGCTGTCGACCGCGGTCACCAGCAGTCGGTGGCGGGCGCGGCCCATCGCGGCGATCAGGAGCCTGCGTTCCTCGGCGATGAGCGGGGCCCGGCTCGAGACACGCGTCGCGTAGTCGTCGGTGACGCCGTCGAGGATGTCGACGAGGTGCTGGGTGCCGAGCACACCGCCGCGGGGAGTCGTGTTGGGCCACAGCCCTTCCTGCAGCCCCGCGATGACCACGATGTCCCATTCCCTGCCAAGGGCCGCGTGCGCACTCACCAGCGCGACACCGTCACTGTCGGGTGATGCGTCATCCGACGCTGGCGCCGGGCCCAGCGCGACGACATGCTCGACGAGGCCGCGAAGGGATGCACCCGCGGTCCGCGATACGTACTGTTCCGTCACATCGAACAACGCGGTGACCGCGTCGAGGTCGGCATCGGCCTTGGCGCCCGCGGGACCACCGCGTTCACTGGCCGCCAGCCAGCGCTTCTGCAGACCGGAGCGCTGCCACGTCTGCCACAGCGTGTAGCGCGGGTCGGCGCCGTCGGCGTCGCTGCGCCGCGCTGCGGTCAGCACGGCTCGCACCCTCTTCAGCGGGCGGCCGAGATCGCCTGTGACTGCGATATTTTCCGAGTCGAGCGCCTCGACGAGCAGGTCGCCGAAATCGCGAGGAGGCTGGCTGCGATCGGCTCGGCGCAGCGCCCTGCGCAGTTGCCGCAGCGACACCGGGTCGACGCTGCCGAAGGGGCCGGTGAGCAATTGCTGCGCGCGTTCGCCGTCCAAACCGTCGGCGACCGCGGCCAGAACCGTGAGCATCGCCTTCGCCGCGGTCTGTTCGGCGACCGGCACGCCCGACGGCGGAGTCAGCACGGGTACGCCGGCGGCGGTGAGCGCCCGGGTCAGTGCGGCACCGCTTTGCCGCACGGAACGGACGACCACGGCCATCTGCGTCCACGGCACCCCGTCGATGAGGTGTGCACGACGCAGCGTGTCGACGATCAGCGCGGCTTCGGCGTGTGCGGATGCGGCCACCCGCACGGACACCGAACCCGCTTCGGCACCGGCGCCGACCAGTTCTCTGGCCGTGCTCGCGCCGGGCAGCCTGCCCGCGACTCCGGTGATGGCACGAGCCACCGCCGGTGCGCAGCGGTGCGACTCCGTGAGCGTGATGACCGGGTCGTCGTCCTCGGTCAGCAATGCCGGGTCGGCGCCGCGGTAGGAGAACACCGATTGGTTCGGGTCACCGGCGATGACGGTCAGGTCGGCACCTGCCGCCAACACCCGCACCAGCCTGGCGGCCTGAGGGTCGAGGTGCTGGGCGTCGTCGACCAGGAGCAGCTTGATGCGGGCGCGTTCGGCGGCGAGCAGGTCGGCGTCGACCGCGAACGCCTCGAGCGCGGCGCCGACGAGTTCGGCCGCACCGAGCGCAGGCACGGTGGCCTGCGGCGCCGCCATCCCGACGGCCGACCGAAGCAGCATCGTCTGCTCGTACTGTTGGGCGAACTGGCCTGCGGCCAGCCACTCCGGACGGCCCGACGACCGGCCGAGACGTTGCAGCGCAATGGGATCCACCCCGCGCTCGGTGCAGCGCGCCAGCAGATCGCGCAGCTCGGTGGCGAATCCGACGGTGCTCAGCGCCTGCCGCAGCTGGCGAGGCCACCCGACTGCGGACCGGTCGCCGTCCTCGAGGTCACCCGCGAGAAGCTCGCGGATGATGCCGTCCTGCTCGGCGGTGGTGATCAGGCGAGGAGGCGGATCCCCGTTGCGCTGGGCGGCCAGCCTCAGAAGCGCAAAGGCATACGAGTGCACCGTCCGGACGAGCGGTTCGCGGATGACGGCGCGACTGCCTGCCCGCAGCAGCGACGAGGTGATCGCGGCGCGCGCCTGGGCGCCGAGCCGAGCCGAACCCGTCAGCAGCAGAACCGATTCTGGTTGGACCCCGTTGGCGATGCGCGCGGCCGCGGCGTCGATCAGCGCCCGTGTCTTGCCGGTGCCCGGGCCGCCGAGCACGCGCACGACACCGCGAAAACCGGGCTCGGTCAATGCCGTCGGGGTGAGCGTGATGTGCGGTGCGGACATGAGGGCATGACACCACGAGGGTCCGACAAGTCCTGCCGACACGGCTGCCCTTAGCATCGACCCGTGGCCAGCGACCCCCAATTCCTCAACGTGCACCGTTTCGGCCCCGATCAGCCTGCGCAGGTGCTGGCCGTACATGGGCTCACCGGACACGGACTCCGGTGGCGGGCGCTGGCGGCCGAACACCTGCCCAACTTCTCGATCCTGGCCCCCGATCTGCTGGGTCACGGAAGGTCGTCGTGGGAGGCGCCGTGGACGTTGGAGGCCAATGTCGCCGCACTCGCCGATCTGCTCGCCAAGGAGACCACGCGCCCCGTCGTGGTGGTCGGGCACTCGTTCGGCTGCGCGGTCGCGCTCAGGCTCGCCGTCACCCGGCCCGACCTCGTCGCATCGCTTGTGCTCCTCGATCCGGCCGTCGGCCTCGACGGCGCATGGATGGCCAACATCGCCGACGACATGATGGCCTCGCCGTACTACCTGGACCGCGACGAGGCGCGCAACGAGAAGGTGCACGGTTCATGGGCCGACGTCGACGCAGGAGAATTGGACGCCGAGCTCGACGAGCATCTGATCGAGCGGCCGGACGGCCGGTGCGGCTGGCGCATTTCCATCCCCGCGATGATGTCCTACTGGAGTGAGCTGGCGCGCGATTTCGTCGTGCCGCACAAGGGGATACGCACGACGCTGGTGCGTGCCACCCGCACCGACCCGCCGTATGTCACCGATGCGCTCATCGCCACGCTCTCCGAGAAGCTCGGGCCCCGGTTCTCGCTCGTCGACTTCGACTGCGATCACATGGTCGCGCAAGCCAAGCCCGCCGAGACTGCCGCGGTGATCCGGGACCGCCTCGAACACGCCTAGCCATGGCCGCCATCACCGACGAACAGGTCGAGGCCGTACGCGCGCTCGTCGCATCGATCCCGTCGGGTCGGGTGTCGACCTACGGGGACATCGCCTCGGCGGCGGACCTCCCAAGCCCGCGTATCGTCGCCTGGATCATGCGTACGGATTCGGCGGATCTTCCGTGGCACAGGGTGATCCGGGCGTCGGGACGGCCCGCGCCGCATCTCACCACGCGTCAACTCGAACTACTGCGCGCCGAGGGCGTGCTCGCCAGCGACGGCCGGATCAGGCTCGCCGAAGTGCGGCACGAGTTCTGACGTCAGAGCAGCTGGCGAACCAGCGCGGCGGTGCGGGCCAGACCCGGGAACGCCGCGGCGGTCGAGCGCGGGTGCAGGGCGTGCACCGCGAGCCTGAACATCAACGCGCGCAGCAACATCTGCGGCCACTCGGGTAGCGGACCCCACCGCTCGACCAGGCCGTCGTCGGCCTCACCCCATGACAGCGCATCGACGACGACGACCCCGGCCGCCCATGTGGCCGGCCGCCAGTAGGGCGTGATGTCGGTGATTCCCGGCGCCGCGGTACCCGCGAAAAGCACTGTGCCGTAAAGGTCGCCGTGCACCAGCTGGTTGGGGCCCTTCGTTGGCTTGCGCAGTCCGGCGAGTTGATTGATCAGATCGACCGACCGCTGGCCGTCCGCCGAGCCGGGGGAGACCGGTGCGCCGGGCGACAGCGACTGCAGCGGCCGTTCCTCCCACGCCGCGCGGTCCGCGGCGATGAACACGTCGACGTCGGACCACGGCGCGACCGGCGCCTGGGTCAGGAACCGCGGACGTTCCAGCTTGGCGGTCGCCTCATGCAGGCGCACCGCCGACGAGACGACCTCGTCGTGGCGGGGTTCCGGCGTGCCCGCGACGAACGTGTCCGCGCGCCAGCCGGCGACGACGTAGCGGCCGTCGGTCGACCGTACGGGCCTGCCGAGGCGGACGCCGTCGACGAAAAGCGTCTCGCGCACCTTCGCCGACCATGCGGCGCGGGCGTGGTCGGCAACCATCGACAACACCACTTCGCCGCATCGCCAGCCGCCCTCGGCGCCGACTCCGAGTTCGACTGGATGCAGGCCACTGACACCGAACGCCGCCAGCACGTGGTCTGGCGGGCGTTCATCGGTCACAGCGTCAGGCTACCGTCGTCACCCGCCCGAAAGGCTTCGCTGACCAGCTGTGTCGGTATTCATATTGACGCGATCGACGCGTTAGTACATCACCATGTCGGGCTCGAGCTGGTTGCCCCATGCCACGATTCCGCCCTGCACGTGCAGCGCGTCGGAGAAGCCCGCCTTCTTGGCGATGGCAAGCACCTCCGCCGAGCGCACGCCCGTCTTGCAGTAGAACACCGGGGTGCGATCGACCTGCAGCTTGGCCAGTGCTTCGCCCGACTCGAATGCGGGCTTCGGGATCAGCTGCGCGCCCTCGATCCGGTTGATATCCCACTCCACCTGTTCGCGGACGTCGATCAACGAAATCGGCTTGCCGGAGTCGATCATGTCGCGCAGCTCGCGTGGCGTGATCGTCGATTCGGCGGCCGCCTCGGCGGCGGCGTCGGAAACCACACCGCAGAACTCCTCGTAGTCGATCAGCTCGGTGATCTTCGGCGTCGTCGGATCCTTGCGGATCTTGATGGTGCGATAGTTCATGTCGAGTGCGTCGTACACCATCAGCCTGCCGAGCAACGGCTCGCCGATACCTGTGATCAGCTTGATCGCCTCGGTGCCCATCACCGACGCGATCGACGCGCACAGGATGCCGAGCACACCGCCCTCCGCGCACGACGGCACCATGCCGGGCGGTGGCGGCTCCGGGTAGAGGTCGCGGTAGTTCAGGCCCAGACCGTCGGGCGCGTCCTCCCAGAACACCGAAACCTGGCCCTCGAAGCGGTAGATCGAGCCCCACACATAGGGCTTGCCCGCCAGCACGGCGGCATCGTTGACCAGGTAGCGGGTGGCGAAGTTGTCCGTGCCGTCGAGGATGAGGTCGTACTGCTCGAACAGTTCCACCGCGTTGTCGGGCTCCAGCCTGACCTCGTGCAGGCGAACGTCGACAAGCGAGTTGATCTCCTTGATGGAGTCGCGCGCGCTCTCGGCCTTGGACCGCCCGATGTCGGATTGCCCGTGGATGATCTGGCGCTGCAGATTGGATTCATCGACGACGTCGAACTCGACGATTCCGATGGTTCCGACGCCCGCGGCGGCCAGGTACAGCAGCGTCGGCGAGCCGAGCCCGCCCGCGCCGATGACCAGCACGCGCGCGTTCTTCAGCCGCTTCTGACCGTCGAGCCCGACGTCGGGGATGATCAGGTGGCGGCTGTAGCGCCCGACCTCTTCGCGCGTCAGCTCTGCCGCAGGCTCTACCAGCGGCGGCAACGGTGTGGACACCGAATACCTCCTCGATTCGAAGTCGGGGGTTGCTCCCTATCTCAACAGTTACCCACATCAACGGCAATCACCGCCGGGCTCTTCCCCGGCGCTACGGGATGGGGTACGGCCAGGGGTTGGGCTTGCACGTCTTGCCGTCCGCTTTGACCCATTCCGGATCGAAGCGGGAGTTGTCGTTATCGCTCGTCGAGAACGTCTGCTGCATCATCACCGGCGCCAACTGCCCGTTCTCGCCGCACGGCTCGTGGTGCTCATACCCGATGGCGTGGCCGACCTCGTGGTTGATCAGGTACTGCCGGTAGGCGCCCACATCGCCCTGGAACGGCACGGCGCCGCGCACCCAGCGGGCCTCGTTGATGAACACCCTCGGTTGGCCGTCAGGCCCGTAGACCGGGTTGTAGCAGGATGTTTCGATCGGTATCTCGTAGCCACAGCCCTCTCGCAAGGTCATCGGCGAGGTCAGCGAAACCCGGAAATCGGGGTCACCGCCATCGATCCGGGTGAAGCCGAACTGCGGGTTGTGCGTCCAGCTCTTCGGGTTGCCGAGCGTCTGGCTCACCATCCTGGCGAAGTTGTCGTCACCACCGAACGTCGCGGTGTCGATACCGTCCTCGACCTCGACGGTGTAGGTGAACGTCTTGGTGGTGCCTTCGCCGACCTTGGGGTCGCTGCCTGGCACGATATGCCACGTCTTTTCGCCCGCCTCGGTGTAAGGCCCCCCGTCGGGCAGGATGCCGGTCGGCAGGTTGGCGTCGAACTGCGTCAGCCCTTTCGGCGGTGCTCCGACGATCGAGGTACTGGCCGCGCCGATGGTCGGCGGCCCCTGCGCGGGTCCCTGTTCCTCCTCAGGGCTGGGCACGCTCGTGCCCGTGACCGTCGTATAGACCACCCACACCGTCAGTGCGACCAGCGCAGGCAGCGCGTAGGCGCGCCAGCCGTACGTCGAGAGGAACCGGCCGAGCCAGGTCTGCTTGCGCCACCTGCGCCGCTGGTCCCGATTGGCCCGTGGCCGCCCTGACCCCTCGGCGAGGGGGTCGCGCTGAGCGCGCAGCGGCTCGCGCCACTCGTCGCGCAGCACGGGAACCCGACCCCCGCCGGCCTCCGGGTCGCGACGCGGCTGGCCTCCGGCGCTCCGCGTGCGACGCCCCGGCTCGTAGGTCACGCAGAACAGGATGGCATAGACCGTGCTCCTCGCACTTCTGACGCGCCCCCACCGCCCCCAGGCCGAGCCGTCCTGGCACGTACCTCCATGAACGGGTAGTACTGTCGATGCGAACGATCCAGATAGAGGACTTGATGAGCGATCTCGCCAATGCCACCCCCGATTCGAGGGGTGGCTCGACTGCCTCCAATCGGCGGGGCAGCCGGCTTCCCCGCGATGAGCGCCGCGGACAGCTACTCGGTGCTGCCAGCGAGATTTTCGTGGACCGCGGGTACCACGCCGCAGGAATGGACGAAATCGCCGAACGTGCTGGTGTGAGCAAACCCGTTCTCTATCAACACTTCTCGTCGAAGCTGGAGCTGTACCTCGCGGTGCTGGCTCAGCACGTCGACAACCTGGTGTCCGGCGTGCGCCAGGCCTTGCGCACCACCACCGACAACCGGCAGCGGCTGCGCGCAGCCGTCCAGGCGTTCTTCGACTTCATCGAGCACGACGGCCAGGGATATCGGCTGATCTTCGAGAACGACAACGTGTCCGAACCCCAGGTGGCGGTGCAGGTCAAGGTGGCCACCGAGTCCTGCACCGATGCGGTGTTCGACTTGATCAGCCGCGACTCCGGCCTCGAGGCGCACCGCGCAAGGATGATCGCGGTCGGATTGGTCGCCGTCAGCGTCGACTCCGCGCGCTACTGGCTGAACAACGATCGTCCGATCTCGAAGGACGATGCGGTCAACGGCACTGTTCAGTTCGCCTGGGGCGGACTGTCACACGTGCCGCTCACCCGTTCTTGACGGCCTCCGCGCCGACGACTCCGAAGCCGACCCTGCGCACGTCGGCGGCCCCGATCTCGACATAGGCAATCTTGTTCGCCTGCACCAGGAAGCGGCGGCCCTTCTCGTCGGTCAATGCCAGCACACCCGAGTCCCCTGCCAGCGCGTCGTTGATCTGCTTCTCCACCTCGGTGGGCGTCTGCGCGCTGTTGAAGCTGAGCTCACGCGGACTGTCCGTGACACCGATCTTGACCTCCACGCTTGACCCTTTCCAAAGTCGTCTGCCGTCGTAGGCGTTCTTACGAGAAAGGCTAGTGGACCCGTTCCAGTGAACTGAGTCCGGACCGTTACCAACACGCTGGGCGCTAGACCTCATCTGTCACTTCCGCCTCGATAGCATCAGGCCTGCATCACTCGAACTGACGAGGATTACGCGCATGAACAGGCCTTCTTCACCCTGGATGACCGGTGACCGCCGTGACGTCGACGACGAGTTCGGCGACGTCGAAGACTACGACGCGTACGCCGACTACGACGACGAATACGAGGACGACGACTACGACGACACCGGATACGACGACGGCGACGTCCGGTTCTACACCGAGCAGGACGACCGTAAGTGGCTGTGGGTGGCCAGCGTCGCGGGCATCGTGTTGCTCATCGCCGTCGCGGGCACGCTGATGATCCTGTCCGGCGGTGACAGCGGTACCACGTCGGCGACGGTGTCGTCGTCGACCAGCAAGGCCGCCCCGTACCCCAGCAATGCGCCGTCCCGGCTGCCCTCGGCCACTGCGCTGCCGCCGGAGACCATCACCAGCGTGACGCCGACCGCCGCGCCGCCGAGTGCGATCGCGGAGCCGACGGAGGCCGCACCGCCGCCTGCGGCCGACCCCCGCACGGTCACCTACACCGTGACCGGCAACCGTCAGCTGTTCGATCTGATCACGATCATCTACACCGACCAGCAGGGCGCGCTGCAGACCGACGTCAACGTCGCGCTGCCGTGGACAAAGCAGGTGACGCTTGATCCGGGTGTCGAGCTCAGCTCGGTCACCGCGACCAGCGTGGCCGGCCAGCTCAACTGCTCCATCACCGATGGGGCGGGTGCGACGCTGGCCACACAGAACAGCAACACGATCATCGCCAACTGCACCCGCTGAGCGGGGTCAGGCCAGACCCAGCTCCTTCATGCGGGTGCTGTGGGTGTGCTGTAAGCGTTCGAAGAAATCGGTCAGCTGACCCAGTCCCCCGGCGCCCGAGACCACCAGGTCGACGAGCTCGTCGCGGTCGGCGAGGACGAACTGGGCCTGGGTGATGGCCTCGCCGAGCAGCCGGCGCGACCACAATGCCAGCCGGTGACGCTGCCTCTGGCTGCCCGTGACCGCCGCCCGTACCTCGGCGACGACGAACTGCGAGTGGCCGGTTTCGGCCAGCACCGAGCGCACCACATCGGCGACCTCGTCCGGCAGCACGTCGGCGATCTCGAGGTAGAAGTCGGCTGCCAGCGCATCACCGATGTAGGTCTTGACCAGCGCCTCCAGCCACGTGCTCGGGGTGGTGAGCCGGTGATAGTTCTCCAGCGCGGGCGCATACCGCGTCATCGCCGCGACCACGTCGACGCCCCGCTGTTCCAGCGCGTCGTGGAGCAACTCGTAGTGATTCATCTCCGCCGCCGCCATGCTGGCCATGTTGATCCGGCCGAGCAGGTTGGGGGCCATCCGCGCCTCGTCCGTGAGCCGGTAGAAGGCGGCCACCTCGCCGTACGCAAGGAGTGCGAACAGCTCGGTGACGCCGGGATGGTGGGCCGACACGCCTGACGTCGCCGAGGTGGCGATGCGCTCAGAAGATGTCGCAGGCTGCGTCGAACTCATGGGGCCAACTGTAGTCGGCGAGCGCCGGGCCGCCCGGCCGGCAAACGCTCGCGGTATCATGGGTGCAGGCGGTGGCCGTAGACAGCGGCTCGCTACCTAAGAAATGTGCGTGCACGACAGTTGGCCCGCCTACCTCAGCGCAGGGCCCCGCGAAGTTTTCTCGACATACTCGTGCGCGCGTGACGCTAACGAGGAATGAATCGAAAGGCTTCGTCTACCAAGCATGACCGCACTCAATCCAACATTTGCCAAACTCGGAGTTCGCGACGAAATAGTCCGCGCACTGTCCGAAGACGGCAAAGAACATACCTTTGCCATTCAAGAGCTGACCCTGCCGCTGGCGATGGCGGGCGACGACCTCATCGGACAGGCGCGAACCGGCATGGGCAAGACCCTCGCCTTCGGTGTGCCCCTGCTGCAAACGATCACCACCGACGCCGAACGCCCACTTGCCGGCGCCCCACGCGCGCTCGTCGTGGTGCCCACCCGCGAACTCTGCCTACAGGTCTACGGTGACCTCGCGCTCGCCGCGAAGTACCTCACCGTTGGCGACCGCAAGCTGTCCGTCGTGTCCATCTACGGCGGCCGCGCCTACGAACCGCAGATCGACGCGCTGCGCGCAGGCGCCGATGTCGTCGTCGGCACTCCGGGTCGCCTGCTCGACCTCGCCCAGCAGGGCCACCTGCAACTCGGCGGCATCTCCGTGCTGGTGCTCGACGAGGCCGACGAGATGCTCGACCTCGGCTTCCTGCCTGATATCGAGCGCATCCTCCGCCTCACCCCGGATACCCGGCAGTCGATGCTGTTCTCCGCGACGATGCCGGACCCGATCATCACGCTGGCCCGCAGCTTCATGAACCAGCCGACCCACATCCGCGCCGAGTCGGCGGCATCGTCGGCCGTGCACACCACCACCGACCAGTTCGCCTACCGCGCCCACGCATTGGACAAGGTCGAGATGGTCAGCCGGTTGCTGCAGGCCCGCGGCCGCGGCGCCACGATGATCTTCACCCGCACCAAGCGCACCGCGCAGAAGGTGTCCGACGAGCTCGGCGAGCGCGGCTTCAAGGTCGGCGCCGTACACGGTGACCTCAACCAGAGCGCCCGCGAGAAGGCTCTCAAGGCATTCCGCACCGGTGAGATCGACGTGCTGGTGGCCACCGACGTGGCCGCCCGCGGTATCGACATCGACGACGTCACCCACGTCATCAACTACCAGATTCCCGAGGACGAGCAGGCCTACGTACACCGCATCGGCCGCACCGGTCGCGCCGGTAAGAGCGGCGTCGCGGTCACCCTGATCGACTGGGATGAACTGGCCCGCTGGGAGATGATCGACAAAGCGCTCGGACTCGGTCATCCGGATCCCGCCGAAACCTATTCCAGCTCACCGCATTTGTACGAGGAGCTGGACATCCCGATCGACGCGGCGGGCAGGATCGGTCCGGCACGGGCCGCCAAGGCCGCCAAACGTCCTCCGCGCGACGCCGCCGAGGCGCCCGCCCGCACTCGCACCAAGTCGCGTCGACGCACCCGCGGCGGTAAGCCGGTGAGCGGTCACCCGACGGCTGACAAGCCCGCCGAGACATCGGAGAACGGCGACAAACCCGCCGCAGACGGCGAAGGCGCCGCGCGCAAGCGTCGTCGTCGCCGTCCGCGCAAGGCTGCCGCGACCACCGCCAACTGACCAGGTCCCACCAGCAGATGGTCAAACCCGAGCGGCGTACCAGGGCCGACCTGATAGCCGCCGCGGCGATCGCCGTTGCGGTCGCCGTCGTCGCCGCATTGATCTGGTGGACCAGTGATGCGCGGGCCACCGTCAGCAGGCCCGCGGCATCGCCGGTGAAGACGCTCGCACCCGCCAAGGCCGTTCCGGCGTCGCTGCGGGAGCTGTGGAACGCACCAAGCCCGAAGACGACGGCGCCGGTGCTGGCCGGCGGAAGCATAGTGACAGGCGACGGCCACGAGGTCGACGGGCGCGACCCGTCGACGGGGTCTGTGCTGTGGAGCTACGCGCGCGACCTCGACCTGTGCGGCGTCACCTCGGTGTACAGCTACGCGGTCGCGGTCTATCCCGACAGCCGCGGATGCGGCCAGGTGAGCACCATCGACGGGCAGACCGGTACTCGCGGTCCCAGCCGGACCGCCTACAGCGACCCGCACGTGACGCTGTCCACCGACGGCACCACGGTGCTGGCGGCGGGCGACAGCAGGCTCGAACTGTGGCGCTCCGACATGGTCCGGATGATCAGCTACGGCACGCTCGACGCGAAGATCAAACCCGGTGTGCCAGGCCCGGTGCTGTGCAAGCTGACGTCGGCGGCGGCCAGCACGTCGGCGGTATCGGTGCTCGAGGCCTGCCCGGATCAGCCCGACCTGCGGCTGACGGTGTTGCAGCCCGCCAAGGAAGAGGACACCCCCGACGTCAAGTACGTACCGCTGCCCGACGTCAAGGAGGACTCCGGCGCCCGGGTCGTCGCAGTGTCCGAAACCACTACCGCCGTCTACGTTCCGACACCGAGGCCGTCGCTGATGATCATCGACGAGACCGGTTCGACGACGGCCAATCTGCCGCTGCCCAAGCCCCCGTCGCCCGAGGCGGCCGCAACCCGGCCAGGCGACGTCATCACGTGGTGGACGGGCGACGCGGTGCTCGTGTTCTCCGCCAGCGGCATGCAGTACCGGTACACCGTCGGTCCGGTCGACGCCCACGTGCCCGTCGGCCCTGCGACAATGATGGCCGGGCGACTGATCATCCCGGTCAGCGACGGCATCGGTGTCTACGACCCGACGACCGGCGTCAACGAACGCTTCATCCCGCTGCGGCGCGAGCCTTCCAAGGCGGCCGTGGTGCCCGGCGTGGCCGGTTCGGTCCTGCTGGAGCAGCGCGGCGGCACCCTCGCGGCGCTGGGCGCGGGCACCTAGACGTCCGGCGCGAACGTCGCCAGCTCTTTGCCCGACTTCCAGTGTTTGAGCAGCGCGCCCGCCAACTCCCGGTATGCGGCCGCGCCCTTGTTCTTTTTTCCCGCCAGCACCGAGGCGCCCGACGCGGTGGCCTCGGCAAACCGCACGGTGCGCGGTATCGGCGGCGCCAGCACCGCCAGCTCGTAGCGGTCGGCGACGTCGAGCAGCACGTCGCGGCTGTGGGTGGTGCGTGAGTCGTACAGCGTGGGCAGGGCGCCGAGAAGGGTCAGATCGGCGTTGGTGATCTGCTGAACGTCGTTGATGGTCCGCAGGAACTGGCCGACCCCGCGATGAGCGAGCGTCTCGCACTGCAGCGGCACGATCACGTCGTCGGCGGCGGTCAGCCCATTCAGGGTGAGCACGCCAAGCGACGGCGGGCAGTCGATGATCACCACCTCGAAATCGCCGCTGACCTTCGCAAGCGCACGTTTGAGCGCGTATTCGCGGCCGGCCCGCATCAATAGCATCGCCTCCGCGCCTGCCAGGTCGATGTTGGCAGGCAGCAGTGCCATTCCCTCAGCCGTCGACACCACCGCCGCCGACGGCTCGACCTCGCCGAGCAACACCTCGTGGATCGACACCGACAGCTTGTCGGGATCCTGGCCGAGCGAGAACGTCAGACAACCCTGCGGGTCGAGGTCGACGAGCAGCACCCGTCGACCCTTCTCCGTCATCGCAGCACCCAACGACGCCACCGTCGTCGTCTTGGCTACCCCACCCTTTTGATTGGCGACCGCAAGTACTCGCGTCACGCCGTCCATACAAGCACGACATCGGCCACGTTGACGCACCGCGTGGGGCAGAATCGGCACGGTGAGTGTCGTGCAGCACCGGCTGCTTCTGCTGCGACACGGCGAGACCGAGTGGTCCCGGAGCGGTAAGCACACCAGCCGCACCGACCTCGACCTCACCGAAACCGGTCGCGGTCAGGCGAAATCGGCAGGCGAGACGATCGCCCAGCTGAACCTGGACAACCCGTACATCATCTGCAGCCCGCGTAAACGTGCCATCGTGACCGCCGACCTGGCCGGGCTCCACGTCGATGAGGTGAATCCGCTCATCAGCGAATGGGATTACGGCGACTACGAGGGCGTGACCACCCCGGAGATCCGCGAGTCCGTACCGAACTGGCTGGTCTGGACCCACGGCTGTCCAGGCGGCGAAACGACCGCCGCGGTATGTGAACGCGCCGACCGGGCGATCGCGCTGGCGTTGGAACACATGCAGACTCGCGATGTCGTCTTCGTCGGACACGGGCACTTCTCCCGCGCGGTCATCACCCGCTGGGTCGAGTTGCCCGTATACGAAGGGATCCGGTTCGCAATGGCCGCCGCGTCCATCGCCATATGCGGGTACGAACACGGCGCGCGCCAGCTCAGCGCACTCGGCTTGACCGGATACCCGAACCCGACCGTGTTCACGTGACGCGCGAGCCCGCGTTCGTCCTCGCCACCGCCGGCAGTGCCGTGGTCGCAGAAGGCGTGCACACCGCGTACAAGAGCATCGCGGACGCGCGGACATCGCTGACCTCGCACAGCACTCCGATCATCGTGGGCGCCTTGCCTTTTGATATATCCAGGCCGCCCGCGTTGATCCGGCCACAGGACGTGGCGTTCCTCGATGCGCTGCCAACGTGGCCGTTGCGGCCGCTGCCCGCGGTGCGCGTCGTCGAGACGCTTCCTGAGCCCGCCGAGCACCGCGCCAGGGTCGCCGCGGCTCTACAGCGGTTGCGGAACCCGGCGATCGACCTGCACAAGGTGGTGCTCGCGCGCGCGTTGCGGCTTGCCGCCGACGGCCCGCTCGATGCGCGCACCATCGTCGACCGCCTCGTCACCGCCGACCCGGCGACGAATGCCTATCTCGCCGACCTGACGGCGGCGGGCGCTGACTATTCGGGGACGGTGCTGATCGGTGCCAGCCCAGAGCTGCTGGTGGCCCGCCACGGTGAGCGAGTGGTCTGCGCACCGTTCGCGGGCTCGGCGCCGCGATCGCCGGATCCGGACGAGGATCGCGCCAATGGCGAAGCGCTCGCCGCTTCGACCAAGAACCGCCACGAGCACGAACTGGTCGTCGACGCGATGCGCGAAGCCCTCGATCCGTTGTGTGTCGACCTGCAAATCCCGTCGAGCCCTCAGCTGAGCCGCACCGCCGCAGTCTGGCACCTGTCCACCCCGATCAGCGGCCATTTGCGCGAAAAGTCAACGACTGCTTTGGATCTCGCAGTAGCCCTGCATCCGACCCCGGCGGTCGGCGGTTCACCCGCCGGTGCCGCCGCGGGCCTGATCGGCGAACTCGAGGGAGACCGCGGTTTCTACGCGGGTGCGGTGGGCTGGTGCGATCAGCGCGGCGACGGCCGCTGGGTGGTGGCGATCCGGGGCGCGCAGCTGTCGGCCGACCGCCGCACCGCCCTTGCGCACGCAGGCGGCGGAATCGTCGCCGAATCCGACCCCGACGACGAAGTCGACGAGACAACAACGAAATTCACCACGATTCTGTCCGCCCTGGAGGCGCAAGCATGATCATCCGGCGCGCTGTGCCCGGCGACGAGACGGAGCTCACGGCGATGATTCACGAGCTCGCCGAATTCGAGCGGGCCAGCGACGAGTGTACGGTCACCGAAACACAGCTGCGCACAGCTCTTTTCGGACAGTCGCCGACGGTGCGGGCCCATATCGCCGAGATCGATGGTGAGGCGGCGGGGGGCGCGCTGTGGTTCCGCAGCTTCTCGACGTGGGACGGCGTCGCGGGCGTCTATCTGGAAGACCTGTTCGTCCGTCCGCAGTTCCGCCGACACGGGCTGGCAAGGGCGCTGCTGGCCACCCTGGCACGCGAATGCGTCGACAACGGCTACACCAGGCTGTCCTGGGCGGTGCTGGACTGGAACGTGAACGCGATCGCGCTCTACGACGCCGTCGGCGGCCGCCGGCAGAGCGACTGGATCACCTACCGGGTGTCGGGGTCGGAATTGTCCGCGCTCGCGGAGTCCTGAGCGCCCAACCACTGCACGGCCGACGGGCTGAACAACAACACCAGCGTGACGAGCGCGAAGATGCCGACACCGATGCCGTAGAGCCACTGCTGGGAACCGACGGCGATGTACCAAGACACCGGCAACAGCAGCAGCTGCGCGAACACCGCGACGCCACGCCCCCACCGACGGCCCGTCCACAGCGCCCAGCCCGCAGCCAGCACGGCGCCGCCGATGATCGCGAACCAGGCTGCGGTGCCGAATTTGTTCATGCCTGCCTCGTCGCCGCCCCCGAGGGCGCTGATGACGTAGACGACCGCCGCCAGCACGCCCACAGCCCCTTCGACTGCCACCAGCACGGCCGCCTGCCGAACCGTCGCCGGCGACGGGACTGTCACGGTCTGCGCTCCCGTCGGCGGCGATCTGTCACGTCCGTACGGTACCGCCATCTGTGACTTCGCTGACGGTTGGAGCCGTCAGCTTCTTTTACGCGGTTTGCGCGTGTAGGGCCAGTCCAGCCCTGAGGATGTTGCGTGCGGCGTGTTCGTCGGCGGCCGCGGGGTGACCGCAGCGTTGACAGACGAATTGGGCTTGGGTGACGCGATTCTCACGTGCCGCATGCCCACATGACTAGCAGCGGTCGGAGGTGTGGCGGGGGTCGACCTCAATCCAGACCCGCCCAGCGTCTTCCGCTTTGGCGCGCAGTATCGAGACGAATTGGCCCCAGCCAGCGTCACTGATGCTTCTGTTGAGCCCGGCCTTGGCCCGGGCACCATTGGGTAGGAACTTTCCGGGATTGTCGGGATCCCGTTTGGGCTTGGGCCGGCGCAACATATTCGCGATCTTGAGGTCCTCCACCACGATCAGGTCATACCGAGCCGCAAGCTCACTGGCTTGTTTGTGGTGAAAGTCCTTGCGCTGGTTGCTGATCTTTCGGTGCCGACCGCCGACAGTCTCGCGTTTATGGCGTCGGTTATTGGATCCGCGCTTGGCCCTGGCCAGTCGTTGTTGAGCGGCCGCCAACCGTGCCGCGGCCAGAACCAGCATCCAGCGGCGGCCTTGACGCTTGATCTGGATCGACTTGACCCGACCTTCGACCTTACGGTGCACGCTGACTTTCACAGTTCCGATGCCCTGCAGGTACACCCGGTTCTGGTCGGGCTGCCAGCGCGCCCCGTCCCCATCCTTGGGCCACTCCACCGAGTCGAACCGTGCCGCCCCTCTAAACCTGGGGTAGCCGGCCTTCTGCCCGATCTTGACCCGGCGGAAGAACCCAGTGAACGCCTCGTTCAACCGCCGCAACGTGGCCTGCTGGCTGGAGAACGACCACACCGCCTGATCAGAGCGGACTGACCTGATTTCGGTCACCAGCGCCGATTCCCCCGACAGCTAAAACCGCCGGTCCCCTCGGGGCGCACTGACTATGGTGGATCGATGAGCCACACGCTGATCTGCGGTGACGTCGCAGAAGCCGTCGCCGGAATCAGCGACGGGGCAACGGTTCTCGTCGGCGGGTTCGGTATGGCAGGAATGCCGACCCACCTGATCGAGGCACTCATCACCCAGGGCGCGGCCGATTTGACCATCGTCAGCAACAACGCGGGCAACGGCGACACCGGCCTTGCCGCCCTGCTCGCGGCGGGACGCGTGCGCAAGGTCGTCTGCTCGTTCCCGCGCCAGCCCGATTCCCATGTCTTCGACGGCCTTTACCGCGCAGGCAAGGTCGCGCTCGAGGTCGTGCCGCAGGGAAACCTGGCCGAACGCATGCGGGCGGCGGGTGCGGGTATCGGTGCGTTCTTCTGCCCGACCGGTGTCGGCACACCGCTGGCCGATGGCAAGGAGGTACGGACGATCGACGGCAGGGACTACGTGCTGGAGTATCCGATCCGCGGCGATGTGGCTCTGATCGGAGCACATACCGCCGACCGGGCCGGAAATCTGGTGTACCGCAAGACCGCTCGGAACTTCGGACCAGTGATGGCGACGGCCGCAACGCTGACGATCGCTGAGGTCCGCCACGTCGTCGAAATCGGCGATATCGATCCGGAAACCGTTGTCACACCAGGTATCTACGTCGACCGCATCGTCGAGGTTGGCGCGTGACGGTCGAGCACCTCGAACGCGGACAGCTCGACAGAAACGAGTTGGCCGCCGTCATCGCGCACGACATTCCGGCGGGCTCGTACGTCAACCTCGGTATCGGCCAGCCCACCCTGGTCGCCGATCACCTGGCACCGGAGGCGGGTGTGGTGCTGCACACCGAGAACGGCATGCTCGGCATGGGAGGCGCGGCAGCCGGCGCGGACGTCGACCCGGATCTGATCAACGCGGGCAAGATACCGGTCACCGAACCGCCTGGGGCCTCGTACTTTCATCACGCCGACTCGTTCGCGATGATGCGCGGCGGCCACCTCGACGTGTGCGTGCTCGGCGCGTTCCAGGTCAGCAGAAACGGCGACCTGGCGAACTGGCATACCGGCGCACCTGATGCGATCCCCGCCGTCGGCGGTGCGATGGATCTGGCGATCGGCGCCAAGAGCGTCTTCGTGATGATGAATCTGTTCGCCAAGGACGGCATCGCCAAGATCGTGCCGACCTGCACCTATCCGCTGACCGGGCTGCGTTGCGTGCGCCGCGTCTACACCGAGTACGCCGTCTTCGACATCGACTCCGATGCCGTGCGGGTCCGGGACACCTACGGCATCTCGGTCAACGATCTGCGCGCGCGGATGAACATCGCGCTGAGCTGAACCGGCAGAACGTCTCGCCCCGATAGGCTCTCTGCTCGTGCGCGCCGTGCTGATCGTCAACCCCAACGCGACGTCGACCACGCCCGCCGGTCGCGACCTGCTCGCCCACGCGCTGGAGAGCCGGGTCAAGCTGACCATCGCCCACACCGACAGCCGCGGCCACGCCATCGACATCGCCCGCGACGCGGCCCGTGACGGCATCGACGTGCTGATCGTGCACGGCGGCGACGGAACCGTGAACGAGGTCGTCAACGGCGTCCTTGGCGAGTGTGGCCGGATCCCGCACGCCGACGCGCCCGCGGTCGGAGTGGTGCCCGGCGGGGCGGCGAACGTGTTCGCCCGCGCGCTCGGCATCAGCCCAGATCCGACCGAGGCCACCAACCAGCTGATCGACCTGCTGGGCGAGCACCGGCGCACCAAGGCCTGGCGCCGGATCGGCCTGATGGACTGCGGCGAGCGATGGGGGGTCTTCACCGCGGGCCTCGGGGTGGACGGCGACGTGGTGGCGGCCGTCGAGGCCCAGCGGGACAAGGGCCGCAAGGTCACCGCATCGCGCTACATCCGCGTCGCCACGCGCGAAATGCTGGCCAACTCCCGCAGGGAGCCGTCGCTGACGCTGCATCTGCCCGATCGTGACCCGGTAACAGGCGTGCATTTCGCGTTCGTGTCCAACGCGAGCCCGTGGACCTATGCGAACACCAGGCCGGTGTGGACGAATCCGACCACCACGTTCGAGACCGGGCTGGGCGTTTTCGCGACGACCAGCATGAATGTCTGGGCAAACTTGTGGCTGGTCCGGCAGATGCTGTCGAAAAGGCCCAAGATCCGCGCCAAGCATCTGATCCGCGACGACGACCTGTCATGGGTCAGAGTGACCGCCGACACACCGGTGGCATGCCAGATCGACGGAGATTACGTCGGATTGCGCGAAGAGATCACGTTCCGGGCGGTCCCGGAGGCTCTTGGCGTGGTCGCGCCACCGGCTGAAAGCCGCTGATCTGCATAAATAGCTGCCGCGCGGCCTATTCAGAGCGCAAGTGGGTTGAGTGTAGTACAAACGGATGAGGCTGTTGCGAACGGTGGTCCGTAGTGAGATAGCCCACGAGTTACCGAACGGTATTGACACCTGTTCAGCGTGTGGGAGCATCGAAGTAAGCAACAGTGCAGAAACAAATTGTTCGCACGCGTTAACAGCCGAAAAAAAGCTCGTGCGCCCCGCTGCGCACATAGTGAGGAGACCTAGACACCATGGATTGGCGCCATAACGCTGTCTGTCGCGACGAAGATCCGGAACTGTTCTTCCCGGTGGGAAACAGTGGCCCGGCCCTCGCGCAGATTGCCGACGCGAAGCTCGTGTGCAACCGCTGCCCGGTCACGACCGAGTGCCTGACCTGGGCATTGGACTCCGGCCAGGATGCCGGCGTGTGGGGCGGAATGAGCGAGGACGAGCGCCGCGCGCTCAAGCGCCGCAACGCCCGCACCAAGGCCCGCACAGGCGTCTAGCCTCACCCCGATCCACCGGTTACGGCCCCGACAAATGTCGGGGCCGTAACTGTGTGCAAATACGATTTGTCCGAATTGCGCAAGCATCGTCAATTGCCGTCTAAACGACGATCTACTGTGCGAGTCGCGGTCGCCTGCCGATCGGCACCCGCAGCGCCGCATCCGTTCCGCCGTCGGTCGAGGCGTGCATATCGAGCGAGCCGTCCAGTTCCGCCGAGACAAGTGTCCGCACGATCTGCAAACCCAGCCGGTCGGCCTGCTCCAGGCTGAACCCCTCGGGTAGGCCGCGGCCGTCGTCGTGGACCACGACATCCAGCCAACGCGCTGACCGCTCCGCACGGATCGTCACGCAGCCGGTGGCGGTGGTGTCGTCGAAGGCATGCTCGATGGCGTTCTGCACCAGTTCGGTGATCACCATGACGAGGGCGGTGGCACGGTCGGCGTCGAGCACACCAAGATCGCCGAGCCGACTGACGCGGATCGGAGTGTCAACGGTGGCAACGTCGTTCATCATCGGCATGATCCGGTCCACCACGTCGTCGAGGTTCACCTCTTCGTCGACCGACATCGACAGCGCGTCGTGCACCATCGCGATCGACGACACCCGGCGCACGGACTCGATCAGCGCGTCGCGGCCCTCGGCGTTGTTGGTGCGCCTGGCCTGCAGCCGCAGCAGCGATGCGACGGTCTGAAGGTTGTTCTTCACCCGGTGGTGGATCTCGCGGATGGTGGCGTCCTTGGAAAGCAGGGCACGGTCGCGCCGCTTGATCTCGGTGACGTCGCGGATGAGCACCGCCGCTCCCACCGCATCGCCGCGCACCACCAACGGCATCGTGCGCAGAAGCACCGCGGCACCGCCCGCGTCGACTTCCATCCGCATGCTGGACCCGCCGACAAGGGAGTCCCGCACGTGATCGGCCAGTTCCTGCGCCTCGAACGGGTCGGAGATGAGCGGTCTTGTCACCGCCACCATGTTCTGTCCCTCGAGCTCGGCGGTCAGGCCCATGCGGTGATACGCCGACAGCGCATTGGGACTGGCGAACACCACCACACCGGCGACGTCGAGTCGGATGAACCCGTCGCCGACACGCGGGCTTGACCGCGATATCGACAGATCGTCGACGTTGGGGAAGGTGCCCTCCGACAGCATGAGCAGAAGGTCGCGGGCGCAGTCGAGGTAGTTGCGTTCCAGCGGGCTTGCCTTGCGCGCGGCGAACGCCGTCTGGTGGGTGAGAACGGCCACCACGTGGTTGTCGTACCGAACCGGCACCGCCTCAATCGAGTGGTCACCATCGACCGCTGAATCCGCTTGTCCCTCTTCGCCTTCCCGCCCGATCGCGCCCGATTTGAAGGCCGCTGTGACAAGGGGGACGTGCGAGGCATCGGCGCGGGTGCCGACGGCGTCGGCCAGCAGAACGGTCGGTGCGGTGTTCGGTCGGCACTGCGCCACACACACCAGCACGCCGTCGTCGCGCCGCACCCACATCAAGTAATCGGCGAACGAGAGGTCGGCAAGCAGTTGCCATTCGCCGACCACGGCGTGCAGATGGTCGACGGCGTTGCCGGGCAGCACGGTGTGCTCGGCAAGCAGGTCACCGAGGGTGGACATCGGATCCTATGACGGGAGCCAGTGCTAGCTGATCACTGCGATGAGGTCACCGGCCTGGATGACGTCGCCGACCGACACACTCACCTTGCTGATCGTGCCTGCCACCTCGGCGAGCACAGGGATCTCCATTTTCATCGACTCAAGCAGCACCAGGGTGTCGCCCTCGCCGATCTGATCGCCCTCGTTCACCACGACCTCGAGCACACTGGCCACGATCTCGGCGCGAACATCCTCGGCCATCTTCACCTCATTCTTACGGCTGCCTGCCGCTCTATCGAACCACAACCGCACGGGGCGCAGCGCTGTCAGTAGACCATGAGACACTGGTATCAACGCGGCCGCAGGATGTGGGCGCACACATTCCCTGATTACACGGAGGTAGGACCATGGCCAAGCGTGGCCGCAAGAAGCGTGACCGCAAGCACTCAAAGGCCAATCACGGCAAGCGGCCCAACGCCGGCTCGAAGTCGGTAGGCCGCTAACCGCGCGTGATCGTGGTGCGGCTGATCTCGATGCGCAGCCGCTGAACAAACCCTTCGGGCGCCTTCTCCCCGCCGCACTTCTTGGCGATCAGGGTCTTCACCCGCTCCTCGACGCCGTAATGGCGCAGGCAGGCCGGGCACTCCTCGAGATGATGCGCAAGCTTGTCACGGCTCTCCGCGGTGCATTCGCCGTCCAGCAACGTCCATACCTCGGCGATCACCGCGGCGCAGTCGGGGTGATCGGGGTCCACCGGGCCTACTGGAGGGGTCCAGCGCTCTTCGTCGTCACGGTCGGTCATGACGACACCTCCTCGGGGGTGTCGAGCTGTCCCCGAAGGAAACCACGATCCTTGGCCACGTCGGCCAGTAACTCGCGCAGTTGACGCCTGCCCCGGTGCAGCCGCGACATCACCGTGCCGATGGGCGTGTCCATGATCTCGGCGATCTCCTTATAGGGGAATCCTTCGACGTCTGCGTAGTACACGGCCATCCGGAAATCCTCGGGCAGCGCCTGAAGTGCTTCCTTGATCTCGTTGTCCGGCAGGGCCTCCATCGCCTCCACCTCCGCCGAGCGCAGTCCTGTCGAGGAGTGCTCGGCGTTGGCGGCCAGCTGCCAGTCGGTGATCTCCTCGGTCGGATACTCCGCGGGCTGACGCTGCTTCTTGCGATAGCTGTTGATGTAGGTGTTGGTCAGGATGCGATACAGCCAGGCCTTGAGATTCGTCCCCTCGCGGAACGAGCGGAAACCCGAATAGGCCTTCACCATGGTTTCCTGCAGCAGGTCCTCGGCGTCTGCCGGATTGCGCGTCATGCGCAACGCACCACCATAGAGTTGGTCGAGCAGCGGAATGGCGTCGCGCTCGAAACGCGCGGTCAGCTCGGCATCGCTCTCTGCGGCTCTCACCGGCGCCGACCCGTCAATGTCGGTCATCCTTGGGAACACCGTCCCTTCCGTCGAGGCGCCGCCAATAACGTCGAGTAACTGCACCTGACGCACTGAGCCGTCTATGGCCATCGTTGGCACCGAGGTACCCCTTTCTTCGATCCTAGAGGAGCAGGTCGACATCTTTTCGCTGCTGGCCTTGTCCACCCCCATCAACAGCGGGTATGGCCGCGCTTGTTCCCTGCGTCACTGCAGTCCGCGGCATCCGCCCGGGATCTAGGCTGGGATCGTGGCCCGTGCTGCGACCCCGGCGATCACGGCCCTTCTGGCCGCAGAAGTTCCCCATGAGGTGCTGCGATACCACCACGACCCGCAGAACGACTCCTTCGGCGACGAAGCCGTCAACGAACTGGCAGGCGCGGGCGGCTTCGATCCGGACCAGATCTTCAAGACGTTGATCGTCGCGCTGCCAAAAAACGACGAAAACGGGCTGGCCGTCGCGGTGCTGCCGGTCCGGTCCCAGCTATCCCTCAAGGCCGCCGCGGCGGCGCTGGGAGTCGCCAAGGCGGCGATGGCCGAGCGCACCGCCGCCGAACGGTCCTCCGGCTACGTGATCGGCGGCATCTCCCCGTTCGGCCAGCGCAAACGGCTGCCGACGGTCGTCGACAGCTCGGCTCTGCGGTGGGACCGGGTGCTGTGCAGCGCGGGTAAGCGGGGCTGGGACGTCGCGGTGCACCCGCAGGACCTCATCGCGGTCACTGACGCGGTGACCGCCGATATCCGCGCGTCGTGATCGCCGAAATTGCATACGAGCAGGAGAAGTGCGAGGAAGGCCCTGCTGGAATGCAATTTCGCGGGAATTAGGGTGGGCCCATGACGCAGACATCGCTTGCGGGCAAAACCATGTTCATCTCGGGCGCCAGCCGAGGCATCGGCCTTGCGATCGCGAAGAAGGCGGCGGCTGACGGCGCCAACGTCGCGTTGATCGCCAAGACCGCCGAGCCGCACCCCAAGCTGGACGGCACCGTTTACACAGCGGCCAAGGAGATCGAGGAGGCCGGCGGCCAAGCGCTGCCGATCGTCGGCGACATCCGCGACGGCGACTCGGTGGCCGCCGCGGTGGCCAAGGCCGTCGAACAGTTCGGCGGCATCGACATCTGCGTGAACAATGCGTCCGCGATCAACCTCGGCTCGACCATCGAGGTGTCGCTGAAGCGGTTCGATCTGATGAACGGCATCCAGGTGCGCGGTACCTACGCCGTCTGCCAGGCCTGCATCCCGCACATGGTGGGCCGCGACAACCCACACATCCTGACGCTGTCGCCGCCGATCCGGCTCGAGCCGAAGTGGCTCAAGCCCACCGCGTACATGATGGCCAAGTACGGAATGTCGTTGTGCGCCTTGGCGTTGGCCGAGGAGCTTCGCGCCGACGGGATAGCGTCGAACACACTGTGGCCGCGCACGCTGGTGGCGACCGCAGCGGTGCAGAACCTGCTCGGCGGCGACGAGGCGATGGGCCGCGCCCGCAAGCCCGCCGTGTACGCCGACGCCGCCTACGCCGTCCTCACCAAGCCGTCGAGGGAGTACACCGGCAACGCGCTGCTGTGCGAGGACGTGCTTCTGGAGTCGGGCGTCACCGACCTGTCGGTGTACGACTGCGTGCCCGGCTCAGATCTCGGCGTGGACCTGTGGGTCGATACGCCCAATCCGCCGGGCTACGCGGGCCCCTGACAGATCAGCAGGGATGGATCCCGTTGCCTTCGGGATCGAAGCAGGTTTGCCCGGTCGACTCGCCGCTTGACTGGCCGGTGCTGCTCCCCGACGACGAACCATTGCTGGAGCCCGACGACGAACCATTGCTGGCGCCAGGCGTCCCGCCCGTCGTCTTCGCGTTTCCGGTCGTCTCTCCGCTGCTGGTGCCGGTCGTCCCGGTTGTGGTCCCGGTCGTCCCGGTTGTGGTCCCCGTCGTACCTGTAGTGGTCCCCGTCGTACCGGTTGTGGTGCCTTCGGTGCCCGTCGTAGTCCCTGTCGTACCGGTCGTCGTGCCCGTCGTAGTACCGGTTGTGGTCCCAGTCGTCGTCCCGGTCGTGGTGCCTTCTGTGCCGGTCGTGGTCCCCGTCGTACCCGTCGTCGTACCCGTCGTGGTGCCTTCTGTGCCAGTCGTCGTACCGGTTGTGGTCCCCGTCGTGGTACCCGGTGTGGTGCCGGTCGTCGCACCCGTCGTGGCCCCAGTGGTCGTGCCAGGGACCACGCCTGAGGTCGTGCCCGAGGTGCGGCCGGTCGACGAGCCCGTTGTTGTGCGGCCCGTGTTCGACCCGCTCGTCGAGCCGCTGATGCGCGGGGCGGGCGCGGGTGCAGGAGCGGGAGCAGGCGGCGGTGCCACCGAGGGCGGTGGCGGAACAACCTGCGGCGCCTGCTGGGGCACAAGTGTCTGTGGGACCTGCTGCGGCGCCTGCTCCTGCTGGCTGTTACCGGTCAACGTGTAAGCCAGGCCGCCGCCGAGCAGAGCTACAACGACAACCGCGCCTGCGATGGCAATCGTGCCCATAGGCAACTTGGCACCCCCCTCGGCGGGCGGTGGCTGCTGCCCGTACTGGGGTTGCTGGTACTGCGGCTGCTGATACTGCGGCTGCTGATAGGGATCTGGGCCGTAGTTCTGGGGCGGCGGCTCGTCGTACTGCGGGCCTTCATGCGACCACGCCAGGGCGTCGGCCTTCCCGGTTGCCATATCGCCGAAGTCGGCTTGCCTTGTCGCATCCGCGGGATCCTGCGAGTAGCCACGTATCGTCGGATCGTCTGGGTTGCCACCGTACGGAGGCCGTGGTCCTGTCATTTGTCTTTCCTCGCTGAGTCCCTATCGCCGCGGGTAGCCGGGGACTGCCCGTGCAGACGGTGTGGCGCACGGCGGGGCCGTCCCCCACGCTGTGAGCTAATCAAACAACCGCCGGTCGGGATATAAGGTGTTTCCCTATATTTCGGAGATGCCCGATACGCCGTCGCACGTCCGCGAAATCGCGACCAGCGCGATCATCGCCGTGATTCTGGTCGTCGTGGTGCTGTTCAACCTGCCGGCAAGCGCCATCACACGAGCCACGTCACCGGCGGTCAACTCGATCGCGCTGCCGCTCGGGCTGGATCAGAACTGGGCGTTGTTCGCACCGACGCCGCCGACACGTCAGGAGGACGTCGAGGTACACGTCTCGATGGCGAGCGGCGCCGTGAAGACGTGGACGCTACCCAGGAACAACCGGGTGTTCGGGGTGCCGACCACCCACCGCTGGCGCAAGTTCAAGGAGAGCCTGCTCACGACGCCGGAAATCCGGCCCGATTTCGTGCACTGGGTTGTCCGCAGACTCGCAGGCCCTGGTGACCGTCCCGTCCGCGTCGACATGGTCCTTCGAACCGAGGACATCCCTCGGCCGGGAAGCAACGATCCCGGCCAGACGACGGTAGAGACCCTGTACAGCGAGGATCTGGCGGGTACCCGGTGACGGAGCTCGGCGTATCGGTTCGGCGCGGTCTTTCGGCGGCAGGTCAGGCCTGGCGGTCGTTCTGGTTCCAGCCGCAGCAGATGTACGCGCTCGGTTTGGTGCGCATCGTGTTCGGTGCGCTCGTGATCGTGTGGACGCTGTGGCTGCTGCCGGTTCGCGGGGCACTGCTCGGTCCCGACGGGGTCACGCCGGAACAGCCGTCGATCCGGCATACGTGGGGGCTCTTCGCCGTCTGGAACACCGACGAAGCCATCCTGACCGGCATCGTCATGCTGATCGTTGCGGCCATCGCAATGCTCGTCGGATGGCACAGCAGGATCGCTGCCGTCGTCGTCTTCGTCCTCATCCTGTCTCTCGAGCGCCGCAGCCCATGGGTGTTCAACTCCGGCGACGCCCTGCTCAGGATCGAGTCGTTTCTGCTCGCCGTATCACCGTGCGGGACAGCGTTGTCGCTCGACCAGCGGCGTCGTTCGGGATCGTTCTGGTCGGCTCAGACGCGACCGAATTGGCCGATCCGGCTGCTTCAGATCCAGCTGTCGATCGTCTATCTGGCTGCGGTGCAGGTGAAGTTGGCCGGTCAGCCATGGCTGAATGGCACCGCGGTGTCCTACGTGTTGCGCATCGACGACATGAAACGCATTCCCCTACCGCAGTGGTTGGCGACGAACGCGCTGGCGATGAACGCGGCGACATGGTCTGTCCTTGCCGTCGAGTTGGCGGTGGGAATCCTGGTGTGGTTCCCCCGGTTTCGCCCGTGGGTGCTTGCCGCAGGCATCGTGATGCACCTGATGATCGACGCGACCATCCAGATCGGCATCTTCAGCTATGCGATGTTCGTGCTCTACCTCGCATGGCTTCCGCCGGAGACGGTGAAATCTCTTCCCGACAGAATGCGACAATTACGGCGGCGTGACGGCCCCTAACCGAATTCGACGATGCCGCGGATGTTTCGGCCCTCCCGCATGTCGGTGAAGGCATCGTTGATCTGATCCAGCGTGTACCGCTTGGTGATCAGCTCGTCGAGTTTGAGATTGCCGTTCCGATAGAGCGACAACAGCATGGGCATGCTCGCCCGCGGGTTCATCCCGCCGTACAGGAGTCCCTTGAGGGTTTTGCACGACTGGATGAAGTCGACGAGCAGCAGCGGCACGATGTTCACATCGAGCTTCGGAATCGCCGTCATCAGACACGTTCCGCCCTTGCGGGTCAACATCATCGCGGGCGCGAGCAGTTCGGCAGGAAGCACGCTCGGCGTCAGCACCACCCGGTCGGCCATCACACCCGCCGTCAGTTCCTGCACCAGCGGGATGGCTTCCTCAGCGGAGGCGACGGTCTCGGTCGCCCCGAAGAACTTCGCTGAATCCCGCTTGAACTCAACCGGATCCACCGCGACGACAGTCTTCGCGCCCGCAGCGCGGGCACCTTGTACTGCGTTGATCCCAACCCCGCCGGTGCCGATGATGACCACCGTGTCGCCGGGTTGGGTCCCGACTCCGACCGTCGCCGACCCCCAACCGGTCGTCACGCCGCAAGACACCAGCGACGCGGCTTCGAGCGGAATGGAGTCGTCGATCTTGATCACCGATTCCTCGGCCAGAACGGCGTATTCGGCGAATGTGCCGAGCTGCGTCATCGCGGTCAGGTCTTCGTCCCCGACGTGACGGCGCGCGGTGCCATCGGTGACCATGCCCTTGTCGAACATCTTCGCGCCGTTGTCGCACAGGTAGGTCATGCCCGACACACACCACCGGCAGGATCCGCATGCCGGGATGAACGACGTCGCGACGCGGTCACCCGGCCGCAAGGACCTGACACCGGGGCCGACCTCTTCGACGATGCCCGCGCCCTCGTGCCCGCCGAGCATCGGGAAGAGTTCTGGAACAGCGACGCCGGTAGCTTCCATCATCGCTGCTAGGCCTGCCGAAGGGACGCCGTCACCGGTCGAGTAGTGGTCGTCGGAGTGGCAGATCCCGGCGACCGCCATCTTCACAAGCACCTCACCCTGGTGAGGCGGGTCGAGCGTGATCTCGCCGACCTCCCAGTCGGAGCCGGTGCCGCGCAGGATGGCCGCCTGACACTTCATCGGCGGCCTCCCCTCGGCGTGATTCCGAGCCGTCGAACTCCTCGTGCGGTTGTCGCTCTTACGACGGCCGTCATCGCCCGGTATGTGCGGCGCTTGTACGGAAACCACAGCAGCTCACGTGACTGCGCCGCGATGCGGGGCGCCGTAATCGCTTGTGTACGGCAATATTTCAGTAGCCCGTAGGCTCCGCCGTTGCGCGCCCCGATCCCCGAGTGCTTCCAACCGCCCATCGGAAGCGCATAGTTGAACCCGTTGGCAAGGGCGTCGTTGACGTTGACCGCACCTGCTTCGAGCCGACGGGCGACCCGCTCGCCGCGCGCGACGTCTTTCGTCCACACCGTGGCCGACAGCCCGTAGTCGGTGTCGTTGGCCAGGCGCACCGCCTCGTCCTCGTCGGCCACCTTGACGACCGGCAGCGTCGGTCCGAACGTCTCCTCGGTCATGCACGTCATCGACTGATCGACGTCGACCAGCACGGTGGGTTGGTAGAAGGTCCCCACCGTGCCAGGCCTGCCGCCGGTAGTCACCCGGGCACCCGCCGCGACCGCTTCGTCGACGTGGCGCGCGACCTTGTCGCGCTGCACCGCGGTGCTCATGGCGCCGACATCGAAGCGCAGGCCATGGTCGTCGTCGCCCTGGCGAAGCGAACTCACCTTGTCGGTCAGCTTGGCGACGAACTCGTCGTACACCGGCGCCTCGACGTAGACCCGTTCGACGGAAACGCACGCCTGGCCGGAGTTGAGCATGCCGGCCCACGCGATGCCGTTGGCGGCGCGCTCGAGGTCGGCGTCGGCGAGCACGATCGCCGGGTCCTTGCCGCCGAGCTCGAGGCTGTATGGGATGAGCCGATCCGCGCAGGCGACGGCGACCTTGCGACCGGTCGCCGTGGAGCCGGTGAACTGCACGTAGTCCGAGTTCGCGATCACCGCTGCGCCTGTGTCGGCGTAGCCGTTGACGAGTGCGACTACCGGCGGTGCGCCGATTTCGCCCCAGCCGCGGGCGAATTCGGCGGCACACAGCGGTGTCACCTCTGATGGCTTGACCAGAAGCGCCGCGCCTGCGGCTAGCGCCGGTATCCCGTCGATCACCGCATTCATGAACGGGAAGTTCCACGGAATGATCAGGCCCACAACCTGATACGGACGATGGGCCGTGGTCAACCGCTTGACCTTCATCAGCGGGTTGTGCGGCTTCGGGTGGCTGTCGGCCAGGAAGCCTGCCGCGTTGCGCGCCCAGTACCCGATGAGGTCGGCCGACATCGTGGGCTCGAGAAGTGCCTCTGCCATCGCCTTGCCGGACTCCGCCTGCACCAGGTCGGAGATGAGGTCGGCGTTGTCGAGAATCCAGTCCTGGAACGTCAGCAGCCAACGCTTGCGCCCGCTGGCGCCCAGCGCCTCCCACTCGGGCTGGAACAGCCGCAGTTCGCGTCCCTTCTCCGCGACGGCGGCCGGGGTGTCGATGGATACTTCGCCGAGGACGGAGCCGTCGGCCGGTTTGCGTACTTCGATGGTGAGCTGCGCCTTGGTGTGCAGATCGGTCATGTGCAAAAGCGTCCTCCGGCAGGGGCCCGCAGTCTGCTCGTTTTACAACTTGATCCGCAATGGCGGGCCGAATCGTGCGTGCACGCCGGGTGAGAACAATGCCCGCAGCGGGGCGCCGGCTGGGTCCACCCCCGCAGCCGCAACGAGGTCGTCGTCGAGTTCGAGGATCTCGGCGCACCGGACCGGCCACGGCCCGTGCTCGTTGGGCAGCCACCATGTCCGGCCCGCCTTGCGGGTGTGGGCACCCCACCTGGCGGTCAACCAGACCTCCAGCGGGGTCGGTTCCACCGCGGCGCCCACGCGAACGGTCATCCGGTTGCGCAGCCCCCGCCGCGGCAATCGGCGTCGGCTCTGATAGCAGATCTGGTCGTCGGATCTGGTGATGCGCATCTGCGACCACGTGTAGGGCACGCCCATCGCGGCACGGACGAGGGGCACCACCGCAAGGCGCGCCGTCTCAAGTGAGCGGAAAAGCACACCGTGGCGTCCCGCCGCATCGGTCGAATACAGCCGCACGTTGGTTTCGTGGAAGGCGCCGAAGTACGGCAGCCGCAGTGAGGTGCCCACCGCCGTATGCCTCATCGTGAACGGAATCAGGCCGACGTACGTCATGCCGTCGAACTCGTCGGGCCACGTACCCGGCGGGTACAGATGCGCGACGGTCTCAGGCCGCACCGGCCAGTGCACGAAGGTCACGTCGGCCCAGAACTGGTCGAACGTCACCGGGCGCGGCAGGTCCGGCGCGGTAATCGGGAACCCGGCCAGTGAGTCCACCTCGATATCGTGGCACGCTGAGGCCGTGTCAACCCCGACCCATTGGTCGGCGGGCCGCTACGACGCGGTCGGCGACCGGATAGCACCGATCTCCGTCGAGGTCATCGCGGCTGCGAAACAGCGTGGACGGTTCGGTGACGTTGTCGATCTCGCCTGCGGAACCGGAAGTGCGGCGCTGGCCGCTGCGGCCACGGGCGCCCGGGTGACGGCGGTCGACATCACGCCTGAGCTGATCGAGATCGGCGCCGAGAAGGCCGAGCGGGCCGGGCACACCGTGACCTGGCTGACCGGCGACGCCGCTGACACCGGGTTGCCCGGCGGGTCATTCGACGCGGTGATCTCGAATATGGGCATCATCTTCGTCGAGCCGATGAGGCAGGTCGCCGAGATCGCGCGGCTGCTCAAACCGCTTGGAGTTCTTGGGTTCTCGTCGTGGGTGCGCGAACCGGGCAATCCGTTCTTCAGGCCGATCGTCGAGGTGTTGGGGCAGCCGCAGTCGGCGGGCTACTCGCCCGACCAGTGGGGCGAATCGGACACGATCGCCGACCGGTTGGCCGCCGAGTTCGACGAGGTGGTCATCGAATCCCGGGTCCACACATGGCAATTGGGGTCCGTCGACGACGCCATGGGTTGGGTGATGTGCGAGTCGCCGATCCATGTGACGCTCGTCGAGCGTATCGACGACACCACCCGCGAGCGCCTGCGCGACGCCTTCGAGAACGAGTTTCGTCGGTGCCTCGACGCAGACGGCAAAGTCACCTACGACGCGCCCTACGTGGTGGTGACGGCCCTGCGGCGATGACGCCTAGCTAGAGCAGCGTCGCTTGCTCGGATTCAGGCTCGGCAGGCTCGATCAGCTCGGGGCCGTTGTTGCGGACGCTGTTCACCAGTCGCGACACCTCGCGGATCTCGATCCGGTCCAGGTCGCCGTGCCCGCGCAACAGCCCCTCGTCGATCGGCGCGTCAGGGTCGAGCCAGCGGTCCCAGTCGCCTGCGCTGATGGTCAAGGGCATCCGGTCGTGGATCTCGGCCAGCGGGCCTGCGGAGTCTGTGGTGATGATCGTGGCGCTGAGCAGCGGCAGGCTGTCCTTAGGCGCCCCCTTCGGGCGCCATGTCGACCACAGCCCCGCCATCAGCAGCGGCTCACCGTCGCCGCCGTACATGTAGAAGGGCGTCTTGCTGCCTTTTTCGCCGCGCCATTCGTACCAGCCGTCCATCGGCACCAGGCAGCGCTTGTTCTTCGCCGAGTTGCGGAACGCTGGCGAGGTGGTGATGGTCTCCGCGCGCGCATTGATCAGCAGCGGACCCCTGGTGTCTGGGACACCTTTCTCGGCCTCCTTGGCCCACGGCGGCACCAGCCCCCACCGCATCGACCGCACCCGCCGCGTCGACTCGTCGTCGGGCTCGGTGTGCCGTTTGACCACCGTGCTGATCGTGGTCGTCGGCGCGACGTTGTAGTTCGGCCCGCCGGCATCCTTCCCGTCCTTGCCTTTGACGGCCGCCACGCTTTCGTCGATCGCCGCGATCTTCTCGGCCAGCAGCGCCGGATCGGTGGTTACCGCGAATCGCCCACACATACATCCCATGGTGGCAGAACGCTGCGACAGGGCAGGATAGGTGCCGTGACGAACTGGCAGGCACCGATCACGTCGAGTCCCGTGCACGCCACAGTCACCGTGCCCGGCTCGAAGTCGCAGACCAACCGGGCGCTCGTGCTCGCCGCCCTGGCCACCGCAGACGGCACGTCGACGATCAGCGGCGCGCTGCGCAGCCGCGATACCGACCTGATGATCGGGGCGATGTGCACCCTCGGCGTCACGGTCGACGGCGATGATACCGAGCTGACGGTCGGCGGACGTATCGCACCCGCCGCGGGCGCCACGATCGACTGCGGCCTCGCAGGCACCGTGCTGCGCTTCGTCCCGTCCGTCGCCGCGCTGGCAGGCGAGACGGTGGTGTTCGACGGCGACGAGCAGGCACGCTCCCGCCCGATTGCCCCGCTGCTGGCCGGGTTGCGCAGCCTGGGAGTGGACGTCGACGGTGACCGCCTGCCGTTCTCGGTGCGCGGCACCGGTTCGGTGGCGGGCGGAACCGTCGAGATCGACGCATCGGCGTCGTCGCAGTTCGTCTCCGGCCTGCTGCTGTCCGGCGCGGCCTTCACCGACGGGTTGACCATCGTGCACACCGGCGAGACGGTGCCGTCGGCACCGCACGTGGCGATGACGGTGGCGATGCTTCGCGACGCGGGCGTCGAGGTCGACGACACGCAGGCCAACCGGTGGCGGGTCTCCCCCGGCCCGATCTCCGCGCGGCGCTGGGTGATCGAACCCGACCTGTCCAACTCGGTGCCGTTCCTTGCCGCCGCGGTCGTCAGCGGCGGGATCGTGCGTATCGCGGGGTGGCCGGAAGTCAGCATCCAGCCGGCCGACGCCATTCTCGGAATTCTGGAGAAGCTGGGTTCGACTGTGCGGCACACCAGTTCGTATCTGGAGGTGCACGGGTCGCAGGGTTACGGCGGCTTCGAGGTCGATCTCCACGACGTCGGCGAGCTGGCGCCGGCGGTGGCCGCGCTTGCCGCGCTTGCCTCACCTGGTTCGGTATCGCAGCTGACGGGCATCGCCCACCTGCGCGGTCATGAAACCGATCGGCTTGCGGCGCTGTCCACCGAAATCAACGGTCTCGGCGGGCGATGCGAAGAGGTGCCCGACGGGCTCGTCATCACCGCTGGGCCGCTGCACGGCGGGCTGTGGCGGTCCTACGCCGATCATCGGATGGCGACAGCAGGCGCGATCGTTGGGCTGCGGGTGCCCGGCGTCGAGGTGGAGGACATCGCCACCACGTCGAAGACCTTGCCGGACTTCCCGCAGATGTGGGCGGGCATGCTGGCGGGCCAGTCGACGATGCCGGGGCCGTGAGCAGCAGGGAGTACGACGAGTCGGACGTTCGGATCCGGCCCGGTCGCCGCGGCTCCCGGCCGCGCACCAAAACGCGTCCCGAGCACGCCGATGCCCAGGAGGGCATGGTCGTGACGGTCGATCGCGGGCGGTGGGGATGCGTGCTCGGCCGCGACCCCGACCGCAGGGTGACCGCCATGCGGGCACGCGAACTCGGCCGGACCCCGATCGTCGTCGGCGACGACGTCGGGCTGGTGGGCGACCTGTCCGGCCGGACGGACACCCTTGCCCGGATCGTGCGTCGCGGGGAACGGCGGACGGTGTTGCGCCGCACCGCCGATGACACCGATCCGACCGAGCGGGTCGTGGTCGCCAACGCCGATCAACTGCTGATCGTGGTCGCGCTGGCCGACCCGCCGCCGCGCACCGGGCTCGTCGAGCGCGCCCTGATCGCCGCATACGCGGGAGGGTTGACGCCGATCCTGTGCCTGACCAAAACCGATCTCGCGCCCGCTGAACCCTTCGCCGCGCAGTTCGCCGACCTCGACCTGACGATCGCGATCGCGGGCCGCGACGATCCGCTGGACGTGGTGGCACCGCTGCTGACCGACAAGGTGACCGTGCTACTTGGCCACTCCGGCGTCGGGAAGTCCACCTTGGTCAATCGGTTGGTGCCCGAGGCGGATCGCGCCATCGGCGACGTATCCGGGGTCGGAAAGGGGCGACACACGTCGACGCAGTCGGTGGCGCTGCCGCTCGCAGGGTCCTGCGGGTGGGTCGTCGACACTCCGGGCATCCGTTCGTTCGGACTGGCCCATATCGAGCCGGACGACGTGCTGCTGGCCTTCTCGGATCTCGCGGAGGCGATCGGGGACTGCCCACGCGGGTGCGGCCACCTCGGCCCGCCCGCCGATCCGGAGTGCGCACTCGACGCGCTGACAGGGGCGGCGGCGGACCGCGTCACGGCGGCCAGGCGCCTGCTGACGGCGATGCGAGAAGGCTGACCAACGCGAAACTGCGGGGAGATCGGATTTCTGGTCGAAATCGCGATCTCCCCGCAGGCTCGATATGCGTTTGTAGTTGTGCGCTATCACTTGGTCAGGGCGTTGACGTGCGCGATGCCCTTGTGGTTGTGGTAGCCCGGGGTGGACTCGGGGGCCGGCTTGGCCTTGACGCTCGGGGCGTAGGAGTAGCCGGGGCCGGTCGCAACGTTGGTGCTCGCGGCGCTGGCCATTCCCGCCAGGCCGAGGGCGGCTCCGCAGAAGATGCCTGCCGAGACGATCGGGAGAGCGATGTAGCGGGCGATCATGTTCTTGTTCATTTGAGTTCTCCTGTGTGAGTTGGTTTTTCGTTTCTCTGCCGGTGTTCCGGTGATGACTTAAGACTGCCGGAGTTCAGCCGCCCGGTCTGTCGGGCGATCGGACGGTGGACCGGAGGAACTTGACGTCCCCCGATCGGGGGACATAAATCACCACTGCGCGGTGTTTGATGCTTTCGAGTACCGGGCAGGCTGACGCAAAAGGAGGATCAACCGTGAGCGAAGTACCGAACATCGAACTCAACGACGGAACCCAAGTCCCCCAGCTGGGGTTCGGCGTATTCCAGGTCGACCCAGGTGAGACCGCGCAAGCGGTAAGGCAAGCCCTGGATATCGGCTACCGCCACATCGACACCGCCGAGATGTACCAGAACGAGGCGGGTGTCGGGCAGGGCATCCGCGACGCAGGCGTCGAGCGTGCCGAGGTGTACGTCACCAGCAAGCTCAACAACGGTTTCCACAAGCCCGACGACGCAAGGAAGGCCTTCGACGGCACGCTGTCGGAACTCGGCTTCGACTACGTGGACCTGTTCCTGATCCACTGGCCGCTTCCCACGCTGTATGACGGCGACTTCGTCTCGACATGGCAGGCGCTCGAGGAGTTCAAGCGCGACGGCCGGGCGCGCAGCATCGGCGTTTCGAACTTCCAGGTTGCCCACCTCGAGCGGTTGGCGAAGGAGACCGACACCGTGCCTGCCGTCAACCAGATCGAAGTGCACCCGTACTTCGGCAACGAAGAGGTGCGCGGCTACGGCCGCAAACACGGCATCGTCACCGAGGCGTGGTCGCCGATAGCCCAGGGCGCGGTGCTCGACGACCAGGTCGTCGCGGGCGTAGCGGACGCGACAGGCAAGTCACCGGCCCAGGTGGTGCTGCGCTGGCACATCCAGCGTGGTGACATCGTGTTCCCGAAGTCGGTAACCCCCGCGCGGATCAGGGAGAACCTCGACATCTTCGACTTCGAGCTGAGCCCCGATGACATGGACGCGCTGACCGAGCTGGACAAGGGCGAGGACGGCCGTAGGGGTCCCAATCCGGACAAGTTCGACTACATTCCCAGCTGACACACACGGCACTTTGGACTAACCAGTCTCATTGATGCTGATAGTGCCATTGACTGACCCCTAAACTGGACGATATAGTTCAGTTCGTATTCCCAGGTTGTTCCCATGCTACGAACAGGACTGCATCATGAAGACAGGCCGGTTGACTCGCCGCGTCGCCGCCTCGCTCGGAATCGCCGCCATCATCTCGATGGGTGCGCTGACCGCGTGTGGCAGCGAGGAGAAGGCTCCTTCCGAAACCTCCACCACCACAACGACTACCACGACTGAATCGTCAGCAGCACCAGTCGAGCCGACCGAGAAGGCGCCGAGGCTCGATCCCAACGGACCGAACCCGTTCTCGCCCGACGTCAAGGCGCCTTCGGCACCGACGGCAATTCCGGGCAACAGGGAGAACACCGGCTAGTAGCCGTTCAACGCAAAATCGGACCGAGCGGGCCAGTCATCGACTGACCCGCTCGCCGCTTTTCGGGGCGAACGACATGATGTGGTCGATCGCGGCATTCAGAGAGGTCTGCATCAGGCGTGGGTCGTGCGCGGTCTGCGACAGCAGGTAGCCGCCCTCAACGGCCGCCAACAGTCCGGTGGCCAGCGCAGGGGCGTCGATGTCGTCGCACAGCACACCGTTGTCGCGCATCCGCTTCAGTGCTGCGGCAAGGATCGATCGCCACTCGGCGAAATGTTCGGCCAACGATTCCCTGGCCCTGTCGTCGGTGTCCGATAGTTCAGCGGCCAACGACCCGAGTTCACAGCCCCACAGGCCGCGCCGCAACGTACAGCGCTGGACCATGGCGTCACGCCAATGATGAAGTCCGCGTAGGGAATCCACTTTCTCCAGCCGCAGCCGCTGCCAGGACAGAATCTCGTCGGCACGCAGCGTGATGACTTCGTACACAAGATCCGACTTGTCGTCGAAGTGTTGATAGAACTGAGACTTGCTTGTCGCGCTCGACGCAAGCACGTCGTCGATGGTCGTCGTCGCGACCCCCTGGACGTGCATCAGCTCCGCAGCGGCCTGCACGATCCGGTTGCGGGTCGCTACACCACGGGAGGTCAGCCTCGATTTACCAGGCTGGCCAGCCCCGCGGCCTTCTTGCGGCGACACACCCTAACTGTAACTCGTTAGTCCAGTTTCTCAGGCAGCGCGCGGAGTTTGCCTTTCAACCCGCTTCTCCCGGCGGCGCTGACGCACGGCGGCGATGGCCGACTTGAGCCCACGCCGCTGCTCGGATTCGAGCACGTCGAACATCCGCTCGCTGCGGGTCTCCGGCGCATCGTCGCGGGTGTCGCGCAGGAAGCGGTCCGGCAACGACAGCTTGGCGATGGTGCGCCATGTCTTGCCGTACTGGACCGCGAAGTTGCCCGTCGTGTAGGGCAGGTCGTACTTGTCGCATATCTGGCGCACCCGCACCGCGATCTCCTCGTACCGGTTGCTCGGCAGATCCGGGTACAGGTGGTGTTCGATCTGATGGGACAGGTTGCCGCTCATGAACCGAAGCGCAGGGCCGGCGTTGAAGTTGGCACTGCCGAGCATCTGCCGCAGGTACCACTGGCCCTTGCTCTCGCCGACCATATCCGTCTTGGTGAATTTCTCTGCGCCGTCGGGGAAGTGGCCGCAGAAGATCACGGCGTTGGCCCAGACGTTACGGATGACGTTGGCAACCGCGTTGGCCTTCAGTGTCGACTTGTAGGTCGCCCCCGGCGACAGTGACGTCAGTGCCGGGTAGACGACGTAGTCCTTGGCCACCTGGTGGCCCGCCTTCACGCCGAACTCGCGCACCCGCTTCATCGTGGCGGCGCGGTCGTCGCGGCCCTTGAAGATCTTGCCAAGCTCGAGGTGCTGCAATCCGACGCCCCACTCGAACCCGATCGCGAGCAGGGTGTTGAACAGCAGATTGCCGTAGAGATTGAACGGCTTCCACTTGGCGTCTCGGGTGACCCGGATGACGCCGTAGCCGACGTCGTCGTCCATCCCGAGGATGTTGGTGTACTTGTGGTGCATGAAGTTATGGGTGAACCGCCAGTGCTTCGACGAGCCGCTCATATCCCACTCCCACGTGGAGGAGTGAATCTCGGGATCGTTCATCCAATCCCACTGGCCGTGCATGACGTTGTGGCCGATCTCCATGTTCTCGATGATCTTGGCCACTCCCAGAGTGACGGTGCCTGCCCACCACGCGGAGCGTCGCGAGCTGGCGGTCAGCATGATGCGGCCTGCCACCTCGAGCGCGCGCTGTGCAGCGATGGTGCGGCGGATGTAGCGCGAGTCGCGCTCACCGCGGGAGTCCTCGATGTCCTGGCGGATGGCATCCAGCTCAACGGCGAGCTGCTCGATGTCGGCGTCGGTCAGATGTGCGAATTCCGGAACGTCGGTGATAGCCATTGTCTGCCTCCTTCCAAGGTACCTACGCTACCGTAACCTACGACTTCGTAGGTTACCTGCCAGTAAAGTCTAGGCGTCCAGCACACAATCCCCAGATGCTGCGGAAATGCATGTCTGTACCCGGCTGCCCGGCTCGTGTTCGACACCCGATCTCAGGTCACGAACGTGCCCGTCGAGCAGCCCGACAACACAGGACTGGCAGATGCCCATCCGGCAGCCGAACGGCATCTGCACACCCGCGCCTTCGCCGGCCTCCATCAGCGGCGTGGCGGCATCCACCGTCACCGTCTTCCCACTTCTTGCGAATTCCACCGTGCCGCCCTGCCCGTGCACTGCGACCCGGGACGCCGCAAAACGCTCCTTGTGCAGCCGTTCGCCGAGGCCTGCAGCCGTCCAGGCCTGCTCGGCGGAGGTCAGCATGCCCTCCGGCCCGCAGGCCCAGGTCTGCCGATCGCGCCAGTCGGGTACCTCGTCGTCAAGCCGCGACAGATCCAGGCGGCCCTGCTCACGGGTCAGCCGCGTGTGCAGCCGGTAACCGGCGTGGCTGCGTTGCAGCTCGGCCAGTTCGGCGCTGAACATGAGATCGGATTCCGTTGGCGCGGAATGCAAGTGCACGATGTCGGCGATCTGATCGCGCCGGGACAATGTGCGCAGCATCGACATCACCGGGGTGATACCGGAACCGCCGGTGAGGAACAGCACGGATGCGGGTGCCGGATCGGACATCACGAAGTTGCCCTGTGGCGCCGCGAGTCGCACGATCGTGCCGGCCGCCACCCCGTCGACAAGATGTGTCGACAGGAAACCCTCGGGCATGGCCTTGACCGTGATCGTGATGGTTCTACTGGCTCGCCTGGATGTCGCCGCCGGCGCGGCTCCGGCCACCGGGCTTGATGTCAGCGAGTACGACCGCCACCGCCAGCGGCCGTCCATCAGCAGTCCGATGCCGACGTACTGACCGGGCTGATAGTCGAACGAAAAGCCCCAGCCGGGCTTGATCACCAGCGTGGCGGAGTCGACGGTTTCCCTGCGGACTTCCAGCACGCGTCCGCGCAGTTCGCGCGCCGACCACAACGGGTTGGCCAGCTTCAGATAGTCGTCGGGCAGCAGCGGTGTGGTGATGCGCCCGGCGATGGTGCGCAGCGCATGCCAGCCTGGGTGTTCCTTGGCGCCGGCGATCCTCGGTCGCACAGTATCTGCGACGTTGGCCGAGACCTTGATCGTGTTCTTGGCCACCAACCTACGGTACCGTAACCTACGCTCCCGTATCCAGTCGGAAATCCACGTCACGCGGTCGGGTCGAGAGCGTCTTGACTGTATCCAGGATCCCGACCATCGAGTCCGTGCCGGAGGTGGCCCCGATCGCGATCACACGCTCGACGCCGCGACGGATCGTGAACTGCTCGCCAAGGAAAATCATCTCGATCGCGTCGGCCAGGCCGGCATGGAACCGCCCGTCGCACGCGGCCAGCAAGTAGCTTCGACTGACTGCAGTCGTGTTGTCACACCATCGTCGCAGTCCCACGGCGAGTCGACGACCGAACTTGTGTGTCCGACTGTGCAGGAACAGCACGGCGAGGCAGCCCAGGATGTAGTCGTCCCCGGACGGTGTCGAACCGATGCCCAGTCCGATCAGCGCGCGCGCAGCCGCAACCGCGGACGCGACGTCCTGCGATGCCACGGCTTCCTGCAGATCGGCTGCGCCGGCGAGCAGCCCCGCGTGCGTCGCCTTGGTGAAGGCATCGGCGTCTGCGGACGTGTGCTCCAGCTGGACCAGTCCACCGGCCACTGCACAGTTTGCGAGGGCCCGTGTTGCGATCTCACGCCCGGCCAGCACCTTCACGTCGTCGACCGGGCCCGACGGAGCAACCTGACAGCTGAACGTGCGGCAGCCCCGCAGATCGACGGTGAGCTCGCCGACGGCAAGGGTGGCGGTGTCCATCACCCGGACGCGTTGTCTCGCCTCGACGGACGCGAAGTCGGCTGCATCGGTCAGCAGGGCATTGGGGGCCTGCGGTGCGCCGACCGCAGCGAGCCAGAGCAGGTCACCGTTGGCTAGACAGACGTTGACCGCGCGCCGGTGCCCGCTCTCGACCACCGCGTCGCCGTACCGTCCAGTCAGGAACGGTAGCCACGTCTCGTCGGCCAGGCGCGCCTGCACCGGCCGCGCTGACCGGTGCGGGTTCCTATCCGCCGACGCGCTCGGCGAGTGCAACTATGGCCTTCTCGAATACCTCCATCGGCGGATGGACGAAGCCCGCGCCGATCATGCCGATGCCCGGCTCCCTATGTGCCATCGCGGTGTTGATGATCGGCAGGGTGCCGGTCTCGATGACCTTGACGACGTCGATCCCGGTCGCGATCCCGCGGAAGTTGAGGATCGGGATCGTGATGTTCGGGTTGGTCGTCGTGGTGATTTCCAGCATTTCGTGAGAACAGTTCATGGCGTCCGCGACCGTGCCACCGACCAGCGGAACGATCGCTGGGGACGCCGCCATCGCGAACCCGCCGATCCCGTAGGTCTCGGTGATGGCGCTGTCGCCGATGTCGAGTCCGGCATCAGCCTCGGTGTACCCCGCCATCATCGGGCCGGTGATCTTCTGCGCAGGCCCGGTGAACCAGGTGAACCCGTCGAAGGCCGAGACACGGACGCCGAATTCGACGCCGTTGCGGCACATCGCCGTGACGATGGTGCTGTCCGCGACGCCGTGCGCCGCGTCCATCGCGTTCTTGCACAACGCCATCCAGGTCGGGCCGGAGAAGTAGGTGCCCGAGTCGATGAAGTCGAACACATCTTTCTTCTCCGCGGTCGTGAAGGAGGTCTGCAGCAGGTGCGGTGCCAGCTTCTGGAACAACAGGGCCGTGCCTGCGATGTTCCGGTTGTGCGATTCGTCGCCCATCTGAAGGGCCTGGGCCAGGAGCTGACGCAGATCGATCTCCCCGGCGAACCGCATCGCCTCGGCGAGCATCGGGCCGAGCACGTCGCGCATCCAGATCAGGCGATCGATGACCGTCTGGTCATTGGCACCCATGCTGAGGATCCGGGCCAACTGCTCGGCCAGGTTGGTGTAGGAAACATTGCCGTAAGTCTTGTTCGCCACGATCTGCATGTACATCGATGCCGAGGTGACCCCCGACATCGAACCGACGCAGTCGTGCTGGTGGCAGGGGGCGAGCGTGATCCGGCCCGATGCGGCGGCCCGCGCCGCCTCCTCGACATCAGTGGCCAGGCCCTCGAAGACGATGGCGCCGGCAACGGCACCCCGCATCGCCCCGCACATGTTCTCCCAGGTGACCGGTGGACCGGCGTGCAGGATCGTGGTTTTCGTCATCCCCGGCACGACATCGAGCGCCGGACCGAAACCGACGAGCACGGGGTGCGAGTTGACGATGCGCTCGACCACCTCCTGATTAGCGGCGGCGATGCGGCCGGCATTCTCCGGTCGCCTCAGCACCGCCAGCGCGGCGAGCACCTCGGGAGGGTACGCACGCGGCGGTGACCAGTTCACCTGGACGGTGCGAACGTCCTGTCGTTCCAGATCGGCGTGGAAGGCGGGCACGCCGACGTTGACTACCCGCAGCGAGTCCTGGAAAAGGGTGTTCGTCATGCCCGGCTCTCCTGCATCTGAGGGATCAGCTTCATGGCTTGTTCGCCGAGGTCGACGACATTCGAGACCACCAGGACACCGAGCTCCTCGAGGATCTTGACCTGGGCCGCCTTGTCCTGGGGATCGGACTCCGTGCCCAGTACGTACCCGACGATTTCGAGGGCGCGGCCGGACTCTGCGGCGATTTCCTTGGCGCGCTCGATCGCGGTAGCGGCCGCCGACACCGGGGCCGGGTGGGAGCCGACGCCGAGCTCGAAGTCGAGGAGGATCACCGCGGTCTCGGGGTCCTGCGCGGCCGCGACGATCCGGTTGTTGCGCAGTGTGGGATCAATCATCGGATGCGGGCGCCCCTGGGTGAACTCGTCGGACCCGAGGTCGACGAGCGTGTGCCCGGTGGCCGGGTGCACCCGTCGAATCACGTGTGACACCTCGTCGCAGACGGTGCCTCCGCAGAACAGGCCGCGGATGAAGCGCTGCTCGGGACTCCAGGCAGCGCGGATGGCCGCATAGTCGAAGTCATACTCAGGCGAGTCGGCGAGCGCGGGGTCACCGGTGGCCAACCGAACCGCTGCCAGGGCTGCGTCACGCGTGTTCTCGACCAGCGTGACCCGACCATCCGCCCCGGTGTGGGAGCCTTCCGATCCGATGAAGCAGACCACCACTGGTGTCGATGCGCTCGCCGCCGCGTCCAGAACCCGTCTCGCGACGCTGCCCGAGGGTGGCTTGGACAGCAAGATGATCACCGCAGTGTCCTGGTCCGCGTCGAGCATGGCGAGCCCGTCGAGCATCATCACTCCGCCGATGTCCTCGGAGAGGTCTCTTCCGCCGACGCCGATCAGCTGGCTGATGCCCGCGCCAAGAGCGTCCACCCGCACGCTGATCTCCTGGCTGCCGGTGCCCGACGCCGCGACGATCCCGATGTTTCCGGATCGCACCGCGTTGGCGAAGCACAGCCCGACGTTGTTGATGATGGCAGTGCCGCAGTCCGGCCCCATTACCAGTAGCCCATGTTCGTGGCCGTACGTCTTGAGCTCGAGTTCGTCAGAGACCGACACGTTGTCGGAGAAGATCATCACGTTCTTGCCCGCCGACAGCGCGTTTCGCGCCTCGGCCGCGGCGTACTCGCCCGGAACAGAGATCAGGACCAGGTTGGAATACGGCTCTTGTTCGAATGCCTGACGGGCCGTTGAGAATTCGACCTCGCCACGCCCCGTCGCCTGGATGTTCGCCCGGATGACGTCCACCTGTGCGAGTGCGCGGTCACAGTCTTCTTCGGTCGCACACTGGACCACAAGGACCTGGTCACGCGAGGTGGCCGCTTCGACCTCGGGGGTGAGTAGTCCGACGTCGCCGATCACCCCCTTGTTGAGCTCGGTGGCCATGCCGATGACGGCCGCACTGACGTAGGGCAGTTCGTTGACCTTCGCCGACAATCCCATCAATGACATCGAGTCCGCGTACGTGTTCGTCTTCACCACTGATTTGATATGCACGGGCTGCCTTCCACTCACTTCTCGGTCTGCGACAGCACTGGTCGCGAGATGGTTTCGGTGTCGGCGCGGTACTCCCGCCAGCCGCCGAACTCGGTGATATCGCGATGTTGTTCGGCAAGATCGCGGCGGTACAGGATTCCCGGAAGGACCCGGCCGTCGGCGAGCTCGACCGGTCCGCGGTAGAGCCCGTCCGGCTCGCCCTCGATGACATGGAGCAGCACTTCGATGGGCACCTGGTAGAGCTCGCCTGAGACGCGACCACCATCCTCGCCATCGGCAACGCGGTACATCCCCGGATGGACGTCGGCGATGCTGTGTAACCGGTACTTGTCGACCGTTTCGGTCTTCTCCAGGAACTCCGCGCCCGCCAGGTTGTCGTGCAGCTTCAGCCCACGCATCAACGTCCCGTTCACGAACAGCAGGCTGTCGTCGAGTCCGGCGCTGATATCGCGGCGTCCGTACCAGCCGAAGCCGGCCAGGATGAGCGCGAGGAACAGGTAGCCGATGGTGACCTGGGGTGAAGCGTTGACGCCGAACTGGTAGGCGTTGATCAGCCCGATGAACGACAGCGCCGCGGCGAGAAGTGCGGTGACGGCGGCCGCATACAACCTGCGGTCGATGACGAAACAGGCGATGGCGCCCAACAGGATTCCCACCAGCACGGCCCCTTGACCGAACAGCTTGAGGCCGTCGTAGATCACACCGTTGCCTGCCAGGGTGGCGATCCCGACGGTCGAGGCGTCGGTGCCTGCCGCTGCGAGCGAGTTGTCGATGAGCCCGGTCGCCCATTCGGCCAGGCTCGGAACGATGGCCAGCACGATGGCGGGGGCGTAGCGACGTGGGCTGACGTCGAAGGCCTGCGCCCCGATGATGAGACCGATGTAGAGCAACATGGGGAACAACGCCTGCATCGGGAAAACCGCCAGCAGCACGCCGACCATCCCGGTGAAGCAGACCACCCCGACCACCACACCCGTCGCCAGCGAATACCCGATCCGGGCGCCGACCTGCTTCCAGCCTGGATGACCGACGTAGACCGCCGGCGGGAACGGCGAACCCAGGAAGGATCCGATGACGGCGCCGAGGCCGTCGGCGGTGAGCACCTGCCGCACCGAGTAGCGGTCACCGGCGGCGGCCGCCGATTCCACGTTGCTCATGGCCTCGGTGAAGTTGTAGATGCCGAGCGGGATCGCCGAGGCCAGCAGCGGCGCGATGTCGGCCAGCCCGGTCACGACATCGCCGGTCGGGAACGGCAGGTGTACTGCGATGCCGCTCAACGATTCCGATACCGCGCTGGGATCGAGGATCCCCGACCAGCCGAGTGCGACGGCGATCCACGCCACCGCAGTCGAGAGGAGTACCGCGAGCAGACCGGCGGGTGCGCCGAACGGCATCTTCCGGCCACCGAGCCAGCCGACCAGGATGAACGCCAGGGCCACGAAGGCCACCCACGGCGCCTGCCACATCTGCGCCGACGGGGACATCGAGATGAACGTGATCGAGATACCGGCCAGGGCGCCGAGCATGGCCGCGCGCGGGGTGATGCGGCGGATCCAGGGGCCGAACAGCGCGCCGATCAAGACGACGCAGCCGATGATGAACGCCCAGGCAAGTCCGGCTCGCCAGGCCTTCATCGGATCCCCGGACTGCAGCAGCACCGGCAGCATCACGACGAACACCACGATGAACGTGTGCGGCACACTCGGCCCGTAGGGCAGTGCCGTCACATCAGTGCGGTTCTCCCGCTTGGCCAGTCGTCTGGCCAGGATCGTGTACCAGATGTTGCCGAGCGGCAACGCGATCCCTAGTGCTGGCAGGATGCGCCCGTAGACCGTCTCGGGCGGAATCTGCACGACGGTCAGGCACAGCCCGGTGAGCACCACGACGTTGAGCAGCACGCCGGTGCCGAGGCCGAAGAATCCGTTCCAATCCCCGTTTGTCCACCAGCGGACCCGCACAGGTGTCGATGCCGGCCGAGCAGATGGTGCAGCGCTGGTGTTCGTCACGTGTCGCACTCCTTGGGGTCGAGGCCGGACGTCATGTCGTGGTTGATGTGCGCTGGTCGATCGCGTTGGACAGGGCGACGGAATCGGCAACCCAGCCGACAATCCCATCCTGGGCGGAGATCATGGCCAGGGCCGACTCGTGGAACTCCGGAACGTAGGACGCGGTGCAGTCCGACAGAACCAGGCACTCGAATCCGCGGTCGTTCGCCTCCCGCGCGGTGCTCTGCACGCACACCTCGGTTGTCACCCCGGCGAACACCAGGTGGGTGATTCCACGGATGCGCAGAATCGCTTCCAGGTCGGTGGCGAAGAAGGCGCCCTTGCCGGGCTTGTCCACAACGGCCTCGCCGGGACCAGGGGTGAGTTCGGGAATGATCCCGTGCCCGGCCGAGCCACGAACGAGCAGCCGCCCCATCGGCCCGTCGGCACCGATACGCAGAGCCGGATGGCCCCGATCGCGCTTGGCGGGGAACAGATCACTGAGGTCGGGCCGGTGTCCTTCGCGGGTGTGCAGCACCGGCCAGCCCTGCTCGCGGAAGCGGCCCAGCACGGCCGCAGTCGGCTCGATCGCGCTGCGCAGCCTCGCCACATCGTTGCCCAACGACTCCCCGAAACCACCGGGCTCGAGGAAGTCTCGCTGGAAGTCGATGCACACCAACGCTGTTCGCCCCGCCGGAAATGTAAAGGGATATGGGTGCGCCGCAACGGTGATCACTGCAGGACCTGCCGATCATCGGCAAACTCGGCGACCACGTGGGTACCGGCCGTGCCCGCCAGCGCTTCCCGCAGCCGCGGCAGCGACGTGATGATGGCTTCCCGACCACCGTCGCTGAGGAACTGCAGAGCGGACTCCACCTTGGGGCCCATCGAACCGGCCGGGAACTCGCCCGCCGCCAGGTGGTCACGCGCCTCGCAGGCGCTGATCCTGCCCAGCGCACGCTCGCCAGACGTGCCGTAGCCGACGTACACCTGGTCGACACCGGTGACCAGGACCAGGACCTCGATCCCCACCGTGGCTGCCAGCACGGCTGATGCGCGGTCCTTGTCAATGACGGCATCGGTGCTCCGCCAGCCGTTCTCGTCGCGGACCACGGGCACGCCGCCCCCGCCGCCGGCGATGACAACGGCGCCTGCAGCCGTGAGCGTGCGCACGTGGTCGGCCTCCAGGATCGACAGGGGATGCGGACTGGCCACGACGCGGCGATAGACGCCGGGTGCAGTCTCGCTGACCGTCCAGCCTTCTTCGCTCGTGCGTCGGCGCGCGACCTCCATCGTCATCTGTGAACCGATGGGTTTCGTCGGCAGCGCGAAGGCCGGGTCGCCGAGGTCGACTTCGGCATGCGTGATCAGGGCTGCGGCGCGCGCCGCCAGTCCGCGGCGAAGCAGAGCGCTGTCGATTGCGGTCGCGATGATGTGCCCGATCCCTCCTTGCGAGTCAGCGACTGCCAGCCACAGCGGCAATTCCGGCAGCCCCTCGATGGTGGCCTCGGGGGCGATCAGCTCTCCCCGCCGCAGGATGAACCCGACCTGGGGACCGTTGCCGTGGCTCACCACCACTGTCCAACCCTCGGCGATCAGGTCGGCGACCTGCTCGGCGAACTCCACGGCGCGTTCCTGCTGGCGTGGTATCGATCCAGGTTCGCCGTCGAGGACCAGGGCATTGCCACCGATGGCGACCAGAGCAACCCGATTCATCCGCGAACACCCTCCTGCGCCAGTGCGGTGACCGCCGCGATGAACACCTCGCTGGGGGCCGAGACGATGCCTGCGCCGATCTGGCCTACTCCCGCCTCCCGGTGGGCGATCCCGGTGTTGATCACCGGAAGGACACCGGTGTCGAGGACCTTGAGAACATCGATGCCGCACGGAGCGCCGACGAAGTTCGCAGGCGGCAGTGGATAGGCGGGATGCGGGCCCAGCGTGATCCGCCGCATCGACCTGGTCATCGCCTGCGCATCGGCGGGAGTGCCGCCGACGAACTGGGTGATCGCCGGAGAGGCGGCCATCGCGAAGCCTCCGAGGCCCAGGGTCTCGGTGATGGCGGAGTCCCCCAGGTCAGGGTTGGCGTCGGCGACGCCGTAGCCGGGGAAGAACAGTCCATCGGCCGGACCGACCGGGGCGGTGAACCACCGGTCACCGGTCGCGGCCATCCGCAGGCCGAACTCGACGCCATTGCGACTCATCGCCGTGACGAGCGTGGAGCCGGGCAATCCAACCGCGGCGTCCATGGCCAGCTTTGCCGAGGCCATCGAGAGGTTGAGGGCGAAGTGATCGTTGCCGGCCAGGAACCGCAGCACCTCGGTTCCGCCGGGCAGACCTGCCAACGTCGGGGCCAGCCGGCGGGTGAACAGGCATGTCGCGGCGACGTTGCGGTTGTGACCCTCGTCGCCCATCGCGAGCGCCTGTGCGATCAGGGACGTCGCATCGACCGGGCCGTCAGCGGCAAGGGCCTGATCCAGTGCCGGACCCAGGACGTCGCGCATCCAGCCGAGCCGATCGATGACCTCGTCGTCGTAGGCGCCGAATCGAAGGACCTTGCCAAGGCCCTCGTTAAGGGTGGCGAAGGCGGTCCGCCCGCCGTCCTCGACGACCAGGACGGGCATGGATGGAGCGATGATCCCGGCCATCGGCCCGACGGCGCCGTGCTGATGGCACGGGGCGACCGCGATCTCACCGCGGTGCAGCATGGCGGTCGCCTGCGCGGGGTCGGTTGCCCATCCCTCGTGGATCGCCGCCCCGACCAGCGCGCCCAGCATCGGCCCGCACATCCGGTCGATCTCGATCGGCGGCCCGGCGTGGAGCAGGGTCCGCCCGGTGGCAAGAGCCGGGATCTCCGCACTGGCCGAACGGACCCGGACCAGTTGTGGTCGGACGCGGTGGACAGCCGCGATCGCAACCTGATTGGCGGCGTTGGTCGCCTCGGTGTCTATCGCGAGCATGGCCCTCGCCGCGGCGAGGTCTCCGAACGCCGGTGGCCGCCAGTCCAATTGGACGACGTCGTCGCCCGCGACGCTCCCCACGATGAGAGGGAGTCCCGCGTTGAGCACCTTGACCCCGCCGGTGATCATGGGGTGACCCCTGCGCCGGCCACGCAGGCAGCGACGTGGCGGGCCGCTGCGGCATTGGAGCCGTGCAGCAGCACTCCGGCATCGCGCAGGATCCGGCGCTGGGCGTCGGATCCTTGGGGATCGTCGCGCGTGCCGCAGACCGATCCGACGACGTGGAGGACACGACCGTCGGCCGCGGCGACGTCCCGTGCTGTGCGGACAGCACCGGCGAGTGGGGTGGCCGGATCGGGCGCGGCGCCGTGGCCGAGGACGAGGTCGACCAGCAGGATCCCGACATCGCGGACATCTCCTGCCGCGGCGACTCGCTCTGCGCGCCCGGCCGGGTCGATCATTGGGTGTGGTCGCCCGGCGGTGAACTCATCGTCGCCGAGGTCGATGATCTCGGCATGCACGCCGGCCCGGCCGAGGATGACCTCGGCTTCCGCTGCAAGCGTGCCACCGGTGTAGAGGCCGAGCACACCCGCAGGACAGTCGAGGCCAGTGCCCGAGCGGGCAGCGGGCACGCAATCTTCGAGGTCGAACGACTTCCCGAGGAGTTCAGCGACTGCCCGCGCGCCGCCGTCAAGAGTGCCCCGTACCCGAACCCGCCCGTCCTCGTCGGAAGCGCCCAACAGACAGGCCACGGCGGGCTTGCCGAGCGTGGCGAGTCTGGTCAGGATCCGGTGGGCCACCTCGGGTGCGGGCGGCTTTGAGACCAGCACGACGACCTCGGAGCCTGGATCCTCGCGAACCAGCTCCAGCGCGTGTTCGGTCATCAGTCCGCCCACCGCTGCGGAGAGATCACGTCCGCCGACACCGATGAGCTGTGAAGTGCCGCAGCCGGCAGCGTCGAGCAGGCATGAGACCTCCTGCGCTCCGGTTCCTGAGGCAGCGACGATCGCGACTGGTCCTCGCCGTACGGCATTGGCGAATCCAAGCGGGACACCGTCGACGATGGCGGTGCCGCAGTCGGGGCCCATCATCAACAGACCTGACTCGACGGCCAACCGCTTCAGGCGCACCTCATCGGTGAGCGTGACGTTGTCGGAGAAGCAGAACACGTGCAGACCGCGGCGCAAGGCCTGCTCAGCGACAAGGGGTGCATAGATTCCAGGTGTGGATACGGCCGCGAGCGTGAGGTCCGCCCGGTGCTCGATCGCCTCGGCCACCGTCCGCGGGCCGATCGTGTGCGCCTGCGTATCGCCCTCATCGGCTCGTTGTAGTCCGTCCTGCACGGCCTCAAGGGCTCGGGCAGATGTGGCCGCATTGTCGGCACGCACCACGATGACGAGATCGTCTGGTGCGGCCACGATGTCGGCCGGGAGCATTTCTGACTGCGCAAGGACCTGCAGGTTCGCGGGTGTGCCCATCACGGCTCCCACTTGCGCCACTCCCGGCAGATCCTTGGCCGAGGCAGCCAGCGCCATCAACGTGACCGAGTCCCGGTACAGGCGCGGCAGAACCAGAAAGTCCAGGACTCCCGACTCCTCCGCCGCCGACGTCATTCGTGCACCCGCGGCCCGGGCTGTCCGAGATGGATATTGCGAGCTTTCGGAACCTGGAGAGTGGAAGCCTGTCCGAATGGGCTCGACATGTTATGAACTGTAGGGGTGAAAGCCCGAGGGTACAGCGTCCAGATCGGCACACAGTACTGACAGACGTTGTCCGAATCGGACAGGCGGTGCGCGATCAATAACATCACGGTGAGCGACCTGATGACCTTGCCGGTGCTCAGTCGCGCCTATGTCCTCGGCGGTGCCGCTGGTCTCGATCGCAGCGTGACAGGCGTCAATGTCATGGAGGTTCCAGACATCGAGGCTTACATCTCCGCGGGCGAGCTGCTCCTCACCACCGCCTACGCGGTGCGCGAGCATCCCGAGCGGCTCGTCGACCTGCTACCCACGCTGGCCGAGCGTGGCCTGGCCGCGCTGGCGGTGACGCCGGTGCGCTACCTCGGGCGCCTTCCGGACCGGCTCGGCGTGGAGGCCGACCGGCTGGGCTTTCCGGTGATCGTGCTGCCCGACGGCACGTCGTTCAAACAGGTCATCGGCGCCGTGCTGGCTGTGGTGCTGGCTGAGTACGGCGCCGAACCCGGTGGCGCGGAAGCGATCCGCGAGCGCCTCACCGGTGTGGCACTCGCGGGCGGCGGACTGGAGGAGATCGCCCGCACGCTGGCGGGAGCCCTCGATCGTGAGGTGCTCGTGCTGGACCAGGACGGCCAGACCCTCGGGCACGCGACTCCCCACGAGGGCGACGACACCGCCCGCGGGAAGGGTCTGGACCCGGCGCACCCCTCGACTCCGTGGGTCTTCCCCATCACGGTCGCGGGCAACACCCGTGGCCGGGTCCTCGTCGACGGCGAGGCCGAGCCCAGCCTCGGCCAACGCCGGCTGATCCGGCAATCCTGCTTCGCGGCGGGTATGCACATCGCCCAGGTGCTGGCCGGGATCGAGCTCGACAGACGACTACGGGTGTTGTTCCTCGAAGAGCTCGTCTCCGGCAGCACCTTCGACGAACCCACCCTGCAACAGCGCTCCCGGCTGTTCGGGTGGGATATGAGCGGCCAACGCATCATCCTGCTGTCCCGCTGCTCGAGCGAACTCGCCGAAACGTCCATGCAGAAGGCGGCAGCTGCCGTCCTGCCAAGAGGTTCGCAGGTATGGCCACGAGGCGACGAGGTCGTCGCAGTGGTCGCGCTGCCCGACGTCGTCGCGCCCCACTCCCTTGACCTGCTCGCCGCCCGGTGGCGCGCCGCGTTGGTGGACGCGGGCGCGGCCGAGGCCACCGTGGCCGTGGGATCGCCGGCCGACCATCCGGCCGGACTCGCCCAGAGTCACACCACCGCCCGCGAGGCACTGCGGATCGCCGTGCAGACCCAGATGCAGACCGCCCGCTTCGACGAATTGGACCTCGAGCGCCTGCTCCTCGCCGTGCCACGTCCGGTGCTCGCTGACTTCGTGGATCGCAACGTCGGCAAGCTGGTCACGCAGGACCAGCGCGACTCCTCCGACCTCTGCGCCACACTCGGCGCTTATCTCGGGCTCGGGAATGCGGCCGAGGCTGCGCGCAGCCTGTACATCCACTACAACACGATGAAGCATCGACTTGCCCGGATCAGTGAGTTCACCGGCGCCGACTTGCACGATCCACGAACCCGACTGAGGCTCGCGCTGGCTATGCAGATCCGCAAACTGATCTGAGCAAACTAGAGCAAATCCAGCAGGAACGGCAGTTCCTGGGTGGCGTACCAAGCCAGGTCGTGGTCCTGGGCATCCCCGACGGTCAACTCGGCGTCCTCATCCCCCAGATCGGCGGCGTCGACGGCCTCGATAGCGGCCAGCACCGCCGCCTCGGCTGCCTGATTGTCGACGTAGGCGGCGAGCACCTGGTCGTAGACGACTGGTCCGGACAGCCGCACCACGGAGTCGTCGAGGTCGGGCCGAGGGGTGGCGCTGTCGACCTCGGCGACGAGCACAGCGCGCCGCGCAGGAAGGTCGCCCGGCTCCTCGTCGGCAGCGCCTGCCAGCAGTCGCACCGACGCGAGCGCTGCCTCGCGCAGGGCCACCTCGGCCAGTTCGTCGTCGTCACCTTCTGAGTAGGACTCCCGCAGCGCAGGGGTCACCGCGAAAGCCGTGCCGTTGACAGGGCTCACCGCTCGATCGGCGACGAGCTTCTGCAGCATCGCCAGGGTCGCAGGCACATAGACGCGCACCAAGCGAGGTTAGCGGTCGCCCTACTTGTCGCTGTCGGGATCCTTCTCGACCGAGATCATGAAGTCGTCGCCGTGCGCGTTCACCCCGTGTACGACCGCACTGTCGACCGCCTCTGATGCATAGCGGCGGCGCACGATCAGCGGGTCCGTGCGCAGATCCTTGACCAGTGCCACCGCCAGCCCGACCATCACAAGGACGAACGGAAGCGCGGCGATGATCGTGATGGTCTGCAGGCCGGTTAGTGCGTCCTGCCCGCCGACGAGCAGCATGACCAGCGCGACCGCGCCCATCGCGACACCCCAGAAGATGACCGTGCCCCTGCTCGGCTTGATGGTCCCGCGTTCGGACAGCGAACCCATCACGATCGAGGCCGCATCAGCACCTGACACGAAGAAGATGGCCACCAGCACCATCACGAGCACGCTCGCGATGATGGCGATCGGGTACTGGTCGAGCAGGCTGAACAGCTGCGCCTCGATGCTGCCCTCGCCGACGAGGTCGACACCGCCCTGCTGGACGTTGATCGCCGCACCGCCGAATACGGCGAACCAGACCAGCGACACCACGCTCGGTACAAGCAGAACGCCGGTGACGAACTGCCGGATCGTGCGGCCACGGGAGATCCGCGCGATGAACATGCCGACGAAGGGCGTCCAGGAGATCCACCACGCCCAGTAGAAGATCGTCCACGACTGTAGCCAGGCGTCGACGTCGGCGCCCTCTGCGCCGGTGCGGGCCGACATCATCGCCAGGTCCTGGAAGTAGCTGCCGAGTGAGGTCGGCAGCAGGTTGAGGATGAAAACCGTTGGGCCGACCACGAATACGAAGAGGGCCAGCATGATGGCCAGCACCATGTTGATATTCGACAGCCACTGAATGCCGCGTGCCACACCGGAGACCGCCGAAAGCACGAACGCCAGGGTGAGCACCGTGATGATGACGACAAGCACCAGGTTGCCGGTTTCACTGATCCCCGCGACGATGTGCAGGCCGCTGCGGATCTGCAGTGCGCCGAGCCCTAGTGAAGCCGCCGAACCGAACAGCGTGGCGAAGATCGCCAGCATGTCGATCACCTTGCCACCCATGCCGTTGGCACGGTCGCCGAGCAGCGGCTCGAACGCTGAGCTGATCAACTGCATCCGGCCTCGGCGATATACGCCGTATGCGATCGACAAGCCGACCACGGCGTAGATCGCCCACGGGTGCAGCGTCCAGTGGAACAGCGTCGTCGCCATGGCGGTCTGCACCGCGTCGGGATTGCCGGGCGCACCCGTGCCGGGAGGCGGAGTCGCGAAGTGGGTGAGCGGCTCGGCGACACCGAAGAACATCAGGCCGATGCCCATGCCCGCGCTGAACATCATCGCCACCCACGAAATGGTCCGGAACTCGGGTTCCTCGTCGTCGCAGCCGAGCGGGATGTTGCCGAACTTGCCGAGTGCCAGCCACAGCACGAAGACGACGAAACCGGAGGCGGTCAGTGCGAAAAGCCAGCCGGTGTTGTCCATGATCCAGCCGAGTGCCGTGCCGGATGCGCTGGCCAGCGTGGCGGTGCTGACGAAGCCCCACACCAAGAAGCCGAGCGCGATCACTGCGGTGACCCCGAAGACGACCTTGTCGAGACCGCGGTTGCGGGTGTGTACCTCGTCGTCGATCGGCACCGCGAAGATCGGATGCGTCTCCGACTCTCCGTTGGTTGACGTCGGCTTGGAGGCGGGGTCTGTGGAAGTCTCAGGAGATTCAGAGCTTATTGTCATGGTGAATTCATTCGAAACCTGTTCGACGTCGCCCGTCAACCCCGAGAACGCAACGAATGTGTCACTGAGCGGCTTCCAGCAGCTCGTCGAGGGATTCACGCAGCAGCGACGGCAGCACGTCGACGTCGCTCATCGCATCCCGGTCGGCGTTGATCCCGAAGTAGAGCATGCCGTTGTAGGAGGTGACGCCGATGGCCAGCACCTGGTTGTTCAACAGCGGCGGCACCGCGTAGGTCTCGAGCAGTTTGGTGCCCGCGATGTACATCTGCTTCTGGGCGCCGGGCACATTGGTGATCAACAGGTTGAACTGTCTGGCCGGGAATGTGGTCGCCACCCGAATCCCCATGGCGTGCAACGTCGGCGGTGCGAAACCGGAGAGCGTGACGATGGTCCTGGCATCGACAAGGCTGCCCGCCGTCGGATGCGACTCCGTCATATGCGCGATCTGGGACAGCCGCACCACGGCGTTGCCCTCCCCAACGGGCAGGTCGATGAGGAACGGCGCCACCTCGCTGATCGCCTGGCCCGGACCCGACGAATCGAGTTCCTCATCCGGATACACCGACATCGGCGCCATCGCCCGCACGGTGGCCGTCGGTGCCACCGGCTCACCGCGCGAGAGCAGCCAGTTGCGCAGCGCGCCTGCGATCACCGCGAGCACCACGTCGTTGACGTCGCAGTTGTAGCGGGCCCGCAGGTTGCGGTAGTCCTCCAGCTTCGCGTTGGCCACGGTGAACCGGCGGTTGCGCGACACCTTGGTGTTCAGCGGGCTGGACGGTGCGGTGCCCCTGGTGAACGTGCGGGCGGCGACGGTGAAACGGCGGCCGAGATCGATCAGCTCTGAAGAGTTGGTGGCCACCTCGGTGACCGCGGACCGAACGGCGGCCAGCTGCGCGCCGGGCCGGGCGATCCACTCCCCGAGGGCCCCGATCACCAGCTGGGTATCGCCGGGCTCGCGGGCCGGAATCCAGATGTCCTCTCCGAACGACGGTGGCTTCTGCGTGCGGTCGGCGATCACATGGCCGATCTCGACCGCGGTCATCCCGTTGACCAGCGCCTGATGGGATCTGGTGTAGATCGCCAGCCGGTTTCCGGCCAGGCCTTCCACCAGGTACATCTCCCACAGCGGCCGCGTCTTGTCCAGCGCCCGCGAGCCCATCCGCGCGACGAGTTCCTGTAGCTGCGCGTCGCTGCCAGGGGACGGCAGCGCCGACCTGCGGACGTGATAGGTGATGTCGAAGTCGCGATCGTCGATCCACACCGGCCGGGCCAGGCCGAGCGTCACTTCGCGCACCTTCTGCCGATAGCGCGGAATCTGGGGCAGCCGTTGCTCGATGGTTTCGAGCAGGGTTTCGTAGCTGAGTCCGCTGCGGGGCTTTCGGAGAATCGACAGCGACGAGACGTACATCGGCGTCGAGGAATTCTCCAGGCCGAAGAACGACGCGTCGGCCGCCGACAACCTGCTCACCATGTGCGGCGCTACCCCTCCCCCTAGGTATTGACGGTATTGACGTCGACGTTCGTCGAACTCCCGACACGGTAACCGTCAATTCTGAAGATCGGCATCACGGGTGCGTGTCGACCCCGTGAACCATGGGATCATGAATGTGTCTGTTCCTCTCCAGCGGACGCCATCATTCGCCTGATCGATTGCTGGAGAGGTCCGTTGACCGCATCGCGCATCCCCTTCCGAGCCGGCGCACTGACCGCGCCGGTCGTCGACTACGAGCCGCCGCCCCTCGACGCGTCCGTCGCGCCGGTCCCGTGCCCGGCGCCAACGCCTGCCGCGTTGCATCGTCGGCTGCGACGACCGTTGCGGCCCGTCGAGCCGGCGGCCTCCGTTGTTGCGCCGCCTCCGGCGGCGGCTGCCTTCACCGACGCCGCGCTTCGGCGGGTGCTCGAGGTGATCGACCGGCGCAGGCCGATCGCACAGCTGCGGCCGATGCTCACTCCCCCGGTGCTGGACATGGTCTTCACCCTGACCAGGTCTGCCGCGCCGGACAAGGCAGCGGTGCTGCGACGGGTCCGGCTTCGTGGCACCGAGGCAGCCGCCGAGGTGTTCGCGACATACACCCGTGGTGAACGGGTGCGCGCCATCGCGGGCCGCGTCGAGGTCAAAGAGGGTCGATGGCACCTGGTGGCCCTGCAGATCGGATAATGACCGGGTGCAGGGGGCACCTGACACGCGAGCTAGCTAGCCCTTCTTGCCGGCCTTCGACTGACGGCGGGCGGCTTCGCGACGCTCACGCCTGCTCGGCGCCGCATGCCTTGGACCGCCGTTAGCGCCATTCCCACCCTGGCGCTGCACCTGTGCCGAGCCGTCCTCGGACGGTCCGGTGTAGGTCAGCGGCGGCGCGTCGTCGTCAATTCCCTTGGCGCGCAACGCCGCAGGCTGCTGACGCTCCTTGGTCGCGACGCCACTCTCCTGTGCCTTCGCCGCCGCCTGTTCGGCGAACTCGGCGAGGCCGGCCGGCGTTGCGACGGGTGCCACCTGCGTGGCAGGCGCGGCGGGCACCGCCTCGACGGTAACGTTGAACAGGAAGCCGACGGCCTCCTCCTTCATCGCGTCGAGCATGCCGTTGAACATGTCGTAGCCCTCGCGCTGGTACTCGACCACCGGGTCCTTCTGGGCGACGGCACGCAGGTTGATGCCCTCCTTGAGGTAGTCCATCTCGTAGAGGTGCTCGCGCCACTTGCGGTCGACGACATTGAGCAGCACGTTGCGTTCGAGCTGGCGCATCGCGCCCTCGCCCGCGAGCTCCTCGAGCTGCTTCTCGCGCTCTTCGTAGGCCCGCTCTGCGTCTTCGATCAGCGCGTCGAGCAGCTCCTCGCGCGTCAGCTCACCGGGCTCGCCGATGGCGTCGGAGTCGATCAGGTCGTGGTGGTCGATGCTGATCGGGTAGAGCGTCTTGAGCGCCGTCCACAGCGTTTCGAGGTCCCAGTCCTCCGAGTAGCCCTCGGCCGTCGCGCCGTTGACGTATGCGGTGATGACGTCGACGAGCATCCCGTGGGCCTGGTCCTTGAGGTTCTCCCCCTCGAGGAGCTGCAGGCGCTCGGCGTAGATGACCTTGCGCTGCTGGTTCATCACCTCGTCGTACTTCAGCACGTACTTGCGGATCTCGAAGTTCTGCTGCTCGACCTGGGTCTGCGCGCTCTTGATGGCCCTGCTGACCATCTTCGCCTCGATCGGCACATCGTCGGGCAGGCTCAGCCGCGTCAGCAGCGATTCCAGCGCGGCGCCGTTGAACCGCCTCATCAACTCGTCGGCAAGCGACAGGTAGAACCGCGACTCGCCGGGATCCCCCTGGCGGCCCGAGCGACCGCGAAGCTGGTTGTCGATGCGGCGGGACTCGTGGCGCTCGGTGCCAAGCACATACAGGCCACCCGCGGCGATGACCTCTTCGGCCTCGTCGGAAGCTTCGTCCTTCACCCGCGGGAGCAGCTCATGCCAGGCGGCGTCGTACTCGTCCTGGGTTTCGACCGGGTCGAGTCCCTGGTCACGCAGCCGCTTGTCGGTGAGGAAATCGACGTTGCCGCCGAGCACGATGTCGGTGCCGCGGCCCGCCATGTTGGTGGCGACGGTGATGGCGCCGCGGCGGCCCGCCTCGGCGATGATGCCGGCTTCCTGCTCGTGGTACTTCGCGTTGAGCACGTTGTGCGGTATGCGCCGCTTGGTGAACTGACGCGACAGGTACTCCGACCGCTCCACGCTGGTGGTGCCGATCAGCACCGGCTGACCCTTCTCGTAGCGCTCGGTGACGTCGTCGACGACCGCGATGTACTTGGCCTCTTCGGTCTTGTAGATCAGGTCGGACTGGTCGGCGCGGATCATCGGCTTGTTGGTCGGGATCGGCACCACGCCGAGCTTGTAGATCTCGTGCAGTTCGGCGGCCTCGGTCTGGGCGGTGCCGGTCATCCCCGCGAGCTTGTCGTAGAGGCGGAAGTAGTTCTGCAACGTGATGGTGGCCAGGGTCTGGTTCTCGGCCTTGATCTCGACGTTTTCCTTGGCCTCGATGGCCTGGTGCATGCCCTCGTTGTAGCGGCGGCCGACGAGCACGCGGCCGGTGAACTCGTCGACGATCACGACTTCGCCGTCACGCACGATGTAGTCCTTGTCGCGCATGAACAGCTCTTTGGCCTTGATGGCGTTGTTCAGGTAGCTGACCAGCGGCGAGTTGGCGGCCTCGTAGAGGTTGTCGATGCCGAGTTGATCCTCGACGAACTCGACGCCGAGTTCACTGACACCGATGGTCCGCTTACGGATGTCGACCTCGTAGTGCTTGTCCTTCTCCATCAGCGGCGCCAACCGGGCGAACTCGGAGTACCAGTTCGACGACCCGTCGGCGGGTCCGGAGATGATCAGCGGGGTACGGGCCTCGTCGATCAGGATGGAGTCGACCTCGTCGACGACGGCGAACGGATGGCCGCGCTGCACCATCTCCTCGGTCGTATGCGCCATGTTGTCGCGCAGATAGTCGAAGCCGAACTCGTTGTTGGTGCCGTAGGTGATGTCCGCGTTGTAGGCGTTGCGACGCTCGTCGGGCGTCATCTGGGCCAGGATCACCCCGACCTCGAGGCCGAGGAAGCGGTGCACACGGCCCATCCACTCGCTGTCTCGTTTGGCCAGGTAGTCGTTGACGGTGACGACGTGCACGCCCTTACCCGACAGCGCGTTCAGGTAGGCGGGCAGCACGCAGGTCAGCGTCTTGCCCTCACCGGTCTTCATCTCGGCGACGTTGCCGAAGTGCAGGGCGGCCGCACCCATCACCTGCACGTCGTAGGGCCGCTGGTCGAGGACGCGCCATGCGGCCTCACGGGCCACCGCGAACGCTTCCGGCATCAGGTCGTCGAGGTCGGCGCCATCGGCATACCGCTTCTTGAACTCTTCGGTTTTGGCGCGCAGTTCGGCGTCGGAGAGCTTCTCGACGTCGTCGGACAAGGTGTTGACATAGTCAGCCACCCGCTTGAGGCGCTTGACCATGCGGCCTTCACCGAAACGCAGCAACTTATCGAGCACGGCTTGTTTCCCCTGTGGGTTGATGGATCTCGTCTCGTATCAGAGTCGCATCCATCCTAGGTGACACGCCGAAGTGGCTGGTCGAATGCCTGAGCTCAGACCTCAGGCGAGTCGAATCAGGCCGTAATCGTAGGCGTGCCTTCGGTAGACCACACACGGCTTGTCGCTTTGTTTGTCGTGGAACAGAAAGAAGTCATGGCCCACCAGTTCCATCTCGTAAAGCGCGTCGTCGACGGTCATCGGCGTGGCCGGGTGTTCCTTTGTGCGCACGACCTGGCCGGGTTCGTGGACCTCGGTTCCGTCGGGCGACTGTGCTTCGTCGGAGGTCGGGGGCATGAAGGCCTCGGGCGCCGAGATCTTGGTGGCTTCGGCCAACGACACCGGGGTCTTGTCCCCGTAGTGCACCTTGCGGCGATCCTTGGTTCGCCGCAGGCGGTTCTCGAGTTTGCAGACAGCCGATTCCAGGGCGGCGTAGAAGCTGTCGGCGCAGGCCTCGCCCCGTACCACCGGGCCACGGCCTCGCGCAGTGATCTCCACGTGCTGACAGTTCTTGCGTTGGCGCCGATTGCGCTCATGGTCGAGTTCGACGTCGAAAAGGTAGATGGTGCGATCAAGTCGCTCGAGTCGAGCGAGCTTCTCTGAGACGTAGGTGCGGAAGTGGTCGGGAATCTCTACGTTGCGGCCCTTGACAACGACCTCTGCGTTCGGCGCGGGCGCGGGGCTCTCGTCTTCAACGATCATCGAGCGGTCGGTTTCCATGGAACGGATTGACATGCTTGGCGACTCGTTTCTCTCTCGCGTCGCACGCGCACTGCGTGCCTACCTGGAGCAAAGTGCACCGACGGGGCACGCGTCATTTCGCCGCTCGCCGGTACAAGGTGTCGATCAGTCACCTCCTACCGCTGGGCGATGGTTGGCGCCTCGTGTTGAGCGCCGCCGTGAGGTGTTCACGGATGTTGGCCCCAAGGTAGTCCGTGTTCACCCAGTAGTGCCACCAATTTGGCCTACCTGTTTTCAGTTCTTCACGCTGGTTTGATCCAACCGAAATTGGCCGTCCCGTCAGGGCCGGGACCTTAGCCTCGATTTTTCGTCGGACGTGATGGCGGTGGATTTTTGCGGCGGGCTGTA
>CADEGF010000022.1:0-6513 GCA_902826815.1 uncultured Mycobacteriaceae bacterium
CCCGAGCGCTACCTCATCCCCGACGAAAGCGAAAACGACGGCGACGATAGCGACGGCGGTGAGGGCGAAGCGGATGCTGACTGTTAGTCATCCGCGATCGGGCTTGGGCTTCAACATCCACGCCGGAATAACATCCACGCCGGAATTCAGCCGCCGCTCAGCATGTCTGGAATTGGGTCGGCGCCTTTTATCGCTGGCTACCATCGAGGCGTGGGGATCGTACGGGTCGGCTTAGCCGTCGCTTGGGTGGGACTGGTCGTCGTAAGTTGTTCCGGGCAAAACAAAGTCGCAGCGCCAGCGTCCGGCCCGACGCCCACGGCTGTGGGCCCGCTGATCTCAAAGACAACGTGGGCCAGTGGAGTCTGGCCGTTCACCGTTGCAGACGGAGTGTTGAAGTGTTACTCCGAGGACAGCATGGTGACATTCACGGCCGGCGGGATCGAGTACGGGCTCAACGCCACAGCGAGACGGTTCGGCAACTTCCGGGACATTAACGAGATCGTGCCCGACGGGCCTGATGGCTACGTTGAGATCAACGGCACAAGACAGCCCGTCACGGCGCACGCTGTCAGTCTTGAAGGCATCTACGCACGCGCGAGCGACCTCTGTTCTTAGACCATGGACTTGGCCGCGGTACGGGGACTCATGCAGACGCAACTGCGTGACATGCTCACCACCGTCTTAGAAGCGGTTTTGATCGTCACTGCCCGTATGCGGGGGGAGCCTGCAGGTTCGGGGCAGCCGCGGCAAGCAGTGCCGTCCTGTCGCCGTTCGTTGGCGGATAGATGCGTTCGCCGTTGATCACCCGCTTGGTCGTCTTGGCCTCGTCGCCGCGGCTGACGACCTTGCGGTCCCAGCCCTCGGTGTACACCGCGCCGGCGGGGCCGAGATCGAGCACGGTTACGTACCAGGGGATCCGCAGTGACAACATCGGCGCACCCAGCAGGTCGCTCACGACGTTGTAGCCGGCATAGCGGCCCATCGGCCTGCCGTGCTGACACGACATCACCGACGTGTGTTCGTCGTCCATCCGGGCCACCGCCACATCGCCCGCGGCGAAGACACCGTCGACGCCTTCGACTCTCAGATAGTCGTCGACGGGCAGTCGGCCGAGCCGGTCGCACGCCACGCCGAACTGGGCGGTCAACGGGTTGGCCCGCATTCCGGCGCACCACACCAACGTCGCCGACGGAATGACCTCCCCGTCCGACAGGGTCACGCTTCGTCCTTCGACGGCCGCGACGCCCGCTCCGGTCATGGTTTCGACTCCGTTGCCCGCCAACGCTTCCTCGATCACCGGACGAGCAGAGTCGCCCATGTCCGAGCCGACCAGCGGATTGTGGTCGACGAGGACGACTCGCGGCGCGATAGCGTCACCGAGCGCAGCGGACAGCATCGCCGGTAGCTCGCTCGCGGTTTCGATACCCGTCAGACCCGCGCCGACGACCACCGCGGTCGCGGATGCGGGATCCCCCGCATCGAGGCTGCGAATGTGTGCCTGCAGCCTCATGGCGCCGTCGTAGGTGTCCACGTCGAAGGCGTACTCGGCTAACCCGGGAAGATCCGGCCTGGCCACCCTGCTGCCCACCGCGAGCACGAGGCGGTCATAGCGATGCGTTGCGCCGTCCGCCGTTCTCACGGTCGCCGCGGCCGCATCGATCTCGGTGACGTCGGCGGTGATGTGCCTGATGCCCGCCGGATCAAGAAGGCCCGCCAACGGGATTCGGCACGGGCTGAGGTCGGCCTCGTAGTTGCGGACCCGGATGTCGTGGTACGGCTGCGAACTGATGACGGTGATATCGACTTCGCCTTGCGCGGCGCCGAGTTCGTCGAGCCGTCTTGCCGCGCCGAGGGCGGCCCATAGGCCGGCGAACCCGGACCCGAGAACGAGGACACGCTTCGACGGCGACATGGCTCTATCGTCCCAGAACTGCGGAACAGACCATATCGGCGTGCCGCAGGGCTAGCGTCGGAGACCATGCAGATACAGCGAAGGGCGGTGTTGCTCGGTGCTGGAGTCATCGCGGGCATCGCTGGCACACAGTTCGTAAAGACGACGCCGGCTCACGCCGACCCGACCGCAAGCGAAGCTGACCTGGCGCTCCTGCGGCGGACGTTCGCGTTGGCCAGAGAATCGAGGCAGAGCGGAAACACTCCATTCGGTGCCCTGGTCGCCGACGCCGGAGGCAACGTGATCGCCGAACGGGGTAACGAGTCCGCCCCACCCGACGGCGATCCGACACGGCACGCCGAAGTGGTTGCTACCGCGGCCGCGTGGCATGTGCTCGGCGACGAGGGAATGAACCGGGCAACGTTGTATGCCAGCGCCGAGCCGTGCGTGATGTGCACGGGTGCGTCCTACTGGACGGGGATCGGCAGGATCGTGTACGGGATGTCCGAGCATTCGTTGCTCGAACTGACCGGCGACAACCCGGAGAACCCGACATTCGCCCTACCGACCCGCGAGGTCCTCACGCACGGACAGCGGCCCATAACGGTCATCGGCCCATTGCTCGAAGAAGAAGCGGCGCAAGTACAAGAAGGCTATTGGAGCTGAGCCTAGAGCGTCAGCACCGTCGAGCCATGCGTCCGGCGGCCCTCGAGGTCGCGGTGCGCCTGGGCGGCGTCCTTGAGGTGGTACCGCTCGCCGGTCGTCACGGCCACCGTCCCCGCCGAGATCGCGTCGAACAACTCGCCCGCACGCCAAGCAAACTCGTCGGATGTGCGGTTGAAGTGTGTTCGTAGCGGCCTGGTGAGGTACACCGACCCAGCGGTGTTCAATCGCTGCGGGTCGACGGGCGGCACCGGTCCACTCGCAGCGCCGTACAACGCCAGCACGCCCCGAATGGCGAGGCTGGCGAGGCTCGCATCGAACGTCGACTTGCCAACACCGTCGAACACCGCGGCCACGCCGTCGCCGTTCGTCAACGCGCGCACCTCAGCGCCGAATTCCTCCGCGTCGGTGGGGTAGTCCAGTACATCGGCCGCCCCTGCTCGGCGCGACATCTCGGCTTTCTCCGGGGTGGACACCGTCGTGATCACACGCGCACCCAAGCTGGTTGCCCACTGGGTCAGGATCAGCCCGACGCCGCCGGCGCCGGCGTGCAGCAGTACGTCGTCGCCGGGCTGGATCGGATAGACCGACTTGATCAGGAAGTGTGCCGTCAGGCCCTTCAACAACGCCGAGGCGGCGGTCTCGAAGGAAACGTCCTCGGGGATGTGGGCGGTCAATTCGACAGGCGCATTGCAATATTCGGCGTACGTGCCGATCGCGTCGGCGCTGGCGACTCGGTCACCCACCCGGAAAGCGGTGACCTCCGCACCGACGGCGGCGACGGTGCCGGACACCTCGCTGCCGGGAATGAACGGCAGCTCGTGCGGGTAGAGGCCGGTCCGGAAATACGTGTCGATGAAGTTGACACCGATGGCCTCCGCTTTGATCAGCACCTCGCGCGGGCCGGGTGTGGGAATCGGTGCTTCGACGTATGTCAGCACATCGGGGTCGCCGGTGTGACTGACTGCGATGGCGTCCACGACTGACCCTTATCGGGCTCGGCCGGCGAGCCAGGCGGCTTCCTCGCCCGGCTCGGGTAGGACACGGCCGCCTTCGACCGCGTAGTGGGCGGGACTGCTCTCGAAGACCACCAGCACCCGGTCGGCGGGAGTGCCGCTGATTCGTGTGGCGGCATCGGCGATCTCGGTTGCGAGTCGGGTCGTTTCCTCCTCCGGATGACCGTTGCGGACCCACCCCGTGATGAGCAGCGGAGTCGCGGGCACCCCGTCGGTGTAGACGTTCTCGGCTGGCTGCTCGTTGAAGACGACATTGACGTAGGTGCTCGGCACGTGGTTGATCACCGAGTGGATGTGCGTGATCTCCGCGGCCAGAGCTGCTTTCGCCTCAGCCGTGAGGGTTGACTGTGCGGTGGTGCAGGTATAGATGGGCATTTCTTCCTCCTTCAGCCGAGATGTGGCAGTTCGGGCTGGGTGTGGACGACGATGACGGTTGGCCCGTCGGCATCCAGCGCCAGCTTGAACTCGCTCGCGAGCTCGTCGGTAGACCTCACATCGGCCGTATGGCACCCGAAACCGGTTGCCAGCGAGGCGATGTCGAGCCCAGGCAGATCCAACGCGGGCACATTGGGCGTCCCCTCCAGCAGTGCGAACGACTTGAGCACCTCGTAGGCCTCGTTGCGCAGCACCACGAAGACGATCGGCAGCTTGTGTTGAGCGGCCGTCCAGATCGCCTGGATGGAGTACTGGAACGAACCGTCGCCGATGGTGGCGACGATGTTCCGCTCGACTCCGCGCTCACGGTCGCCGAGCGCCACTCCGACTGCGCCGGGAACGCCCCACCCGATGCCACCGCTTCCTGTCGCGAAGAAGCTGCCCGACCGCGTCGTGGGAAGCCACTGAAAAAGTTCGGCCATGGTCGACGTGGACTCCATCACCACCGCTGAGTCGTCGGGCTTGACGGTTGCCAAGGTGGCATACACCTCGTCGGCCGTCAGCCGCTCCGTCGGCGCCGATGTCCGCACGGCGCGGTCCCGATTGAGCGGGGTCGGGGCGGGCCGCCCGACAGGCGTGTCGATCAGGTCGAGCAGTTGTTCCAGGCCGATCCGAACATCGCCGAGCAAGCTGTCGCCCACCGGAGCGGCGGACGCCAGATGGGGATCGACCGTCAGCTGAATCAGCTCGGTCCCGTCGGGCAGGTAGTCGCCCGCCACGTAGGGGTAGTAGCGGAACACCTGCGCGCCGATCACGATCGCGAGATCGTGGCCCTGCAGCACCTGATTGACCTCGGCGATGGTCATCGGCAGCGGGCCCGTGTACAGCGGGTGATCCTCGGGGAACGACGCCCGATCGGCCAGGGCGCTGCCGCGGACGGGCGCCCCCAGCTTCTCGGCGAAGGCGATGCCCGCGTCCCAGCCGCCCGCCCGGTCGACCTCCGGCCCGAGCACCAGTAGCGGCCGCTGCGCCCGGTTGATCCGGTCGGCGAACTCGCAGAGCCGCTCGGCATCCGGGGCGGTGCGCTGGCTGACGGTCCTCACCGTCGCGGGCCCGAGGGCCGGCTTCTGCCAATCGTCGAGCGGGATCGACAGGTACACCGGTCCTTTGGGCTCCTGCATGGCGACCGCGTAGGCCTGCATGAAGGCAGCGGGCACGTCCTCGGCGCGAGCCGGCTCGTACGACCACTTGACCCACGGTTTGGGAAATTGGGTGGCGTCGGGATTGTTCAGGTACGGGTCGATGATGGACATTTCACGGGTCTGCTGACCGGCGGTGATGATCAGCGGGGTGTTGGCCCGGTAGGCGGCCACCAGGCTGCCCATCCCGTTACCGGTGCCCGCTGCGGTGTGCAGGTTGACCAGCGCCGGCTTGCCGGTGGACTGGGCGAAGCCGTCCGCCATCGCGACCGCCGACGCCTCCTGCAGCGCCAGCACGTAGCTGAAGTCTTCTGGGAAGTCCTGCAGGAACGTCTGCTCGGTCGAGCCAGGGTTTCCGAACACCGTCGTCAGCCCCAGCTCTCGAAGGAGGTCGTAGGTCACGTCGTGAACTGTCTTGTTCTCTGTCATTGGAACCACCAGCTTTCGTCGTCGGAATGAATCCGGCTCCCGAGCGGTTGCTCGTTTGCGCTGGTGATTACCTTGGCGGTCGCTGGGAATCTGGGCATCGCCGCTGACCGCCATCTACCGGTGATGCTGGCGGTGGTCGGCCGGTTACCGTTAGCCGGTAGTACGCGTCGTCAGCACCGGGCCGCGGAAGTCGTGTTCGATGCGCGCCGCTTCACCGAGCGCGACAACGCGACCGCGGTCGAGTTCGATGAGGTGCAGTGCCAGATCGATGCCCGACGTCACGCCGCCGCTGGTGAGCACGTCGCCGTCGTCGACGACGCGAGCCTCCGGGCGCACGTCCACGCCGAGCTCACGGAGATCCTCGAGCGCCGAGCGGTGGGTGACCGCAGGCCGGCCCTCGAGGATTCCGCTTGCCGCGATCAACATCGCGCCGGTGCAGACCCCCGCGATGCGGCTGCCCGCCGCGTGCCGGTCGGCGATGGCCGATGGGATAAGGCCGCGCTGCACCTCGCCCCATGCGCTGGCATCCGCCTTCGTCGACCACCCTCCGCCCGTCACGATGAGGAGGTCCGGGCTGCCGAGGGTTCCGTGCGGAGTGAGCGTCATGCCATGCGACCCGGTGACAGCTGAACACGTCTGCACGGTGACGAGCTCGACCTGGTAGCCCGCCGCCACAAGGATTTCGAACGGAGCGACGGCATCGAGTTCGTCGACGCCGTCGAATACTACGATCTCGATCCGCGACATCGGATACATCGAGGGCATCCCAGGCTCCTACGTCAGATAGTCCGAACCGCCGACATAGATTGTCTCGCCATTGCGATGGGGTTCGTGGGTGGCCCGCACGATCGCACTGGCGAACTCGGCCGTGGTCGGCAGACCGCCGCTCGCGTTGCGACGCTCGGCCACCGCCTCGGGATCGTGCCGCTCGAAGAGGCGC